>NZ_NRRF01000013.1 GCF_016583565.1 Thiocystis violacea | reverse complement strand
CGACCAGCGGGTGCGTGACGGCAATTATGTCGCGTAGCGTGTGCTCAACCGAGGAGCCGGATGCGGTAGTCCCGCACGTCCGGATCTGTGGGAGCCGCGGGTGCGTAAGCACCCGTGGCCACCCGGTACCAGCGGGATTCGGTGGACTTCGCTCTCGCTCGTCCACCCTACCGGTCCAACCGATGACCAAGGCCATCGGAGCCGCGGATGGCGACGGTCGGAAGCGGTCTCGGGACAGGCGCTTGGCGATTCCTGTCATGACGAGGGCCATGTGAACCTCTGCGCCTCTGGGAAGAAGATGGTCAAACGAGCGATCGATCGGGCAGATCCGGCAATGCAGTCCCAGCCACGCGACTCGATCAGCAAGAAGCTGATGCACATCATCATGGTCACCACGCTGGTGTCCCTGGTAGTGGCCATGCTTGCGGTGCTGGGGCTGGAAGCCCTGTCCTATCGCCAGGCGCTCCTGCGGCACGTCTCCGTGCTGGCCCAGGCCGTCGGCACCACGACCACGGCGGCCCTGGAGTTCGGCGACAGCAAGACGGCCCAACGTCTGCTCAAGGCGTTGCATGCGGAGCCCGAGGTGAGACACGGCTGGCTGATGGACGTAGAGGGCCATCTGCTCGCCACCTATGCGCCCGAGCGCGGGGATTCGGCGGGGCGCGCCGCGGCCGCCGCGGCCGCGGATCTCCCGGACTGGATTGTGGCGGCGCTGTCCGCCGACCGGGAGACGCACGCCTTCACCAGTCGCGCCCTGCGGTCTGTCGCGCCTGTGATCTTCGACGGGGAACGCATCGGTTGGGTGGCGATCGATGCCGGTCTGGGCGGGCTCTATGCCAGTCTGCGCTTCAATCTCGTCTTGCTGCTCGGCGTGCTCTTGGCCGCCACGGGGTTGGCGAGGCTGGTCTCGGGTCGGCTCCAGCGTCCGCTCACCACGCCGATTCTCAATCTCTCCGCCGTCATGGAACGGGTGTCCAGCGAGCAGGACTACGGACTGCGCGCCCCCCCGGGCGAGGATGACGAGATCGGACGCCTGATTGCGGGCTTCAACGCCATGCTGGGCCAACTCGGCGAGCGCGACAAGCGCCTGGCCGAGCATCGTCAGCTCCTCGCGGCGGAGGTCGCCGAACGCACCCTTGACCTGTCGCGGGCGAACCAAGACTTGAGGGCGGCCGTGCGGGAGGCGCAGCGCGAGCGCGCCAGCGCCGAGCAGGCGAGGGAGGTCGCCGAGCAGGCGAATCGGGCCAAGTCGCAGTTCCTCGACAACATGAGCCACGAGATCCGCACCCCGATGAATGGCATCATCGGCATGACGGAGCTGCTGCTCGGCACCGAGCTGAGCGCCGAGCAGCGGCGCTTTTCCGGCGCGGTCGCACGCTCCGGGCGCTCCTTGCTGGCCGTCATCAACGACATCCTCGACGTCTCCAAGATCGAAGCCGGCCGTCTGGTGCTGGAGTGCGCCGAGCTCGATATCGCCGAGCGCATCGAAGAGGTCGTGGATCTCTTCGCCGAGCGCAGCCACGCCAAGGGGCTGGAGCTGGTCTGCTACCTCTCGCCCGATCTGCCGGCCAAGGTGAAGGGCGATCCCGGTCGCATCGCGCAGGTGCTGAGCAACCTCATCAGCAATGCCATCAAGTTCACCCAGGCCGGAGCGGTCAGCATCCGCGCCGGCATCGACCGGCGCACCGCCGATCGAGCGAATCTCCTGATCCAAGTGACGGATACCGGTATCGGCATCGCCGAACACGACCAGCGGGCGATTTTCGACGCCTTCGCCCAAGCGGACGGCTCCACGACCCGCGAGTTCGGCGGCACCGGCCTAGGGCTCGCCATCGCCAAGGAGCTGGTCGAGCTCATGGGCGGCGAGATCGGGCTCGACAGCCGTCTGGGCAGCGGCGCCAGCTTCTGGTTCTCGCTGCCCTTGCCCGTCGTGCAGTGGACGGCGCCGGCACCACCGGCGCACCAGGCACTCGCCGGGCGCAGGCTCTTGCTCGCCGCGCCGCACAGGGCGGTGCGCGAGGTCGTCGTCGCCTACGCGCGTCGGGCAGGTATCGATGTGCTGCAGTGCGAGCACTCGGAGGCGGCACTCGCGATCCTGCGCCAGTCCGACGCGGCTGGCGCGCCCATCGACCTCATGGTCTTGGACGCGAGCCTCCCGGACCTGGAGGCACTGGTGTCCGAGGAGGCGATCGCAAGAGATCCCGTCTTGGCGCGGCCAAGGCCCGTCCTGCTGACCTCCGCGCGTCTTGACGGGTCGTCGAGCCGGAGCGCCTTGCCTCGCCAGGGTGCCTCTCTGGCCAAGCCGGTGCGTCGGATACCGCTCCTGGACTGCCTGGCCGGCCGCGGCGCGGGCGCCGGCATGGCGGGCGCGTTGCCGGCGGAGGCGGCGCTTGACGTGGTCCAGGAACCGCCATCCCTGGGGCTCAAGGTGCTGGTGGCCGAGGACAATCGGGTGAATCAGGAACTGGCCGGGGCCATGCTGCGCAAGCTGGGCTGTGTGCCGACGCTGGCCTCCGACGGACAGGTCGCCTTGGACGCCAGCGCGGCCGAGTGCTTCGACCTCATCATGATGGATTGTCAGATGCCCAGATTGGACGGCTACGAGGCCACGCGGCTCATCCGGCTGCGCGAGACGAGCGCCGAGACGGCGCGGCGCACGCCGATCATTGCCCTGACGGCGCACGCCATGGCTGGCGACCGGGAACGCTGTCTGGCCTCGGGAATGGACGACTACTTGACCAAGCCCATCTCGCTGGCGCTGTTGCGCGAGGCCTTGGCGCGCTGGTCGGCGTCGGCGCGCGGCGAGGCGGTCGTGCTGGACGCGCAGATCCGCATTCAGCCAATGGCGGCGGACCAGGACGACCTGGGTGACCTGGACGACCTCGCCTGTCTGCCCATCCTCGAAGAGTCGGAGCTCCAGGATATCGCCAAGGCCGGCTTGGAGTCCGGCCAGGAGCTGGTCGAGCCTCTGATTCGCGGCTACCTGGCGTCCTCGCCGCCGTTGCTCGCGCAGTTCCGCGAGGGGCTCGAACTGCAGCGGCTGGACACCCTGACCAAGGCGCTGCGCGCGCTGCGCTCGGCGGCGGGGTCGCTGGGCGCGAGACGTTTCTCCGAGCTGTGCAATCGGCTGGAGCGTGCCGCAAGCGCGCCTGGCGGGGAGGGCGCCGGCCTGTTGGAAGCCGGTGTGATCTGGCCCATCGTCGAACGCCTCGATCGCGAGACCCGCGACGTCTTGAGCCGTTGGCTGCCAGACGGCGAGCGGTCGAGCGATGTTGGATCGACGAACCGCTCGCATGAGCGCGCGCAAGCGCCCGATCGGCGTCCACGCATCCTGGTCGTCGATGACGATGCCATCATGCATGAACTGGCGCGCCATAGCCTCGATCATTTCGGTTTCGCCTATGCGGGCGCCTACAGCGGCCAGGAGGCCATCGGACAGGTCGACGGGCTCCAGCCGGACCTGGTGGTGCTGGACGTCATGATGGAGGGGATCGATGGCTTCGAGACCTGCCGTCTGCTGCGTCGCAAACCCGGCTTCGAGCTGATGCCCATCCTCATGGTGACGGGTCTGGAGGACGTCGAATCCATCGAAAAGGCCTACGAATCCGGCGCCACCGACTTCCTCGCCAAGCCGGTCAATTGGACCCTCATGGTCCACCGGCTGCGCTATCTGCTGCGCGGGCATGCCACGCTGGCGGCACTGCATGTGAGCGAGGCGCGTAACAGCGCCCTCATTTCCGCGATACCGGACGCGCTGCTGCGCCTCGACCGCGACGGACACATCCTGCAGTTCAAGCCGGGCCGCGTCCTCCACGGGCTCGGCGCGCAGAGCGAGATGCTCGCCTCCGGGATCGCCGATCTTCTGCCCGAGAGCGTCTGCGTGGCGGTGCGGCGCGAGATCAAGGCGGTGCTGGCCGAGCGGACCGTGCGCGAACTCGAGATCGAGCTG
This sequence comes from Thiocystis violacea, assembly GCF_016583565.1. Taxonomy (GTDB): domain Bacteria; phylum Pseudomonadota; class Gammaproteobacteria; order Chromatiales; family Chromatiaceae; genus Thiorhodococcus; species Thiorhodococcus violaceus_A. The sequence goes on along the minus strand of NZ_NRRF01000013.1, from coordinate 142,083 downwards.
CCCGCCGGCGATCGGGAGACGATCGCCTTCGATGCGCGTTTCATCGCCGTCGACGCCGATCAGGTGATCCTGCTGCTGCGTGACGTCACGGAGCGCCGCCGCCGTCAGCGCATGATCCAGGATCTGGCCTACCGCGACGGGCTCACCGGACTGGCCAATCGCCAGCAGCTCAATCAGGACCTGTCGGACGCGCTCGCCAACGCGCGCCGGCACGACGATCAGGTCGCCGTCATCTTCCTGGACCTGGATCAATTCAAGCGCATCAACGATTCCTTGGGGCACGGCATCGGCGACGAGCTGCTGCGGGCGGCCGCCCTGCGCCTGCAGTCCGCCGTCGATGAGGTCGTTCAGTCCGTTCGCGCGCAAGGTCGCCCGCTTGGGCAAACGGTGGCGCGGCTGGGTGGGGATGAGCTCACGGTCGTTCTCAGTGGCGCGGATGTGAAACAGGTCGCAAGCAGCGTCGCCGAGCGCGTCATCCATCGGTTCCGCGAGCCCTTCAGCATCGCCGGTCATAGCATCGTCTGCACCGTCTCCATCGGCATCGCGCTCTGTCCGGACGATGGCGATACCCTGGAGCTGCTCCTCAAATACGCGGATACGGCCATGTATGCCGCCAAGCTGCGCGGGCGTAACAACTATCAGCACTTCACCCCCTCCATGGGCGAGGCCGCCTCGCGCAAGCTCGACATCGAGGCACGCATACGCAAGGCGCTCGATCATGGCGAGTTCGTGCTGCACTACCAGCCCATCGTCGATCTCGACACGGGGGAGACCACTGCGTTGGAGGCGCTGTTGCGCTGGCAGGATCCCGAGCGCGGTTTGATCGGCCCCGTCTCCTTCATTTCGATCGCCGAGGAGTCCGGACTGATCTTGCCGCTCGGCTCCTGGGTGATCGACGAGGTGGGGCGTCAGCTTGCCGCCTGGCGCCAGCAGGGGCTTGCATTGACTGTTGCCATCAACCTGTCGGTCCGTCAGTTCAGTCAGCAGGGGTTGGTCGAGCATCTGTTGCAGGTGGCCGGTGACCTCGAGGACTCGGTGATCGAGCTGGAGATCACCGAGAGTCTGCTGCTCGAGCAGGATGCGCGACTCATCGAGACGCTCACCCTCCTGCGCTCGGAAGGTCTGCGGGTCGCGATCGATGATTTCGGTACCGGCTATTCCTCCTTGGCCTATCTGCAGAATCTCCCGATCGATACCCTGAAAATCGACCGCGGCTTCATTCGTGAGATTGGCCGCAGGCCGCCGAGCGATCCCCTGGTCCGCGCTGTCATCGCACTCGCCCGCGGGCTGGATCTGCGCGTTATCGCCGAGGGCGTCGAGACCGGCGAGCAACTGGATTTTCTGTTACAAGAAGGCTGTGATGCGGCACAGGGTTTCCTCCTCGCGCGCCCCTTGCCGCCCAGCCAGCTGACGACCTATCTCTTGCGCGGAGAACCCATGCTCAACGCCAGGTCGCGACCAAGGCGTCTGAGCCTATCCGGATGATGCCCATGGACAGAGACCCGATCGACGGCTTCAGCCTGCACCCGCGCCTGCGGACGGACACTTGGCCGCTGGGCGAGTCCGCCGGCACCCGGCTGCTGCTCATGAACAATGCCCTGCTGCCCTGGCTGATCCTGGTCCCCAAGAGCGAGGCCCGCGAGCTGCATCGGCTTGAGCCGGGCCTCAGGCAGGAGGTCCGCGCGCAGATGGACCTGATCTGCGACTTCATCGAGCGCGAGTTCCAGCCGCACAAGCTCAATGTCGCGACCATCGGCAATCTGGTGCCCCAGCTGCACATCCATCTCATCGGCCGCTACCGCAACGACGTCTACTGGCCCGCGCCCGTCTGGGGCCGGCAGGAACGCCGCGACTACCAGACGGAAGAGGTCGAGCGCCTGCGCGCCCGCGTCGCCGGCGCGCTGGGTCAGGTCTTCGCGCTCGGCTAGCGCGCCGCGCGGGACCCTCTTTCGGTCACACCTCGTCCGTGCTTTTGGACTAGCATTGGGCTGTCGCCCATTTCGACGAGGATTGCAGATGTTCGAGAACACCGTGGCGTTGGATTCACGCCCCTTGCCCGTTCGTGCGCCCTTCGATCGCGTCACCCCTGTTCCTGATGCCGCGGCGGTGCGCGTCGCCTCCATCGGGCTCGTGCTTGCGCTCGCCCTGACGGGCTGTCAGCCGCGGCAGCAGGGTCCGGCCCAGGAGCCGCCTCCCCCAGGGGTCGTGGCGGTGAAGGCGCAGACGCGCGCCATCGAGGAGGAGTCGCAGTTCGTCGGGCGGGTGGTCGCCGTGGAGCGGGTGGAGCTGCGCGCGCGGGTCGAGGGCTTCCTCCAGGCGCGCAGGTTCAAGGAGGGCCAGCCCGTCGCCGTGGGTGACCTGCTCTTCCAGATCGAGCCGGACCAGTACCAGGCCATTGTCCAGCAGCGCGAGGCGGATCTTGAGAAGGCCAAGGCGGACTCCCAGAACGCCGATGCGCAGCTGGCGCGCGGCAAGGAGCTCCTCAAGTCCAAGAACATCGCGCAGGCGAAAGTGGACGAACTCCAAGCCGCCGCGGCCGTCGCCAAGGCCAGCATCGCCCAGGCTGAGGCGGCGGTCACCGCCGCCAAGCTGGACCTGAGCTATACCCGCATCACGGCGCCGGTCGCCGGCCGTATCGGGTTGGCGCAGATCACCGTCGGCAATCTGGTTGCGCCGTCCCTGGGCGTGCTGGCGACCATCGTCAGTCGCGACCCCATCTATCTCCAGTTCCCCGTCACCCAGCGCCAGCTGCTGGAGGCGCGCAAGCAGATCACGGACAAGGGCGGCGACCCCGCGAACGTGACCGTGCGGGCGCGCCTGCCGGACGGGACCACCTACGCGCATCCCGGCCGCCTGGACTTCGTCGACGTCACCACGGATCAGGGCACCGACTCCGTCACCATCCGGGCCGAGCTGCCCAACCCGGACGGCCTGCTGGTCGACGGCCAGTACATCGGCGTGTTGCTGCAGAGCGCCGAGCCGCAGTCGGCCATCATGATCCCGCAATCGGCGCTGCAGGTGGATCAGCAGGGCGTCTTCGTGCTCGTCGTCGACGCCGAGAGCAAGGCGCAGGTCAGGCGGGTCGAGACCGGGCAGAGCAAGGGGGCCGACATCGCCGTGACCAAGGGGATCGAGGTGGGCGACCTGGTGATCAGCCAGGGCGTGCAGAAGGTGCGGCCTGGCCATGCGGTGAAGGTCGCGCCCGCGCAGCCGGTCGACGGGGGTGCCTCGCCATGATCTCGGACGTCTTCATCGATCGGCCGCGGCTTTCTATCGTCATCTCGGTCGTCCTGACGCTCGCCGGGCTCATTGCGATCACCCAGATCCCGGTCGCCCAGTTTCCGGATATCGTCCCGCCGCAGGTCTCGGTCAGCACCGCCTATCCGGGCGCGAGCGCCTCGGTGGTGGAGTCGACCATCGCCCAGCCGATCGAGTCCAAGGTGAACGGCGTCGACAACATGCTCTACATGAAGTCGGCCAGCGCCAACGACGGCAGCTATTCGCTGAACGTGACCTTCGCGCTCGGCACGGATCCGGACATCAACACCGTCAACGTCCAGAACCGCGCCAACCTGGCGATGGCCCAGCTCCCGGAGGAGGTCAAGCGCCAGGGCCTCACCGTCAAGAAGAAGTCCACCGCCATGCTTCAGGTGGTGGCCCTCTATTCGCCCAAGAACGCCTATGACGCCCTCTTCCTGAGCAACTACGCGACCATCAACGTCATCGACACCCTGGCGCGCGTGCCGGGTGTGGGCGAGGTCTTTCAGTTCGGGCCGCTCGACTACAGCATGCGCATCTGGCTCGACTCCGATTCCCTAACCGCGCTCGGCTTGACGCCATCGGATGTCATCGGGGCGATCCAGAGCCAGAACGTTCAGGCCGCGGTGGGGCGCATCGGCGCCCAGCCCATGACCCCGGATCAGCAGTTCCAGATCACGCTCCAGACACAGGGTCGACTGAGCGACGTCGATCAGTTCGAGAACATCGTGGTGCGCGCCAATCCGGACGGCTCGACGGTGCTGGTGAAGGACATCGGTCGCGTGGAGCTGGGCTCCAAGCAGTCGGATTCGGTCAGTCGGCTGGACGGCAAGGATACCGCCGGCATGGCCATCTACCTGGCGCCCGGCGCCAACGCGGTGGCCGTCGGCGACGGCATCAAGGCGGCGATGGAGCGGCTCTCGCAACGCTTCCCGGACGACATGGACTACACCGTCGTCTACGACACCACGGACTTCGTGAAGGCGAGTCTGGAGAAGGTCGTCCATACCCTGTTCGAAGCCTTCGCCCTGGTCATTCTGGTGGTCTTTCTCTTTCTCGGCAGTTGGCGCGCGACCCTGATTCCATTGATCGCCGTGCCGGTGGCGCTGATCGGAACCTTCGCCTTCCTGCTCGCCATCGGTTTCTCGGCCAACACCATCTCGCTGCTGGCGATCGTCCTGGCCATCGGGATCGTGGTGGACGACGCGATCGTGGTGGTGGAGAACGTCGAGCGCATCATGGAAGAGGAGGGTCTGCCACCGCGCGAGGCCGCCAAGAAGGCGATGGGCCAGATCACCGGGCCCATCATCGCCATCACCCTGGTGCTGCTGTCGGTCTTCCTGCCGGTCGCCTTTATCCCCGGAATCACCGGGCAGCTCTTCCAGCAGTTCGCGGCGGTGGTCGCCTTCTCCATGCTGATCTCCGCGATCAACGCGCTGACGCTGTCGCCGGCCCTGTGCGCCATCCTGCTCAAGCCGACCCACCACAAGCGCGGCGTCATGCGCTACGTGATGGGTGGCATCGATCGGGTGCGCGATGGCTACGCCGCCGTCGTCAGGCGGCTGGTGCGTTTCGCGCTGATCGTCCTGCTGCTGGTCGCCGGCGCCGGTGCCGCGACCGGCTGGCTGTTCAAGGTCACCCCGACGGGATTCCTGCCCGAAGAGGATCAGGGCGCCTTCATGGCGCAGATCCAATTGCCGGAAGGCGCCTCCGTCAACCGGACCTTGGAGGTGGTCAAGCAGATCGAGCAGCTGGTTCTGAAAGACCCCGCGGTCCTGCATGTGCTCACCGTGCCGGGCTACAGCATCCTGGACGGCAGCATCCAGTCCAATAGCGCAACCCTGATTGGGCGACTCAAGCCCTTCGAGGAACGACCGACGCCGGATCTCAAGGTGACGGCCGTGCTCGGGCGGATCCGCGCCGAAACCGCCGGGATGCCGAGCGCGCGGGTCATGCCGTTCAACCTGCCGCCGATCATCGGACTCGGCACGGGTGGCGGCTTCGAGTACCAGCTCGAAGACCTTCAGGGCCGTACTCCCGAGGAGCTGGCCGGTGTCATGCGGGCCATGGTCCTGGGCGCCAATCAGGATCCGGCACTGGCGGCGGTCTTCTCGACCTGGGCGACGGACAATCCGCAGGTGTTTCTCGATTTCGACCGCGAGAAGGCGCAGATCCTGGGCGTTCAGATCAGCGACATCTTCACCGCGCTCCAAGCCACGCTCGGCGGCTACTATGTCAACGACTTCAACAAGTTCGGGCGGGTCTGGCAGGTCCAGGTGCAGGGCGAGGAGGCCGACCGCAAGAGTTTCGACGACGTCTACCGCATCCATGTCCGCAACAGCCAGGGCGAGATGATCCCGATCCGCGCCCTGATGTCACCCGAGCTCATCCTCGGGCCGCAGCTGCTTCAGCGCTACAACAACTATCGCAGCGTCACGATTCAGGGCGGTCCCGCGCCGGGCCGCAGCTCGGGCGACGCGCTCGCGGCGATGGAAGGGCTCTCCCTCACCACTCTACCGAGTGGCTATGGTTACGAGTGGACCGGCACCGCCTTCCAGGAGAAGGAGGCCGGGGGCAAGACGCCCATGGTGCTGGGGCTGGCGGTGCTCTTCGCCTATCTCTTTCTGGTCGCGCTCTATGAGAGCTGGTCGATGCCGGCGGCGGTGCTACTGTCCGTCACCATTGGCGTGCTGGGGGCCATGACGGCCCTCTTGATCGCCCACCTGCCCAACGACCTCTATGCCCAGGTCGGCATCGTGGTGCTCATTGGTCTCGCGAGTAAGAACGCCATCCTCATCGTCGAGTTCGCCATGGAGGAGCGCGCGAGCGGCAAGTCCATCCTGGATGCCGCGGCCAACGCGGCACGCCTGAGGATCCGGGCGGTGCTCATGACCAGCTTCGCCTTCATCCTGGGTCTGGTCCCGCTCATCATCGCCAGCGGGGCGGGGGAGGCGAGTCAGCGCGGGGTGGGTACGGCGGTGTTCGGCGGCATGCTGGCCGCCTCGCTGATCGGCGTCTTCCTGATCCCCATGCTCTATGTCGTCTTCCAGCGGCTGCGGGAGAGGCTGCACGGGGCGCCGAGCGTGCGCGGGCAGGAGGCGGGCGCGGAGTCGCGGGCGGAAGCTTGAGCTGATCGCGCGCACCGTGGTCGGGTGCGACCAGACGTCATGCGCGCCAGCCAGGGGCTGTAGGTTGGGCCGACGTTAGGAGGCCCAACATGCACCGTCGCATTGGGCCTCGTCCCTCGGACCAGCGTACGCCTGATGTGCGACCGCCGCGGTCAGCCGGGCCTCTGTCGCTGCAGTCTCCTCCCGTGCATGCGGTTTCACGTTCCGGGGGGCGGCGCGGCGTGCGTCGGCAACCGTGCCGGTATTCGTTGGCGCTCCCATCTCTCAAGGCGATGAACAAAAGGAGGACGAGGCACTTGAAGCTCTTCCAATCCATCTTCGGCGGACATGATCGACAGGGAGGCTCCTATCCGGAGCTGCTCATTCAGGCGGCCATCGAACGGGCCGTGGAGGGGACGGATCCACGGCTGAAGTTCGTCTCCGGGTTCCGCAAGCGCTTGCGCGCACCCGTGATCCAGGCCATCGATCACGTCGTCGATCTCGTGGAGGCAATCCCCGGGTCTGTCGTCAGCGGTCCAGGGGAGTACGCATCCGAGCCCTGTCTCTGTGCGCTGTTCGCCTCCGGGCATGGCATGTTGGAGATCCTGGGCCGGGATGCGGAGGTGCGCGACTACCTGGCGGGTCCGGGCGCGGGCGCCGAGCGGGTGACGGCACTGCTGCTGGCCGAATGCATCGAGAAGAAGGGGCTTGGCGTCGAGCTGGTGGACGACCGGCTGCAACGCGAGGTCGCCCAGGTCAGCGTCAGTTTTTCGGCGCACCGCTTCCTGGACCCGACCGACGATGAGGCCGAGACCCGACGGCTCCTCAAGCGCCGGGCCTTCGACCATCTGCTGACCCTCGCGCTGAAGCGGATCGTTGAGGCGAAGATCGAGCGCGCGGACCTGGCCCGCCAGCGGGATCTGCTGCGGCGCAAGCTCAAGGCGCTTGAGACGGGCGGTTGGAGCTTCGGTGCGCCTGAGGCCGTGCACCCGACGCACGCGGCCCTGCAGGATGAGTTGGATGGAATCACCCAGCAATTGGATGCCATGGGGGCAGAGACGGGGTTGCTCGACGCCCATCTCGAGATGCTGATCGAGGTGCTCCAAGGTGCCGCGGATCAGCTCTGGGGCTCGACGCTTGAGCTGGATCTGGATGCGATGAACATCCTGCGCGCACCCGGCGATCCCTCAGCGCGCCATATCCACCTGGGTCAGTTGCACAACGTGCTCGGCCGCCGGCTCGTCATGCTGCCGATCAGTTTCTCGCCGCGCGATCTTCCGCCCCGGGAAGACTTCGTGAGCGCGGCCGAGCGCTACCTCTAGCCCGTCGGGCCGGAGGACGAGGCCCAACAAACCGCTGGCTACTGGCCTGTCTTGCCCTGGGGTTGCGCCCCGGTGTTCGTCCAAGGCTGAATGGCGACGGCGGAGACGCTGCTCTTGGGCGAGCCTTCGATGACACGGTCGCTGTAGCTCAGATAGACCAGGGCGTTGCGGGGCGCATCGTAGAAACGCACGACCTGGAGGCTCTTGAAGACGAGCGAGGTGCGTTTCTTGAAGACCTCGTCCCCATCGCCTTTGCCCGAGCGCACCGCGTCGGGCAGATCGATGGGACCGATCTGGGTGCACTCGATCGAGGCGTCCGAGGTGTCTTCCGCAACGCCGATGGCGCCGGAGACGCCGCCGGTCTTGGCTCGGCTGAGATAGCAGACGACGCCGGGGATCTCCTCGTCCTGAAAGACCTCGATGACGATCTTGTCGTTGGGTCCCATCCATTTGAACTTGGTCGAGACGCTGCCGATTTCCTCGGCCAGCGTGACTGTCGATAGGCAGAGCAAGGTCAGGGCAATGAGTGTCGTGTGCATGCTGGCGTCTCCAATCGGTTGCCGAATCATCTCGGCGATCGGTTTCAGTTCCCGAAGAGGCGTTCGTCTTCGCTACGGCTGCGTGTCAGCGCGTCTTCCATGGAGACGCCGATGAACCAGTTACCAGTGACGCCGAGGCGCTTCCCGGCGAGGGCCGTATCCAGTTGGGCGACCCGCTCGGCATGGCCGCTGCGCAGCGCCGGGAGCCGGTTGTGGATGCGCGCCTGCGCGGCGATCTGCTCCGGACGGATGCCGAGCACGGTGCAGGCGCGTTGAAGCTGGGCGTCGGGGTCGAGTGTGCCGGGCTTGTAATGGAAGGCGAAGCCACGGTACTGCGCGTCGGGCAGGAAGTCGCGCGAGACGGCGGAATAGAAGGCGTCCTCGACGGCGATCATGCCGGCCGTGGGTGGTAGATCGAGGTCGGTCTTGCGCACGGCGATCACCAGGGTCTCGATCTCGGCCACGCCGATGTCGGCGATGGCGGCGCGCGCGGCCTCGAAGCCGGCGGGCATGAGCTGCGTCGCCGCGTCAGGCGGAACCGCGAGGGTGAGCGCGCGCGATGTCAGCTCGGAGCCGTCCTTCAGCCTGACGCGAAAGCCGTCCCCGTCCGCGAGGATTTCCGAGACGGACTGCGAGGTGCGAACCTCCAGCCCTTTCTGCGCGGCGATGGCGTTTGGGATGGCCGAGATACCCTCGGCGAAGGTGAACGCCTTGATGACGTCCTTGCGGCGCGGCTTGCGCCTGAACAGGGCCTCGGCCGGGTAGTCGTCCGCGGGCTGGCAGATGACGGCCTGGAAGGCGTGTCGCAACAGATCCTGATAGTTGCGGCGGCCCAGCACCTCGCCATAGTAATCGCGCACGCTGCGTCCGGCCTTGGGGGCCTTGAAGATGCGCGGGATGGAGCGCGCGGCCTCCAGAAAATGCAGGGCGGAGGTGATCTTGCGGCGCTTGCCGTCCTTCCAGAGGGAGTAGCCGACCTTGAGCTTGGGCTGCACCTGGCTCGTCAGTCCCAGGTCGTCCAGGATCGAGAGCATGTTGCCGTAGCTGTTGAAGCAGGTGTGTCCGCCGCCTTCGGTCCAGAAGCCGCCGAGGCCGTCGAGCGTCTGGCTGTTGATGCAGCCGCCAACACGGTCGCTGGCCTCTAGGACCAGTGTGCCGAGCCCGCGACGGGCAGAGAAGTGCGCGGCGCCAAGGCCACTGATGCCGGCGCCGATTACGATGTGGTCGAAGTCTGTGCTCATGGGGCGGGGGTGATCAACGCGTCTGGTTGTCGTCCGGGGGCACATCCATGTCTGCCAGCGTGAGGTAACTGGTGTCGGGCGGATCGAGGTGAGGGGGATCTGGCTCGCAGTCCGCGAGGGTCCATTCCGGACCTGGAACCAGACTCAGATGGCTGATGTCCAGCTCGATCATCTTAACCTCGGGCGCCTCTTCGAGGAAGTCGCCCATTGGGGCCAGGCTGAGGCCCGATGCCTCTTCCGGCGTTAGGGGCCGGGGATCGTTCGCCGCATCGGTCTCGGTCTGGCCGGATACGCCGTCCTCGACCAGTGTGACCCGGATGATGGCGCCGACTTCATCGAAGGCGCGCTTGTAGCGTGCGGCGGTCGCACCATCGACACCGCGCTTGATCAGGACTGGCTTGCCCCGAAACAGGCGCTCCACGCCCTGCTCGTCCAGCTTGAAGAGGGCGCGCAGCTGCTCGCGTGTCTTGGTCGGGTCGGCCTCGGCCTTGAGGGTTCCGTCGAAGCTGATGTCGAAACGCGCGTCTGACATGAAAGTCCTTCTCCAGACCCTGGCCGAGGCATGGGGTCGCTAGCGGTTACAAGGGTTTGGACAGGCTGAAGGCCCCGCGGATGTCGCCCAGGCTGAAGCCTCGCGCCTGGTCCTCGGGGTAGTGCTCGTCGAGTGCGGTCGCGACCTCCTCGGGAATCTCGGTTCCATGGCAGGTCAGACAGGCCTGCTGGGTCGGAATCGCCTTCATGAAGCGGAATTCCTTGCCATTCGCGGTCTCGACGACCTCGGCGAAGGCCATGGTCTTGACGTCCTCGCCGGCGGCCTTGCGTGACTCGAACTTCTCCAGAACCGCCTTCTCCCAGGCATCCGGCGTGTCCAACTCGGTGTTGCGGACCTTGAGACTGGTGCGTTTGACGTCCCAGCCGGTGGACTTCGAGAGTCCGGCGGCGATGGCCGGCGCGCGCTTCTCGCAGACGGTGACGGCCTTCATCGGGCCACCGTTGTCCAGGGATGCCTTCAGCTCGGACTGCAGCTGCCCGGCGAACTGCTTGATGATGCCCTTGGCCTCGTCCACGTTGGGGTTGGCCGGCGCATCGGCGGCCTTGAGGCTGCCGGCGGCGAAGAGCAGGCTGGCGGCGCTGGCGGTAATCAGAATGGCGGTCTTCATGCGGTGTTTCTCCTGGGTTCGGCTGTCGATCGAGGCGTGTTGATGTGTACTAAGTCCGAGCATTTTACCTGGACTAATCCAGTTTGCCGTTGACAGATCGCATCCGTGGAGATTTTGGTGATCAGTAACGATAGCCGGACACGAGCTGCATCAGGGAGCCGGAGACGCTCTTCAGCGTCGATGCCGATGTCAGGTTCTTTCTCGCCTTTTCCACCACATTGTTGCTGTGGGTCGAGATGGTCACGATGTTGCTGGTGATGCCCTCGGCCACCCCTGATTGCTGCTCGATGGCCTGGGCGATCTGCGCATTCATCTCGCTGATCTGCGCGACGGACTCCAGGATCTCGTTGAGCGCCAGACCGGCACGCAGGATCTCGCTGGAGGTCTCCGTGGTCTTCTGCTGGCCATAGTCGGTCTTGGCCACCGAGCTCTCGATGTCCTGCTGAATCCTTTGAATGATGTCCTGGATCTCGGCGGTGGAGTCCTGGGTGCGTTGCGCCAGTGTGCGTACCTCGTCCGCCACCACCGCGAAGCCGCGACCATGCTCCCCCGCGCGCGCCGCCTCGATGGCGGCGTTGAGCGCCAACAGATTGGTCTGCTCGGAGATGCCGCGGATGACGTCGACGACCGAGCCGATGTTGACCGCGTTGCTTTCCAGCAGGCGAATGGACTCTGATGCCTCCACCATGACCTGCTGCAGGTCTGCGGTCGAGCGCACGGCATGGTTGAAGCGCTCATGGCCGTCGAGCGCCTTCTCGTTGGCGGTGGCGGCAAGCACGGCGGCGGTCTGGGTGGTCTCCGCGACCTGATTGATGGTCTGCGACATCTCGGTCACCGCCGTGGCCGCCTGCTCGGTCTGGTTGTGCTGAGAGGAGATCTCCGCCTCGGACATGCGGGCGATGTCGTCGAGCTGATGAGAGACCGATTTGATCTTCTGCGCCGCGCTCGACACGTCCGCGGTCAGGATCGCGAACTTGCGGATCATCTCGTTGAAGGCGGTAATGATCGGGGTGTTGCGTCGGTCCACGATGCGCAGGCTCAGATCCTTGCTTTGGTCGATGGTGGTGATGGCGTCCGCGAGCATGCGCGCCACCTGCTCGTCCCTGCGCATGAGGACCGCGTAGTAGATCAGCACGACGGCCTCGAAGACCACGAAGCCGATGTGCAGGGATACGATGCTCCATGAGCAGCCGTAGTTGAAGAGCATGATCGGCATGGTGCCGATCCCGACCGCGTGGAGCTGAAGCGCCGTCAGCGCGAGGTGATGGAGCGTGATCACGGCGGCGGCGACCGCGATGTAGCGCCAGTCCTTGTAGATCAGCAGGACCGCGAGCGCGACGAAGATGTGGAAGTGCATCTCGATGCGGCCAAGCTGGGTCTGGATCATGATGGCGGAGAGCGTCATCAAGAGGATGCCCGAGATGAATCCGAACCAGGGGGTGCCGCGCAGCAGCACATAGGCGGTGACCGCGACGAGGCCGACCAGGCTGGATGCATAGATGGCGAGGCTCTGGGTGCCATATCCGATGGGTATCAGGAACATGATGACCGGAAGATGGACGAGCAGGATGATGAACAGGATTCGGTCGTAACGCCGAAGCCGCTCCTGGGGGGCGCTCGACGGCGTCGTCCAGGCTGCCGATTTCAAGGTGGTCGTGCTCTGATTGGTTGTCATATGTCGCGTGCAATTGGTTCGGGTCGTCGTGCATCTTCGGCGGAGAGTCGAGTGGAAATCGGCACTCTCGCAACGGGAATAGTGCCTGATCTTGTCTGGCCTGTCCCTTGCCGGATCCCGATTGCGGTCCGCAAGGCGGACCCGTTCGTCGGAGATGTGGATCCTGCCGAGAAGATCTGCCGAGCCCGGAGGGTGCTCGCAACGGCCCCGGCCGTTCGCCGGTGGTCCGTTGTCTGAGCGGCGTCAAGAACGTTATGCTCCACGCGCGCCTCGCATCGACGGGTCGTCAGCGGCCGTTCGGTTCTTTGGGTCGACGTCGGGTGCCGGTCTCTCGCGAGCACGCAGAGCGGCCTGCTGTTGGCCGTGCTCGCCGGCCATCGCGAACCCGCTGCCGTGGCGCCGATGCCATCGGTGGCCTCTCGTGCCTTGTCTGACTGGTTGCTCGTGATCATGAATGGATTCCCCGTGGGACGTGAAGGCGGAACCCGACGTCGTTGGGTGGCGCGCCTGTCGCAGGCTCCCTTGCCGTCATTCTGGAAGCTCTTCCTGCCTCTGGCCGTCGTGCCGCTCGGCATCATCCTCGTCTTCTATGAGTGGGTTGCCGAGGATTTCTTCGACAGGCTGGAGACCTTGGAGGCGGTGACCCTCGAGTCTCAGGCCAGGGTGATCGGCCACGTCTTGACCGATGTGGTCGCGGATGCGCTCATCCTCGCCGAGCAGAACGAGCTGCGCGACTTTTTGGCGACCGGGGATCGCGCGCGTCTCCCGCAGAGCGCGGCCGAACTGCTCTCCTTCAGCCGCTATGTGGGGGTCTACGATCAGGTGCGGTTCATCGACGCGAGCGGTCAAGAGATCGTTCGCGTCAATCGCAACGGCGGGAATCCAGTGGTGGTGGCGGAAGCCGCGCTTCAAGACAAAGAGGGTCGCTACTATTTCGAGGAGGCCCTGGGGCTGGAGCGCGGCCAGGTCTATCTCTCCGCGCTGGACCTCAACATCGAGCGGGGTGTCGTCGAGATCCCCTACAAGCCGATGATTCGCGTCGGAACGCCGGTCGTCGACGCGGACGGGCGCACGCTCGGCATCATCCTCGTCAACTACTTGGCGCAGGACCTCCTCGACACGCTGAGCGGCGTCGGACGCATGTCCTCCGGGGTTGCCATGCTGCTGAACCAGGAGGGTTATTGGCTGCTCGCCCCGGACGCCTCGCAGAGTTGGGGCTTCATGTTTCCCGGCGGCGAGGAGCGACGGCTGGAGGTCGAGGATCCCATCGCCTGGTCGCGCATGACGCAGCAGCCATCCGGCCACTTCTACACCGCACGGGGCCTCTATACCTATCGCTGGCTGGATCTGGTCGAGGAGATCGGCCTGTTCATGAGCGTTGGGATCAGTGCCGGCATGGGTGCCGAACCGCGCCGCTGGTGCGTCCTGACGCGTGTCCCACGGGCATTCATCGATCGGCGTCGCGCGGAGATCCTGCTACCGCTGGGCGTCTCCGGCGCGGTGGTGCTGGGCCTCCTGGCGATCGGTCTGCGCGCCATCATCACGGTCATGGCGGAGCGCCGCCGCCGTCAGAAGCACCTGGAGCGGTTGGCCAGTCTGGATACGCTGACCGGCATCGCGAATCGGCGGACGTTCGAGGAGCGGCTGATGCGCGAGATGGCGCGCACCGACCGACACGGCCGACGCTGTGCGCTCCTGATGATCGATCTCGACGGCTTCAAGGCCGTCAACGATACCCAGGGCCACCAGGTCGGCGATCAGGTGCTCAAGGACGTCGCGAAGCTGCTGGGGCGCACCTTGCGCGTCCGCTCGGAGGATGTGGTCGCGCGTTTCGGCGGCGACGAGTTCGCGGTGCTGCTCTGCGAGCTCGGCGACGCGCAGACCGCGCTCGCCGTCGCCGAGATGATCCGAGCGCGCATCGGGCGCCTCGCCTGGGGCGGCCAATCGGTCAGCGCGAGCATCGGCGTGGCGCTCTATCCGGATCACGCCGGCGACATGCCGGAGCTGTTTCGCGTGGCGGACGCGGCGATGTACGGCTCCAAGCGCGCCGGAAAGGATCGCATCAGGCTCGCCGAGCGGCCCTCGGACACCTGAGCGCCGACACCTCAGTGGGCGAGGTGCGCCTGTAGCGCCAGCGCGGTCGGCAGCGCGCTGCCCTCGGCGACCTCCTCCGGCGTCCCCTCGGCGACGACCCGTCCGCCCGCATCGCCACCCTCCGGTCCCATGTCGATCACCCAATCCGCCTCCGCGATGAGGTCGAGATTGTGCTCGATCACCATCACGGAGTGGCCGGCGTCGACCAGCCGATGGAGCACCGTGATGAGGCGCTCCACGTCCGCCATGTGCAGCCCCACCGTCGGCTCGTCGAGCACATAAAGCGTTGGGCGTGGGGTGGGGCCGTCCGCGCTCGGGTTGGCCTTGGCCAGCTCGGTGACCAGCTTGATGCGCTGGGCCTCGCCGCCGGAGAGGGTGGGGCTCGGCTGGCCCAGCGTCAGATAGCCCAGGCCCACGTCCTGTAGCAGGGTCAGCGGGTGGTGGACGGCGCGGTGGGCGCTGAAGACCTCCGCCGCCTCGTCGATGCCGAGCGCCAGCACCTGGCCGATGTCCAATCCCTTGAAGCGGACCTCCCGCGTCTCGCGGTCGAAGCGGCTGCCGCCGCAGACCTCGCAGGTCATGCGCACGTCCGGGAGGAAGCTCATCTCCAGCTTCTGGATGCCCTGGCCCTCGCAGGCCGGGCAGCGTCCGTCCGCCGTGTTGAAGGAGAAACGCGCCGGCGACCAGCCGAGGATGCGCGCCTCCTGGGTCGCGGCGAAGAGCTTGCGGATGGCGTCCCAGAAGCCGACATAGGTCGCCGGGCAGGAGCGCGGCGTCTTGCCGATGGGGGTCTGATCCACCTCCAGCACGCGGGTGAGCGCCTGCCAGCCGGTGAACCCGCGGCAGCCGACCCGATCCGTCTTGCGCGCGCGGCCCGTGGCGGGCCGCTTGGCTCCCAGCAGGTTGCCGAGGCTCTTGACCAGCACCTCGCGCACCAGAGTCGATTTGCCCGAGCCGGAGACGCCGGTGACGCAGACCAGCCGACCGAGCGGCAGTCGCACGTCCAGCCCCCGAAGGTTGTTCAGCTCGGCGCCCTGGACGGCGAGCCAGTCGAGCTTGCCGTGGACCGGACGCGGCGGGCGCGAGCGGGCGTGCGGGCGGCCGAGAAAGCGCCCGGTCAGCGATGCCGGATTGGCGATCAGCTCCTCCGCCGTGCCCTGGGCGATGATCTCGCCGCCGCGCACGCCGGCGCCCGGTCCCAAGTCGATGACGTGCTCGGCGCGACGGATGGTCTCCTCGTCGTGCTCGACCACCACCAGGGTGTTGCCCTTGCCCTCCAGCCGGCTCAGGGTCTGGAGCAGCAGCCGGTTGTCGCGCGGATGCAGTCCGATGGTCGGCTCGTCCAGGATGTAGCAGACGCCCTGCAGATTGGAGCCGAGTTGCGCCGCGAGCCGAATGCGCTGGGCCTCGCCGCCGGAGAGGGTCGGGGCGCCACGGTCGAGCGTGAGATAGCCCAGCCCGACCTCGGCCAGGAAGCGCAGGCGCTCGCGCACCTCGGCGAGCAGGTCCTGGGCGATGGCCTGCTCGCGGGTCTCCAGGCTCAACTGGTCCAGGAAGACGGCGGCCCGGTCGACGGTCAGGGCGGAGAGATCCGCGATCGACTGGTCCCGAAAGCGCACCGAGCGCGCCTCGGTATTGAGGCGCGCGCCCCGGCAGCTGGGACAGCTGTGCGCATGCACGCCATCGGCCTCCAGCCACTGGCCCTCTTCGCCCGTCTGCTCGGCATCGAAGCCGCTCATGACCTGGCCGGCGCCGAAGCACTCGGGGCACCAGCCGTGCTTGGAGTTGTAGCTGAAGAGGCGCGGATCCGGCTCGGCGAAGGCGCGTCCGCAGCTGTGGCAGGCGCGCGCCGTGGAGTAGGGCGTCTCCGCGCCCCAGACGCCGTCGACCAGCCGCACCAATCGAACCTGACCCTTGCCGAGTTCCAGTGCCTGGGCGAGCAGGTCGCGCAGCCCGGCCTCTTGAGTGGGCTCGACGCGGACATCGCCGACCGGCAGATCGATGGAGTGCTCGCGGAAGCGGTCGAGCTTGGGCCAGCGGGCGGTCTCGATCGGCTCGCCATCGACGCGCAGCAGCGGCCAGCCCTTGCTCGCGGCCCAGGCCGCCAGGTCTTTGTAGATGCCTTTGCGCGCGACGATCATCGGGGCCATGAGCGTCACCAGCGCGCCGGCGTGGTCGCGCTGGATGCGGGCCAGGATGGCGTCGCGGCTCATGGGCTCGATGGGCACGCCGCAGTCCGGACAGTGCTGGATGCCGAGCTTGACATAGAGCAGCCGCAGATAGTGGTGAATCTCGGTCAGGGTGCCGACCGTGCTCTTGGCGCCGCCGCGGCTGGTGCGCTGCTCGATGGCGACCGTGGGCGGGATGCCGAAGATGGCGTCGACATCGGCGCGCGCGGCCGGCTGGACGAACTGGCGCGCATAGGCGTTGAGCGATTCCAGATAGCGCCGCTGGCCCTCGTTGAAGAGGATGTCGAAGGCCAGCGTGCTCTTGCCGCTGCCGGAGACGCCGGTGATGACGGTGAGACGGTTGCGCGGGATGGCAAGCGTCAGATCCTTGAGGTTGTGCTCGCGCGCGTGGCGGATCTCAATCGCTTGGGCGGCAACCGCGCGATAGGCCGCCGCGTCGTCGGCGACGGCGTCGGCCGGCTGGGGCCGCGGTGTGCGCCGCGTCGTTGCCGCCTGCTCCTCCCGATAGCGCTTGAGCGCGAGGCCGGTGTGGCTGCTCGGGTGCGCGGCGACCTGGTCCGGCGTCCCGCGGCAGATCAGCTCACCGCCGCCGTCGCCGCCCTCTGGGCCGAGGTCGATCAGCCAGTCCGCCGCGGCGATCACGTCCAGGTTGTGCTCGATGACCAGCAGTGAGTGGCCTTTGTCGATGAGGTGCCGCAGCGCGGTCAGCAGCACCGCGATGTCGGCGAAGTGCAGCCCGGTCGTGGGCTCGTCGAGCAGGAAGAGCAGCCCGCCGTCGCGCGCCTTGTGCCGGGCGGACTTGGCCAGATGCCCGGCGAGCTTCAGCCGCTGGGCCTCCCCGCCGGAGAGCGTCGGCACCGGCTGGCCCAGCCGCAGGTAGCCGAGGCCGACCGCCCGCAACGGCTCCAGCACCCGGCGCAGATCCTTGTCGTTGGCGAAGAAGGTCAGCGCCTCGGTCGCCGTCATCTCCAGCACGTCGGCGATGGAGCAGGCGCGCTGCGCAGCCCCTTCGACGGTGGGTCCGCCGATCCTGACCTCCAGCGCACTGTCCCGATAGCGCCGCCCATTGCAGTCCGGGCAGCGCAGATAGACGTCGGCCAGGAACTGCATCTCCAGGTGCTCGAAGCCGTTGCCGCCGCAGGTCGGGCAGCGCCCGTTGCCGCTGTTGAAGCTGAAGGTGCCGGCGGTGTAGCCGCGCTCCTTGGCGAGCGGCGCCTGGGCGAAGCGCTTGCGGATGACGTCGAAGGCGCCGACATAGCTCGCCGGGTTGGAGCGCGAGGTGCGGCCGATGCTGGACTGGTCGAGGAGCATGACGTCCGCGATCTGCTCGTGACCCTCGATGGCCGCGTGCTCGCCCGGCTGGGCCTCGGGGTGACCTTTGATCTGGCAGAGGGCGTTGTAGAGGACATCCTGGATCAGGGTCGACTTGCCGGAGCCCGAGACACCGGTCACCACCACCAGGCGGTCGAGCGGGATGGCGACATCGATCGCCTTGAGGTTGTGGGCGCTGGCGCCGCGAATCTGGAGCCAGCGGCAGTCCGCGTCGGGCGGCTCCGGCTGGCGCGATGGGGCCACCTGTCGGCGACCGGCGAGATAGCTGCCGGTCAGGGAGTCGGGTGCGTCGAGCAGTGCCTCCGGCGAGCCTTGGAAGACAATGTTGCCGCCGTGCTCGCCTGGCCCAGGGCCGATGTCGATGATGCGGTCCGCCGCGAGCATGACCTGGGGGTCGTGCTCGACCACCACCAGCGAGTTGCCGCGGTCGCGCAGCCGCTGCAGCACCTGGACGACGCGGTCCATGTCGCGCGGGTGCAGTCCGATGCTCGGCTCGTCGAGGACGAAGAGGGTGTTGACCAGCGAGGTGCCGAGCGCGGTCGTCAGATTGATGCGCTGAACCTCGCCGCCCGAGAGGGTGCGGGACTGACGGTCGAGCGTGAGGTAGCCGAGTCCGACCTCGCAGAGATAGCCGAGGCGGGAGCGTAGCTCGGTCAACAGCAGGTCCATCGCCTGGTCCATGACGCCGTCGAGTCGCAGCGCTTGGAAGAAGTCGCGGCCGCTTGAGATCGGCAGACAGAGCAGGTCATGGACACTGAGTCCCGGTAGGGCGTCCCAGGTCGCCCGCGGCATCTGGGTGCGGGCGTGGCGGAAGCGCCGATCCGGCGCCATCGCCTGGTCCGCGAGTGCCTTGGAGCCGACCCGCCAGTCCAGGCTCGCGTCCTTCAACCGCGCCCCATCGCAGGCGGGGCAGACGTCATAGCTGCGGTAGCGCGAGAGCAGCACCCGCACATGCATCTTGTAGCTGCGTCCCTCCAGCCACGCGAAGAAGCGGCGCATTCCATACCAGACGCCGTCGTCCCAGTCGCCGTCGCCCTCGATGACCCAGGCGCGGTCGGCGTCGGTCAAGTCGCGCCAGGGCACGTCGGTCGGGATGCCGCGCGTGTGGGCGAAGCGCATCAGGTCTTCCTGGACCTCGGCATAGCTGTCCGTCTGGATGGGCTTGATGGCCCCTTCGATCAGTGACTTCGAGGCATCCGGCACCACCAGTGACCAGTCGATGCCGATGGTCCGGCCGAAACCGCGGCAGCTGTCGCAGGCGCCAGAGGGCGAGTTGAAGGAGAAGAGGTTGGGCGTCGGCTCCTGGTAGCCGATATCGCATTCGGCGCAGTGCAGGTCCGAGGAGAAGCGCCAGGGCGCGCCTGGCTGCTTGTCGGCATTCAGCGGATAGACCAGGGCGCGGCCGTGGCCTTTGCTCAGTGCGGTCTCCAGTGCTTCGATGCCGCGCCCCTGGTTCGCCGGCGTGAGCCGGATGCGGTCCTGAATCACCTCGATCCGCTCGGCGCCTTCGCTCAACAGTCGGATGTAGCCCTGCTGGGCGAGCATCTCCTTGACGCTCTCCAGCCCAAGCGACTCGGGCACGGCGACGGGGAAGACGATCAGCAGGCGAGGGGAGGCCTCACCCGCCTCGGCCAACAGCGTCTCCCAGATCGCCTCCGGCGCATCCCGCCGCACCGGCCGTCCGCAGCCATGGCAGAACAGCCGGGCCGCCCGCGCGAAGAGCAGTTTCAGGTGATCGTTCAGCTCCGTCATGGTCCCGACCGTGGAGCGCGAGGTGCGCACCGGGTTGGTCTGATCGATGGCGATGGCCGGTGGGATGCCCTCGATGCGGTCCGCCGCCGGCCGGTCCATGCGATCCAGGAACTGGCGGGCGTAGGGCGAGAAGGTCTCGACATAGCGCCGCTGGCCCTCGGCGTAGAGGGTGTCGAAGGCGAGCGAAGACTTGCCCGAGCCGGAGACGCCTGTCACGACGATCAGCTCGCCGAGCGGCAGGTCCAGATCCAGGTTTTTGAGGTTGTTCTGACGGACGCCACGCAGGCGGATGAGGTCATTCAAGGGAGGGCGTCTCTTGCGGCTGCTCTGGTTTGAGGCTGGATTGTAGACCAGGCATCGCAGTGCCGGAGGCGCGGCTCATGAACGGGTGCTACTGCAGGGCGTGTCGAGATTCCTTGGAGAGCAGGGGGCGGAGAAAGGGATCCGTGCAGTCAGTAACGCCAGCACGGGGCTCGGTCGGTAGGAGCGGCAACCGCCGCAACCGGGAGCCCGTCGCGGATTTTTGGCGTTGAGCGAAGTGTCACCAAAACGGCGTGTTGCTCAAGACGGCTTGAAGCCATGCGGGATCTGCACTATATGATTTCTCTTATGCGGATGCCTTGAGCAAAAGTGTATCGTTATAGTGGTATGCAAAGTACCAAATTGCGTCAACGTGATTCTCGATTTTCTTAGAGAATGAGAGCGCCTTCCGAACCAATCGCGAAACACGCCGCCGAACCGGTCTTGGTCATCGGTTGGACCGGTAGGGTGGACGAGCGAGAGCGAAGTCCACCGAACCCCGCGCCGTTGTTGGTGGACTGCGCTGCGCTTGTCCACCCTACCGAAGACGACTGGTACCGGGTGGCCGCGGGTGCTTATGCACCCGCGGCTCCCACAGATCCGGACGTGCGGGACTACCGCATCCGGCTCCTCGGTTGAGCAGTCGCTACGCGACATAGTTGCTATGAACGACACGTGCGGGCGGCAAGGGATAACGTTGGAGCAGGCGCGCAAAAGCCTCCCAGTTGAGCGAAGGCCGATAGGAACGACGGTTCAGCCACTTGCGCCAGAGGCGGCGGACCGCCTGTCGGAACCGCACCAACGCACGGGCGTTGCCGGTGATCCCATAATAGGCGTCGTGGCCTTTGAGCTTGCGCTCGAGTGTCTGCCACTGCTCCGCCACCGAGAGATGACGATGGCGGCGGCACCACTGCCCGATCTGCCGCACGGCGCGGCGAAAGCGGGTTTTGGCCGTCTTGCGTTGCACCACCCAGTGTCCATTCCGGGAGCGTCCCCAGTAATGCGTAAAGCCGAGCAGGTCGAAGCTGCGCCCGCGTTGCGAGCGCCGCGTTCCTCGCCGCCAGGGCGGACGACGAAAGTCCACCAGGCGAGTTTTCTCGGGGTGAAGCGTCAGACCGAAGCGCGCCAGGCGCTTGGCCAGAACCTCCAAGACCCGCCGTGCGCCCTCTTCCCGCTCGAAGGCCAAGGTCGCATCGTCAGCGAAGCGGACCATGAAGGCCCGCCCGCGCAGGCGCGGCTTGACGGTGTCCTCGAACCAGCGGTCGAGGACTTCGTGCAGGTAGAGATTCGACACCAGCGGGCTGATCACACCCCCTTGCGGGCTGCCCCGCTCGGGATGGTGGATGACCCCCTCTTCCATGACGCCGGCATGCATCCATTTGCCCAGCACGCGACGGATCACACCGTCACGTACCCGTTAGTCGAGAAAGGCATGGAGATGGCTTCGCTCCATGCTGTCGAAGAAGGCTTGGATGTCGAGGTCAATCACCCAGGCACCGCGCAGGTCCATGACCCCGTCCCACAAGGCTTGCAGCGCCTGGTGGGCGCTACGTCCTGGACGGAAGCCATAGGAGCAGTCCAGAAAGTCCTGCTCGTAGACCGGCTCCAGCACCATCAACACCGCCCGTTGGAGGATCTTGTCTTCCAGAGTCGGTATGCCAATGGGCCGGGTCTTCTTCGTTCCCTCCTTGGGGATGTGAACGCGTCGCACCGGTGGCGCCTGATAGCGACCGCTCTTGAACCGTTCGAGCAGATCGCTCAAGTTCTCGTGCAGCCGCGCCTCGTACGCCTCGGCGGTGACGCCATCCACACCCACCGCGCCGTCCTTGCGCGTGCGCCGGTACGCCTCTTCCAGCCACATCAGGTCGATGTGGTGCGCCAGCGTGGTCAGCACCATCCCCGGCGCCTCTCTCGCCAAGTTCGCGATCGTCTCTTGTTTCGTTGTGATGGTCTCGCAACCCAATGTTTGCGCCATCTGTCCCTCCAGACGGTGTCTCAACCGATCGGCCGCTTCCCTCCCGTGGGTCCGCTCGGGTGCGTTCCCCANGCTTCTTCCGCGGCGCCCGCACCGCGTCACGGACAAGGAACGACTGAGCCCTCCCAGGTTCCTGGGCGACCCGTGCGTGCATGCCCTGCTCTCAGACCCCGGCGGAGTCTCGACATCAGGCCGTTACGATGTCGAGACTGTTGCCTTCCGATGTTCGGACTACGTCGGCTCCGCTGGCATCAGTTTCGGGGCTCTATCACACAGCCTACACGCCCCCTGTGTTCGCTTCGCAGGCGGGATCACTCCCGAACCACGCCACACTCGGTTCCGGTGGATGGCCAATCCTTACCGGCTCGGGACTTGCACCCGGTGGGCCGCAACAAGGAGTTTCCGATTTGCTTATCCGTTCGCTATCTTCCTCTCCTTCCAGGCTTTGCCTGGCGCAACCGAAGGATGATCGACGCCGCCCCGATCAGACGGCGGACAGACAGCCACCCGCCAAGGCTCTCGGCGGCACGGCGTCCGTCAGCGACTCAAGGGATCCCGCGACGCGTGTCTCGACACCAAAGATACGCAACCTGACCCCTCTAATCATCATCCTAGGTGCAGCGGCCTGGCCGGGCAATGCGGGTGACATCGAGGTGTGACCGCCATCAACAAGGCGCGCCAGGTCGAGCGAATTCCGCGCACCAGCACACACTTGCGCCGCCCGCCAGTCGCCATGAGTCCCGGCAGGACACCCGCCGGGGCTCATGGCGACTGGCGCCGTTCCGAGACCAGGGTCGCGATCCGCAGCAGCTTGGAGCTGATGCGGATGCCGGCCCGCATGGCCGCATCGCGGTTGATGAAGGTGCGCAGCCTGCCGCCCTTGCGGACCAGGCCAATCATGCCGCCCTCGCGCGCGAATGCCTCTGAGTCGCTCACCGTCAGCACGGGCCGACCGCGCGTGGCGGCCAGGACTTGTGCGAGCCGGGGCTGGGCGCTGTGATCGATATAGAGCAGATGACAGCGCCGCCAGCTCTCGCGATCTTCCGCGACGATCAGCTCCAGCGGGTGTCCATTGACCGTTTCGCCCGATAGGACCTCACGCAGGTCATCCTGCAGCGCCGGGATCGCCAGTGCGCAGTAGCGCAAGGGAGCACTGGACGTTTCGAAGGCACTCGCCGGCCAGTCGACGAAGGCGGCGAAGTTGTAGAGATAGACGGCGCGCACCTCGATCTCGGAGAAGCTCTCGGTGCGCGGAGCGCCCGCGGGAGCGCAGCTCAATACCAGACCCAGACAGACGGGCGCGATCCGCCGCCAGGCGACGGATGCCCGCTTGTCGTTGCCCGGGGGGTCAGGCTGAAACCATCTGGATCGGCGCACGGTTCGTCCCTTCAATGACCGCTGGCGTCCTGCTCAATGCTCATCAATATCGAATGTCGATACGTAGCATCACCTCGCGGGCAATCAGGTGCGGTGTGCCGCCCAGGGTCTCGTCCCCGTACTCGAGATGGCTGGGATTGAGTAGATTTCGCCCAACCAGCGCGACCGTGACCTTTGGATCCAGCCGCCAGGCAAGGCGGGCGTCGAGCTCCAGATAGGCATCCACGTCGAAGTCCGGCAACTGATCCACGAACCGCGCGTAGAGGTCCAGCTCCAGGTCGCTGCGCAGGTCCAGCCCGGCCCGCAGCCCGGCCTCCTGCTGCGGATAGCGCCCGGCCAGGACAGCGGCCTCCGGGTCCGTGCTGACCGCGTCGGGCTGCAGATCCATGCGCATCAGTGAGTACCAGGCCTGCAGCTTCAGGGTGTCGCTTGGACGCCAATCGACGACTAGGTCGGCCCCATAGGTCTGTCCCTTCAGCCGATTGTCAGGCGTGGTGTCGATGACCCAACGCGGATAGGGGACCAGACTCAGCTCGGCGGCGGACAGCTCCAGGGTGCGCAGCTCATCGTAGTCGTTGTAGAAGAGCGCCAGGTCGAACCCGAGCACCGGCGTCGGACGCCAGCGCCAACCCGCCTCGTAGGCGTTCAGGGTCTCGCTCTCCATGACGCTGACCCCGGTGGAGCGGAAGACGATCGGCAACCCAAGCACGGCGCTGTCCCCGCTCAGCGCGGCGCTCTCGCCAAACAGATCCAGCTCCCCGCGCGAGGGCGTGCGGACCGCACGCGAAACGGCCGCCCACAGGGTTGCGTCCGGCCGCGGGTTCCAGCGGGTGCGAATGCTGGGTTGGATCTCGAAGCCGGTGAAGTCGTTGTGTTCGAGCTTGGTGCCCAGCGTCAGGTACCAACGCTCCGCGAGCAGCCGGATCTCATCCTGGACGAAGGCGCTCAAGAGATCGAATTGGCGCTCCGCCGGATCGGCCCCATTGAGGTCGGAGCCGTCGATGCGGCTGTTGTACCAGCGATAGCCGAGACCGGCGTTGAGATCATGGCGGCCCAGGGTAGCGAAGCGGTGCCGGTATTCCGTCTCGATGGTGTCGAGATCCTCGGTCAGGTTCTCGTTGTCGATGCCTGTCTCCAGATCCGAGCGGTCGTAGTAGATGCGCAGGGTGTCGGTCGCGCCCGAGGCACGCGCATGATCCCATTGCAGCATGAGGTTGCCGCCGGAGAGCCAGGGATCCTCCGCGTCGCTGGACTGAACGTCGCCCTGCAGGGTGAGGTTGTCCGTTGGGGCGAGATCCCAGTCGCCGCGGAAGCCGAGTCTGCTTGCGGAGAAATCGTCGTCGTCCAGGAGCCCGGTCAGATTGGGCTCGACCAGATTGGGCTCGGCGAGCCGGTCGTCATACTTGGCGTAGAGCCTGAGGTAGCCATGCTCGCCGACGGGCGCGCCATAGCGGGCCGCGCCGCCGCGCTGCGCGTTACCCGCATAGCCGGAGATCAGTGTGCCCTGGGTCTCGGCGGCGTGCTTGGTGATGATGTTGACCACGCCGTTCACGGCATTGGCGCCCCAGGAGGAGGCGCCCGGACCGCGGATGACCTCGATGCGTTCGATGTCTTCCAACAGGGTATCGAAGGCCTCCCAGAACACGCCCGAGAAGAGCGGCGTGTAGACGCTGCGCCCATCGATCATCACCTGCAGCTTGTTGGCGAAGCGCCCGTTGAACCCGCGCGTGGTGATGGCCCACTCGGCGGTATCGATGCGGGCCACATTGAAGCCTGGGATCAACCTCAGCAGCTCCGGGATGCTGGTGTAGCCGCTGCGCCGGATATCGTCCTCGGTCAAGACGTAGACGGCGGCGGCGCTGTCCGCGAGGCGCTCCGGGCGCTTGGAGACGATGGAGACCTGCAGGTCGGCGAGCTGCTCCAGGCTCAGCCCCTTGAGGGCCTGCAGATCCGGATCGGCCGCGCGGACCTCGGGGCTCAGCAGCACGGCAAGGCCAATGCCTGCCGCGACCAGTGCTGCCGTCGCAGCGGGTCGTCGATTCCACATGGGATCAGGTGCCTCCTTCATTGCTCATGCGCGACGCGCCTCTTTCAAGGCCAGGGCAACCCTGGCGTAGTCCGCCTCCAGCCGCTCGATGCGCGCGCCCGCATCGGGAATACCGCCTGCCGCCGCGAGCTGTTCCAGCTCGGCGCACTGCCCGCAAAGCGCGTTGGCGCCCAGATGGGCGGCGCTCGACTTCATCCGATGCGCCGCCTCATGCAGCCCCTGGTAGTCGCCCTGCTCCAACGACCGCCGGATCCGCGCCAACATCGGTGGGGTGTCGGCGAGGAAGAGATCGATGACCCGTGTCAAGAGGTCCGGCCCGCCGGCTTGCTGCAGGTTGCGGATCTCATCCAGCGCCGTGGGATCCATGAAATCGGTCCCACCCGGCGCGCGCGGAGAGGCGCCGGGCGACGCCTCGGGGCGCTGGTGCGGGAGGAAGTCGGCAAGCAGGCGCGCGAGCTGCGCGGTCGTGTAGGGTTTGCTGAGGTAGGCATCCATGCCGGAGGCGAGGCACTTCCCCGCTGTCTCGGCTTGAACGTCCGCCGTCAGCGCGATGATGGGGATGCGCCGGCCCCCACCCTCTCGATCACGCACCAGGCGCGCCGCCGCGAAGCCATCGAGGCGCGGCATATGGCAGTCCATGAGCACCAGATCGAAGTGCCCGCAGCTCATCGCCTCAACCGCCGCGCGCCCATCGGCCACCAGCGTCACCTGACAGCCCAGGTGTTCGAGCATCCCCTCGGCGAGCTGCTGATTGACGGGATTGTCCTCCGCCACCAGGACATGCCCGGCAAGACTGCCCGGCTGCGCCGCGACGGCCGCCGGGCGCGCGGCGGGATTGGGATTGAGATCGACCGCGAAGCGCGCCTCGAAGGAGAAGGTCGAGCCCTCGCCCGCGCGGCTCTCCACCTGGATGTCGCCGTCCATGAGCCGGACCAGCTGGCGCGAGATCGCGAGCCCGAGTCCGGAGCCGCCGAAGCGGCGCGAGGTGGAGCTGTCCGCCTGAGCGAACTGATCGAAGATGGCCGCGAGCGCCGCCTCGGGGATGCCGATGCCGGTGTCCTTCACACGGCAGCGCAGGCGCACCTGATCCGGGCGCAGCTGATCCGGCCCGACCTCCACGGCGTCCATGTGGATCTCGACCCCTCCCCGCTCGGTGAACTTCACGGCATTGCCGGCCAGGTTCAGCACCACCTGGCGCAGCCGGGTCGCATCGCCGATGAGGTCGCAAGGCAGCTCGGGATCCAGCCGCAAGGCGATCTCGATGCCCTTGGTGCGCGCGGGCACCTGCAACACCTCCATGGCATCGTTGAGCACCTGCTGGAGATCGAAGGGCGCGCGTTCCAACTCCAACCGCCCCGCCTCGATGCGGGAGAAGTCCAGAATGTCGTTGATCACCGCGAGCAGATTCATGGCCGAGCGGTGCGCCGATTGCGTGAGGCGACGCTGGGCCGCGCTCAGCGGCGTGTCGAGCAGCAGCTCCGTCATGCCGAGGACGCCGCTGATCGGGGTGCGGATCTCGTGACTCATGGTCGCCAGGAAGCTGGACTTGGCCGAGCTGGCCGACTCAGCGGCCTCCTTCGCCGCCTTGAGCTCGACCATGGCCGCGGCCAGGGCGTCGTCGCGCTTGCGGATCTGCTCCAGCATGCCGTTGAACCCCTGCGTCAGGGTGCCGAGTTCATCCTCCGCGAACATCGGCGCCTGCATGGAGTAATCGCCCTCGACCGAGACCCGCTCCATGGTCTGCATGAGCGACATCAAGGGCCGGGAAAAGAGCCGCTGCAGGGCCGAGGCGAGCAGAAAGGCCAGCACGAGGGCCGGCGCCACCACCATGGCGGCAATGACGAGCTGGCGCTTGGCACTGGCCTCCAGGGGCGCGAGGTCGAAGCGCAGGTCGATGAAGCCCACCAGCCGCCCGCTGACCTTGATCGGCTGGACGACCGCGACATGCAAGTCGTGGAACCCCAGCAGCCTCTCGGTCTCCGGCATGAAGGGCGTCGCGCCGATCTCTCGCAGGCGTTCGGGCGCGGCACCGCGCTTGGCGTAGGCGGCCAGCCGGACCCCGTCCGTCTTGAGGATCCAGCCTGCCAGCACGTCCGGCTGTTCGCTCAAGGCGCCCAGAATCTCACCGGCCGCCTCGGGGTCGTCGAAGACCACGGCCGCCGCGGCATTGATGGCGAGCACCCGGGTCAAGGCCGTGGCGGAGGCGGTCATGGCCGCGCGCTGCGCCCGATGCTCGGCGAACAGGTAGGCCAGGGTGGCCAGCACCAGCACCAGGGAGGTCACGCCCACCACGATGGCGATGAGCTTGGCCTTGATGGGGAGTCGGTTGAGGAAACGTCTCATCGCGCGGTGCACCGCGTCTTCAGAGACGTTAGAGGACGGTACTCGACGCCTGGGCGGCCCGTCGTTCGACGCCAGGGACCATGCCCCCGCATCACTCGACGATCTCCGCCAGGTCGAGCAGCTGGGCGCGCATCGCGAGCCCGGCACTGCACGCCGCCCGGGAATCGATCTCGAAGCCGATCCGAGTGCCGCTACGCACCAGCGCGATCATGCCGCCGCTGCGCGCAAAGCCGGGGATGTCGCTGATGGTCAGGACGGGCTTGCCCGTGAGCGTGTAGATCACCGCACCCGCCTGGCTGCTGGCAGAGCGGGGAACGAAGAGGATGTGACAGTCCTCCGGCTGAGGCGATCCGGTCACCGGGATGACTTTGAAGTCGATGCGGCGTCCCTGGACCTTGCGCCCCGCGACACCCGCGAGTGCCGCTGCGAAGCCATCTTCACCCAGCAGACAGACCCACAGAGAGGCGTCGGCAACGGCGAAGGCGTTGGCGGGCCAGTCGACGAACTTGCCGATCTTGTAGACGATGGCCGCCTTGATCAGGTCTTCACGCGAAGGCTCCAGGGCATGAGCTGGCAGCACGACGAACAAAGAGAACAGGGCGAACACCGGCCGGAGGCGGATGGCGAATCGCCGCCACGCAGTCAGCGGCATGACCAGAATGGACCCATTGAATCCATCGCCATGGCTCCAGTCCGCCCGGTCGCGCGACGCCTGGCTGGGTTGAATCGGGGCATCCATGAAAGATCCTTGCCGCGAGCCTTTCGCCACGCTCAGAAGTCCAGACTCACCTTTGAGATAGACGGACCGCTCCAAGCTGGTCATCGGCATGTCGGCCAGCTCGGCACGCCGGGCGCCATGCGCCGGGCCTCCGGCACCTTGGTCACGCCGGAGCGGCGGATGTCCTGCTGGGCGATGACGAAGACGGCGGTCGGCGCCTGGGAGATGGACTCGGCCTTTCTGAAGGCCGTGGTGATCTGCAGGCCGAGCAACTCGGAGAGGCTCATGTCGAAGAGATCGACCTCGCGCCCCTTGGTGCCGCCCCAGCTAGAGCCCGTGCCTAGCGCGAGGCAGAGTGGCAGCAGCAGAGCGGTGACGCGCGCTGCGCTCGGGCCGCGGCGATGGGTTTCGGTGGCACCTAGTCTCGTCATGGACGCGTGTCGATCAGATCCCTGGAATCGGACAGCGAACGATGCTACGGCGTGGTCATTCCCCCATCAAGGCAAGTGCCGAGCGTTGTGACGGCGATCTCGAAAACCCCGTGAGATCGCGCCAGAAGGGCGCGCAAAACCCCTACGACGACGCCTCGGCGTAGCCGATCGACTCGCCGTCGAGCGCCTGACGCAGGTCGGCCATCGCGGCCTTGAGCCCTGACCGACCGCGAAAACCGAGCAGGATGTGCGGGTCATCGCCCATGTGGGGCAGACTGAAGAGCTTGAGATCCGGATGGGCGGTGGCGAGGCGATGCATGAGGGGCACCAGACGGCTCTCCGGAACGCCCCGAACGACCAGCACGGCCTCCTGCAGGGCCGCGCAGTGTCCGAATCGCTGGTCCAGCACCCACTTGCCCATCGGCCCAGCCATCTTGGGAAAGCCTGGGAGAAACCAATGGTTGGCGATCGAGAAACCCGGGATCTGATTGATCGGGTTGGGGATGAGCTCCGCGCCCTCCGGTAGATCCGCCATCAGGATGCGATTGGGGTAGGCATCGGCGCCGAACTTGGCTTCGAGCAAGGCCCGCGCCCCTGGATGCCGCACCAGCGCGACCTCCGCGGCCGCGGCGGCACAGGCGCGGGTGTGATCGTCCGGCGTCGCGCCAATGCCGCCGCAGACGAAGACCGGATCCGGCCGCGCCATGGAGAAGGCCAGATGCCCCGTCAGTGTCTCGGGGTCGTCCGGCAAGAGCCAGTGCCAGGCCAGCTCATGACCGCGCTCGTGAATCATGCGCTTGAAGGTCAGCAAGTGGCTATCGACCCGATCGCCATTGAGCACCTCGTCGCCGATCACCACCAGCCCGAAGGCGACGGGTGAGGGATGATGCAGCTTGATCATCCATCGCTCCGGGCGGGCAGATGCCCGGCGAGCGCGTCGCGTTTGCGGTAGACAGTGCCCTGGAAGAGCGCAATCAGGTTGTCGCCCTCATCGGTGACGCGGATGAGGTAGGTCGCCAGCTTGGGGTTGATCGAGACTTCCTCGGCCTCGGCGATGAGGATGCCGCGACCGGCCGACTTGAGAAAGGAAACCGCTACATTGACACCCAGAGCCACGCTCCCATGCGAGTTGGAGGCGACCGCGAAGACCAGGTCGGCCAGGCTGAAGATGGCGGCGCCATGCGCCACACCCACCGCGTTCAGGTGCCGCTCGCCGATCTCCAGCCGCGCGCGCGCCCTGCCCGACCCGACATCCAGGAGTTCGATACCGACATGCTCGGCGAAGCGGTCGTTGCGAAAGAAGGCGTGGATCTGGTCGGCGGTCATGATGGAAAACCCAGGATTGAAGTTACATAGGCGACGCGATCGTCCTGGCAGGCTAGGGACGGATCACGCAGAGGCGTCGGGCCATCAGGTGCTGAGGGCATGGCGCGCCCGTGGGAGTTCCCGCCAGCAGGGGTGCGCGGCGATCAGCGCCAGCGCCTGGGACAGAAGCTCCCGACCCGGCTCCATCTTGAACCAGGTCGAGGCGCCCGAGGAATGCGGGAGCGGGATGATGTCGGCCGTCCAGCCGGCCTCGGAGCGGTAGGGCCATTGCTTGCCGACGACGTCGTTGAGGCGTGCGCAGTCCATGAGCTGCGAGATGGCGAGCTTGCCCACCGGCAGGATCAGACGCGGGCGCAGCAGATCCAGTTCGCTGCGCCACCAGCCGCTGCAACGCCCGACCTCGTCGCGGTCCGGGACGCGGTCGCCGCCCTTGGGGTTCTTCCCGGGAAAGCAGCGGCAGACCGCGCTCATCAGGACCTGCTCTCGAAACGCCTGCTCGGTCAGTCCGATCGACTGGAACCAGCCGAAGAGCGTCTTGCCGGCGGTCCAGCAGAAGGGGCGCTTCTGCTCGATCTCGCGCGTGCCGGGCGCCTGACCGATGAGCATGATCGAGGAGAGCACGGCGAGGCTGTGCACGGGCGGCCCGAACATCCGCGGGCAGCGCCGGCAGCCCTCGAGATCGGCATGGAGACGCTCGAGCGCGGCCTGGCGCGTCACGGCGGCGCCCTCTTCGGCGACGGGTTCACTCACGGTCTCAGTCCAAGCGGCGGATGATCTTCTCGATCTGCACGCGGTGCATCCGATTGTGCAGCGCGGCCAAGGCATGCCACTGGCGGGCGGTCATGGGGCCGAACCAGGGGTGAGGATAGCGCGCGCGCGAGCGCAGAACCCCGAGACACTGGATCTGGTGCGCATACCGCTCGACCAGGACCTCGAGCGCGGTGATGCGGTCCGGACCCGCGCTGACATGGGGCTGCGCGTCTTCGAGACGGATCTCGACACCATGACGGTGGTCCGAGCAGATGGCATGAATCAGCGCCGTGATCGCCGTATTGACCATCACCAGGTGGTCGAGCGTCATATAGACGGACCACTGCCGGCTGTCGGCCTCGATACCGGGAAAACGTCGGATGCGCACCGCTCTGGCGCCAGCCTCCTCCGGGAGCTTGCGGGTCAGCTCGAGGGCGCGGATCGCCTCCGCGCGGAAATGCTCGAGGATGCGATCAGGCTTGGCGAGAGAGGCATAGAGGCGCACACCCAGGTTGGCCGCCAGGCGCTCATGCGCCGGAATGCCGCTGGCGCCGACGGGGCTGCGGCTGTCTGATTCGCGATCCGTCATTTCTGGCTCTTGCCCCAGGTGTCCCGGAGTCCGACGGTGAGATTGAAGACGGGTCGCTCGGGGGTCGAGTCCGGATCGGCGACGAAGTAGCCCTCACGCTCGAATTGGAAGCGTTCGCCCGGCTGCACGCCGCGCAGGGCCGACTCCAGCATGCAGCCTGCGAGAATCTGCAGCGAGCTGGCGTGGATCTCATCGCGATAGTCCGCCCCGCCGGCCCCTGGCGTCGGCACGCCGAAGAGGCGATCGTAGAGGCGCACCTCGGCCGGGACGCCGTGCTCGGCGGACACCCAGTGGATGACGCCCTTGACCTTGCGGCCTTCGGGGTTCTTGCCCAGGGTGTCGAGATCGACGGAGCAATGCAGCTCCACGACCGCGCCGGCGGCGTCCTTGATCACCGCGTCGCAGCGGATGACATAGGCATTGCGCAGGCGCACCTCCCCGTCCGGCACCAGGCGCTTGAAGCCCTTGGGCGGCACCTCCTCGAAGTCGCCGCGATCGATGTAGATCTCACGCCCGAAGGAGAGGGTCCGACTGCCCATGGCCTCGTCCTTGGGGTGGTTGCTCGCGGCGAGCTGCGCGCCCTCACCCTCGGGGTAGTTGGTCAGCACCACCTTGAGCGGGCGCAGCACCGCCATGCGCCGCGGCGCATGGGCGTCGAGGTCGTCGCGGATGGCGCTCTCCAGCATCGCCATCTCGACCAGGTTCTCCGCCTTGGTGACGCCGATGCGAGCGCAGAACGCACGGATCGCGGCCGGGGTATAGCCGCGTCTGCGCAGTCCGGCGATGGTCGGCATGCGCGGGTCGTCCCAGCCCTGAACATGCGACTCCGAGACCAGCTCGGTCAGGCGCCGCTTGCTCATGACGGTGTATTCGAGGTTGAGACGGCTGAACTCGATCTGGCGCGGCTTGCTCGGCACGGAGACGTTGTCGATGCACCAGTCGTAGAGCGGACGGTGATCCTCGAACTCCAGGGTGCAGAGCGAGTGAGTGATGCCCTCGAGCGCATCCGAGAGGGGGTGGGTATAGTCGTAGGTCGGATAGAGACACCAGGCCGAGCCCGTCTGGTGGTGCACCACGCCATGCTTGATGCGGTAGAGGACCGGGTCGCGCAGGTTGATGTTGGGCGAGGCCATGTCGATGCGCGCGCGCAGGGTGCGCGAGCCGTCCGGAAACTCACCGGCGCGCATGCGCGCGAAGAGATCGAGGTTCTCCGCCACCGAGCGGTTGCGGTAGGGGCTCTCCCTGCCGGGCTCGGTGAGGGTGCCGCGGTAGGCGCGCATCTGCTCGGCGTCCAGCTCGCAGACGTAGGCCAGTCCCTTCTCGATCAGCTCCACTGCGAAGCCATAGAGCCGCTCGAAGTAGTCGGAGGCGAAATAGAGCCGGTCCGCCCAATCGAAGCCGAGCCAACGCACGTCCGCCTTGATCGACTCGACGAACTCGAGGTTCTCCTTGTGCGGATTGGTATCGTCGAAGCGCAGATTGCAGGTGCCGCCAAAGTCCTGCGCCAGACCGAAATTGAGGACGATCGACTTGGCGTGACCGATGTGCAGATAGCCGTTCGGCTCCGGCGGAAAGCGGGTCGCGATGCGGTTGTGCTTTCCGCCAGCCAGATCCGCTTCGATGATCTGACGGATAAAATTGGTCGGGTGCAACTTGCTCGGGTGCAACTCAGCGGCGTCAGTCATGGTCTCTCGGAGGGCGGCAGGGTCGATGGGCTTCGCATTCTAGCGGGTACCAGGCGAATTGTAAGGCGTGTTGCCGCCGCCCGCGCGGGATCGGATCCAGATCGCCCCCGGGCGCGCGACACGGATGCCCCCATGTTCGTGGAGCTCGAGCGCAGTGGTTGGACGCCCCGCAGTGGGCAAAGGCGTCCGCCCCAATCACCAACGACCCGGAGGACTTTCCATGCTGGTCACATTTCAAACCAAGGCCTACGCGCCGATCACCATGTTCGGCGACGTCGCCGTCGCACTCATCAAGCTGATGGGGCATAGCGGGACCATACCGAGTGCCTTGCTCGCCGAAGACGTGCCAGGCGCACTCGAGCGGCTCCAGACGGCCGTCTCCGAGCACGCGGACGAGCCGCTGGATCCGCAGACCGCCGGGGCGCGCAAGAGCGACGAGTCTCAGCGCGTGAGTCTCGCCCACCGCGCCCTCCCCCTCATCGAGCTGCTCAAAGCCGCAGCGGCGGATGGAGAGAATGTGATGTGGGAGAGCTGAGGCGGCTCGTAAGTTCCGGAGCACGCAGCGCGGAGCGCCAAGCGCCGACGCCGCGCGTCCTGATCTCGTGTCACCGCTCCGCGGTGACACGTCCCTCCCGGCGCTCCGCGCCTACTCCGCCAACCAGTGGGTATCGACCTCGATCCCCCCCCGCCCCACATGCCTCCGTGCGCTCATCCAGCGCCAGCGCCCTGCCTCGCGGCGCAGAGTGCCAAGCACCGACGCCACTCGCCCTGATCTCGTGTCACCGCTCCGCGGTGACACGTCCCTCCCGGCGCTCCGCGCCTACTCCGTCAACCAGCGGGTATCGACCTCGATCAAGCCCTCCTGCCCCGCATAGTCCCTCGCACTCGACCACCGCCAGTGCTCCGCGCAATCGACGTAACCGCGCTTCACCGGATTCTGATGGATGTAGTCGAGCTTTTGACGCAGCATCTCCTCCCCGTCGATCCCCTGCGGGTGCGATCCCTCTTGCCAAAACTGATGGAGACGATCGCTCCGATGGGCCTTGAGCGCCTCCCGAAGCCGCTTCAGCAAAGGCTCTGCGCCCTTGGTTTCGAGCAAATCGATGATCTCCCGCGCCGTGAAGGACTTGAATCGACGCCAGACGCTGGGGAGATTCGGCGCCTGGGCGACGGCATGCAGGTGATTCTCGAGAATCACGTAGCCGTAGAGCTTCAGGCCATCGTGGGATTGAAGGTGACGCCATGAATCCAGGACGATCTCCACCGCCGCCTGCCGCGTGAAGACCGGCAGCCAGTCGACGACGGTACAGGTGAGGAAGTGCGGTCGGCTGGGTTCCGTGAAGTGGTATCGGCTTCTGGACATGCATCAACTCCTTCTGACGTCGCGTGGCGCGGAGCGCCAGGAAGCGCGTGTCACCGCGGAGCGGTGACACGAGAAACACTACCCCAGACGATCTCCACCGCCGCCTGCCGTGTGAAGACCGGCAGCCAGTCGACGACGGTACAGGTGAGGAAGTGCGGTCGGCTGGGCTCCGTGAAGTGGTATCGGCTTCTGGACATGCATCAACTCCTTCTGACGTCTCCTGGCGCGGAGCGCCGGGGAGGTTCGCCACACCGCAGGGCGGTGTGGCGAGATCTGAACGGTCAGGCCGAGGCGCGCGCCTCGATATAGGCCAATGCCTTGTCGATCCGGCGCAGCGTCGCCTCCTTGCCCACCAGCATCAGGGTCTCGTCGATGCCTGGGGACGCGGCCCGGCCGACGATGGCCACGCGCAGTGGCTGGGCGACCTTGCCCATGTTGACCTCCAACTCCTCGGACACGCGCTCAACCACATGCTTGAGCTGCTCCGGCGTCCAGTCCTCGAAGGCCATCAGGTCGAAGGCCGCGCGCAGCCTCTCCAGCCCCTCGCGGGCGACCGGACGCAGATGCTTCTTGGCCGAGCCCTCGTCGTAGTCGTCGAAGTCGCGATAGCAGAAGGCGCTGATCTCGGCCAGCTCGGTGAGCGTCTTGGCGCGGGCGGCCTGAGCCGTGACGACATCCGCCAGCTCCGGCCCGGTCGAGGGATCGATGTCGAGCTTGCCCATGTGGGGGCTCAGGAGCCGGGCGATGCGGGCGGGCTCGGCGTGCTGAATATATTGCTGGTTGAGCCAGTCGAGCTTGTCCGTGTTGAAGGCGGAGGCCGCCTTGTTGACGTCGCTGATGTCGAACAGCTCGATCATCTGCTCGACCGAGAAGATCTCCTGATCGCCGTGAGACCAGCCGAGGCGGATCAGGTAGTTCAGCAGCGCCTCCGGCAGATACCCCTGATCGCGATAGGCGATGACGCTGACCGCGCCGTGCCGCTTGGAGAGCCGCGCGCCGTCGTCGCCGAGAATCATGGGCACGTGGGCGTAACGCGGCGGCTCGAAGCCCAGCGCCTTGAGGATGTTGATCTGACGCGGCGTATTGGTCAGATGATCATCGCCACGGATGACGTGGGTGATCTCCATGTCCGCGTCGTCGACGACTACCGAGAGGTTGTAGGTCGGCGCGCCGTCGCTGCGGCGAATGATGAGATCGTCGAGCTCCTCGTTGCTGAAGGGCACGCGGCCGCGGATCATGTCGTCGACGACCACGGCGCCGTCCACCGGGTTCTTGAAGCGGATGACGTGCGGCGTATCGGGGTCGATCTGGCGATTCCGGCAACGACCGTCATAGCGCGGCTTCATCTTGCGCGCCATCTGGTCGACGCGCAGCTTTTCCAGGCGATCCTTGGGACAATCGCAGCGATAGGCCAATCCCTTCTCCAGCAGCTCGTCGATGACCGCGTTGTAGCGGTCGAAACGGTGCGTTTGGTAGAAGGGGCCTTCGTCATAATCCAGCCCAAGCCAGGTCATGCCTTCCAGGATGGCATTCACCGATTCGGCGGTGGAACGCTCCAGATCCGTGTCCTCGATGCGAAGCACGAACTGGCCACCATGCTTGCGCGCATAGAGGTAGGAGAAGAGCGCGGTGCGGGCACCGCCAACGTGCAGGTAGCCAGTTGGAGAGGGGGCGAATCTGGTGCGAACTGTCATGGCATTCCGGACTGTTTGAGTGAATCGAGGTGCGAAATTCTACACAGTGGCCCGCCTCCCTGCCCGCTTGTTCGCGCCTGGCGCCATGGGGTATGTTGACGCCATGAGATTCACCGAGACAGACCATTCGAGCGGCCACTTGATCGAAGGCTATGGCGCCGACGGCATTCTGGTGGATGGCCGCCAGTATCGAACCAGCCTGATCCTGACCCCGGAACGGATCTTGGCGGACTGGCAACCAAGGGCGGCGGCCGACCTGGCGCGTGCGCACCTCGATGCCGTCGTGGCGCTCGATCCCCACGTCGTGGTGCTGGGCACGGGCACGCGACAGGTGTTCCCGGATCCCGACGTCTATTTCTGGATCCTGGAGCGGGGTGTGGGCATCGAGGTCATGGATACGGGCGCGGCCTGTCGGACCTACAACATCCTCATGTCCGAAGGTCGCCGCGTCGCCGCCGCACTCATCCTCGACTGACCCGCCGGCACCCCGTCGCAACTCACCTCGCCTCTTGCAACTCACCTCGCCTCTTGCAACTCACCTCGCCTCTTGCAACTCACCTCGCCTCTTGCAACTCACCTCGCCTCTTGCAACTCACTCCGGAGCGCGTACCGCCATGGATCGACCCATCATCCTGTCCATCTTGGGCGCGGCTGCCCTCGGCTTCGTCGGCATGTTGCTGCTGATGCCGGATCCGATCGACGATGGCGTCGTGCGGCTGCCCTGGCAGATCGATCGGGATGAATCGGGGCGCACGCAGGTGTTCGGTTTCACCCTGGGTCGAACCACGCTGGCCGAGGTGCGCAAGGTCTTCCAGGAAGAGGGTGAGATGAGCCTCTTCAAGACGACGCAGACGCCGGCACGATTCGCCGTCGAGGCCTATTTCGAGCAAGTCTATCTTGAGCGGCTGCGTGCCGACTTCGTCATCGCCCTGGTGGCCGATCAGAGCCAGCTCGAGGGGATGTACGATCGCGGTTTGCGCATCAGCCAGCTCGAGAGCGGCGGCAAGAAGGTGAAGCTGGACCCGGTCGACGCCGAGGCACTGGCGTCATTCCCCATCCGAAGTATCAGCTATCTCCCGAAAACCCGGCTGGACGAAGATCTGATCGAGCAGCGCTTCGGCGCGCCCGCACGCAAGCAGACCGAGCAGAAGACCGGGATCGTGCATTGGCTCTACCCGGATCGCGGGCTGGACATCGGGCGGGATCCGCAGGGACATGTGGTGATTCAGTATGTCAACGCGGGCGATTTTCCCGCACTCCTGGCACCGCTCGAAGCCGCCAGCGCGGAACACGCGGTCTCGGAGTGAGGCTGGGCCTCGTGGCGGGGTGCTGCGCGTGCGTGACAGCACGGAGCGGTCTCGGGAGCCGCGCGGCGGACCTGGGCCGCTATCGCGCGCTGTCGACGTAGCGGTCGCGCGCGGCCTTGGCGCGCTCGAAGATCTCCAGCAGGTGCTCGCTGTCGGCACGCCGGATACTCTCGGCGAGGTCGGTCATCTCGACGCCGAAACGCGCCAGCATGGCGCTCAGGGCCTCGCGGTTGGCGATACAGATGTCCCGCCACATGACGGGGTTGCTGGACGCGATGCGGGTGAAGTCCCGAAAACCGCCTGCCGCGTAGCGGAAGATCTCGTCGTTCTCGCGCATCCGCGCCAGCGCATCGACGAGCCCGAAGGCCAGCATGTGCGGGAGATGGCTGGTCGCGGCAAGGACTTCGTCGTGATGACCGACCGACATGGAGGTGACCTCGGCACCGCAGGCCTCCCACATGCGCGTGACCAGGCCAAGGGCGTCCGGGTCCGTCTCCGGCAAGGGCGTCAGGATGACCCGACGGCTCTCATAGAGTTCGGCGAATGACGCCTCGACCCCGCTGCATTCGGTCCCCGCGATGGGGTGCCCCGGGACCAGACGCGGTGGAATCCGCCCGAAGGTCGCGGCGGCATCCGCCACCACACTGCCCTTCACGCTCCCGCCGTCGGTGATGACGGCGCTCGGGTCCAGGTGCCCCTTGAGCGCCGCCATGGCGCCACGCATAGCCCCCAAGGGCACCGCAAGAAAGACCATGTCGGCGCCGCTGACGGCCTCGCCAGGATCCTGACGAAAGCGGTCGATCACACCGAGCGCCTGCGCCCGCTCGAGATTCCCCAGTGAGCGCCCGCAGCCGACGATCTCGCCGACCTCTCCGGCCGCGCGCAGGGCACGCGCCAGGGAGCCGCCGATCAGGCCGACACCGATGATGGCGAGCCGCTCGATCATGCCGCCAGGACGGCCTCCAAGGCCGCGATGCAGCGGGCGTTCTCCTCCTCGGTGCCGATACTGATGCGGAGATGATTCGGCAGACCATAGTTCGCGACCGGGCGCACGATCACCCCGCGCCGCAGCAGTTCCTCGTTGATCGGCCCGGCCGGGCGGCCCAGGTCGACCGTCACGAAGTTACCGACCGAGGGGATGTAGCCCAGGGCCAATCGCTCGAAGGCCGCGATGAACTGCGCCATGCCCGCACGGTTGAGCTCGACCGAGGCGCGCACGTGCTCGCGGTCGGAGATCGCCGCGCTCGCCGCCGCCTGCGCCAGGGCGTTGACATTGAAGGGCTGGCGCACGCGGTTGAGCAGCTCCGCGACCTTCGGATCGCTGATGCCGTAGCCGACGCGCAGCGCCGCCAGACCATGCGCCTTCGAGAAGGTGCGCGTCACGATGAGATTCGGGAAGGTCTCGATCCAGCGAGTCGCGTCCGGGAAGTCCGGCTCGGAGACATACTCCGTGTAGGCCTCGTCGAGCACGATGACGCAGGTGCGCGGTAGCGCACCGATAAAGGATTTGAGCGGTGCCGCGCGCAGCCAGGTTCCGGTCGGGTTGTTCGGGTTGGCGATCCAGACGACACGGGTCTTGTCGTTGACCAGCGCCGCCATGGCGTCGAGGTCGTGACCATAGTCGCGCGCCTTGGCGACGCGCGCGGTCGCGCCGACGGATTGGATGGCGATCGGGTAGACCGCGAAGGCGTGCTCCGAGAAGACGGACTCGGCGCCCGGCTGCAGAAAGACGCGCGCGATCAGGTCGAGCACGTCATTCGAGCCGTTGCCGAGGGTGATCGCGGTCGGCGAGACGCCGTGATAGTCGCCGAGGACGCGTCTGAGGTCGTAGCCGCCGCCGTCCGGGTAGCGGCCAAGCTCCTCGAGCAGCGCCTTCATGGCTTCGCGCGCGCGAGGGCCGGGGCCGAGCGGATTCTCGTTCGACGCCAGCTTCACGGAGTCGCGGATCCCCAGATCGCGCTCGAGTTCGGAGACGGGCTTTCCCGGGACGTAGGGCGTGAGGCCGCCGATCCAAGGCGCCGCGATGGACAGGAAGGGGTTGTCAGCTTGGCTCATAGGGGTCACGAACAGTAGCGATCAAGAAATTAGCGGTCAAGAAACTAGCGATCAAGAAATCAACGGTCACGAAAGCACAGGCCAGTCAGGGCCTTGAGTCAAGGTGCAGCCGCACGATCGGCCCACGGGAGGACTGCACGCAACGCTATCACAGCACAGCCAGCGGATAGGAGCCCAGCACCTTGAACAAGAGCGCGTCCTTCTCCAGGTTCTGCAGCGCATAGGCGACATTGGGATCCTGACGGTGACCGATGATGTCCACGAAGAAGACATAGTCCCAAACGCCGCGGCGCGAAGGCCGGGACTCGATCCGGGTCATGCTGATCCCGTGCACGGCCAGCGGTGCCAAGAGGCTATGGAGCCCACCCGCCTTGTTATTGCACGAGAGCAACAAACTGGTCTTGTCCTGCCCGCTCGGTCGCGCGTCCTGCTTGCCGATGACGAGGAAGCGCGTGGTATTGCAGGGCTCGTCCTCGATGCGCTCCGCAAGCACCTTGAGGTCGTAGATCTCCGCCGCCTGGATGCCGGCGACGGCGGCGGCATCGGGCTCCCCGGCGGCCAACCGCGCCGCCTCGGCGTTGCTGCCCACCGCAATCCGCTCCGCCGTGAGCAGATAGCGGTCGAGCCACTCGCGGCACTGGGCGAGCGACTGCTGGTGCGAATAGACCTTGCGGATCGCGCCCAGGTCGTCCGCCTGGGTCAGCAGGTGATGGTGGATCCGCAGACAGACCTCGCCCGTGATCATCAGGGCTGAGTTCATGAACAGATCCAGGGTATGGCTCACCACGCCCTCGGTCGAGTTCTCGACCGGCACCACGCCGAAGTCGCAGGCGTCCGACTCCACCTCGCGAAAGATCTCGTCGATGGTCGCCATGGCCTTGGTGACCACGGAATGGCCGAAGTGCTTGATCGCCGCCGCCTGGGTGAAGGTCCCCTCGGGACCCAGGAAGGCGGCGTTGAGCGGACGCTCCAGGGCAAGACAGGCCGACATGATCTCGCGAAAGAGCCGCGCGACCTCCTCGCCATCCAGGGGGCCGGGATTGGCGTCTTTGATCCGGCGCAGGACCGCGACCTCGCGCTCCGGCCGATAGAACTGGACCGCGCCGCCGCTCGCCTCCGTCTTGATGTGCGCGACCTGCTGCGCGCAGCGGGCGCGCTCGCTGATCAGCGCGAGCAGCTCCTGATCGATCGCATCGATCCGGTTGCGGACCGCCTCGAGTTCCGCCTCTTCGGTGGTGGCTTTCGTCATGATGACTCCAGACCGGTTCAACCGCCCAGACAGCGCACCGAGAGCACGCCGTCGATCGACTCAAGCTGCGCGACCGTGTCTTGCGGGCAGCGCTTGTCGACATCGATCAGCGTCACCGCGATGTCACCGCGCGAGCGATTGAGCATGTCGAGGATGTTGAGCCCGGCATTGGCGAGATCCGTCGAGATCTGGCCGACCATGTTCGGGACATTGCTGTTGACGATGGCCAGGCGCAGCCCGCCGTTGCGCGGCAGCACGATCTCCGGGAAGTTGACCGAGTTGGTGACATTGCCGCTCTCGAGATAGTCGCGAATCTGATCGGCGACCATGATGGCGCAGTTGTCCTCCGCCTCCTTGGTCGATGCGCCCAGGTGCGGCAGCGTCACGACGCGCGGATGGTCCTTGAGCAGGTTGCTGGGGAAATCGCAGCAATAGGCGTAGAGGTGTCCCTGGTCGAGTGCGTTGACCACCGCATCGTCGTCGATGATGCCGGAGCGGGAGAAGTTCAGCAGCACGGCACCCTTGGGCAGGGTGCGAATGCGCTCGGCGTTGATCATGTGCTTGGTCTGCTCGGTCAAGGGCACATGGAAGGTGACGAAGTCGGAGCGCGAGAGCAGGTCGTCGATACTCAAGGCGGCTTGCACATCGCTCTCCAGCTGCCAGGCACGGCCGACGGTGATGCTCGGGTCGTAGCCGACGACCTTCATGCCAAGCGCGCGCGCGGCGTTGGCGACCTTGACGCCGATGGCCCCCAGGCCGATGACGCCCAGGGTCCGACCGGGCAGCTCGAAGCCGGCGAACTGCTTCTTGCCGGCCTCGACCGCCTCGTTGATCGCCGCATCGTCGCCACTGAGTTCGCGGGCGAACCGCCAAGCATGGGCGATGTTGCGGGCGCAGATCAGCATGCCGGCGATCACCAGCTCCTTCACCGCGTTGGCATTGGCGCCTGGGGCGTTGAAGACCGCCACGCCACGCGCGGTCATGGCGGAAACCGGCACATTGTTGGTCCCCGCGCCCGCCCGACCGATGGCCTTGACCGTCTCCGGGATCACCATGTCATGCATCTTGGCCGAACGCACCAGGATGGCGTCCGGATGGGCGATCTCCGAGGCGACCTCGTAGGCGTCGCGCGGGAGGCGCTCCAGGCCGGCCACGGAAATGTTGTTCAGCGTCTGAATCTTGAACATAAAGAAGTTGTCAGTTGTCAGTTTTCAGTTGTCAGCACGCAGGCTGGGGTGAACGAGAGAGAGAACCCCAGCGTGCCAGTGGCTGACGAACCAGCCAAGCCGGGGTTCGTCCCTCATCCCGGCCCACGGAAAATCCTTGCCCAGTCTCTCCGCGGTGTCGCGAAAAATCGAACCTGAACAGCGCCAACTGACAACTGCCAACTGACAACTGCCCACTGGGTTCAGCCGTTCTTGCGCTCGAACTCCCGCATGAAGGACACCAGCGCCTCGACGCCCGCCTCCGGCATGGCGTTGTAGATGCTCGCACGCATGCCGCCGACCGAGCGATGGCCCTTCAGCGTCGTGAGCCCGGCGCCTTTCGCCTCCTTCAGGAAGGTCTCGTCCAGCTCCGCGTTGGCCAGGGTGAAGGGGACGTTCATCCAGGAACGCGCCTGGGGATCGACCGGATTGGCGTAGAAGCTGGAGGCATCGATGGTGTCATAGAGCAGCTTGGCCTTGCGCGCGTTGATCTCGGCCATGGCCGCGAGTCCGCCCTTGTCCTTCAGCCACTGGAACACCAGCCCGGCCAGATACCAGGCATAGGTCGGCGGCGTGTTGTACATGGAGTCGTTGTCCGCCTGGACCTTGTAGTCGAACATGGTCGGGGTGCCGTTGATCGGCTGGCCGATGAGGTCGTCGCGCACGATGACGATGGTGAGACCGGCCGGGCCGATGTTCTTCTGCGCGCCCGCGTAGATGAGCCCGTAGCGGGACACCTCGATGGGACGCGAGAGGATCGTCGAGGACATATCCGCAACCAATGGCTTGCCATTGGTCTCCGGGATATAGGGAAACTCGACCCCTTCGATGGTCTCGTTGGGCGTGTAGTGCACATAGGCCGCGTCAGCGCTCAACTGCAGCTCCGCCTGCGCGGGGGCACGCGTGAACTTGCTGTCCTCGGTCGTGGCGGCAACGTGAACCGCGCCATAGCGGCGCGCCTCGGCGATCGCCTTCTTGGACCAGGAGCCGGTGTTGATGTAGTCCGCGCCCTCTGCCCCATGCAGCAGGTTCATGGGGATGGCCGCGAACTGACTGGAGGCGCCGCCCTGCAGGAAGAGCACCTTGTAGTTGTCGGGCACGCCCAAGAGCTCGCGCAGATCGGCCTCGGCCTTGGCGGCGATGGACATGAACTCCTTGCCGCGGTGGCTCATCTCGGCCACGCACATGCCGCTGCGCTGCCAGTCGAGCATCTCGTCGCGGGCCTGGGCCAGAACCGGCTCCGGCAGCATGGCCGGACCGGCGCTGAAGTTGTAGACGCGAGCCATTCTCGGTATCCCCATTTCGGTTAGCTGATTAATCTGTCTCGGTGTCCGGATCGACACCCTTGTTCGGATCGACATCCTTCCCCGGATCGACACCCGTCTCCGGATCGACATCCTTCTCCGAGTCGTCGTCGACGTTGTCGGCGCCCTCTTCGCCGTTGTCCCTGTCGCCATTCTCCAGGGCCACGATGCGCTCGACGTAGACCAGGCGCTCGCCCTCCGCGAGATTGATGAGCTTCACACCCTGTGCGCTGCGGCCGACGATCGGGATCCCGTCGACCGTCGTGCGGATCAGGTGGCCGCCTTCGGTGATCAGCATGATCTCGTCGCCCGGGCGCACCAGCACGGCACCGACCTGCGCGCCGTTGCGCTCCGAGGTGCTGATCCCGATGACGCCCTGCGTCCCGCGGCCCTTGGTCGGGAACTGGTCCACCGTCGTGCGTTTGCCGTAGCCGTTCTCGGTCACGCTGAGCACGGTGCCGGGCTCGGGCACGACCAGGGAGATGACACGCTGGTCGTCCCGCAACGCGACGCCCCGAACGCCATGCGCGGTGCGCCCCATGGCACGCACATGCTGCTCGGAGAAGCGCACGGCCTTGCCGGCGGAAGTGAACAGCATGAGATCCTGATTGCCATCGGTGATGGCGACGCCGATCAGATACTCGTCGTCGCGCAGATCGATGGCAATGATGCCGCGCGAGAGCGGCCGCGAGAAGTCCTGGAGCGGCGTCTTCTTGACAGTGCCGGCACTGGTGGCCATGAAGACGAAGTAGCCTTCTTCATACTCCCGCACGGGCAGCAGGGCATTGATCCGCTCGTTGGCCTCCAGCGGCAGCAGGTT
Source organism: Thiocystis violacea (assembly GCF_016583565.1). Lineage (GTDB taxonomy): Bacteria > Pseudomonadota > Gammaproteobacteria > Chromatiales > Chromatiaceae > Thiorhodococcus > Thiorhodococcus violaceus_A. The sequence continues at coordinate 97,876 of NZ_NRRF01000013.1, read as the reverse complement.
GACCATGGGCCGCCCGCGCGCGCCACGCCCGGCCTGGGGCAGCTCATACACCTTGAGCCAGTAGACACGCCCGCGGCTGGAGAAGCAGAGCACGGTATCGAGCGAGTTGGCGACGAAGATGCGGTCGATGAAGTCCTCTTCCCGGAACGAGGTCGCGCTCTTGCCCTTGCCGCCGCGCCGCTGCGCCTGGTAGTCGCTGATCGGCTGCGCCTTGACGTAACCCTGATGCGACAGGGTCACGACGACGTCCTCCGGCGCAATGAGGTCTTCGAGGGTCAGATCCGTTTGGTCGATCTGGATCTCGGTGCGCCGCTCGTCGCCGAACTGCTCGCGCACGGCGATCAGCTCGTCGCGGATGACCTCCATCAGGCGATCGGGGTCGGAGAGGATGAGCAGCAGCGCGGCGATGATCTCCAGAATCTCCTCGAACTCCTTGAGGATCTTCTCCTGCTCAAGGCCGGTGAGGCGGTGCAGCTGCAGGTCGAGGATGGACTTGGTCTGGCGCTCGCTCAACCTGTAGCCGGCATCCGTGAGCCCGAAGCCGCGATCGAGATCTTCCGGGCGCGTCTGATCGGCCCCCGCCCGCTCCAACATCCCCGTCACGGCACCCGGCGGCCAGGCACGCATCATGAGGCGCTCACGCGCCTCGGCGGGGCTCGCCGAGGTCTTGATGGTCTCGATCACCGCGTCAATGTTGGCCAGGGCGATGGCGTAGCCTTCCAAGACGTGCGCCCGGTCGCGCGCCTTGCGCAACTCATAGAGGGTACGGCGCGTCACCACGTCGCGGCGGTGACGCAGGAAGTACTCCAGCACCTGCTTGAGGTTCAGCGTCAGCGGCTGACCATCGACCAGGGCGACCATGTTGATGCCGAACACCTGCTGCATCTGGGTGTGCTGGTAGAGGTTGTTCAGCAGCACCTCGGCGTAGGTGTCGCGTTTGAGCTCGATGACGACGCGCATGCCGTCCTTGTCGGACTCGTCGCGCAGACCGTCCTGGGCGATACCCTCGATCTTCTTGTCCTTGACCAGCTCGGCGATGCGCTCGAGCAGCCGGGCCTTATTGACCTGGTAGGGCAGCTCGGTGACGACGATGGCCTCGCGCCCGCTGCGCTTCTGGACCTCCGTGATGGTGCGCGCACGCATGACGACGCGCCCGCGGCCGGTCCGATAGGCCTCGCGGATGCCGCGGATGCCGTTGATGAGAGCGGCGGTCGGGAAATCCGGCCCGGGCACGATCTCCATCAGCTCCTCGATGGTGACGAGCGGGTTCTCGATGATGGCCAGGCAGGCGTCGATGACTTCGCGCAGGTTGTGCGGCGGGATGTTGGTCGCCATGCCCACCGCGATGCCGGAGGAGCCATTGACCAGCAGGTTCGGGAAGCGCGCTGGCAGGACCGAGGGCTCCTGCTCGGTATTGTCGTAGTTCGGGATGAAGTCGACGGTGTCCTTGTCGAGGTCGTCGAGCAGCGCCTCGGAGATGCGTTTCATGCGCACTTCGGTGTAACGCATGGCGGCAGGCGGGTCGCCGTCCACCGAGCCGAAGTTTCCCTGACCGTCGACGAGCAGGTAGCGCAGCGAGAAGGGCTGCGCCATGCGGACCATGGTGTCGTAGATGGCGGAGTCGCCATGGGGGTGGTACTTACCCATGACGTCACCGACCACACGCGCGGACTTGCGGTAGGCGCGATTCCAGACGTTGCCCTGCTCATGCATGGAGAAAAGGACCCGCCGGTGCACCGGCTTGAGGCCGTCCCTCACGTCTGGCAGTGCCCGTCCCACGATGACGCTCATGGCGTAATCGAGGTAGGACTGGCGCATCTCGTCCTCGAGATTGATGGGCAGGACTTCTTTCGCGAAATCTGGCATGGGCGTGGTCAACCGACTCTTTGCTTACGGCGCGGCGCCCGAACGGGGCGCCACATCAGGCTGGTTCGTAACCCGCCGATTCTACCACGCCGAGGGTCCGACCGCTTCCGCGCCTGAGCGCCCGCCACCTGCCACCCGACAAAAGCATCAGGCCATCAGCGCCTGCATCTTCTCCCGTGTCGGATTCAGCACGACGCCGCGCTCGGTGACGATGGCATCGACCAGCTCGGCCGGCGTCACATCGAAGACCGGGTTGCGGGCGACGCAGCCCTGGGGTGCCACTCGCCGCCCGCCACAGCCGAGCAGTTCGTCCGGATCACGCTCTTCGATCGGGATCTCGGCACCCGAGGCGACCTCCATGTCCACGGTCGAGGTCGGCGCGGCCACCATGAATCGGATGCCGTGGTGCCGCGCCATCACCGCCAGACCATAGGTCCCGATCTTGTTGGCGACATCGCCGTTCGCGGCAATGCGGTCCGAGCCGACGATCACCCAGCCAATGCCGCCGCCGGCCATGAGGCTCGCCGCGGCACAATCGGCCTGCAGCGTCACCGGAATGCCATCGTGCATCAGCTCCCAGGCCGTGAGCCGCGCACCCTGCATCCAGGGACGCGTCTCATCGGCGTAGACGCGACGGATCTTGCCCGCCGCGTAGGCACTGCGCACCACACCCAGCGCCGTCCCATAGCCGCCAGTCGCCAGCGCCCCGGCGTTGCAGTGCGTGATGATGTCGGTCGGCCCCTCGATCAGCTCGGCGCCCAGCTCGCCCATGCGACGGTTCGCGGCACGATCTTCCGCGTGAATGCCCAATGCCTCCGTCAGGAGGGCATCCGTCGGATCGTCCGCGCCCAGCCGAGCGATACAGGCCCGCATGCGGCGGATCGCCCAGAAGAGATTGACCGCCGTCGGCCGAGAGGCCGCAAGGCGCTCCAGGTCCGCATCGATCGCCGCCTTCCAGCCCGCGCCCGCGGCGGCATGGGCGGCACGACCGGCGAGCACCACGCCATAGGCCGCGGTCACCCCGATCGCCGGTGCCCCACGCACAACCATGGCGCGGATCGCCTCCGCGACATCGGCCGCGCGCTCGTAGCTCAGAAACTCGGCCCGCTCCGGCAGCACGCGCTGATCGGCGAGGTAGAGGCGACCCTCGTGCCACAAGGCCGCGTCGTCAGGGGTCGGGGTCGTGGGGGGCGTGGTTTTCATCGAAGGCTCCTTATGGCATGTTGCGGCGCATTGTCCCCCAATTCGACGTCACCACCAAAGGTCCGAGCGATGCAAGCCGAGCTTCTCATCCATTCTCAGTGGATCCTGACCCTGGACCCCGAGAATCGACAACTCACCGATCACGCCGTCGCCATCGCGGACGGACGTATCCTTGCCATTCTGCCCTACGCGGAGGCACGGCAATCGGTCGAGGCCCAGCGCGTGGTGGAGCTACCCGGGCATGCCCTCATTCCCGGCCTGGTCAACGCCCACACCCATGCGGCCATGAGCCTGATGCGCGGCCTGGCCGACGACCTGCCGCTCATGACCTGGCTGCACGATCACATCTGGCCGACCGAGAAGCGCTGGGTGGATCCCAGCTTCGTGGCGGACGGGACGCGCCTAGCCGTCCTGGAGATGCTGCGCGGCGGGGTCACCTGCTTCAACGACATGTACTTCTATCCCGAGGTCACCGCCCATGTGACCGCCGAGGCCGGCATGCGCGCCGTGGTCGGCATGATCGTGGTCGACTTCCCGACCGGCTATGCCGAGTCCGCCGACGACTACATCGCCAAGGGTCTCGCGCTGCATGAGCAGTACCGCAACCACCCGCTGATCCGTATCGGCTTTGCGCCGCACTCGCCCTATGCCGTCTCCGACGGCCCTCTGCAGCGCGTTCAAATCCTGGCGAACGAGCTGGACGTGCCCATCCACATCCACCTGCACGAGACCCGGGACGAGGTGGTGCAATCCCTGCGCGATCACGGCGAGCGGCCCATCAGCCGACTGGATCAGCTCGGACTCATCGGGCCGTCACTCGTCGCCATCCACATGACGCAGCTCGAAGACGCCGAGATCGCGCGCCTGGCCGAAACCGGCGCCCACGTGGTGCACTGCCCGGAATCCAACCTCAAGCTCGCCAGCGGCTTCTGCCCGGTCGCCAAACTCCTGGAAGCCGGCGTCAACGTCGCCCTCGGCACCGACGGCGCCGCCAGCAACAACGACCTCAATCTGCTCGGAGAGATGCGCACGGCCGCGCTGCTCGGCAAGGGCGTCGCCGGCTCGGCCTCCGCGATCCCGGCCATGGATGCCTTGCGGATGGCCACCATCAACGGTGCCCGCGCGCTGGGAATGGACGACACGATCGGCTCCATCGAGCCCGGCAAGTCAGCCGACCTGGTCGCGCTCGATCTCAGGGACGCGCACACCCAACCGCTCTATCACCCGGTCTCCCAGCTGGTCTACGCGGCGGGCAGGCACCAGGTTCGACAGGTTTGGATCCAGGGCCTGCAGGTGATCAGAGACGGCGTGCCCACCACGGTGAACCCGACGGAGGTCATCTCGGCGGCCCAGGTCTGGGGCGAACGCCTGACGAGACATGCCTAGCCGAGGCGTCCCGCCCAGATCGAGGCGCCCGTCCGACCTTGGCCGAATCGGCCGCTCTACCGATTCGGCGTTTCCACTCTCTAAGCCGGACAGGCGCCGAGAAACCTGTCGGCAACCTCCAGCGCCTCCTTGATGGTCACATCCATATCCAGGTAGCGGTAAGTGCCGAGCCGGCCGAGGAACGTCATGCCTTGCTCGGCACGCGCGAGATCGAGATAGCGCTGGAGCTGGGCTTGCTCGGCGACCAGTGGAATCGGGTAGTAGGGGATGTCTCCCGCTTCGCAGACACGACTGAATTCCTTGAAGGCGACCGTCCGCTCGTGGGACTCCCAGGGGGCGAAGTGCTTGTGCTCCGAAATCCGTGTCCAGGGAACCTCCGGGTCGCAGTAGTTGATGACGGCGGTTCCTTGCAGGTCACCCTCGGCGCGCAGGGTTTCGAAGTCGAGGGTCCGATAGGCGAGCCGCCCCTCCGCGTCGTCGAACCAGGCATCGATGGGACCACTGTAGAAGAGGTGCGAGAAGCCCTTTCGATCCGCTTGCGTGAAGCTGGTCTCCAAGTGCACGCGAATCCCCGCATGATCGAGGAGCTTTTCGACGATGTGGGTGTAGCCTTCCCGCGGGATGCCCTGATAGGGGTGGCTGTAATAGTTGTCGTCGTAGTTGAAGCGCAGCGGTAGGCGCTTGAGCACGCTTGCGGGCAGCTGAGACGGATGCCGCCCCCATTGCTTGAGCGTGTAGCCCTCGAGAAAGGTCTCGTAGAGGTCCTTGCCGACGAAGGCCAGCGCCTGCTCCTCGAAGGTGCGCGGGTTCTCGATCGAGGTGTCGGCGATCGAGCCGATGAAGCGCCGCGCCTCCTCCGGCGAGAAGGTCCGACCGAAGAACTGATTGATCGTGAGCAGATTGATCGGCAGGGTGAAGACGCGCCCACGCGCAACCGCCTTGACGCGGTTGACGAACGGCATGAATTCCGCGAATTGATTGACGAACCGCCAGACGCGCTCGTCCGCCGTATGAAAGATATGCGGCCCGTAGCGATGCAGCAGGACGCCGCTTTGCGGATCTCGCTCGGTGTGGCAGTTGCCCGCGAGGTGTCGGCGAGCCTCGAAAACATCCACGCCGTGCCCCGCCTGCGCGAGGCGATAGGCAATCACTGCACCGGAAAAGCCGGCGCCAACCACGGCGATTCGTTGCTTCACGCGTAAGGTCTCCGAGGGCTGCCCGGTGGCTTGAAGCGCGGCCCCGCCAGCGTTCGCACCGGGATGATTTGGGTTGGGAGAGGGAGTAGGATTGACGCGAGGTCAAGCGATCGACTTCTTCCGTACCGTTATCGAAGGATATTCCATCATGAACCGATCAATCATGAACAGACTGATTCCGGTGCTCGCCTTGGCTGTGACTGCCCCCGGAGCCCATGCATCCGTCGGCCAGATCGGCGCGAACCCGGACTCCGTTCCGCGGCTTCCCTCGGCTCATCTCCCGGTCCAGCTCGAAACCCAACTCCCCACATCCGTTGCCCCAGAGGCCATGAGCCCGAGCACAGGCTCGGACGCCATCGAACGGGTCGCACAAGGACCTGGTCCCGGTGGTCCGGGGGGTGGGCCTGACGGCGGCCCAAGGGGACCGCGTGGACCTGGTGGTCCGGGGTACGGACCTGGTTATGGACCTGGCCCGGGGTATGGACCTGGCCCCGGTTATGGACCCGGACCCGGTTATAGACCTGGCCCGGGGTATGGACCAGGACCCGGTTACGCCCCACCCCCGGGTCCTGGTCCTGGTCCTGGTCCTGGTCCGATCGGCATTATTCCTCAGGTGCTTCCCCTACTCTTCCCACCACACCGCTGACCGTCGCCCTCGCAGCGGGCCACCCTGGCACGCTGCGAGCAAGCGCCCCGAAACGACCGGCGCACCTTGGGCGGGTTCATGGATTCAGATGGAACCGAATGGGAGCGCCATGCACCAGCGCTCGCCTCCGCGCGCCGCTTCTCCTGCGATCAGAGCCCGTTTGCCTGAGGACCGGGACCACCGCTCGCACGATGCGACGGGTCCGCGGGGATACACGCCAGGGACGCACCGCCATCGGAACAGCGGCCATCGACATCCCCACGTGAGGTCCGCACGACGCAGCGCATCCCCTCGTTCAGATTGAGACAGGCATCGATCGCCTCCGGCGGCGGCACCGGGCGCGAGCCTCCTCGACCAGGCTCCTGGCGGTCGAAAGCGTCGGCCGTTGCGCCGCCCAAACCACCAGCAGCGGCGGTCGCCGCGTTGCCGCCACCGGGCGGCGCCCGATCAGGGACGCAGACCCAGTCGCCTCCGCGCTGCTGGCAGCGGCCGGTGATCGAGTCGCGTCCATCCTCGAAATAGCAGTCGGCGTTCTCCATCCGCGAGGCGCAGGCCTCGAGCGCCTGCGGCGGCGGCCCGCCCCGCGGTCCGTCGCCGCGTGGCGGACCATCGGCACAGCCAGGACTCGAAATGACCCCCGCGAAGAGCAGGACGGACAGGAGTCGAGTCTCGAAAGACATGGGATTCATGAAAGCTCCTTGCTGATCGCCCAACCGAATCACCGACGAGCAGGATAAAACGCGCCTCGACGTGAGGCGCGTCGTCGGTTCTGGTCGCGCCGACGGCGCGGCGCTCAAGGTAACGCAATCCCAGATTCCATGTCGATGACGCGAAACGCCGAGCCGCGCCCTTAACCCATCACGACGTCATCGAGCGGTGAGGATTCAGCGGTCCGTTCGCATATTCGTCCTGCTCGAAGGGAATGAACTGGGGCGCATGGAACTGATGACAGACCTCGTCGGCGAAGAAGGCGCCCTTGGCCGTCAAACCGGCGAACCCACCTCTGTCTTCGACCAGCCCCTGCGCGAGCAGCTGTTCCCACAGCTCGGGGAAGGACTGCTCGAAGGGGATCCCGGTCAATGCCTCGTATTGGGCCTTGTCGACATCGCGGTTCTTGAGCGGCAAGACCACCGCCCATCGGCGCTGCTCCTCGTGGCTTCGCTTGAGCCCGCGATTGACCGGGAGGCGGCCCTCGGCGATGCGGCGATAGTAATCATCGAACGACTGGGTGTTGAGCAGGAAGCGATCGCGCAGGCTGCTGAAGGCGGTCAGCCCGAAGCCGACCTGATCATAGAGTTGGCAGCACTGGTTGTGCGCATAGTGCGAATAGTGCTCGCGCTTCTTGGAGAAGACACGACGCAGGTTCTCTGTGTACCCGTAAGAGGCCAGGACATCGATCGCGGCCTGCTTCATGCGGATGGCCTCCTCGAACGACGGAAGCTGCTCCGGACGCAGGGTCGCGATCTTCTGGATCGGCCCCTGGGCGTCGCCATAGGCCTCGATCTTGAGGCGATAGAGCTGGATCTCATCGACATCCAGCTGCGCCGCCTCCTCGATCATGCTGGTCCAGGACGCGAGCGTCTGGCCGGGATAGCCGAAGATGAATTCGATATTCAGTTGGAAGCCATGCCTCTTGCACGCCTCGATCGCGGCCAAGGCCGTCTTGACGTCGTGCGGGCGGTGCATCTTGCGCAGGATCTCGTCGTCCAGGGATTGGACGCCGATCGTCAGCCGATCCACGCCATGCTCGCGCAGAATCCTGAGCCGCTCTTCGCCGTGCTGATCGGTCAGCGTCCCCGGATCGACGTCGAAGTTGAACTGAGTCACCCGGGAGCAATCGACGCGCTTCTTGAAGCCCTCCAGCATCCGCCGCAACTGGACCGGCGCCAGCAGGGTCGGTGTGCCGCCGCCGACCAGAATCGAGCGCGCCTGAAACATCGGAATCCCGAGCCGGGCTCTGAAGAGGTCCATCTCCGTCTCGAGCGCGTCCAGATACCTCTCGGTCTCATCGCTGACGCTGTCGCCGAACTGACCGAATTTCACCGGATAGTGGCAGAACATGCAGCGCTGCTCGCAGAACGGCAGGTGCAGGTAGACGTCGAAGAGCCCATCGGCGGGTGGGACATAGTCTCCCAGCAACTCCTCTTCCTCGGCCTCCGGATACATGGTAATGGGCGGATAATGCACCGACGGAAAGAAATCACCCGATTTCGCGACGAGCCCCAGTTCGCGGAACCTGTTGAAGTCTTGCACACGGCTCTCGACAGTCTCGCGCCGAACCGGATTGGTTGAGTCGTTCTGGGTCGCTGTCATTTCGCTCATCATTCTCTCCTCGTCGCTCGACGCGTTGCTCGTTGCTCGACGCGCTCCGCGGTGTTCAATGGGACTCAGGCCAGAAGACGCAGGCCCGCGCGTTCCACAATCGCACGAAGATAATCGTCATTTGGCCGGTATCGGTGTTCATCGTAGATCGGAAACAGGTGCTGCAGGGCCTGGGGCGTACCGTCGTGAATCGTCACGGTATTGGCGCCCGCCATGACCCCGAGGTATTGCCCATCGGCCTTCAGCTTTTCGAGCGAGCTGGTCGTCGGCATCAGCGCGGTCGGGTTCTTGATCCGCAGAAGGGCCATGAAGTTCAGCGTCGTCTCGACGTCGCCGCAGGGCATGTGCTCATAGGTCGTTCCCCGCCCGGGGATGAAGACCGAGGCACTGACCATGTGGAGGTTGAGGTCCGACAGGAACTTGAGATCCCCCACCAGATCGTCTTCCGTCTGACCTGGCAGCCCGACGATGACGCCACTGCCCACCAGGAAACCGAGCTCGGCGAGGTCGTCCAGGCATTGGCGCCGCTCCGCCCACTTGTCATGGGGTTTCACCGCCTCGTAGAGCGACGGGCGGGAGGCCTCGATCTTGAGCAGGTAGCGGTCCACGCCGGCCTGCCGCATCTCGCGGTACTGCTCATAGCTCAGATTTCCGATGCAGCCGATCAGCTGGATGTCGGGCATCTTGTCCTTGATGAGCGCGCAACCCCGGATCACGTTGGAGACGAACTGCTTGTCCTTGTTCTCGCCAGACTGCAGCAGCAGGACACGCCGGCCGCGCTCGCGGTAGAGGAAGGAGGCGATGTCCACCAGGTCGTCGGACGGGATGACGTACTTCTTCGTGCCTTCGGAGCCGATGTTGCAGTAATTGCAGCGCTGCTTGCAGATGTTGGAGATCTCGACAACGCTGCGGATCTCCGCGCGGCGATCGGGAAACCCCGTGAGGCGCGCGGCGCGGGCCATCTCGAAGAGCTGCTCCTGGGCCTCGCCCCTGGCCTTGAGTGCGACCTTGATGGACTCGTCGAACACATCCGCCTCGAAGCCTTGCGAGCCGATGGCTTGCAGGTCGTGGAGCTGGACCCCTTCATTCGTTTTCATCGATCCAACCTCGTATTACGTCAGGATACTCTTAGCGGAAATGAGGCCGACACCGAGAACCCCGATCAAGCTGCCAAGCAGCCGCCGTGAGTCCGGCCTCTCCCGGTAGAGGATCGCCATGATCAAGAGTACGAACAGCGGCTCCGTCGACAAGAGGGTGTTGGCAATCGCCAGAGGCGTCAACTTCATCGCCAACAGGGAGAGGAAGAATCCGCCGAAGGTCACGAAGGTCGCAATGGCGCAGAACCTCAAGGCCAGGCGCCAGTCCGACAGCAAGGGGCTGATCCAGTTACCCCGCCCCAGGTAGAACACAGGCGCGAAGAGGAAGAGCGACACGACCCCGCCCGCGATCCGCAAGAAGGTCGCCGTGAGGGCATCGACGTCGTCCAGCACACCTTTGGCCATGGTCACCGAGGCCGCCATGGACATGACCGACACCAACCCGAACAGAATTCCACGCCGCGTCGCACGACCGTCACCCTCTTCGCCCGGCCCGGTCAAGACAACGGCCACGCCTGCAATCACGAGCGCGACACCGGACCACTCCTGCCAAACCAGAACCTCTCCGAGGAAGACCACGGCCATGCCAATGGTCGCGACCTGCCCCAACAGCATCAGCTGCACGACCGAATGCGAGGAGAGCTCGCGCAGCGCTTTGAAAAACAGCGTGTCGGCGACGCCGATGCCCAAAACCCCGCTCAGGAACAGGACCCAGAAGACGGGGGCTCCGATGGGCTCCCGCCCGACCAGCAGAATGCAGGTTCCGAGCAGCAGCAGGCCGAAGATCCCTTTCGCGAACGCAAGCCCCATCGCCGGAAGCTGCTCGGCGAAGGGCTTCAGCAAGAGCGCACCCACTGCCCAGGTTGCCGCCGAGCCAAGCGCGGCGAGAATACCGATCAACTCCAATCCCACGGCCCGATTACCCGCCAGCCCTGCTGGCTCGAATCGCGCCATGCCGTCCGCTCTGCACTCCCACCTCGGCCTTCTCCCAACAGCGTTTGAATATACGTGAGTCAAGTGGCGGCATTTCACCGCAGTTTCTATCGTTTCTGCCGCAGTTGCCGGCGCGGACCGCGCATCGGCGAGCGCGAGTAGGCAGCCGCACTGGCTGGCGTCTCAAGGGCCTGCGATCGGGCGCTCGGGAGAGGACTCGCCCCCCAACCCGGAAGGGGGCGGCCGTTTGGGAGCCTGTCCGACCTGCGCCCAGGCTTTTCCTCGCATGGAACCCACGATGCACCTCACGACCGGGCCGACATGGCCGCGTGCTCCCGCCGCCTCGCGTCGAGCCCCCTCAGCCGGACAGGCGCCTAACGCGCAATCTTATCCCGCAGTTCGGTGATGATGTCCTGCGCCGGCTTCGCGGTCGGCTCGCCCATGTCATTGGGCTCGAGGATGATCGTGTCGGACTGCGTGCTGAGGGCGTCCAGGATGGTCGCCGCCTCATCGAATCGCCCTTCGTCGACGTACTGACGCGCGAGATAGGTCTGCAGCGTGGGAATGGCGTTGATGCCCTGCTCGGTCACCACCTCGGAATAGGGCGAGGCCGACACCAGGGATTGGTAGTAGCCCTCAGCGCCCGCGGTGTCGCGATTGATGGCGGCAGCCAAGGCCTGCTCGGCGACGGCAACGCTGGTCGTATAGGCCTCCGGGTAGTCAGTCATCAAGCTATTGAGCGCGGCGTCACGCTCCGCCTTCTGCTCGGGGGTGGCGTTGCCGCGCGCCGGGCGCGCCTTGTCGTAGAGGCCGTTGATCGCCTCATAGCTGGCTTGGCCATAGGCGTCCATATCGCGTTGGCGCATCTCCTGAGAGTGCTCCAGCATCTTCTTGCGGCGCTCCTCGAAGCGCGCGCGCGTCGCGTATGTTTCACCGATCTGGGCCAACAGCGGCGAATCGCTGCCCGGCGGCGGCATGAGGTAGGGCGCCGCCGCGTCCAACCCGGCTGACCGGATCACCCGCTCGAGCTGAGACAGCTGTTTCTCGAGCAGAGCGATGCGACGCGCCTGCGCATCCAATGCCCCCGCGACGGGCACATCCGCCTCGGACGGGCTTGCGACGCGCGTGTCGGGCAGCGGCTCGGACAAGGACTGCGCGGACATGGCCGCGGCGTCGAGCTTCGCCGGCGGCTCCTCACCCCTCAGCGCCGAAACATAGCCGCTCAGGGGCGGAAACTGGATGGCGATCGCAATCATCGAGGACACCAGAGCGAGCGAGCTCAAAATGATCGATGACGGTGACGTCTTCATAGGATGCTTCTCCGAACGATTGGGGGGTAACACGGCTGCGACTGACGAACGACCTCGTCGGTGTCGCGTTTTCGGCTCGCTGGGGAGCGACGACCCTGGGGAGCGACTGCCCGATCGAGTGGCTCATCTTGTCAGACTTGCGCAGACCCGGAGATGTTCCGCGACCACGACGCCAGCCCGCCCACGAGCGCCCCGCGCGCATGGCGGCGGGAAGCGCTCGTTCGAGGGAATTCTGACCGGGACGCAAGACGCCTAGGGCAACGCGTCCGCACTCGCGCCATGCGAGAAGACCATGAGGTAGCGCTGCGGGATGATCTGCTCCGAGGACTCGTACTTGAAGCCATAGGCTTCAAGCTGGGCACGAATCAGCTCCTGGCGGATATAGGGGCCATGATAGGGCAGCTTGCCCTGATCCACGGGACCATTGTCGACGACGACGAACCGACCACCAGGCTTCAGCGCCTTGATGATGCTCGCGATCATACCATCGCGCTCGCTCTGGGAAGAGACGGCGTAGATGATGTGATAGAGCGAGCACATGAAGACGACGTCGGCCGATCCAGGTTCGGAGATCTCGAAGCCATCGGTCGAGGAGACAGAGGCACGGATATTCTCGACGCCCCACTTCTTGGCGATCTCGGTGAGATAGTCGATGTGCGTCTGCTTCGTGTCCATGGAGTAGACCACCCCCTTCGGACCCACCCGATCGGAGAACTTGAAGCTGAAATAGCCGGGGCCACTGCCCAGGTCGACCACGGTGTCGCCCGGACGCAGCGGCAGCAGCTCCATGATCCGGGAGGATTTCTCCCAGAACTCGCGCCTCGGATTATTGAAGAGAATGAAGTCCTCGAGCGCCTGGCGCCTGACGATGCCGATCTCGCGGTTCTTCTCGTCGGTCGCTTCCTCGACCGTCAGGTCGGGCGCATCGAGCTTGTACTTGCGGGTGAGATACCCCTTGAGCCGTTGGTAGTCGTCCGCGCCGAGATAGGCGAGGAATTCGGCGGCCAAGGGGTCCTTGGTCAGCGCCTGCCGCTCCTCCTCGGTGCCGGAGACATACTCGGCCACCCATTGAAGCGCCGTGTATTCTCCGCCGAAGTTCTCCGCCGGAATGGTCGCCGCGTAGAGATTCGCCGCCGCGCGCGCGGATTCGACATCGGAATCGGTGAGCGCCTTGAGCAGCAGCTTCGCCGCCGCAATGCCGGAGGGCGTGATGTCGAAGGAGTCCAGACTCCCAATGTGCACCACGGAGTCCGGGCCGCGGACCTGGATGGCGGGCGTCCCTTCCGGAACCGAGTAGACGGGCGGCTTCGGCGCCTCGGGCGCCGCCTTGCGCAGGACGAGCAAATAGCGATACGCAGAGAGGTCTTCGCTCTTCACCAGCTCGTAGCCATAGTGGTAGAGCTGAGCAATGGCAAAGTCCTGGCTCAGGAAGGAGTTGTGCAGCGAGGCCCCCTGATTGTCCCGGTTGTCCAGGATCATGAGGTAGCCGCCGGGCCGCAGAGACCTGTCCAGCGTCGCCATGAAGGCGTCACGCTGCCTGGGCTGACTCCAGGCATAGAGGACATGGTAGAGCGATGAGATGAAGACGAGATCGGTCTGCTCTTCGACCTTGACGTCGTCGGCCGTCGAGAGGATCGGCCGCACCCCGCGAATGCCATAGTCTGCGATGGTCTTTTTCAGGGCTTCGACATAGGTGTCCTGGGTGTCCACCGCGAACACGGTCGCGCCATCGCCCAAAGCTTGCGCGAAACGCTGCGAGAAATAGCCGAATCCGGCACCGACATCGATCACCTTCTTGATCGGCGGCTGGAGTCCGACCAGGGTCTCGACGACCCGCTCCGTCGAATCCCACTCGGAGCGGACCGGGTTGTTGAACATCAGCATGTCTTCGAGGAAGGTGCGCCGATCCATGTGTTGCGCCGGGTCTGTCACCTTGAAATCGCCCACTGCGTACTTGCGCTGCAGGTACTCCTTGAAATTCGCCGCATCCTCGTCGAGGAAGTAGTCGAAATAGGCGCGGTCCATCAGGGACTCCGGCCGGGCCTTTTCAACCCCGACCTCCTGCGCACGCAACCAGCCCTTGGCGAGCCACTCCATCGCCGAGTAGCTGCCACCGACGTTCTCGCGCCCGACGACGGCCGCAAGCCGATCGATGGCGGCGGATACGGACGCCGGATCCTGCTGCTCCAAACCCTCGAACAGGCTCTGAGCGATCGCTCGCCCAGTCTCGGTCACGGGGTCAGGCACGGCGCCGAGTCGCACGATGGACGCCTTGCCGGGCAGGGGCACCTCCAGCACCTGGCCAGCCGCGGCCACCAGGGGCAGGACCAGCCACGCAGCCATGATCCAGAACAGGACGAAACGACGACTCATAGGGCGACTCACCACGTAGGGCTCCTCTGACACTTGTTCTCTTGGGATGACTGATCGGCGGGGCGCATTTCTGTCTGCCGAGGATAGGCGCCGCGGGCCTTGGATCTGCGTGGCCACACCAACCAACCGCGCGAGCCTAACAGAAAGCGCGCCGCGGGCCCGCGGTTTTGCCTTCGATCCGCCCGGGCCGCGCTAGCGCATCTGGAGGCCGGCTGCGCGTGCCCTAGCGCCTCGACGAGACCTGCGGCGATTGGAAATAGTAGCTGAGTTTGTCGGACAGGTTGAGATACTCCACCTGCTCGGCCGAAAGATCCGAGCGACGCAGACTCTCGCAGATCCCGATGTCCTCTTCAACCAAATCCAGGACCAGCGCCTCCTCGGAGGGAATCTCCGGCGAATACACCAGCACGTTCGGCCTGAGGAGATCACCGGCGTTGATGGAGACGACCACGGCGATGCGCCGATCGTTGAGCCGCACCACGGTCCCCGGCGGATAGACGCCGAGGTTGGTGATGAAGCTGGTCAGCGCCCTGGCGTCGTACTGCGTCCGCTCCTTGGAATACATCTGGGAGATGGCCTGATGGGGCGAAAGACCGTGCTCTGCCCCGAAGCCGTTACAGAGGTTGTCATAGCGATTGACGACGGTGACGATCCGCGTGAGGGTGCCGATGTCCTTATCCTTGAGACCCTCTGGATAGCCGCTGCCGTCGAGGTGCTCATGATGCCGGGCGACGATCTCGACGACCGCTGGCGGGAGCGTCTTGATCTGGCGCGCCAGTTCGGCACCGTAGCGCGGGTGCTGCTCGTAGAACTGCCGCTCCGGCTGGGTGAACCCCTCCTTTTTGAGCAGGATCTGAGTCGGGATCTTCATATGGCCCAGATCGTGGAACAAGGCGCCAAGCCCAAGCATGCGCAGTTGCGACTTGTCCAGCTCCAGCTTCTGACCCACCACCAGCGCCAGGGCCACTACATTGATGGCGTGGTAATAGCTGCCTTCATCCTGATTCTTCAGATTCACCAGCTGGATGGTCGTCTCGGAATCCTCGGTCAGCTCATCGACCATCTGCCCCACCAAGGCCCCCGCCTCCTCCGCCGCCTGAAAGGGTGAGGCGCGCAGATGCGACATGAGCTTACGCGCCAGCCCGACGGTCTGCGTATAGCGCTTGGCGCAGAGATTGAGCCGGCTGCGCCGCTCCTTGAGCTTACGGATGCGCTGCGTCTTCTCCTGCCAAAGCGCCGCGGTCAGGTCCTCCCTGAGTTGATCGCCGGCGGCGGTATCCGTGTCCGCATCGTCGGACGGGGCCAGAACCCGGTTGCTGCGGTCGGGATCGATCCGAACTTGACTGAGGCCCAGATGCTTGAGCGCCTCCAACTGCTTGCGCGTGCGGATCTTGAAGCTGCTGGTCATGAAGGGGTGACTCATCCAGGGCAGATCGAGCTGGACGAACATGCCAACGCGTAGCTGATCGATGTCGATGATCTTCTCGCTCACGCCTCAAACCAGGGCCGAAGACGGCCAAGCACGCGGAAGGGGTTCATCCTGGACGGACTTCCTGTGGACAGAGCGGACAGCATAGGGCATCCCTCTCCCAGCCTCAAAAGGCCCAGAGCCGCAGACCGACCGGCGGCGTCAGCGCGTTTCGCCGCAGATCGCCGCCCGATGCCCAAGACAGGGGGCGGGATCGCGGCATCCGCTTGATTCTGCGGCTCACGGCTTGTAGCTTGCACCACTTGAGAAACCCTCGGCCTTTCGACGCATTCGAGATCGAATTTCAGTGACTGATTACAAGAGCACCCTGAATCTCCCCAACACCGGCTTCGCCATGAAGGCCAATCTCGCGCAGCGTGAGCCCGAGATGCTCAAGCGCTGGGCATCGCTCGATGTCTACACCCGCATCCGCGAGGCACGCGCCGGAGCCGAAACCTTCATCCTGCACGACGGACCGCCCTACGCGAATGGCGAGATCCATATCGGCCACGCGGTGAACAAGGTGCTCAAGGACATCATCGTCAAGGCGCACACCCTGGACGGACTGGATGCCCCCTATGTGCCCGGCTGGGACTGCCACGGCCTCCCGATCGAGCTGCAGGTCGAGAAGAAGAAGGGCAAGCCCGGCCACAAGATCAGCGCGGCGGCGTTCCGCGTCGCCTGCCGTGAGTATGCCAGCAAACAGGTCGACAACCAGCGCGCGGATTTCAAACGCCTGGGCGTCTTGGGCGACTGGGACAATCCCTATCTGACCATGGACTTCGCCTTCGAGGCGGAGATCATCCGCTCGCTTGGGCGCATCATCGCCAACGGCCATCTGCAGAAGGGTGAGAAGCCGGTTCACTGGTGTATCGACTGCGGCTCCGCCCTGGCCGAGGCCGAGGTGGAGTACGCCAACAAGGAATCCATCGCCATCGACGTGCGCTTCCCAGTGGTCGCCCCGGACGACTTGAAGGAACGCTGCCACGGCACCCCGTCCGGCTGTGGCGAAGGCCCCGCCTCCATCGTCATCTGGACCACCACGCCCTGGACGCTGCCGGCCAACCAGGCGGTGGCCCTGAACGCCGAGCTGGAGTACGTCGTGGTCGAGGCCCAGTCCGACCAGGGACATGAGCGGCTCATCGTCGCCGAGGGCCTGCTCAAGGACACCATGGACCGCTGGGGGATCGAGCACTACCGCGTCGTCGGCTACGCGCGCGGGATCGACTTCGAGGGCCTGCGGCTGAAGCACCCCTTCTACGACCGCGAGGTGCCCGTCATCGTCGGCGAGCACGTCACCCTGGAAGCCGGCACCGGCGCCGTTCACACGGCCCCCGGCCATGGTCTGGAGGACTACATCGTCGGTCAGCGCTACCAGCTGCAGGTCGACAACCCGGTCGGCGGCGACGGGCGCTTCCTGCCAGGCACCCCGCTGTTCGCGGGCGAGAACGTCTTTCAGGCCAACGAGCACGTGGTCGAGACGCTGAAGGCGCACGGCGCGCTGCTGCTCGAAACGCGTTTCACCCACAGCTATCCGCATTGCTGGCGTCACAAGACGCCGATCATCTTCCGCGCCACGCCCCAGTGGTTCATCAGCATGGACAGGCAGGGGCTGCGCGAGACCGCGCTGGCGGAAATCGGCAAGGTCAGCTGGATGCCGGACTGGGGCCAGAGCCGCATCGACGGCATGGTGCGCGGACGCCCGGACTGGTGTATCTCGCGCCAGCGCACCTGGGGCGTGCCCATCACCCTGCTGGTGCACAAGGAGACGGCCGAGCCCCACCCCAAGACGTCGGAGCTGATCGAGGCCGTCGCCAGGCGCGTCGAGGAAAAGGGCATCGAGGCCTGGTTTGCGCTAGAGCCCGCGGACCTGCTCGACGACGCGGACGCAGGCCAGTACGAGAAGGTGCATGACACCCTGGATGTCTGGTTCGACTCGGGCGTCACCCACGCCTGCGTGCTGGAGCATCGCGCCGGGCTGCGCAGTCCCGCCGATCTCTATCTGGAGGGATCCGACCAGCATCGCGGCTGGTTCCAGTCCTCCCTCATGACCGCGGTCGCCATGGATGGCCGGGCGCCCTATCGGCAGGTCCTGACGCACGGCTTCACGGTCGATGCCAAGGGCGAGAAGATGTCCAAGTCCAAGGGCAACGTCGTGCGGCCGCAAGACGTGATGAAGACCCTGGGCGCCGACATCATCCGCCTCTGGGTCGCCGCCACGGACTACCGGGCGGAGATGAGCGTCAGCGACGAGATCCTCAAGCGCACCGCCGACGCCTATCGGCGCATCCGCAACACGGCGCGCTTCCTCCTCGCCAACCTCAACGGCTTCGACCCGGCCACCAATCTGGTCGCCCCGGGGGACATGGTCGAGCTGGACCGCTGGGCCGTCGATCGCGCCCATCGTCTCCAGCAAGAGGTGATCAAAGCCTACCAGGACTACCAGTTCCACCTGATCTACCAGAAGGTCCAGCAGTTCTGCGTCGTCGACATGGGCGGTTTCTACCTGGACGTCATCAAGGACCGCCAGTACACCACGCCGGCCGACAGTCTGCCCCGCCGCTCTTGCCAGACCGCCATGTACCACGTCATCGAGGCGATGAGCCGCTGGCTGGCGCCAATCCTGAGCTTCACGGCGGACGAAATCTGGCAGGAGATCCCGGGCGAGCGCGGCGAGACCATCCTCACCGAGACCTGGTACGACGGACTCTTCACGCTGGACCAGGGCGACCCCATCGACCGCGGCCTGTGGGACCAGGTCATCGCGGCCCGCGTCGCGATCGGACCGGCGCTGGAGGCCGCCCGCAAGGCTGGGCAAATCGGCTCCTCGCTGGATGCCGAGCTGGACCTCTATTGCGCCGAGCCGCTTCTCGCCCAGTTGCGGCAGCTTGAAGACGAGCTGCGCTTTGCCCTCATCGTCTCGGCCGTCCGGCTGCATCCAGTTGCGGATAAAACCGCGGATGCGCTCGACACCGAGCAGGATGGACTCGCAGTCCAGGTCAGACCCTCCGAGCACCCGAAGTGCGTGCGCTGCTGGCACCACCGCGCGGACGTCGGCACCGATGGCGACCACCCGGAACTCTGCGGACGATGCGTGGCCAACCTGGGCGACACCGGCGAGACACGGCGCTTCGCCTGATTCGGCCCCCAGCAGCGACGGCAGCTCATCGAACATTGGCCCGGGGCGGCTCGGCGCGAGCCTGCCCCAGGGCTATCCTCCAACCTAAGCGTCGCGAACCCCGCGTGGGTTCAAGCGGCCTCTACCCTCGTCGAGACACACGTTGAAACACTGGCTCTGGCTCTCATTGACCGTCCTCGCACTCGATCAGGCGAGCAAGTGGATGGTGCTTGCCGCCCTGAACCCCTTCGAGGTCGTCCCCCTCGCCCCAAACCTGAACATCACCCTGGTCTTCAATGAGGGCGCGGCGTTCAGCTTTCTGTCGAGTGCCGGAGGCTGGCAACGCTGGCTCTTCGCAACGCTGGCGATCGTGGTCACCGTCGTCCTCGCATCCTGGCTCCTGCGACTGAGACCGGACGAGAAGAGCCAGGCCGCCGCGCTGGCCCTGCTCATCGGCGGCGCGGTCGGGAACCTGATCGACCGGGTCCTGCTCGGGCATGTTGTCGACTTCGTTCAAGTCTATCTGCCCTTCTTGCCGCTGGATCTATTCAACCCCTGGCCAGCCTTCAACGTCGCCGATAGCGCCATCACCATCGGGGTCACGCTCTTGATCCTCGGCATACTGCGCTCGAGCGAGGACGGCTCACACCACGAATCGCCGCGCTCGCCCTGAGGCACGGGCACGCTGCCCGGCGCCAAGGATCCTCGTCCCCAAGGGGTCGGCTGGGCCGAGGGACGAGGCCCAATGAAACGGCGCATGTTGGGCCTCCTGACGTCGGCCCAACGACGGACGCTGGCCGGCGCGCATCACTGATGGTCGAGCCCAAACCCCGACGCTGGGCCGGTATTCCCGGAGCGATTCGGCTATCATAGCGGCCGCGAAGCTCGCGTCGGTGGCTACTTCGCGCCGGACCGGCGCGATCCCATCACGCCTGGCTCGGAACCGCCCCCGAGCAGCCAGAGCCAGAGCCCAATCCCAACAGCCCGCACCCCGATTGCTTCCATGTCCGCTGCCGTCCGACCCGCGGCATCGACTCTCCGCTCAGATCCAGAGGCTCTCATGAGAATTGCCATCCTCTCGCGCAACCCATCGCTCTATTCCACGCGACGCCTGGTGGAAGCCGCACGCGCGCGCGGGCACGAGGCCAGGGTCGTCGACGCGCTCCGCTGCTACATGAACATCACCTCCCACGCACCCTCGATCCACTACAGAGGCGAAGACCTCAGCGACGTCGATGCCGTCATCCCGCGTATCGGAGCATCCGTTACCTTCTACGGCACGGCCGTGCTGCGTCAGTTCGAGATGCTCGGCGTCTATCCGCTCAACGAGTCCGTGGCCATTACCCGTGCGCGTGACAAGCTCCGTTCCCTGCAGCTGCTCGCACGCAAGGGCATTGGCCTGCCGATTACCGGCTTCGCGCATGCCCCGGACGACGTGCAGGACTTGATCAAGATGGTCGGCGGCGCCCCCCTGGTGATCAAGCTGTTGGAGGGGACGCAGGGCATCGGTGTCGTACTGGCAGAGACGCAGAAGGCGGCCGAAAGCGTCATCGAGGCCTTTATGGGGCTCAAGGTGAACATTCTGGTGCAGGAGTACATCCAGGAGGCCAATGGCGCCGATATCCGCTGCTTCGTGATCGGCGACAAGGTGGTCGCAGCCATGAAACGGCAGGCGAAGGAGGGTGAGTTCCGCTCCAATCTGCACCGTGGCGGCAGCGCATCGCTGATCCGCATCACGCCGGAGGAGCGCTCCACGGCCACCCGCGCCGCCAGGATCATGGGGCTCAACGTCGCCGGCGTGGATATCCTGCGTTCCAACCATGGACCGGTCGTCATGGAGGTGAACTCATCGCCTGGGCTCGAGGGCATCGAGTCCGCCACGGGGAAGGACATCGCCGGTCTCGTGATCGACTTCGTCGAGAAGAACGCCGCCCTTGGCAAGACACGCACCCGCGGACAAGGCTGAAGACTGTGACAGGCGCCGCACAATCGGTCAAACATCCCGCTATTCCGACCCGGCGGCATGTACGCTTCAACGCAATCGATGACAGTATCGAGGCGAGATTGCCTGGTCGTTCCGAGTGAGCCACGGGCCGCTCGTCATCGCCGGTCGACAGGTCCAACCGGGCAGCCATGCGCGCGTGGATGTGCCCTTGCCGTGTCTCTACACACAGACGTCCGTCTTCATGCCGGTGCATGTGGTCCATGGTCAACGCCCAGGGCCACGGCTAGTCGTGACAGCGGCCGTGCATGGTGACGAGATCAATGGTGTCGAGATCATCCGCAGACTCTTGCAGCAGCGGGCACTCGCTCACGTGCGCGGCACGCTGCTCGCGGTGCCCGTGGTCAATGTCTATGGCTACATTCGCCAGTCGCGCTATCTGCCCGACCGGCGGGACCTCAACCGCTGCTTTCCGGGCTCGGACAGAGGCTCGCTGGCCGCGCGTCTGGCCGCGACCCTGGTGCGGGAGGTCCTGGACGGCGCGACGCACGGAATCGACCTGCACACGGGCGCGCTACACCGCGAGAACCTCGCCCAAGTCCGGGTATCGCTGAACACCGACGCGCGCCTGACGCCGCTCGCCCAGGCATTCGCAACACCCATCATCCTGGATGCGGAAGTACGACCGGGGTCGCTTCGCGCCGTTGCCGCGGCGCGTAACATCCCGATGATCATCTATGAGGGGGGCGAAGCCTTGCGGTTCGACGAAGTCGCGATTCGCGCGGGATTGCGCGGGGTCTTGGGCGTCATGCGCCATCTCGGGATGATTCCGGAGCGGTCGCGCCGAGCGCCAAGCAAACCGCCGCTGGTCGCGCGCTCGAGCCTATGGGTCCGCGCGAACCAGAGCGGCGTGCTGCTCTCGCTCGCGCAGTTGGGCGCAAGCGTCAAGAAAGACGACACCCTTGGTATCATTAGCGACCCGTTCCGACCCGCCGACGAGGCCGTGACGGCGCCGGACGACGGCATCCTGATCGGACGGACCAACCTCCCCCTGATCACGGAGGGAGAGGCGCTTTACCACATCGCGCGCATCGGCAATCGAGACACCGCCACGGGGCAGACCGGAGACGATCGGCACATCCTCGATCCCGAAGACGAGCTGAATCAATCAATCGTCTAATCTGTTCGTTAGCAATCTGTTGACGGCGCGCCCGGCCAAGTCCAGCCCGCCAAGATCCCTGGAGCACAACATGTCCAATGGTTTCGTCCTCGTCCTTCTGAGGGAACTGCGCGAGACCCTGCAGAAGTTCAGGCAGGAAGCCGCCGAGCGTGTCGACCAAACATCCGACCGCCTTGATCAAGCGCTCGGTAGTTTAGGACGCGTCGAGAGCGATCTGAACGAACTCAGAAAGTACATGCGCCAACTTGCCCTCAACCAAGCCAAGCATGAGGAGCAGCATGCACAGGGGATGGAGAATCTCGACAAGGAACTCAGGGAGCTGAAAGAGCAGCTGCGCAAGCTCAAGCCGCCACGCTAGGCACCGAGCCGCACGCTTTCCCAGGTTTCTCCGGCGGGCAACGACCCTGCAAGGCCGGCGGCGAACGACCCAGCGAGCCGAGATCGCGCATCCGACGGCGGCGTACGTCCGCCTGTATCACTTGGTCGCCAGGGTCAACTGGCTCTTCTCATCGTCGATGGTCATGCGGAAGCGACCGAGCAGGCTCATACCGAGGAGTGAGGTCCCACCCAGCTTCTGGTCGTCGATGAAGGCGACCTCGACGTTTTCGATACGCATCTCACCCACCCAGATGGCAGCGAGGCTGCCGATGCGGGCATCGACGGAGCCATTGGCCGTCTGCACCTGCTGCTCGCGCAGGGAGTCCAGGCCCATGCCGAGCGACGAGAGCAGCGAGATGGGCAGAACGATGCGGTCCGCGCCGGTGTCGATGAGCATCGCCTCCTCGACGCGCTGCTTGTTCGGGCCTTCCAGCCCCAGTGTCACGAGGTGGGAAGGCCCCTTGCGTTGCGTGGTCAGGACGATCTCCTGGCCGCTCGCGCCGCCTGGAACGCCCTCCTCCGCCTGGTCCGGCGTCCCCGCCACCACAACGGGTGGTGGCACATAATCCGACTTCTCGCCGAGGATGATGACGCGCTCGATCCCACCGGCGGGCGCCTGAATGATGACGTGGTCGAAGTTCTCCAGGAGCAGATGCAGACGGCCGACGGGCTCATCGCCCGCGGCATGACCGATGGCGCCATCGGTTTGCTCGAAGCCCTTGACCTCGAAACCCAGCTCGGACATGAGACGCTCGAGTTCCGCCGACACCTCGACCTGAGGCGAGGACTGGAGATCCTCAATCGCAAGTGAAACACCGCACCAGGACAGCAGCACTGCGAGCAACAACCATGGACCGAAACCTTTCATGGTCAGAGACCCCGTCGGGATAAAAAATTGAGTCCTGACACGAGACTAGCAGAAGGGCGCATCCGGCGCTCGCCGCCAAAGCAGCCACCTGATCCCCGCCGCCTGCGCGAAAGGCGCGAAGACCAGGATTTCGTTACGTATCATGCGCACTCGGATGCCTCAAAGCTGTCCTGGTCCTGACAACTGACAACTGACAACTGACAACTGACAACTGACAACTGACAACTGACAACTGAACGACTGGAAACAAACAAAGAGAGGGGAATCCGCATGCTCGCCGCACTCCGCGCCCTGTCCCAACGGGACATCGCCGCCGCATTCTTCGCCGTCATCGCCATCTACCTCGCCGGGGTGGTGCCAAACACAGAGGTCGCCTGGGTCAGCGCCTTCCTGCTGCTCACCATCTTTCTCTTCGCCTTCGAGGTGGTCAGCGTCGACGTCGCGGCCATTACCGTGATGGTCCTGCTCGGCCTGACCAGTCTAGCGGCGCCCTGGATCGGCCTGGAGCACGGCCTGGTCCCGGTCGAGCAGCTCTTCGACGGCTTCTCCAGCAACGCAGTCATCTCCATCATCGCCGTCATGATCGTCGGCGCCGGGCTGGACAAGACCGGCATCATGTCCAAGGTCGCCGCCTTCATCATGCGCATCGGCGGCTCGACCGAGGCGCGCATCATCCCGCTGATCTCGGGGACCGTCGGCGTCATCTCGAGCTTCATGCAGAACGTCGGCGCCGCCGCCCTCTTTCTGCCGGTCGTCAGCCGCATCTCGGCCAGGACCGGACTGCCCATGTCGCGCCTGCTGATGCCCATGGGCTTCTGCGCCATCCTGGGCGGTACCATCACCATGGTCGGATCCAGCCCGCTCATCCTGCTCAACGACCTCATCCTGACCTCCAACCAGGCGCTGCCCGAGGGCTTCGCGCCCATGGCGACCTTCGATCTGTTCGACGTCACGCCCATCGGCGTCGCCCTGCTCGCCACCGGCATCCTCTACTTCGTGCTCGCCGGCCGCTTCGTGCTCCCGGTGCGCGGTAGCGACACGCTCGAGGGCGGCGACACGGGCGCTTATTTCGCGGAGACCTACGGACTCAACGAGTTCGAGCTGCGGGAGTTCCGCATCCCCTCGGAGAGCAACCTCATCGGCATGAGCGTCGACGAGTTGGAGCGCACCTGGAAGGTTCGCATCATCGGGGTCGAGAAAGGCGATGGCCTGCGCTTCGGCGCCGACGGCGTGGACCGCACCCTGGGCATCACCCCAGGCACCCACATGGGGCTGCTCGGCAACGCCGACGCCTTCCGCGACTTCACCAACACCTGCACGGTCGAGCAGAAGCCCGACCTGGACCTCTTCGCCGAGGCCATGGCCAATACCAAGGCGGGTATCGCCGAGATCGTCATTCCGCCGGGATCGGCGCTCATCGGAAAAACCGCGCGCGATCTCTGGCTGCGCAAGACCTACGGCCTCTCACTCCTGGCCATCCGGCGCGGCGGAACCCAGATCACCTACAAGACCGGCGGCGTGCGCAACACCCCCTTCGAACCCGGCGATGCCTTGGTCGTCCACACCACTTGGGCGGATCTGAGTCGAATCGCAAAAGACCGCAACTTCGTCGTCGTCACCACCGAATATCCGCACGAGGAATTGCGGCCACACAAGGTCCCGGCCGCCCTCTTCCTCTTCGTGATGACCCTGAGCCTGGTGCTCTTCACGGATCTCAGGCTCTCCGTGGCGCTGCTGACCGGCGCCGTCGGGATGGTGCTCACGGGCGTCCTGTCCATCGAAGAGGCCTATGAGGCGGTCAGTTGGAAGACCGTTTTCCTTCTGGCCTCGCTCATCCCGCTCGGCCTCGCTGTCGAACAGAGCGGCACGGCCGCCTGGATCGCGGAGCAGACCCTGGAAGCACTCGGCGACGTGCCCGTCTGGGTCATCCAAGCCGCCCTCGCGGGGCTCGCCACCTTCTTCACACTGGTCATGTCCAACGTGGGCGCAACGGTGCTCTTGGTCCCGCTGGCGGTCAACATGGCTATCGGTGCCGGCGCCAACCCGGCCGTCTTCGCGCTCACGGTCGCCATCGCCACCTCCAACTCCTTCCTCATCCCCACCCACCAGGTGAACGCGCTCATCATGGGTCCAGGCGGCTACCGGGTACCCGACTACATGAAGGCCGGCGGAATCATGACCGTCCTCTTCCTGGTCGTCGCCCTGGTGATGCTGAACGTCGTCTTCGATACCGGCACGGGCTCGACAGGCTGACACCGAGCCACCCGATCGAAGCCATCGCGGCGACTTCCACCAGCGGAGCTGACGACCGCCGGGCCGCGATGTGCATTGCCGTCACCACCCTTTCATACACGCATAGGTGTTTTCCCGGATGCCCGATGGGCACGGAAGGGCTAGGATGGCGTCTGGGTATACCGCCTCAAATCGGAAGGAGTTGAGATGCCTGAATCTGGCCCTTGTGCCCCCAAATGCCAGGTCGCCAGCCTGAACGAGCACAGACTCCAGCGCCTTGAGCAATCCATCGCCCACACCAGGACGAAGCTCGATGTCGTCGGGATTCGTCTCGACTGGCTCGGCAGAAAGCTACTGAGCACCGAGTTGGAGCGCGCGGAGCTGAGACGCACGCTTGCCGAGCGTATCTGGGAGTTCAATCTGCTGCGCCACCGGCTCAAGCGCGAACAGCAGGAAGACCAACCAGAGCCCCCCTACGAGACAGCGCAGACCGAAGAGTCGCTCGCCGAGCTGTAGCCGGACGCCGCCCGCGCCCCGCTTGCGCAAACTACCCTCATTCCCTCCATGGCGATCGGCTCGGCAGCCAATCCGCCGATCCAGGCGCGCACCTCCGGGTTCAGGCGCGCGGCAAGTGCCGCGGCGACCCGCGCCAGCGGACCCACAGCCTCGACCCACAACCCCATCTGCGCGCTTGCGATCATGGCGCCGACGAGCGCGCTCGCACTGAAGGTGCCTTGCTCGCGCAGAGACTCGTAGACATCTCGCCGATCGACTGCTGACCACCGCACCGTCCCCTTGGGCTCCAGTCCGGGTCTTGAGACAACGCCGTCCTCGACCGGCGGCATCTCCGCGCTTGGCCAATCCGCCTCCAGTCCCATGCAGAGGATCCGGGAACGCCCGGCCAGCTTGGCGCGCTCCGCCGCGTGTCGACCGATGCTCAGGCACACATCCAAACGATGCCGGTCCATGACGACCTCCTCGCCCCACCGATCATGGGAGACGGAGACTGGGAGGCCGTGGACGGCATCCAGCCCCTTCCGCGCCAGCCATCCGGCATCCATCACCTCGACCTGGCCCGCGAGCGGGCCGGGCACCAAGCTCGCGCGCAGCTGCGCCGCAAACACGGGGTCCGACACGAAGGCCACCAACCTCGATCGGCTTGAGCCGTTCGACCGGGGAAGCGTCGGCGGCACGGTCGCTCGCCGCTCGGAAGTCAAACCGAAGCGCGAACAAACGACGCTCAAGGCGGGTCCATCGCGAGACTCAGCCTGGTGCCTCGACGCGAGCGAAGGGTCCGCCGCCGGGATCTTGAGCCATTCCGGAGGCATGGATCAGGGGCGCGGGGCTGGGGAATCCGCGTGCGCGGACCACGCGGCGGATGCCTGAACCTGCGTCGACTCACCTTGCTCCGACAGAGACGCCAACGCCTTGGCCAACCGCTGCCACTCGCCGTCCTCGCCCGGCAACCCGAACCTGAGACTCTTGGGGTGCGCGAACAGGCGTATCAGGATACCCCGCGCCGCAAGTCCCACATAAATGCGCTCCGCGTGAATCGTCTCGACCCATTGAAAGAGCGACGTGCCCCCGCTCGGCGTCAGCCCCTGATCGCGCAACAGCGCGGCCAGCCGCTCAGAGTCGCGCGCCAGCCGAGCAGCCGTCTGCGCGTACCAGGCCGTATCCTCCAAGGCCCGGGCAGCGACCCAGCGGGAGGGGCCGGTGAGCGTCCAGGGGCCGAGTCCGTGCGCCACCCGCCGCCGGATCTGGGCCTCGGCGAAGAGGAAGCCGACGCGGGCGCCCGCCAAACCGAAGAACTTACCGAACGACCGCAAGAGAATCAGTCCGGGACGACCGGCATGGGGCATCACACTCGACTCAGGCGTCGCATCCATGAAGGCCTCGTCCACCACCAGCCAGCCGCCGCGCGCCGCGAGACGCGCGTGCCAGTCGAGCAGGGTCTCCGGCGACCATCGTCGTCCAGTCGGGTTGTTGGGATTGATGACGACCACGCAGTCCAGGCGCTCCGGCCCGACATCGAGCCAGGGTGCCGCGTCGCCGTCGGGCAGCGGCACCACCTCGTGACCAGCGCAGCGCCAGGCATGGGCGTGCTCGGCGTAACCGACCTCGGGCACGCCGACCCGACCCGGCGGGCGAAGTTTCGGGATGAGTTGGATCGCCGCCTGAGACCCAGCCAGGGGCAAAGGCTCGGACGCGCCATAGTAGTCACTGGCTGCGCGCTCCAGCCCATCGTCCGTCTCGGGGAGTCGACTCCAGAGGGACGCGGGCAAGGCGGGCACCGGCCAGGCCCGCGGATTGATCCCGGTGGAGAGGTCCAGCCAGTCCGTCAGCGGAATGCCGAAGCGCTCGGCGGCCTGACGCAGCCGGCCGCCGTGCTCGGGAGGTGCAAGCAGGTCCAGGGGTTCTGCCTCTTCAGGATAAAAGCCGGCTAATGTGTCACGCCGACGGGCATGCCGCAACCGCCTGCGGCCCGAAAGGGCTTGAGGCGGGCCACCTCCACCCATCCGGCCGGCGTCGCGGCAGGGCGAGCGGGAGGACCGACCGCGCTCGAAGCGAATCAGCCGTGCCCCCTGGAGCAGCGGCCCGTTAACGGCGGCCGTGTCGGGCTGACAGGTGTGACTGTCGTTGGTCGTGAAGCGTGCCTCGACGGCCAGGTCTTCGGTCATGCGGATGGCGCAGACACCGCCGCCAGCGCAGTCGTCGCCACAGTCGATACCGTCGCCAAAAGCGCGGGCATGAACAACCCGCGGAAGGAGGGTCGAGCTGACGTCGATCAAATCATTCCACAGCTCGTCGAACAGGGTTGCAGCTCTGGGGAGTGCCCGATCCCTTGTCGCTGCTCCAACGTCCTCGCGCGTCCTTAAGGCGTTTCTGCGTCGAAGAACTCAGCCTGATCTTGCACGCGCGTCGCGGCGAGAAGCCAGCGTTGGAGTTGGACGCGATCCCGGCAGGCGAGGATGCGCGCGCGGCCAGTCTCATCCAGACTCAGACCGCGGTCCGCCAACAGGGCGAGGATCGATTCGGCGATGCCCTTCTCAACACCCTGTTCGATGCCTTCGCTCCGACCTTCCGCGCGAATCGCCTCGATGCTCTCGTAGCCCGTGCGCTGCAGCAGATTGCGCAGCATCGCGCGATGACTGGCGTCGCGATCGTAGAGCGCCTCGACCGGCACCGGATTACGCAGGATGCCGGGGGCGGTGAGCTCCTCGCCCAGACCCAGGACCCGCATCGGCTGTCCGGGGCAGCGCACCTCGACGCGCCGCGGACCAACCAGACGCACCACCCAGACCTGTTGGGTGCCATACTCGAGCAGCTCGGCGATCTTGTCTTCCAGCTCCTGCTCGTCCTGCCCCGCTCCGGCATATTCGACGGCGAGCGGCGGCACGCCGGGGATCCAGCCGCGCTCCTCGCCGGGAGGGGCCACGGCGATGTCTGGCGCGCGCAGGGTGCCAGCTGCTGGCGTGAACCCGGCATCGACGCCCGCCCATTGCACGTCGGGGTCGGTCTCCAGCACGCCAGCGCCAGACAGGTTGCGCCCGGAATGGTCGCGACCCGCGGGGGCACAGTAGATCGGGTGCCCCTGGCTCAGCTCATAGCGGTCGCCCTCATGCAACTGATCGACATGGAAAGGGCCGTGCGGATTTGCGCGCGGTTGAGTGGGCATCGCGGGTCTCCCGTTGATCGTTTGATGGTCTAGGCTAATGCAAGTCTACTGAAATTTCCTGGAAATTCTCTTCCTGCCCATGATGATAGGCGCGTTTGACTCGCCTTTCGCCGGGGTCTCTCCAGCGCTCCGCACAGGATAGCCGCTCGCGTCGCTGCTCGGCGGAGCGCGTCACCGTTACGAGGAGGAGATCACAGACATCCGCGCTAGCTCATGCGATGACGGAACAGCCAGCCGGCCGCCGCCAGCGTCACCGCCGCGATGATCGCCAGCGGCCACATCTGCTGCGCCAGCAACCCGAAGCCGGCCCCTTCGAGAAAGACGCTGCGCAGGATCACCAGGTAATAGCGCAGCGGATCGACCAGGGTCAGCATCTGAACCGCTGGCGGCATGTTGTCGATCGGGGTCGCGAAGCCGGAGAGGATGACCGCCGGCACCAGGAAGAGAAAGGCGCCGAGCAGCGCCTGCTGGAGCGTCGCGGCCAGCGAGGAGATCATGAGCCCGACCCCAACGGCCGCGAAGACGAAGAGCAGGATGCCCGTGTAGAGCACCGCCAGCTCGCCCATCAACGGAACCTTGAACCAGAAAACGGCCAGGATCACGACCAGCGACGCCTCGAACACGCCGATGAGGATCCCCGGCATCGACTTGCCGATGAGGATCTCGACCGGCCGCAGCGGCGTCACCAGGAGCTGATCGAAGGTGCCCTGCTCCCGCTCACGGGCGACGGACAGGGCCGTGACCATCATGGTGACGACCAGGGTCAGCAAACCGACCAGCCCGGAGACGAAGAACCACCGGCTCTCCAGGTTGGGGTTGTACCAGGCGCGCGTCACCAGGCTCACCGGCATCCCCTGCAGCCCGCGCGCGAAAACCCAGTCCTGATTGAAGCCGGTGACGATGCGCGCGACGTAGTTCTGCGCGATCTGCGCGCTGTTGGAGTTCCGCCCGTCGATGAGGATCTGCACGGGGGCCGTTTGGCCGGAGACCAGATCCGCCGTGAAGCGGGGCGGCACCTGGATCACCAGCAGGCAATCACGGGTGTCGATGACCTCGGCGATCTCGTCTTGACGCTGGATGCGGCGTGCCAGGTCGAAGCTCGGCGCCCCCTCGAAGCGCGCGAGCAAATCCCGAGCGGCGTAGCCACCGTCCCGGTCATAGACGGCATAGGGGATGTGGTTCAGATCGAAGGAGGCCGCATAGCCGAAGATCAGGAGCTGAATGAGCGGCGGGATGACGACGATGAAACGGCTGCGCTTGTCCTTGAACAGGGCGAGCAGCTCCTTGATGGTGAGTGCCAGGATCCGTGCAAACATGACACCGTCACTCCAGCCGCTTGCGCAACAAGCGGCGGCTGAGCCCGAGGAAGAAGCCCGCCATCAGGACCAGGGCCGCCGCGTTCGGCAGGATGAGACTCCAGACATCCCCGGCCAGGAAGAGGCTCTGCAGGATGGTGACGAAGTAACGCGCCGCGACGACGTGCGTCACCACCTGCACGACGACCGGCATGCTGCCGATGTCGAACAGGAAGCCGGAGAGCAGAAAGGCCGGAAGGAAGGTCGCGAGGATGGCGACCATGCCGGCGACGAACTGGTTGCGCGTCACGATGGAGATCAGCAGACCCATGCCGAGCGCGGTCAGCAGAAACAGCGTGGAGCAGATCCCCAGCACCCAGAGCGAGCCGCGCATCGGCACACCGAACAGGAAGAGCGCCATGAGCACGGAGAGCACCATGCCGCCCATGCCGAGCACGAAATAGGGCAGCAGCTTGCCGATGAGGATCTCGCCGATGGTAACCGGCGTCACCATGAGCGCCTCCAGGGTCCCGCGCTCCCACTCGCGCGCGAAGACCAGCGCGGTCAGCAGCGCCCCCACCAGGGTCATGTTCACCACCAGGAGACCGGGCACCAGGTAATTACGGCTCTCCAGCTCGGGGTTGAACCAGATGCGCGTCTGCGGCTCGACCGGCTGAGCGACCTGGATCTGCCGGGCCTGCAGCTCACGCTGCAGCCAGGTGGTCCAGACGCCCTGGACATAGCCTTCCAGGAGCCGCGCCGAGTTGGCATCGACCCCATTGACGATCACCTGAATCGGCGCGTCGCGGTCGCCCTTGAGACGCTGGGCGAAGTCGGCCGGCAGCACCAGAATGCCCTTGACCTCGCTTGCCCGCAGCGCCGCGCGTCCGGCCTGCAGCGTCGGATAGAGGTGCGGCTCGAAATAGACCGATTGCTGGAAGGCCGCGACGAAGGAGCGGGCCTCGGAGCCCGGCTGCTCGACCACGATCCCGACCTTGACGTGCTTGGAGTCCAGGGACACGCCATAGCCGAAGAGCAACAGCAGGAGCACGGGCAGCACGAAGGCGATGGCGATGCTGGAAGGGTCGCGCAGGATCTGCAGCGACTCCTTGCGCAGCAACCCAATTAGGCGGCTCGAAACGAGCGTTGGCATCAGTCGGACCCTCGCTGCTGGATGAGTGCGATGAAGGCGTCCTCCATCTCCGGATGCGGCTGCTCGGCGGTCGCGGCGCGCGCCTTGATCTCCATCGGCGTGCCCAGGGCCAGGATCTCGCCCGCGGACATGATGGCCAGGCGGTCGCAATACTCGGCCTCTTCCATGAAGTGCGTCGTGACCAGCACCGTCACGCCGCTCTCGGCCAGCGCATTGATGCGGCCCCAGAACTCGCGCCGCGCCAGTGGATCCACGCCGGAGGTCGGCTCGTCGAGAAAGAGGATGTCGGGTTCGTGCATCAGCGCGGCCGCCATGGCGAGGCGTTGCTTGTAGCCCAGCGGCAGGGTGCCGCTCTCGGTCGTCTCGAAGGTCTCCAGCTCGAAGGCTTCCAGCGCCCAGCGAATGCGTGCGCCGGCCGCGCGACCACGCAGCCCATAGGCGCGGGCAAAGAAGTCGAGATTCTGGCGGACCGAGAGATTGGCGTAGAGCGAGAACTTCTGCGACATATAGCCGATGCGCCCACGCGCCTTCGCGGCGGCATGTCTGAGATCCACGCCCGCGACCCGGACCTGCCCGCTGCTCACGGGCAACAGACCACAGAGCATGCGGAAGGTGGTCGTCTTGCCGGCCCCGTTGGCGCCGAGCAGCCCAAAGACTTCGCCCGACTGCACGGTAAAGGACGAGCGCTTGACCGCGACGAAGTCACCGAATGAGCGTGTCAGGTCCTCCACCTCGATCGCCGCGCCGGTGAAACGCGAGCCCAGCGTCACATGCGGCGGCTCGACGCGCTCCTGACCCGCGTTGAGGAGTGTGACGAAGCCATCCTCGAACCTGGGCTCGACCGACCTCCAGGCTGAGGATTCCGCGAGACGGCGCGTCTCGGCGGGCGGCTCCCGGTCGAGCACGACGCGAATGGAATCCCCCTGGAGCACGGCGTCCAGCACGCCAGGCGTCCGGCTCAGCTGCGCCTGGCGGGAGCGACGCTCCTCGGCCGGGACGCTGACCTGAAAGGCGCGCCCGCGCAGCGGCTCGCTGAAGCGCCGCGGCGGACCCTGATCGATGACCCGGCCCTGGTGCATCAAGATCACCTCGGCGCAGCGCTCGGCCTCGTCCAGATAGGCCGTCGACAGGAGCACGCTCATCCCCTCCTCTTCCACCAGGCGGTAGACGATCGACCAGAGCTCGCGCCGCGACACCGGATCCACACCCACCGTCGGCTCATCGAGCAACAGCAGCCGCGGCGGCTTGACCAGGGTGCAGGCCAGACCGAGCTTCTGCTTCATGCCTCCGGACAACTGACCGGCGAGTCGGGCCATGAAGTCGCCGAGCCCTGTCATCTCCATCAGACGCTGATAGCGCTCCGCCCTCGCGGCCGCGGGGACGCCCTGGAGATCCGCATAGAGATCCAAGTTCTCGCGGACGCTGAGATCCTCGTAGAGACCGAAACGCTGAGGCATGTAGCCGATCCGCGACTGAACGGCGAGCGGCTCCGCGGCCACGTCCACACCCAGCACCTCGACACGTCCGGCGTCCGCGATCAGGAGCCCGGCCACCACCCGCATCAGCGTCGTCTTGCCGGCCCCGTCCGGGCCGATGAGCCCGGTCACCACCCCGGCCGCCAGCGACACAGAGACCCCATCGAGCGCCGTCACCCGACGCCCGCCGCCTTGGAAGGACTTGGTCAGGCGATCAATGAGGAGCGGCGAATCGGTCAATGTCGGGGGGTCTCATCAGTTGGCAGTTGGCAGTTGGCAGTTGGCAGTTGGCAGTTGGCAGTGCCATCGTCGTCGCGGTTGGGGCTCGACTGCAAGTTGGAAATGTCAGGCGGCCCGGGCGGACCGCTCGGACTCAATCGAAAGGGCTCCATTTCCCAAGGGTCGAGCCTAGCTGCGGATCGACCTGGAGGTCGGACAAGACGCGACCATCGCGGTACAATTAGCGGTCAGCATCACCGGCGACGCCGCCCATGGCGGCGTCCTTTTTACACACTATTTCAGCTAGAACGCCTATGTCGAAGAAGCAGAAGCGGCGCGTTGCGGGCGCTGGCCATCGGTCGTCGCCGCTCACCCCTGACGCCCTCGCGAACCAGGCCCGCACGGAACTCGACGCGGGTCGCTTCCGAGATGCCATCGCCAGCTTCAAGCAGTTGCTGAAGCAGGAGGCAAGACCCGAGTGGCGCGATGCCCTGGCGGATGCCTATGCCGGGCGCGCCGGCGAGCTGACCGAGAAGGGCATGCTCAAGGAGGCGATGGTCATGTGGGACAACCGCGAGGCCTTGGGCCCCGACGTCCCGCCCGCCGCCGACCACGCGGCGCTGCTGTTGCGCTTGGGACGCTTCGATGCCTGCCTCGATAGACTCGCCAAGGCCGAGGAGATGCGACCCGCCGACCGCGAGCGTCTGCGCGGTCTGATCGCGGCGCGGGTATTGGCCGACAAGAGTGACACCCTCGATCGCTTGCCCGCCGACGATTCTGTCCGCCGTCAAGCCGGCGCGGCCCGTGCAGCCCTGAATGCCTACTGCGCTGGAGACGAGCCCGCCGTGCGCGCGGCGCTGGGCGAGATCCCGTTCCGCTCCCCCTACCGTGACCTGGCTCAGATCCTGAAGGCCCTCCAGCTGCTGCCCGAGCGCCCGGCCGAGGCGGCCAAGCTGCTCGGGCGCATTGCCCCCGACTCAGGCTTTCGGGTGCTGAAGGAGGCGGCCGAGCTGGCGCTGCTCCCCGAGTCGGCCTTTCTGACCCAGGCCCTCAAGGCTGGCCGCAGCAAGGCCCGCTTCGCCTGCATGCTGCGCGGCTGGCCGCAGGAGCGCATCGCCTTTCTGGACGAACTCCGGCCTCTGGGGGCCGGCGTCACGGCGGATGTGTTTCTGCGCTTCCTGCACAAGCACCGCGCCCAGTTGGGCGAGGACTGGGCGCGCCAAAAGGGATTGCGACTCCTCGTTCAGCATTACCCCAGCAGCCTCCAATGGCTGCCGTCGATCGGCGCACCACCCGCCTCCCCGCGTGAAGCACTCCTGATCCGCTGCTGGGCGACCGAGCAGACGGACGCGGCCTGGGAGATCACCGACACCTGGGGACTGCTCGCCGAGCGCCTCAGGCTCGACTACAGACAAGAGGACGCCAACCCAACCCAGCGCTTGAGCGTCGCCCTGGTCATGCGCCGAGCCGATCGCATCGCCGACGTCCTCTGCGCGGACCCGAGCGCGAGCGACGCCCCGCCCGAAGAGGAAGACGTCACCGCCGAGCGTGTCGAGCAAAGCCTGGAGTGGGATCCGGACGACTGCGATACCTACCTGCGGCTGATCGCCTTCCATCGCGGGCGCGGCCGCGCCAAGGACGTGCGCCGTCTGCTCGCCGCCGCGAGCGAGCGCTGGCCCGACGACATGCGCGTGCTGAACGCCACCATGGAGGCCGCGATCGATTCCGGCGCCTTCAAGAAGGCGACGACCCTCGCGCGGCGCATCCTCGCGATCGACCCCATCAACAGCGGCGTGCGCGACCGGCTCGTCGAGGCGCATCTGGCGCATGCCCGCAAGCAGATGTTCAACTTCCGCCCAGACCTCGCAAGCAAAGAGCTGGAGGCCGCCCAGGAGTGGGCGCGCGGCGAGCACGCGCGCGAGCAGCTCGACATCCTCTCGGGTCTCAACCGCCTGACGCAGGATGAGAGCGCCGGCCTCGCCCAGCTCCGCGCCCTGGCCGAACGCCTGGGCAGCGGACTGACCGCGCAGGTCGTCCTCACCCTGGCCGGCGATCCCGTGCGCTGGCGTCCCTTGAAGCTGTTCAAACAGCTTGCGCTCCACAAGGTGCTCAAGCCAGACCCGCGGGATCTGATCGGCGCACTCGCCAGACTCAAACAGTACCTGGATGGTCGCGGCACCCTCTCGATCAAGGTGCGGGATGCCCTCGCGAAATTCCTCGCGAAGGTCGACTGGTCGAAGCTGGCGCGCGGCGACATGGAATCCGCCTGTGAGACACTGAAGCGCGCCAAGCTCGATGCGGCCCGCGACAAGGCGGCACGTGCCGCGCTCAAACGTTGGCGGGGCGCGCCGCTCTTTCAGCTCCACGCCTTCGAGGCGAAATACCCACACGGCTGTTCCAACACTTACGGTCAGGACTTCTTCGACCTGGAAATCGCCCTGAACCGCGCCCGCAGCGAAGGCGATACCCGAACCGCCCTGCGCATCCAAGACGTCATCAGCCAGTCGGTCGGCCCCTTCGGCCGCTTCTCGAATCCCTTCGACCTCCCACCTCTGGACGACGAGCCGGACTTCCCCCCAGAGCTCGATCTTGGTGCCAAGGATGCATTGGTGGCGCTGATCGAACTGGTCGGCCTGGACAAGGCCCTGGAACTCTCCAACGCACCGCCGGCGATCAGACGCGAGCTCAAGACGGCCGCCCGCGAATCGGGTGAGGAGGCCATCATCGACATGCTGATCGCCATGTTCGAGGAACTCGAGAGTCGCATCGACTTCGACGGGCTACCCATGCCCCCGCCATCACCACCGAAAGGCAACCGTCGGACACCCAAGCCAAAGGCCGCCAAGAAGCCCAACGACGAGGATCCGCCCATGCCAGAGGATCTGTTCTCATGAGAGACCCCTACCTCATCCTCGGCATCGCGGAAGACGCCGACGACGCCATGGTCGAGAAGGCCTACCTGGAGGGCATCAAGCGCTGCCCGCCCGAGCGGGACGCCGAGCGTTTCCAAGCGCTACGCGCCGCCTACGAGCGACTGCGCACCCAGCGCGACAGGATCGGCTATCGACTCTTCGACGTCACCCCGCCGGAACCGGCGGACCTGCTCGACCGAATCGCGCCGGTAGGGCCCACGCGGCGCCCCGAGCCCGCGCTCTTCGAAGCCCTGCTCCGCGGGGATGACTGATGGACGAAGCCGTCAAAGCGCAGCTCACGGCGGATTTCCGCGCCTATCTCGACCGGGCCGCCGAATGGGAAGACAGCGACGAGAGCCAGAGCGAACCGAACGCCGCGGCAGGACCCGATCTCTTCACCCTGCTCGCGGAGCTTGCCGCGCTCAAGAGTGAGGTCAAGCTGGAGTCCCGCCAGGTCAAGAGCGCGCTGGACCAGTTCCGCGACCTCTTCGACAGCCTGCGCGAGCGCGAGGCGCGTCTGGAGGAAGAGCGTGACCGACGGCGCGAGGCCGAGCGGGCGGCGGACAAGCGCGCCCAGAAGGATCTGCTACTCGAACTGCTGGATCTGCGCGACAGGTTGGAAGCCGGTCATGAGCAGGCGCTGCGTTTTCGACCCGGCTGGCTCGGGCGGCGCCGCGCCAAGCGCTTCGTCAGCTCCATGGCGGAGGGACTGGCCATGAATCTGCGCCGGCTGGAAGAAAGCCTGACCCGGCGCGGCGTGAGACCCTTGACCGTCGTGGGTCGTCCCTTCGACCCCCGGACCATGC
Organism: Thiocystis violacea; assembly: GCF_016583565.1. Lineage (GTDB taxonomy): Bacteria > Pseudomonadota > Gammaproteobacteria > Chromatiales > Chromatiaceae > Thiorhodococcus > Thiorhodococcus violaceus_A. The sequence continues at coordinate 60,819 of NZ_NRRF01000013.1, read as the reverse complement.
ACGCCGCCGAACTCGCCCAGAATCCCAAGCTCCCCGAGGGGCATGTCGTCGCCGAGCTGCGCAAGGGCTTCCTGCATGAGGACGCACTACTGCGCGCGGCCGAGGTCGTAGTCAACCGGCCCAGCACGACCAAGGCGGATACGCGACCGCATCTGAACAACTGAGCTTGCGCTCGAGCACGCAGGACTCCTGGGCACCGACCCAGCGACAACACGCACTGAGCCGCGCACAGGATCGCCCACCCAAGCCTTGGCGTTTCTCGAAGTCCTTGGAGTCCCTGAAGTCCTTGAGGTCCTGAGCGCCCCCTCCCGAGGCTGACCACGCGCAGCCCACGCATTCACCGCCAACGCTGATCACACATCTCTCAACCCGGAAGACACGACTTTGGAAGCCAAGACATCTAGCGACATCATCATCGGCATCGACCTAGGAACCACCAACTCCGAAGTCGCCGTCGTCCAGGGCGGACGCACACACATCATCGAGATCGACGGCTCGAAGATCCTGCCGTCGGTGGTCGGCATCGCCGACGATGGAAGCCTGCTCGTCGGACACACGGCACGTAATCAGTACGTCCTCTACCCCGAGCGCACGGTGCGCTCCGTCAAGCGCCGCATGGGCGAGGACGTCAGCCTCGAGATGGGCGAGCAGAGTTACAAGCCCCAGGAGATCTCCGCCCTCATCCTGCAGCGGCTCAAGCGGGCGGCCGAGGAGCATCTTGGGCAGGCCGTCTCCAAGGCCGTCATCACCGTGCCAGCCTACTTCTCCGACGCCCAGCGCCAGGCGACCCGGGACGCCGGGCAGCTGGCGGGGCTGGAGGTGGTGCGCATCATCAACGAGCCGACCGCCGCCGCCCTCGCCTACGAGGCGGATCATGAGACCGCCAAGACCATTCTGGTCTACGACCTGGGCGGCGGGACCTTCGACGTCTCCGTCGTGCGCCTGAGCCAGGACGTCACCGAGGTCTTGGCGAGCCACGGCGACAACCACCTCGGCGGCGACGACTTCGACGCCAAGCTGGTCCAGCACGTTCTCAATCACCTCAAAGAGACCAAGGGCGCCGACCCCAGCGACCACCGCGCCGCCATGGCGCGCATCGTGCGCGCCTGCGAGAACGCCAAGATCGCACTGAGCGACCAGCCCTACGCACGCATCGAAGAAGAGTATCTGCTGGAGCAGGACGGCAGCCCGGTGAATCTCGCGCTGGAGATCGACCGCGAAGTCTACGAGGAGCTGATCACGCCCTACATCGACCAGACCCTGGAGGCCGTGCACATCGCCCTGAAGAGCGCCGCGCTGGCCGTCTCGGACATCGACGAGGTCCTGCTGGTCGGCGGCGCGACACGCACGCCATTGATCCAGAAGCGGCTCGAGGAGGCGCTCGGCATGCAGCCACGCGCGGAGGTCGACCCAGACCTCTGCGTCGCCGCGGGCGCCGCCATTCAAGCCGCCGTCATTTCCGGCGAGCAAGTCTCGAGCGTGCTGGTGGACATCACCCCCTACACCTTCGGCACCAGTGCCATGAGCCTGCTCAACGGCGAGCCCTACCCCTACACCTTCATCCCGCTGATCCGCAAGAACACCCCGATCCCCGTCACCAAGACCGAAGCCTTCGAGACCCTCTACGACGACCAGCAGATCATCGAGATTCGTGTCTATCAGGGCGAGGATCCGGACGCGCTCAACAACAGCGAAATCGGCTCCTTCCGCATCGAAGGGCTCAAGAAGGTGCCGGCCGGCAACATCATCCTGACCACCTTCTCGCTCGACCTGAACGGCATCCTCCAGGTCACGGCGCGCGAAAAGAGCACCGGGCTCGAACAACGCATCACCATCGACAACGCCACGGCCCGTTTCGAGGGCCAAGCGCTCGATGCCGCCCGCGAGCGCCTGTCCAGCCTGATCGAAGGAGAAGCCCGCGACGTTACCACCGAGCACCGTGAATCCGTCCAGGCCCAGGCGCTGATCGAGAAGGCCGAGCGGCTGATGGAAACGACCAATCCCGAGGACCGCGAGGATCTGGTCGACCTGACCGAAGGACTCAAGGACGCGCTCGACGGCGGCGACTTCAGCGCGATCGAAGCGGCCATGAGCGCGCTCTCCGATCTCATCTACTATCTCGAGTCCTGATGGAGCGCTGCCCCAACTGCTCCGCCCGAACCAGCGACGCCGAGGTCTGTCGGCGTTGCGGCATGGATCTCGGCTTGCTCATCGCGGCCGAGCAGGCCGCCGAGCAGGCACTCGCGAGGGGCATCCGCGGCTTGGCACGCGACGATCTCGGGGCTGCGCGCCGCGACCTGGTTCGCTCATTGGCCCTGCGGCGAAGCCAGCTCGCCGAGCACCTGCTTCAACTGGCAACCCAGAGAATCGCAGAGCGCGCCGGCGGTACGCCGGCGAGTCAGGGCGCGACCTCGGAGCCGATCCGTCCGGCCCTGGACGACACCTGGCCCAACAAAACAGACCCGCCGATCTTCGACTTGGTGACCCCCCTATGCGGCCCTCCACGGGAGGAGCGGCTACCGCCCAAGACGGTGTGAAGGGGCCGGTGGCCGACGCATCCCTCGTCCTGATCGATACCGCACACGCGCTCGGCATCGACGCGCGCATCCGTCAGCCTGGCTGGAGACCGGTGCACGCCGGTCTTGAGGCCATCAGGCGCCGCGGCGCCAAGCGGTGCCTTGCGACCCGTCTTCGAGCAGGATGCCGGATTCGGTGAGGAGGTCTCGGATGCGGTCGGCCTCCGCCCAGTTCTTGGCGGCCCGAGCGGCCTTGCGCTGCGCGATCAGGTCATCGATCTCGGCGTCCTGAAGCGCGCCGGCCTTTGAGTCTCCACGCAGGAACGCCTCGGCGTCGTCCTGCAAAATTCCCAAGACACCACCGAGTGCGCGCAGCTGCGCACCCAGGGCGGCCGCGCGGAGCGGGTCGTCGTTGCGGATCCGATTGATCTCGCGCACCAGATCGAAGAGCACGGCCAGCGCCTCCGGCGTATTGAAGTCGTCGTCCATGGCCGCGCTGAAACGCTCGCGAAAGGCATCGCCATGGGCGGGCGATGACTCCGGCAGGCCGCGCAGCGCCGTATAGATGCGGGTCAAGGCCCCGCGCGCGTTCTGCAAGTGCTCGTCGTCGTAGTTGAGCGGACTGCGGTACTGGCTGGTCAGGATGAAATAGCGGACCTCCTCCGGCCGGTAGCGCTGCAGGATCTCGCGCACGGTGAAGAAGTTGCCCAGGGACTTCGACATCTTCTCTTCGTTGACCCGGACGAACCCATTGTGCATCCAGACGTTGACGAAGGGCTCACCCGTGGCCCCCTCGGACTGGGCGATCTCGTTCTCGTGGTGAGGAAACTGGAGGTCGGCCCCGCCACCGTGGATGTCGAAGTGATTCCCGAGTGCGCAGGTGCTCATGGCGGAGCACTCGATGTGCCAGCCGGGTCGGCCAAGTCCCCAGGGCGAGTCCCAAGCGGGTTCGTCCGGCTTCGCGGCCTTCCACAGGGCAAAGTCCAGGGGGTCGCGCTTGGCCTCGCCGACCTCGACGCGCGACCCGGCGCGCAGGTCTTGCGGATCCTTGCCGGAGAGCTTGCCATAGCCTTGAAAGCGGCCGACGGCGAAGTAGACATCACCGTTGCCCGCCTCGTACGCCAGCCCCTTCTCGACCAGCGTGGCGACCATCTGGAGGATCTCGCCCATGTGGTCAGTCGCCCTTGGCTCGTCCGTGGGCGGCAGGACGCCGAGCGCGTCGGAGTCCTCGTGCATGGCGGCGATGAATCGCTCGGTCAGCGCGGCGAAGGGCTCGGCATTCTCGTTGGCGCGGCGGATGATCTTGTCATCGATGTCGGTGATGTTGCGGATGTAGGTCACCGCATAGCCGAGCGAGCGGAGATAACGGTAGACCACGTCGAACACCACCATCACCCGCGCGTGCCCGAGGTGGCAGTAGTCGTAGACCGTCATGCCGCACACATACATCCGCACCTGACCGGGCTCGATGGGCTGAAAGACTTCCTTCTGACGGGTCAGGCTGTTATAGATTTGTAGCATCTGGCGCTTGGATTTCGACCGGCTGAGAGAAAACGCCCATTTTAGCAAAGGCACCTCCCATCTGGTGATCGCGCCTTTCGCGGTTGCGCCGAAGTCCTTACCATAGGCGCACTTTGGCATCATCCTCAGTCCTCGCCTGCCCTTCGGGCGGGCTCAACCCCCATTCTGGAAGCATCCCATGATCAAACTCACCACCAATCACGGCGATATCCTCATCGAGCTCGACGCCGAGAAGGCACCGAAAACCTGTGCCAACTTCGAGCAATACGTGCGCGACGGACACTATGACGGAACCCTGTTCCACCGCGTGATCAGCGGCTTCATGATCCAGGGCGGCGGCATGACGCCGGACTTCAACGCCAAGCCGACACGGGCGCCCATCGAGAACGAAGCCAAGAATGGCCTGAAGAACGTCACCGGCAGCATCGCCATGGCCCGCACCATGGAACCGCACTCCGCGTCCTCGCAGTTCTTCATCAATGTCTCGAACAACGATTTCCTGGACTATCCCGGGCAGGACGGCTGGGGCTACTGCGTCTTCGGCAAGGTTGTCGAAGGCATGGAGACGGTCGAGGCCATCAAGGCCGTCAAGACGGGCACCCGCAACGGGCATCAGGATGTCCCGGCCGAGGATGTGATCATCGAGAAGGCCGAGATCATCGACTGACGGGCGAGACTCGGTCTGCGATGACCCGCCGGGGCTTCGGCCCCGTTGCTCCCCGACTGGAAAGCGCCCGGCCCCTCGCGCAGCGCCCCAACCAAGCCGCGCCGCTATATCAGAAACAGCGTCGCCAGCCCCAAAAAGATGAAGAATCCCCCAGAATCCGTCAGGGCGGTGATCAAGACGGAGCTGCCCAAGGCAGGGTCTCGGCCAAAGCGATAGCGGACCAAGGGGATCAAGACCCCAGCACTCGCCGCCAGCAGCAGATTCAGGATCATGGCCGCGGTCATGACGGATCCCAGGGCCGGATTCCCGTAGAGCCAGGCGGCTAAACCGCCGATCACGCCCCCCCAGACGACCCCGTTGATCAGCGCGACGCCAAGCTCCTTTCGCATCAGGCGCCAAAGCGCCGATGCATCGATCTGCCCCATGGCAATGGCCCGCACGATCATGGTGATGGTTTGATTCCCGGCATTACCGCCGATACCGGCCACGATGGGCATCAGAGCGGCTAGCGCCACCAGGCGCTCGATCGAGCCTTCAAAGAGGCCGATGACGCGTGAGGCGATGAAGGCCGTCACCAGATTGATCGCCAACCAAGCCCAGCGATTCTTCACCGAGCGCATCACGGGCGCGAAGATATCCTCCTCCTCACGCAGGCCCGCCTGACTCAAGATCTCAGCCTCGGACTCCTCGCGGATCTGGTCGACGATGTCCGCCACCGTGATGCGTCCGATGACCCGCTGCGCGCCGTCGACGACGGGCACGGAGACCAGGTCATACCGCGCGAAGGCCGTTGCGGCCTCATTGGCATCGTCCTCCGGCGCGAAGGTCACCAGGGAGCGCGCCTTCATGACCTCCGCGACCTGGGTCTCGGGGTCGTTGATCAGGAGCGACTCCAGCGTGAGCACGCCGCGCAAGCGGTCGTCGCGATCGATCACGAAGAGTTTGTCCGTATGATCCGGCAGGGCGTCGAAGCGGCGCAGGTAGCGCAGGACGACCTCGAGCGTCACGTCCTCGCGGACGCGGACCATGTCGAAGTCCATGAGCGCCCCGACCGTGCCCTCGCGAAAGGACAGCGCCGCCTTGACCTGGGCCTGTTCGCGCTGGTCGAGCGAGGCGAGCACATCCTCCATCACCTCCGGCGGCAGGTCGGGCGCGAGGTCGGCCAGCTCATCGGCGTCCAGGGTCTCGGCCGCCGCCTTGAGCTCCTCGATGTCCATGCTGTCGAGCAAGGTCGAGCGGACGGCGTCCGAGACCTCGAGCAAGATCTCGCCATCCTTGTCCGCGCGCACCAGATCCCAGACGAAACAGCGCTCCTCAAGCGGCAGCGACTCGAGGATATGCGCGATGTCCGCCGGGTGTAGCGGATCGAGTTTGCGCTGAAGGCGCGTCAGATTTTGGCGATGGGTGATGGTCTCGACCAACGCCTGGTTGGCCGTGCTCTGGCGATGCGCCAGATTCTCGGCCAGGCGATACCTGGAGAGCAGCTCCTGAACATCATGCAGATGGCGCCTGAGCGTGTCCGGATCCGGCGTCTTCTGATCGGTCATGGAAGCTCCAGGCGCCCGCGCCGGGTGAGGATGAGCGGCGTCGCTGTCGGATTCGGAGAGCGGCTCGCGAGCAACAGGCCGGCGTCGAGGTCAACGTGCCACGTAGAAGGGATTACCCAGATAGCTGAGCACCGCGCCATCCTTCAAGATCTGCTCGACACGCAAACCCTCGCGGGTCTCGTCAGCTTCTCGGTACGTCATGCCATTGATGACCACGAAGCGCTTGTCGGCGTTCGCATCGTAGACGTGCACGGTCATCAAGTAGGCCGGCAGCATCGCCCGCTGCTCGGCGGTGAGGCGCAGCCGGGTCGGATCACCCTTGATCTTGGCCGATGGGCGCTTGGCCGCGGATGGCGCAACGCCCTGCTCGCGCCTGACCTGCTGTTTGAATGCCTCGATGTCCTTGACCAGATCGGACGGAATGGTTGCGGGCCGCGGCGCTTCCTCGATCAACGGAGCTGTCTCGCCCAGGGCCGACTGTCCGCCCGGCGCCGGCTGTCCGCTCAAGGCCGCCTGCTCAGCCTGTAGCTGGCGCAGCAGCTCTTCTTCGGTCAAGGGATCCAAGTCAAGGGACACAGGTGCATCGTAGAGTGCCGGCGCAGTATCAGCACCATCGGCGCGAGACGTCTGCGTGGGCGCGGCCGGCACTGGCCGGGGAAGGCGCTTCGGCGGTGGCGCCTCGACCAACGCGGGCGCGCTCGGCATCGCTGGCGCTCGCGGCGGCAAAGCGATCCCAGAGGGCGGCTCGGCGGCTGGGCGCACTGCGCCGGCGCGCGCGGTATCGACGGAGGGGTCAGCCGTCTGCGGTGAGGGCGTCGCCGCCACCGTTGCGGGCACCCCTGGAGGCTCCTGCCCTCCTCGCAGCGCCGCATAGAGCGCGATCACGACAGCCAAGGCGGCAAGCGCAACCGAGAGAAATGCCCAGTAGTTGGTCGGCACGGGCTCTTTGTCTTCGACGAAGAGCCCACTCGCATCCAGTGTCGGCACCTGCCCCAGCTCGCGCTCCTGCTGGGACTTCTTGAGCGCTTCGAGGATATAGCTCATGGCGCACCCTCTGACTCCTTGCTGGCCGCGGCCTCGCCGCTCAATCTCGGCACGTTGCGCATGGCGACGGCGTGCTGCAGCGCGATGATCGTCCGCGGGCCGGCAATCCCGTCCGGCATCAGCCCCTTGGATGCCTGAAAGGCCTTCAGCGCACTGGCCAGGGCCGCATCGAAGAAGGCCGAATCGCTCTTCAGAACGGCCAAGTCCGGCACCTTCACCAAGAGGTCGCGCAACCAGCGGACGTCTTCACCAGCGGAGCCAGGTCCGATGAGGTCGACACCCGTGGGCGGCAGCTGCCAAACCAGGGTGTAATCGCCCGTCCAGACGCGCTCCAACGCCTCGGCACGCACCCGCTCGCCAGTGCCCTGCGCGTCATCGACGACCGCCTCGCTCGCTCCCAGCTCGCCCAGCACCACATAACGAGGCGCCCCATCCGCCGCGAGGATCTTCATCAAGGCCGGAAGATCGAAGAAACGGACATGACTCAACCGGCCCTGCTCTTCCTCGCAGCCGAGCCCGAAATTCACAATACGCAGGCAGGGGTCGCCCGTGCCGAGCGAGGGCACCTCAAGCCCCCAGCGCTTGAGCAAGACCCGCATCGCCTCGGACTTCGACACCGCCAGCCGATCGAGCACCTCGGACGAGGCGAGTGCGACCTGGGCATCCGGGCTGGCAAGCACGCCCGGCGCGGCATCGCCAGCGGGTGCGGGCTGCTCGGCCGGCTCTGCGACCGGTATCGACGCGAGGTCGCCCTCCGACGCAGAGGCGACGGCCTGCGGTTCCTGAGGCGCAGGCTCCGCCGAGCTTGACAGCTCACCGGCAGCCGGCGCGTCCGTGACCGCAGGCGCTGGCTCGGCGACAGGCGGCACCTCGGGGGTGGCCTCGCCCGTCGCTAGCTCACCAGCCGGGAATAACCCATCGATCAAAACGGTCGGACTCAAGCCGAGACGCGAATGCGCGGCCAGGGCCAAGGCCGCCGCAAGCCCAAAGGAGACCAGCGCAATCGCGGTGAGCTGCAGGGGCGAGCGAGGTTTCTCGTCGACCGGATCGCCCCGGACCTCGCGCGCGGACCTGGCGACGATCGCGGGTGTCACCTGAGAACCGCGGGTCACGCAAGTCCCCAGGAGCGCCCGATCACAGAGGATATTGATCAAGCGGGGTATCCCGCCGGAAAACTTATAGATGCGCCGAATCGCACGCGCTGAAAACAACGGCCGATCCACGCCCGCAACCGCAACCCGGTGACGGATGTAATCACTCGTCTCCCTCAGGCTGAACGGCGTGAGATGAAAACGCGCCGTGATCCGCTGATTGAGCTGCCTGAGGCGGTCGCGCTCAAGCATGCGCCGCAGCTCCGGCTGGCCGATCAGGAATATCTGGAGCAGCTTGTGCTTGGTCGTTTCCAGATTCGTCAGGAGCCGGACCTGCTCCATGGCCTGCGGCTGCAGATTCTGCGCCTCGTCGATGATCAGCAGCGGTCGCCGCCCCTCGGAGTGAGCCGCCAGCAAATAGGCGTTGAGCCGATCCACCAACATCTTGTTGGACAGCTTGCCCTTGGGCAGGGGGATGCGAAACTCATCACAGACGTTGGTCAGGAGCTCGTTGGCCGACTGCGCCGGATTGAGAATGAGCGCAACGTCCACGCCCTCGGGCAACTGCTCGAGGAAGGCGCGGCAGACAGTGGTCTTGCCAGTCCCGACCTCGCCCGTGAGCAAGACGAAACCTCCACTCTCCCCAGCCCCGTAGAGCAGGTGGGCCAGCGCCTCCTTGTGCTGCTCGCTGAGGAAGAGATAGTGGGGATCAGGCGCGATGGAGAAGCTGGGCTCTTTGAGCCCAAAGTATTTGGGATACACGCTCGATGCTCGGTCCGGTGCTGACCGCGGCCAATCCCTGCGCTGGAGCGGATGAGGGTCGGGCTTGGCGACACGTTGGACAAGTGTGACCGAGCCGCAAACAGGCTCCTTGGTCTCGGACAGCGGCAGATTAGTCAGCCCACAGACAAGCGTCAAGGGCTCGACCATGCAGTCAATGGGCAAGAAAAAAGGCCCCTAGAGGGGCCTTCAAAGAGTGGTGGGTCGTGTAGGATTCGAACCTACGACCGATGGATTAAGAGTCCACTGCTCTACCAACTGAGCTAACGACCCGCTGTATTCTTGACTAGACGGCAAGGATGGCTCTCCAAGCCTTGCCGTCTCTACGACATGATGGGGTGGACGATGGGGCTCGAACCCACGACCACTGGAATCACAATCCAGCGCTCTACCAACTGAGCTACATCCACCATAGAACCTAACCGTTATCTTATCGCAACCCGCACCTTCTGGGTACCTGCGACCAGATATCATTGGCACGCCCGGCAGGACTCGAACCTGCGACCCACGGCTTAGAAGGCCGTTGCTCTATCCAGCTGAGCTACGGGCGCTTTAACTTGGGTGCAGTTGCGGCAACTGCTCCGCTAGCGTGCCGCTGCCTGGCCGGCGTATTGGTCGGGGTAGAGGGATTCGAACCCCCGACATCCTGCTCCCAAAGCAGGCGCGCTACCAGACTGCGCTATACCCCGGTTTCGGCTGGCTTCCCGGCCTCAAAAACGATAGCCCGGAACCGAAGAGCGGGCAATATACGCATCTATTCGCCCAAGGTCAACCACCAAACGCTCGTCCGCGCACGGCGCCCGACCATTGAACCACCGTCCCGCACGTTTTCATCCAACTCGGCGCTCGCTATGATGCCCGATAGTCAGAGGTACCAAAAGGACCGATATGAGCAGCGCAGCAATACTGGACGGAAAGGCAATCGCCGCAGACATCCGCGGGCACATCAAAACGCAAGTAGACAGCATCCTCGCGGCGGGCGGCAGGGCACCCGGGCTGGCCGTCGTGCTGGTCGGCGAGAACCCCGCCTCTCAGGTCTATGTGCGCAACAAACGCAAGGCCTGCGAGGAGGTCGGCTTCTATTCCGCGCTTCACGAGCTGAGCGCCACGACGACGCAGGACGCGCTGCTCGCCCTCATCGACAGACTCAACGCCGACCCAAGCATCGACGGCATCCTGGTGCAGCTGCCGGTGCCCGAGCATATCGACGAGACCGCCGTGACCGAGCGCATCCTGCCCACCAAGGACGTCGACGGCTTTCATCCCTACAACGTCGGCCGATTGGTGCTGCGGATGCCATTGCTGCGCCCCTGCACACCCAAGGGGGTGATGACCATGCTCGAGCGCACCGGACGCCCCCTGGAAGGACTCGATGCGGTCATCATCGGGCAATCCAATATCGTCGGACGACCCATGGCACTGGAACTGCTCGCCGCCAGATGCACGGTGACCATCTGCCACAGCCGCACCAAAGACCTCGCGGACAAGGCGCGCAGTGCCGACATCCTGGTCGCCGCCGTCGGCCGCCCGGCCTTCGTCCAGGGCGATTGGGTCAAGGAAGGCGCTGTCGTGATCGATGTCGGCATCAATCGCGGGACAGACGGCAAGCTGGTGGGGGACGTCGACTTCGCCGCCTGCAGCGAGCGGGCATCCTGGATCACGCCGGTCCCTGGTGGCGTCGGCCCGATGACGATCGCCACACTCTTGGAAAATACGCTGCAAGCCGCCGAGCTCCACGCCAACGCGTGAGGGCGCGGTGATCCGCTCGGGACATTCCCCGCGCCGAGCCCGCCGACCTGAGCGTCGGCCACTCGGCGCAGGCGGATCCTCATCATCGCCTGTCGTCAGTCGCCCAGGAGGATGTGGACCATGATCGAAACCGCCTTGGCCTGGGCAGCGGGACATGAAGAACTTCTGCTCTGGATGGCAGGTCTCTCGCTGCTCCTCTGCATCCTCTCTATCCTGGCGCTGCCATTTCTGGCGTCAATGATCCCCGAAGACTACTTTGCCGACGCAAACCGACATCAACCGCACCTGCGCCAGCGACATCCCGCGATCTACATGATGATCTGGGCAGCCAAGAACCTCTTGGGTTGGCTGCTCGTCTGTGCCGGCATCATCATGCTCGTGCTACCTGGGCAAGGTCTGCTCACCATCCTCATGGGCATCGTACTGAGCGACTTCCCAGGCAAATTCGCCCTCGAGCGGAGAATCGCGAGTAATGCCAAGATCATGCACGGCATCAACTGGCTCCGCCGCCGCGCCGGCCGCCGCCCCCTAGCAGCACCGACAGCCGGGAACGAGTGACATCAACAGCGCTGCCAAGCCAGATCCAAACGAAACCGCCCTGTAATCCCGCGTGCTCGTAACACCGCTCTGCGGTGTCACGAATGCAGCGGCGGGGTTCAAACATAGCCAATGCCAGAGTCTTGCCATGGGGATTTGTCATTGCCCCCGACCAGCGAGCGTCGCTAGTCTTTCGTTCAACCACCGGCGCTCCCGTCTCTCAGCTCAGGCCTTAGGCGTTTACCGCCGGGTCTGGTACGGCGACGCGAGCGAAACCCGCCAGCATTCTCGACATCTCCTCAGGATACGTCATGACACAGGCTTCTCTAACGGGCGGTCGCGCCGTCCCGAGCTCGCGCCTCAACCGCCTCTGGCATCTAGGACGCGCGACAACCGACCTCGCGGCAGGCATCGGCATGCGGGGTCTGATCGATCTCGCGCGGGGGAGCGAAGGCGCATCGGACCGCGTTCAATTGAGTCCGGAGGCCTTTCAGCGCATCACGAACCGGCTCTCACACATGCGCGGCGCGATGATGAAGATGGGGCAATTGATGTCCATGGACGGATCGGACGTCCTCACGCCCGAAGCCGCCGCCATCTTGGGCGCGCTGTGCAATCGCGCCGAACCCATGCCGCTCAGCCAGCTCGCGCCCCTGCTTGAGACCGAATACGGAAAGGACTGGAATCGACGCTTTCGGCGCTTCGCATTCACACCGATCGCGGCCGCATCCATCGGCCAGGTGCATCGCGCGGAAACCGCGGATGGCCGCCATCTGGCGCTGAAGATTCAGTTCCCCGGCGTGCGCGAGAGCATCGATAGCGACATGGATAATCTGGGCTTCCTCAGCCGCGCCATCGGCATGTCGGCAAAGGGGATGGACCTGAAACCCATGCTCGACGAGGCCCGCCGCCAGCTGCACCAGGAAGCCGACTATGAGGCCGAGGCCAATGCGCTCGAGGCCTATCGCGGCCTGATCGGCGACGGCACCCATTACTTCGTCCCCGAAGTGCATCGCGACTTCAGCACCGGGCGCATCCTGGCGATGGATTTCGCCGACGGCATCGCGATCGATCAACTGGCCGAGACAAGCTTCACCCGCGAGGACCGCGATCGCGCCGCCAACCTCGTCATGGAACTTGTTCTGCGTGAGCTGTTCGAGTTCAGCCTGGTGCAGACCGACCCGAACTTTGGCAACTTTCTCTATCAAGCCGATACGGGCCGCGTCGTCCTGCTGGATTTCGGCTCTACCCACCCGGTCCCGCCGGCCATCGCCTCCGGCTATCGGGATCTGATCCGAGCGGCGATGGCGGAAGACCGCGTGGCCATGTACCAGAGTGCCATCGCGCTTGGCTTCGCCCGCGAGGATACACAGCGCGCGCAGGTCGATGGCATGCTTGAACTCATGCGCCTGTCGAGCGAAATGATGCGTCACCAGGGTCCCTATGATTTCGGCGCATCCGATCTCTTCAAGCGCATCTACGATCAGGGCCAGCAACTCTACTACGAGGGCGCCTACAGTCAGCTGCCCGATCCGTCCAGCGTTTTTCTGTACCGCAAGTTCCTGGGCGCCTTTTTGCTTTGCCGCCGACTGCGCGCACGCGTGGATATGCCGCGTCTGCTTGAACCCTATCTGTAAGAATCTGCTCGTAAAGTTTGGATCGGATTACAGAGCTTTCCGCAAGCCCCCGCCGTCGCTTGGCGAAATCCAAGTGACTGGGCTCCGCGCCGCTGGCCGCGCGGACCTCGCCGACGCGCGCCATCGGTCCTCAGGAACAGTGCGCGACGCGCACGGGAAACGCATCCTATGGCAAGCTCGGAATCTGCGAGCCTTCACGGCCTTGCCAACCAAGGGAGCCAGCGCAATGACCGAGTTGAAACCGGACCGCGACCCGCATCGAATCGCCGCAATCGGCGAGCACCACTCGGCGCCGGAAACAGAGACGGCCGCCCCCGTACCGACGCCGCCCGTTCGCAGCATGCATGAAGACGTCGCACCCTGGTCCGGTTGCGGCTCCTGCGGGGCTGAGCCCTATTGGATCGAGATCGCCGCCGAGATGGGCATGTCGCCCGACGGCGATGCGGAGGACGCCCGCTGATCGCGCACGCCTTGGCCTCCACGACACCAACGGAAGGCGAATCATGAGACCTCTGACGCATTGGTGGCGCTCCCGCGCGGACGACCGCGGGCACGACCCTTTCGCGTCCGAGACATGGGAGCAGGTCTGGGCGTCGCTGCCGGTTCTCGCGGGCCTGGACGCCGCCAGGTCGGCCCGACTCCACCGGCTCGCCTTGGACTTCCTGCGCGACAAGACGCTCGAGCCCGTCCAGGGGCTGGAGCTAACCGACCCGATGCGTCTGACGATCGCCCTGCAGGCCTGCCTGCCGGTGCTCGAGCTTGGACTCGACTGGTACGGCGGCTGGTACTCCGTCATCCTCTACCCAGACGCCTTCGTCCCCGAGCATCAGGTGATGGGCGACGACGGCGTCGTCTGGGTCGACCGCACGGCAAAGGCCGGCGAGTGCTGGGACCGAGGTCCGGTTATCCTCTCCTGGGCGGATGTTCGCGAGGATACCCGGCTGGACGGCCACAACGTCATCCTGCACGAACTTGCCCACAAACTGGACGGCCGCTCCGGCGGCACCAACGGCTGCCCGCCGTTGCACAAAAGCATGTCCGGCGCCGTCTGGAAACGTACCTTCGCGGACGCCTACCAAGATCTGTGTCGCCGCGTCGATGCCGGCGAAGACACGCCGATCGACCCCTATGCCACGGAGTCACCGGCAGAGTTCTTCGCCGTCGTCAGCGAGGCCTTTTTCGAGATCCCCGGCCTGCTCTTCGACGAATACCCCGAGATCTACGACCAGCTGAGCGCCTTCTACAGGCAGGATCCGCTGCGGCGGCTGGCCGAGGCAGCGCCTTCGCTCTGACCTCGACTGACGATCGAAGATAGGACGATCGAAGATAGAACGGCAGCGGCGAATGGCTTTAGGCTAGCGCAATGCATCCAGCACCTAAGGACCGATGCCATGCCGACACCAAACCTATTTTCCCGCTTCCTGTCGATAGGACTCCCCAGCCGCCTGGTCTGCGAGACCGACAACAAGAGTCCAGCCTTCACCATCGCGCTGAGCGCCGATGGCGTCATCCCTTTCCCCCAGATCATCCTGCGCCAATACGGCCGGGAGCAGTTGATCAAGGGCGATCAGATCGCGCTCGCCGCGACCGAGCCGGACGGGGCGCATCTCTACCGCGCCGAGATTCCGGCGGGCATCCTCGGCCCCGGCGAGGTCCAGGTCCAAATCGAAGGGTGCCGCAAGCCCGACATCCATCAGTCAGGCGGCGCGGACTGGATCAAGAGCTTCCACAGCATCGCGGTGGAGCGCGCACCGCGCACCGCCACACCGCGCATCCAAAGCGGCGACCAGCCCAAGCTCTACTTCGGCATCCACAAGCACATGCATCAGCCCTACTACGATGCCGTGGATCCCAACTATTGGGACGGTGAGAAGGACGGGATCTTCGGCTCGCGCGGCGGCCCCTACGTGGACTTCGTCGCCGCGGCCATCCGCCAATACGCGGACGCCGAGCTGCCGCACGGCGGCCTCACCTGCAGTTGGAGCGGATCCCTGATCGAACAGCTCGACCTCTGCGCCGAGCAGGGTCGCTGCGGCGGGCGCTTCGCGGACTGGACGCGCGAGCTGCGCGCGGTCGCCAACCTGAAGACGACCCTGGGCAACCCGCGTCTGGATCTGAGCGCCTTCGGCTTCCACCACCCGCTGATGCCGCTCATCCCGGAGCGCGACATCGTCCGCCAGATCCAGCTGCACCGTGAGCTGATTCCCAGAACCTTTGGCGCACCAGCCTCCGACATCCTCTTCCCGCCCGAGACGGCCTTCCACCCGCGCATCATCCCCGCGCTCAATCAGGCCGGTATCCAGGCGGTGCTCTACGATTCCATCCACCGCTATCGTGCCTGCAAGGAGTATCCCTACGGCGGCATGAGCGAGGGCATGCTGCCGCCGAACCCGTCGGATCAGGTCAACCCGCCGGTCAGCGACTGGCTGCGTCTGCACAACGTATGGACCGGCTCGGAGATCGCACCCAGCCTGCTCAAGCCGGAGTACCTGGCCTACACGGACCCGGACGGCGTCACCCACAAGATCATTGGCATCCCCGCCGAGCGCTACATCGGCAACGAAGACGCGCGCGGCGGCTTCGGCGCGCTACAGTATCCCGACGTGTTCGAGCAGCTCTATCAGCACCTGCTCGACCACGGCGGCTTCGACCCCAAGCACCCGCCCTTCCTGCTGCTGCACTCCGACGGCGATAACCACGGCGGCGGCGCGGAGAGCTACTACCGCCACAACACCGCGCGCATGATCGAGTGGCTGCAGCAGGACCCGCGCTTCGAGCTGATCGGCATCGCGGACTACCTCCAGCGCTTCCCGCCCGACCCGGACCAGGCCGTTCATGTCGAGGCCGGCTCCTGGAGCGGCGCCGACAACGGCGACCCCCAGTTCATGAAGTGGTTCAGCCGCTACCGCGAGCCCTACTCACCGGACCTCAACTCCTGGGCGGTTCTGACCGCGCTGCAGAACGCCGTTCACACCCTAGAGGACGCCGAGCCGGATCATCCCCTGCTCGGCGAACTGACGCGACTCCTGCTCACGGCCGAGGCGAGCGACTACTGGTATTGGACCGGGCAGTCGGTCTGGGACCAGCAGGTCACCAACGCGGCCAATCGCGCCTGGTCGATCGCGGGCGCCGAGCTGGAGCGTCTCGCCGGCAGCGGCGCCGACCGCACCGGCCCGACCATCTTCCCGCCCTGGGTCACGCCGGAGAATCCCGGCGGCAAGCAATGGGGCCAGGGATGCCTGGAAGACGCCCCGCGCGAGGGCCGGGTGCATAGTTTCGTCCACGACCTGTCCGGGCTGAAGCGCGTGACGCTGCACCTGCGCACCGAGAAGGGCGAGCAGAGCATGGCGATGACGGACCGCCGTCCCTACCCCTGCCAGACGGGGGCACGGGTGACCGCCCAGTACATGACAGCCGACCTGCCCGTGGGTCTGGGGGACGTGCGCTATTTCATCGAAGCCGAAGACACGCGAGGCAATGTCTCCCGCGGCGCACTGGAGCGGATCTTCCTGGCGTAAAGCAGTAAGGAACTGTCCATCAATTGTTTCCCGCTTTTCTGGTCACGAAGCTCCAGCTTCGTGACCTCAGCGATGAAGCTCTGCTTCACGACGTCGGCGGCTTCCGGCCCTCGATTGGGTCGATCCAGGCGCTGATCCTCGAGTTCGCGAAGCGGAGCTTCGTCTCGCGGGTGACGAAGCTGGAGCTTCGTCACCAGGCTCGAATCGGGACGTAGAAGATGGACATTTCCTAAGCGCCCGGTCGCACCATGGCGTCGCGCGCGCGTGGCACCGCGGAGCGGATGCCACGAGAGTTTTGCTGTTTCACGCCAACGCTGACAGCCAGCACGAAGCTCGGCTGCGCCTATACTTGCGAAATCGGTTCAGGAGAAGCCCATGTCCACGCAGCCCAAGCCCGATTACAGCTTCGAAGACTATCTCGCCGCAGAGCGCGAGTGCGTGGACGAGAAGCATGAGTACGTCGATGGTCAGGTCTTCGCCATGACCGGCGCCTCTTTCAACCACAATCTCATCACGGCGAACCTGGCGAGACATCTCGGCAACAAACTCGAGTCCCGTCCCTGCACCGTCCTCGTCAATGACATGCGCCTCCGCATCGATGCCGCGGACGCTTGCACCTATCCCGACGTGCTCGTCCTGTGCGGCGAGCCGCGTTTCCACGACAACCGCAAGGACGTGCTCACCAATGCAACCCTGCTGATCGAAGTCCTATCACCCTCGACCGAGGGATACGACCGCGGTGGCAAGTTCGCGGTCTATCGCGGCCTCCCGGAACTCGCGCAATACGTGCTCATCGCCCAAGACCGCTTCTCAGTCGATGTCTTCACCCGCCAACCGGACGGACGCTGGCTCCTCGAAGCACACACAGACCCGAACGCGTCCGTTCCCCTCGATGCGGTCGACTGCACGCTTGCGCTGAGCGACATCTACGACAAGGTGCGTTTCGATCTGTCCGCAGCCGAGCCCGACCGATAAGACCGGTCGCGGTGGACGCCGGAGATCTACTGCGTTGGTAAGAGATTCGAGGGCAACAGCGGGGTGGAGGGATCTTCTGTCTGTGCGACGACACGCCGGGGACCTACCAGCTTCACATCGAGTCCCACTGCGGACGCGCCGAGCGTGCCGTCCACATTGGCGATCAATCTCGCAAGGATCTCGGACGTACGATCGTCTCACGCTGAGACGCGATCGCGGGCGGTGTGGCCGTTCACGTTGTTGCGCGGGGCATTCTCAGAGCCCGCGATCGGCTCAGAGACGTCGGCGCACCGCACCGATTCAGCGTCTCTTCCACGTGAACTGCAGTCAGCTAGCCTATAGCCATTCTGCGTGATACTCGTACTGGCCCCTTGATTCTACCAGTGTTTCCAGGGGTCGACCGAAGGGGCATGTATGGATATCAGACCGGGTGGCTATAGCTGTCGCATGGCCCCATTCATTTCGAGGCAATCACACCTGGTAAGCCGCTGACTCTTGTCCTGAGGCGCGGCAGAAGGCAGACCAGGTGGCAGGAAAGCAGTACCGTGGACGACGAAAATTCCTTGGAAGACGAAAGCCCAAGGGAACCTCAATCGCGCGCATTGCGTTTCACGAGCGTGACGAGGAATGCCCCACACAGCAGGGTGGAGAAGATCCCAAGGATGGTTAATGCGTCGAATAACATAGCGATGTCTCCTGACCGAGCGCACAGCTTCCACGTTCGAGTCGGCAGAAGTGGTGCCTGAATTGATTGACAACTCGTGTTCCATGACGGGTCACGATCGAGCCTTGGGTCCTGATCCGACGTACCCTGGCAAGCCTGGTCGCGGCTCAACTAGATTGCTCCTCATGCAAGAAGAAAACTGGAAGACGATTCACACTTGGCGACATGCCGCCGATCAGTCATGCGCGTGGAGCAGCTCCGCGGCCTTCCCCGGGAGCCTGTCCGACGTAGGATGAATCGGCTGCGACGTCGAGGTTGGGGTCGATGACGCGGTGCGCTGCGTCTCGTGCGAGGCGGTGACAGCAGACTGCGTTCCGCCAAGCAGCACGGCCAGTGCAGCGATGATTCCAAGTGCGCCCATGAGAGTCTCCGATTGAGATGGGTAGTTGATATTTAGTATATCATTATATTCTAATATATATAGGACTTCTTGTGCGTTCTGTGACGGCCATCACCGGCCGATGGTGCGAGCCGCCGACCTGGGGTTCGTCGCTCATCAGGATCGAGCGCAGTGCACAGCGGTCCCATTTTGGCAGGAAGCCTCAGTCCAGACCTGTCCACCGCCACTCAACCGGTGGCGCAAAGGGAAGAACGGCGGGGGATTCGATGGACGACTCTCGGGAATGCGTGACGAGGTACTGTTGGAAACGCCAGGGTCTCGCCGCCCTTACACCCAGTGGAGCAGCAACGGCGCCACTGTCAGCAGGAGCCCGAAGCCAAGCGCAAGCAGGCCAGACACCTGCATCAACAGCAGGGCACGCCTCAGATGCCCGGCGTCCAGATTGGCCGGCCAGTCCGGGTCGCCCATATAGCGCTCGGTCACCAAGGCACCTCGGCAGCGAATGGGGCCGATCAGCCGCACCCGCAGCGCGCCAGCGCAGGCGGCTTCGCTCCAGCCGGAGTTGGGACTCGGCAGCATGGCGTGGTAGCGCAGGGCCGCGCGCACGGCCAGGACCGGATGCAGACGCAGCACGGCGGCGGCCAATGCAATCAAGGGGACGGATAGCCTCGCGGGAATCCAGTGGATGAGGTCATCCGAGCGCGCCGCGGCCCAGCCGAATCGGCCATAGCGTTCGTCCTTGTAGCCGACCATGGAGTCCAGGTTGGAGATCGCCTTGACGATGATGAGCCCCGGCAGGCCGAAGAGGCAGAGCGCCCAGAGCGGCGTCAGCACGGCGTCGGTCAGATTCTCCGACAGGCTCTCGATGGCCGCGCGCACGACCCCGTCGCCCCCCAGGCGATCGGTATCCCGAGCCACCAGCATGGCGACCTGCCGGCGCGCGTTCGGCAGATCGTCCAGGGCGTCCAGCACCCGCTGGCCGTGCGCCAGCAAATCACGCATCGACAGCAGGCTGTAGGCCAGAAACAGATCCCAGGCCACCGCCAGCCAGGGATCGAGCCACGCGAGGCCGAGACGGACGACGTACCAGGCGCCAAGGGCGCCGCCCACCACCAGCGACCAGTGCAGGACACCGCCGAGACGGCCATTCCAGCCCAGGGCGAACAGGCGACGCTCGCAGAGAAGACTCCAGGCGCCCAAGATCCGAATCGGATGGAGGCGATAGACGGGGTCGCCGAAGACTGCATCGAGCAGCCAGGCGATGGCGACGAAGGCAATCGGCTCGCTCAGGGTCATCTCAGTGGGAGGGCTGGGTCGGGCGGTCGGCGAGAAACAGCCGCTCGGCTGGCCAGGTGGCCCGGCAACGCCCGACCTTCCGCCTATCGATCCAGACGTCCTGGAGAGCCGGCGCGCGCCTCCGAGCCCAGGGCCGACGGGGCCGCTTGAGCGGACGCCTGGCAGCCGGGTTGACCGAGCGGCTCGGCATCGAGGTCGATCTCCACCGTCACGGGCATCCCCTGTCGCAGCTCGCCGCGCGGATTGCAGACGAAGACGCGCGCCTGGTAGACGAGGTCCGCGCGCAGCTCGGTCGTCTGGACCGTCTTGGGGGTGAACTCGGCGCTGGGCGCGATGTAGCCGATCCAGCCCGGATAGACCTGACCGGGAAAGCTGTCGCTCAGCACGCGCGCGAGCTGACCCTGCCGGACCCGCCCGAGGTCCGACTCGGCGAGGTAGACGCGCGCCCAGAGCGGCTCGGTCAGCGCCAGGGTGAAGGCCGGACGCTCGGGCGAGGCCATGTCTCCGGGCTCCAGAATGCGGTTCTGCACGACGCCCTCGGCCGGGGCGCGCAGCACCCCATCGTCCAGATTGACCTGCGCCGAGCGCAGATCCGCCTCCAGGGCGGCGAGCTGGGCCTTGGCCGCCGCGAGGTCTTCGGGACGGGTGCCCGCCAACGCGAGATCCAGCGCCGCCTGTGAGGCCCCCGCGCGCGCCTCGGCCGCCTCTGCCTGGCTCCGGGCGTCGTCGTAGTCCTGGAGCGAGGTCAGCTTGCGCCCCACCAGCTCCTTGGACCGCTTGGCGTGACCTCTGGCGTTCGCGGCTTCGGTACGCGCGGCCTCCAGATCGGCCTTGAGCTTCTGGATCTCCTCGATTCTGGCGCCGGCGACCAGCTTGTCCAGCTCGGAGCGCTGCGCCTCGACCTGAGCCTCGGCCACATCCCGCGCCAAGGTCAGGCGGCGGACATCCAAGCGCGCCAGCGTCTCACCGGTCTCGACGTACGCCCCCTCCGCGACCTCCATGCTGGCGACGCGCCCGCTGACTTCGAACGCGAGATTGATCAGACGCACATCGACGTTGCCATAGAGGACCAATCCCCCGCTCGTTGCCCCTTCGGGCGTTTGATTGCGGTAGAGCAGGTATCCAAGGATGGTGAGCAGTGCCAGCACAAGCACAGCCAGACGCTTCTTCATGAGAGCTCCAGATCATCACGACCAGGGGGCGCAGGATAACGCCGATCGGCCTCCAGGGGCGGCATTTGAAGGTCGAGCCTGACGGAGAGACACCGCCCGGTCGGGTCGAGCACCTTCACAATAGAGAGCATTGATAGCGCCAGAGCGCCAATCAAGTGGCTGGCGCGACAGGGATAAACCCATGAACCTCGGCCGCGGACGCCGGAGCCGTCCGCGATTTCGCGCCCATGCGACTTGGCGCCTCTGCCCTCAACGGGTATGGTGCTCGGCTGCTTATTCACCCAAAGTGTTTTCAGCCGCTTACCAAAGAAGAGGCACGACCATGCTTTCTGCCCGCTCGCTCCTCCTGGGCGTTCTCGCCTTCTTTACCCCATTGGCCGCCATGGCGTCGGAATCGGGTCAGGCCATCGACCTGACGACGCACCCCATCGGTTATGCCGCGCTCATCATCTTCGGCCTGGCCTATGCCTTGGTGATGGCGGAAGAGTTCCTGCACCTGCGCAAATCCAAGCCGGTCATCATCGCCGCCGGCCTCATCTGGGGCATCATCGCCTGGGCCTATACCCAGCAGGGACTGCCGCACGTCGCCGAAGAGGCCGTCCGGCACAACTTGCTCGAATATGCGGAGCTGATGCTCTTCCTGCTGGTGGCCATGACCTACATCAACGCCCTGCAGGAGCGTCAGGTCTTCGACGCCCTGCGCGCCTGGCTGATCCGCAAGGGCTTCGGCTTCCGCACCCTGTTCTGGATGACCGGCATCCTCGCCTTCCTCATCTCGCCGATCGCGGACAACTTGACCACCGCACTGCTCATGTGCGCGGTCGTCATGGCGGTGGGCGGCGACAACACCCGCTTCGTCACCCTCGCCTGCATCAACATTGT
The DNA here is from genome assembly GCF_016583565.1 of Thiocystis violacea. Taxonomy (GTDB): domain Bacteria; phylum Pseudomonadota; class Gammaproteobacteria; order Chromatiales; family Chromatiaceae; genus Thiorhodococcus; species Thiorhodococcus violaceus_A. The sequence continues at coordinate 38,823 of NZ_NRRF01000013.1, read as the reverse complement.
CGTCGCGGCCAATGCGGGCGGCGCCTTCAGCCCCTTCGGCGACATCACCACGCTCATGGTCTGGCAGAAGGGGATCATCGGCTTCTTCGGCTTTTTCAAGCTGTTGATCCCCGCGATCGTCAACTTCCTGGTGCCGGCGCTGCTCATGTTCCTCGCCGTGCCCAACCTCAAGCCCGATGCGGCGGTGGAAGACGTCCCGATGCGCCGCGGCGCCAAGCGCATCATGCTGCTCTTCCTGCTCACCATCATCACGGCGGTGAGCTTCCACAACTTCCTGCACCTCCCGCCGGTCATCGGCATGCTCACCGGCCTAGGCTATCTGCAGTTCTTCGGTTTCTTCCTGCGGATGAGCCATGAGAGCTGGTACAAACGCAACGAGGACCGTTCGAGCTTCGTGGCCGACATGGCCCCCTTCGATGTCTTCAACAAGGTCGCCCGCGCGGAATGGGACACCCTGCTGTTCTTCTACGGCGTCGTCATGTGCGTGGGCGGCCTTGGTCAGATCGGCTATCTCGCGATGACCTCCGAGGTCATCTACACCCAGTGGGGGCCGACCCTCGCCAACGTCTCGATCGGCGTGCTCTCGGCCATCGTCGACAACATCCCGGTCATGTTCGCCGTCCTGACCATGAACCCGGATATGAACGAGACGCAGTGGCTGCTCGTCACCCTGACCGCTGGCGTCGGCGGTTCCCTGCTGTCGATCGGCTCGGCGGCGGGCGTCGCGCTCATGGGGCAGGCGCGCGGTGTCTACACCTTCTTCGCCCATCTGGAATGGACACCGGCGATCGCGCTGGGCTATCTGTCGAGCATCGCGGTGCACATGTGGCTCAACGGCTGACGCGACCGTCGGCAGTGCCAGCGGAAGCCGACCGATGCTGAGGCGCAACCGGCGTCTCGGCTCGCGCGCGGGTTCCCTCGTCATCGCCCTGCTCATCTCCGGGGCTTGGGCGATGGAGCGCTGGGGTCCGGGTCTGGTGCCGGCCGACTGGCGGATCCGGCCAGCCGCGGACAGCTGCCGTCTGGACAAGGTGCTGGATGGTGATTCGATGCGGCTGACCTGCCCGAACGGACCCGTGGAGGTCAGACTCCATTGCATCGACGCCCCGGAGAAGGGCCAGCGGCCTTGGGGCGACCGCTCACGGGCACACCTGCGGGAGATCGCGCCACGGGAGGTGGAGCTGGTGGCGATGGAGCGCGACCGCTTCGGCCGGACGGTCGGAGAGGTGTTCACCACCGGACCGGATCGCCTCTCGCTCAACCTGGAGCAGGTTCGGAGCGGCCAGGCCGCGGTTTACGACCGCTACTGCGAGGATCCGGGCTACTTCCGCGCCGAGCGTGAAGCCCGCAAGGCCAAGCGCGGCATCTGGCGGCAGCGCGGTGAGCATCAGACCCCCTGGACCTTTCGCCACCGCCGCTCCTGATGGCCGGGTACCGCCAGCCTCCGCTGGGCCTGTGCCCGTCGCGGATCCAGGCCTTCGCGCCTCCTCAGTGCGAATCTCAGAGCGCGAACCCAGAACGTCAATGTCAAAGCAGCAGGTTGACGAACTAGCATGAACGACCTCGACATCGCCTTCCGACTCGATCGCGGCGGCTTCACGCTGGATGTCGCCTTCAAGGCGCCCGGCGTCGGCGTCACCGCGCTCTTCGGCCGCTCCGGCTGCGGCAAGACCACGGTGCTGCGCTGCGTCGCCGGGCTGGAGCGCGCCGCCGGCCACTGCCGGCTCAATGGGGAGAGCTGGCAGGACGACAGTCGCGGGCACTTCCTCAAGACGCACCGCCGCCCCATCGGCTATGTCTTCCAGGAGGCCAGCCTCTTCGCCCACCTCTCCGTGCGGCGCAACCTGGAATATGGACTCAAGCGCATCCCAGCCGAACAGCGCCAGGTCGGATTCGACGAGGTCGTCGACCTGCTCGGCATCCGCCACCACCTCGACCGCGACCCGGCCGGCCTCTCCGGCGGCGAGCGCCAGCGCGTCTCCATCGCCCGTGCGCTGCTGACCAGCCCCAGCCTGCTGCTGATGGACGAGCCCCTCTCGGCCCTGGACCACACCAGCAAGCAGGACATCCTCCCCTACCTGGAGCGCCTGCACGACAACCTGCAGATCCCGGTGCTCTATGTCAGCCACTCGCCGGACGAGGTCGCCCGGCTGGCCGACCACATCATCCTGCTGCGCGACGGGCACATCCAGGCCAGCGGCTCGGCGACCGAGATGCTCTCCCGCCTCGACCTGCCGCTGGCCCAGGATGCGGAGGCCAGCTCCATCATCGACGGGACGGTGCTGAGCCATGACGACGACTACCGCCTGACGCGACTCGAAATCCCCGGCGGCAGACTCACGGTCGCCCGCCTCGAGCGCGCCGTCGGCGACCTGGCGCGCGTGCGTATCCACGCCCGCGACGTCAGCGTTGCGCTCGACGAGCCCGGCACCTCGAGCATCCTCAACATCCTGCCCGCGCGCATCCTGGAGATGCGCGAGATCGAAAACGCCCAGGTCCTGCTGAAGCTCTGCACCGGCAGCGGCGAGCAAACCCCCCTGCTCGCGCGCATCACCCGCCACTCGCGCGACCGCCTCAACCTCAGCGCCGGCCGCCAGATCTATGCCCAGGTCAAGGCCGTCGCCTTGATGGATTGAGCGCCAGACACCACACCCCCGTGGGGAGCCGAGGCGCTTGCGCCGCCGCCTCCGTAGCCTGAATCGACAACCACTGACAACGACGCCCACAGGAAAGAGGATCCGCACCATGCATCGCACACCCTCTTGGATCGCCGTCCCGCTGACCGCGACCCTGCTGTCGCTCACCTTGCTCGCGCAGGCGCAGACGACCGCATCAAGCCAGCCCGACGCCAGCGCTCAGGGCAAAGTCACCGGCGCCAAACAATCGACCCATCCCGACTGGTTCAAGGAGAGCTTTCTGGACATTGCCGAGGATGTCGACGAAGCGGCGGCGGCGGACAAGCATGTCATCCTCGTCCTGGAGATGAACGGCTGTCCCTATTGCTACAAGATGATCGAGGAGAATTTCAAAGGGTCGCCTTACAAAGAGTTCATCCAGAACAACTTCGACGTCATCGCCCTCAACGTGCAGGGTGACCGCGAGGTCGCGCTGGACGCCGAGACCTCGCTCACCGAAAAGGCCCTCGCCAAGCAGCTCGGCGTCAGCTACACCCCGACCGTCATCTTTCTGAACCAGAACAAGGATCCCGTCGCCCGGATCAATGGCTACCGCAACCCGGATGACTTCAAGGACGTCCTGGACTATGTCGCGGCCAAGGCCTATGAGACCCAGACACTCGCCCAGTTCCAGGCGTCCCACAAGACCCAGCGCAGCTATGACTTTCGGCCGCACCCGCAGCTGCAGGCGATCGACGACCTCAGTAGCGTCACCGACAAGCCGCTCGCCCTCCTCTTCGAGGACAGCGCCTGTATCGCCTGTGACGCCCTGCACGACGGCAACCTCGGCGACCCCGAGGTCAACAAGGCACTCAAGGACTTCGTCTTCGTGCGCCTCGATGACCAGTCCGACACGCCCATCACCGCGCCGGATGGCACCAAGACCACAGCCAAGCAGCTCGCGGACAGGCTCGGCATCACCTACCGTCCGACACTGGTGCTCTACGACAAGGGCAAGGAGATCCTGCGGATCGAGAGCATGCTCTATCGCTATCACTTCCTCGGACTGCTGGAATACGTCGGCCAGCGGCAGTACGAAACCTATCCCAACGCCCCCTTCGACTACATCAACGCCAAGACGGCCAAGCTGACAAGCCAGGGCAAGGATGTGTCCGTCTCCGACGAGTGAGCCGGCACGCCGACGGGGGAGCGTCGCCCTCGGCGCGGCAGGCGCCCGGTCGCGGCGGGGCGCCGCTCCCGCCGAGCGAGAGCGTCTCAGGATCTGCGCATCAATTGCTTCCCGCCTTTCTGGTCACGAAGCTCCTGCTTCGTGACCTCGGCGATGAAGCTCTGCTTCACGACGTCGGCGGCTTCCGGCCCTAGATCGAGCCGATCCAGGCGCCAATCCTCCCTGGAGCACCGATGCCCAGACGGGCACGCGCATGCCGGAAACCGCCCCGGCCCAAGCCGATCAGCTCTCGGCCGCCTTCAACTCATCCTCCCAGCACCCGGTCGGCGGACCAAGGACCAGGTCCGCTCCCTCGAAGCGCACCAGATAGAGCTCCTTGTCAGGGTTCTCTTCCAAGTGACCAATGTTGACGATGACGCCACGCGTGCCCGCCTTGGCGATGAGGGCGTCCTGCGCAATATCCGGGATGCCGCCGTCGTTGAAGATGTCCTTCGCGGCGAACACCATGTCGCCGGGGCTGAGCTGGATCAGGTCCATTCGCGGACTCCTGTTGTCGGGTTTATCACCAGACGACCACCTTTGCCTGTTCAAGAGACGACAAAGGACGCGGTCGCACGTTGAAGATTGTCAATGAATCCGCGTCATTGCTCGGCCTAGCTCTCTGGCACAGCCTTTGCTGACTCATCGCCATCGAGTCAACGCAAGACTTAAGCCATGCGCCGCACCGCCGGCGTGCGCACCCGCCAACCTAGCTGGAGACATGCCATGTGGGAGTACTCGGAAAAGGTCCAGGAACACTTCTTCACCCCCCGCAACGCTGGGGCCGTGCAAGATGCCAATGCCCTGGGCGACGTCGGCTCGCTGGCCTGCGGTGACGCGCTGCGTCTGAGCCTCAAGGTCGACCCCGAGACCGAGGTGATCCTGGACGCCGGCTTCCAGACCTTCGGCTGCGGCTCCGCCATCGCCTCCAGCTCCGCCCTGACCGAGATCATCAAAGGCAAGACCCTGGACGAGGCCCTCAAGGTCACCAATCAGGACATCGCCGACTATCTGGACGGTCTGCCACCCGAGAAGATGCACTGCTCCGTCATGGGGCGCGAGGCGCTGCAGGCCGCCGTCGCCAACTATCGCGGCGAGGAGTGGAAGGACGATCACGAGGAAGGCGCGCTCATCTGCAAGTGCTTCGCGGTCGACTCCGTGCTCATTGAGGAGACCATCCGCAACAACAAGCTGACCACGGTCGAGGATGTCGTCAACTTCACCAAGGCCGGCGGTGGCTGCTCGGCCTGCCATGAAGGTGTCGAGGAGATCCTGACGCGCGTCATGGCCGAGTCCGGTCAGACCTTCGCGCCCGCCGCTCCGGCACCCGTCGCGGTCGCCATGCCGACGCCGCCGACCAAGATGACCGGCGTCCAGCGCATCCGCAAGATCGAGGCCGCCCTGGAGGCGATCCGCCCCAACCTGCAGCGCGACCACGGCGATGTCGAGCTGATCGACGTCGACGGCAAGACGGTCTACGTGAAGATGACCGGCGCCTGCGCCGGCTGCCAAATGGCGGCGGTCACGCTGGAAGGCATCCAAGAGCGCATCATCGATGAGTTGGGTGAGTTCGTGCGGGTGGTGCCCGCCGAGCTGATGCCCAAGAGCGAACGCGCCTACGGCTGATCGAGCCGTCTCACGGCAGCGCCGAGCGGTGTCGCGCCGCCAGCGGCGCGCCGGACTCGACACCGAGCCATTCCCTTCACGAACACTCCAGCGGGGCCAGAGACGTGACCACCGATAGCGGAATCCAAGGCATCTATTTCGACAACAACGCCACCACCATGGTGGCGCCGGAAGTCGTCGAGGCCATGCTGCCCTTCTTCAGCGAGCAGTTCGGCAACCCCTCCTCCATGCACCTGTTCGGCAACAAGGTCGGATTCGCCATCAAGCAGGCCCGCCAACAGGTCCAGACACTGCTCGGCGCCGAGCACGACTCCGAGATCGTCTTCACCTCCTGCGGGACCGAGTCCGACTCCACCGCCATCCTCTCCGCGCTCAAGGCCCAGCCTGAGCGCAAGGAGATCATCACTACGGTGGTCGAACACCCCGCGGTGTTGGCGCTCTGCGAGCACCTGGCGAAAGAGGGCTACAAGGTCCACTACCTGGAGGTTGACGGAAAGGGTCGGCTGGATCTGGACGCGTATCGCAAGGTGCTGTCGGATCGGGTCGCCATCGTCTCCGTGATGTGGGCGAACAACGAGACCGGCACCCTCTTCCCGGTCCTGGAAATGGCCGAAATGGCCAAGGCGGCGGGCGTCCTCTTCCACACCGATGCGGTGCAGGCCGTCGGCAAGGTGGCGATCGATCTCAAGACTTCATCGATCGACATGCTCTCGCTCTCCGGCCACAAACTGCACGCGCCCAAGGGCATCGGCGTCCTCTACCTGCGCCGCAACACCCGCTTCCGTCCACTGCTGCGCGGTGGCCACCAGGAGCGCGGCCGACGCGCCGGGACCGAGAACAGTGCCGCGATCGTCGCGCTCGGCAAGGCCTGCGAGATGGCCATGGAGCACATGGCGCAGGAGCAAACGAGCGTCCGCGCCCTGCGCGATCGGCTGGAGCAGGCCATCATCGCGACGGTACCCTACAGCTTCGTCACCGGCGACCCGTCCAACCGTCTGCCCAACACCGCCAACATCGCCTTCGAATACATCGAGGGCGAGGCCATCCTGCTGCTGCTCAACAAGCTCGGCATCGCCGCCTCCAGCGGCTCGGCCTGTACCTCGGGCTCGCTCGAGCCCTCCCACGTCATGCGCGCCATGGGCATCCCCTACACCGCCGCCCACGGTACCACGCGGTTTTCGCTCTCCAGGTACAACACCCTGGAAGAGGTTGAGCGGGTGATCGCCGCCGTTCCGCCGATCGTCGCTCAATTGCGCAAGCTATCGCCTTACTGGGGTGAAAACGGCCCCGTGGAGGAGCCCGAGAAGGCCTTTGCGCCGGCCTATGCCTAACGCCTACTCAGCGAAGTCGAGGCGTGACACCGTCTAGCGGTGTCACGCGAGGAGCCGCTCAGAGATGCGGACGCGGGGTCGTCTTGGTCTCGGGCGGGAGCAAGGGGTATTCGACCGCCGGAACCTTGCCAGTCAACGACTGGAGGAAGGCGGCGATCTTGGTGGCCTCTTCTCCGTTGATCTCGGTGCCGAGCTGGGCGGTGCCCATGACGGCGACGGCTTGGGTGAGATCCCACACCTGACCGGAGTGGAAGTAAGGTGCCGTCACGGCGACATTGCGCAGCGGCGCGGCGCGGAAGACATACTCATCGGACGCCGAATGGGTCACCTGGAAACGCCCCTTGTCTTCCGGAGGAAGGATGTCGGCACCCGGCCGCTTGATCAGGCCGAAGGGGAAGTAGCTCTGACCGCCGATGTTGACACCGCTGTGGCAGGAGGCACAGCCGCGGTCGATGAAGAGTGACAGCCCCTCTTTCTGCTCCAGGGTTAGGGCTGCGTCGTCGCCTGCCATAAAGTGATCGAAGGGCGCATCGGGCGTGACCAGGGTGACCTCGAACGCCTCGATCGCCTTGGCCATGTTATCGAAGTTCACGGGATCGGCCTCGCCCGGAAAGGCCGTGCCGAAACGCTCGACATATTCGGGCATGCTCTTCAGCGTCACCTCCACCTGCTCGGGCTTATTGGCCATCTCCACGCCGGCCTGGACCGGCCCCTTGGCCTGGGCCTTGAGGTCCTCGGCACGCCCATCCCAGAACTGCGCGGTGTTGAAGACGGCGTTGAAGACCGTCGGCGCATTGCGTGGCCCCTTCTGCCAGCCATGACCCACCGAGGTGGGAAGATTGTCGTCACCGCCCATACCCAGATTGTGGCAGGTGTTGCAACTGATCAGACCGCTGGCGGAGAGACGCGGATCGAAGAACAGCATCTTGCCCAGCGCGATCTTGTCCGGGGTGATGGGATTATTGGCTGGCTGCTGCATGTCGGCGGGCAGGGCCTTGAGCCCGGCGTTGGTGGCCTTGTCGCGCAGCGTCTGATCGGATGCCGAAACCGAAACCGCAAAGAGGGCCGTGGTCGCCAGTGCAAGGGCGGATGCTCTCATCGAAAATTCTCCTTGTTCGAGTGGTGATTCGCACACCGCGCGTCGTCCTGCATAAGCACTTGCGAAATAAGCGATGCGCGGCAGACAAACCCTAGGGAACAGGAGGTCTTGCGGCCAATCTAGAATTTCTATCGGAACGATCGAAGATGCCGATGACAAACGGACATCTCATCCGCGCGCCGTATCGGGATACTATCCGGGGTTGGACACGAGGGTTCCGCGCCTGAAAGATCCCAGCATCACGGCGAATCACCGACCCTAAGCCTGGCGAGCACATCAGGGTTCTCGTCTCGCCTGTTCCTGCTCAAGCGCTTGGGATCCTTACCGTGAAACAGCAAACCTCTCGTGGGCGTCGATCATCCTTCGGACCAATCGTCTTCGGGAGGGTGGACAAGCGCAGCGCAGTCCACCAACAACGGCGCGGGATTCGGTGGACTTCGCGCTCGCTCGTCCACCCTACCGGTCCAACTGATGACCAAGACCCTCTCGTGCTACCCGCTCCGCGGCGCCACGCGCGCTCGCTAGCGTCTCGCCACTGAGTCGTCCGACGGAAAACCAACGGCATCACTGGCCGGATCCCGGCCCACCGCGGGCGCCTCTTGCCACCGCGACCAGATGACCAGGTGACCAGGGCGAGTGCTTCGGCACGATCTCTGAGATCATGGCCGCACGGCGGCTGGCCGAAACCAGCGTCTCACACCGCAACCGACAGGGACACTATGAAGAAAAGCAAGACACTCGCGCTCAGCATGACCGCCATCGGCATCATCCTCGCCATCGCCGGCCCTTTTCTGCCGGGGGGCATTCATTTGATGCCGAATGATCCGCCACGCTCCGGACACGTCACGGTGCTGACCACCACGGCCGCCGGCGATGTGCTGGCGGGCACCCAGACCGGTGAGATCTGGCGCCTGCACGGCGGGATCTGGACCCAAGAACGCATCTACCTCGGCGGCAACCCCGTCATGGCGATCCTCGGCGAGCCCGGCCGCGCACCCGTCGGAACGGCCGCCGGTCTCTACAACGGTCCCGTCGGGGCGGCCGCGCTCGAAGGGCGCGTCGGCAGCCTGCTCCAAACCAATCAGGGCTTGATCGCCGGCACGCCAGAGGGCGTGCGCCTGCTCACCGGCGGGCGCTGGCAAACGCCGGGTCCCAAGGCGAACGTCTACACCCTGTTCAAGCAAGAGGGCGACGGCAGCGCATGGCTCCATGCCGCGACGGTCGGCGATGGCGTGCTCTCGGCCCCGGCGGGCGATCCCGCCACACCTTGGCGGCCGAACAGCCTGGGTCTGCCGGAGGGTTCCAACGTCTTCAGCTTCGCCGCGACGCCGGGCGGGCGCCTGCTCGCAGGCACCAATCAGGGCCTCTATTGGCAAGCTCGGCCCGGCGAGACCTGGCGGCTGCTGCACCCGGCGCTCGCCGACACGCGAATTCTGGCGCTCCACCTGGCACCCAGGGATGGCAGCGGCGGGAGCGAGCGTCTCTGGATGGGCGGCGATCAGGGCCTGTCCTGGCTCGATCTCTCGGAGCAATCGGGCGACCTGACCGCCTTGGATCAACCGACAGCGGCCGACAGTCCCGAGTATCAGCCGCCGGTCGGGATCAGCTGGATCCTCTCGCATGACGACCACCTCATGCTGAGCGCCGGGGCCGTCTACCAGCTCAGCCCAACCCAGATGACCGGCTGGTACTGGGTCTCCATCGCGGGCCTCGTGCTCATCCTGCTCGCCGCCTGGTGGATGCCGCAGCCGCCGCCCGTGCTGGTGCGACACACGACAGAGCGGCCCGCATCCTCGCCCGAGGACCCGGCCTGATTCCGCCCTTCGCGTTCCAAGCGTGCGGCCCTCGGGCGAGCGGATGGCACCGCGCCGCGGTGCCATGACAGGCCGTCTCGCGAGCGTTCAGACAGCATTCAGCCTTGCGGGCGTATCTTCATCCTCGCACCTACAAGACGAACTGGAGAACGTCCTATGAAAGCTTCAACCACAGCACTCTTGGCCTCGACCATTGCCCTGATGATGGCCCTGCCGGCGCAAGCCGCGCCAAAGGGTCATGACATCGACGCGCGACTCGACCGACAGCAGACCACGATCGACCGCGGCATCAACTCGGGCGAATTGACCAAGCGGGAGGCCGGCATCCTGCGCCAGGAGCATCGCGAGATCCGCGATCTGGCACGCAGCCTGCGCCGTGACTGGTCGCGAGAGACGTATCGGCGCCTGGATCGGAAGCTCGACCGCTCGGAACGGCACATCCGCAGCCTGGCGTCCAACGACGAGGTCCGCCGTCCTCGCAACGCCGAGCATCGACCGCAGCCGCACCCGGATTCCCATGCCAGGGCGGACCGCGGCTCACCGCCCAGCCACACCCGCTAACCCGAGCTCATCTCAGGCTGTCGGCCGAGCGCCGACAGCCGGCGTGGCGCCTCGCGCCTGGCACGATGACGGACATCTGTCATGCGGCGGCGCTACTCGCGCCGCAAGGCCTCGATGGGATCGAGCCGCGCGGCGCGGCGGGCCGGGAAGTAGCCGAAGATGACGCCGACGGCCGCGGAGAAGAAGAAGGCGATGAGGACGATGCCGCCGTTGAAGACGAAGGGCACGTTCAAGAGCCTGGTCAATCCGACCGAGGCGCCGAGCGCGAGCAGGATCCCCAAAATACCGCCCAGGGACGACAGCACCACGGCCTCGACCAGGAACTGCAGCAGCACCTCGCGCTCCAGGGCGCCGATGGCGAGCCGGATGCCGATCTCGCGCGTCCGCTCGGTGACCGACACCAGCATGATGTTCATGATGCCGATCCCGCCGACCAGCAGGCTCACCGCCGCCACCGCCGTGAGCAGGGCGGTAAGGACGCGCGTGGTGCCGGTCAGCATGTTGGTGATCTCCTTCATGTCGCGCACGCTGAAATCGTCTTCCTCGGAGGGCAGGATGTTGCGCCGCTCGCGCATCAGGCGCTCCAGCTCCTTGGTCGCCTCCTCGGTCGACTCGCCGTCGCGCACGGAGACCTGGATGAGAGTGACGTCCTGATTGCCGGCGATCCGGCGCTGGAAGGTCCGCAGCGGTATCAGGGCCAGGTCGTCCTGATCCATGCCCATGGTGCTCTGCCCCTTGGCGCGCAGCAGTCCGACGACCTGACAGGCCATCGACTTCAAGCGGATCTTCTGGTCGATGGGGTCCATGGCGCCGAATAGCTCGCGTCTGGTGGTCGCGCCGATCACACACACCGCTCGCCCGCCGTGGAGATCGCCGGTCGAGAAGAAGCGCCCAGACTCCAGCTCCCAGTTGCGCACGTCGAAGTAGGCGTTGTCCGTGCCCGTCACCGTCGTCGACCAGCTGCGGTTGCCCGCGATCGCGGTGAGCGAGGTGCTGGCGGACGGCGCGACGGCCCGAGCGGCCGAGACGTCCCGCCGGATGGCAACGGCATCGTCAACGCCGAACGACGGCGCGTTGGACTGCTGCCCCGGCCCCATGCGCTGACCCACGCGAATCATCAGCAGGTTGGTGCCCAGGCTCTCGATCTGCTGAGTGACCTGACGGGTCGCGCCATCGCCGAGCGTCACCATGACGATGACCGCGGCGACGCCGATGACGATGCCCAGGATGGTGAGCACCGAGCGGAGCATGTTGCGGCGGATCTCGCGCAACGCCAGAAGGAGGGTGTTCCAGAGCATCAGGCGGAGGCTCCAGACGGGGCGGCGTCGGCGACACGGCCATCCAGGAAGTGGATGACCCGGTGGGCGTAGGCGGCCATGTCCGCCTCATGCGTGACCATGAGGACGGTGATGCCGCGCTCGCGGTTGAGCCCGGTGAGGAGATCCATGATCTCGTGGCTGCGCGCGGTATCCAGGTTGCCAGTCGGCTCGTCCGCCAGCAGCAGACTGGGCGCGGTCACCAGGGCGCGCGCGATGGCGACGCGCTGCTGCTGGCCGCCGGACAGCTCGCCAGGGGTGTGATGCTCCCAGCCCGCGAGCCCGACCATCGCCAGCGCCTCGCGCGCGAGCGCGTGCCGCTCGGCGCGCGGGCTGCGCCGATAGATGAGCGGCAACTCCACGTTCTCCAGGGCGGAGGTGCGATTGAGCAGATTGAAGCCCTGAAAGACGAAGCCGAGGTAGTGCCGACGCAGCAGCGCGCGTTGATTGCGGTCCAGCGTCTCGACCGCGACCCCGAGGAAGCGGTAGCTGCCGAGGGTCGGGGTGTCCAGACAGCCGAGAATGTTCATGGCGGTGGACTTGCCGGATCCGCTCGGCCCCATGACGGCGACGAATTCGCCCTCGCGGATGCGCAGGTCCACGCCGTCCAGGGCGCGCACCTCGGTCAGACCGGCCCCGTAGATCCTGCTGACCTGGCGCAGCTCGATCAGCGGAGCGGTATCGACGGCCGTGAGCGCGCCTTCGACCGCGCTCATGACCGACCTTCGCCCCGATCCATGCCGATCAGGACCCGCGCACCGGCCTGGAGATCGCCGCCCGACACCTGCGTCATGGCACCGTCGGTGAAACCGGTCTGCACCTCGACGGGCGCCGGCTCGCCCGCGCGCAAGACCCAGAGGGTCGCGCCGGTCGTCTTCTTCTCCGCCACCTCGGGCTCGCGCTTCGCGCCGCGCGGGCGCCGCGGCAAGAGCATGCTGAGGAGGTTCGGGCCGCTGGTCTTCACCTCCTGGCGCGGCGGCGTGAATCTCAGCGCCGCGTTGGGGACGAGCAGGACGCCGCGCTCTTCCCGCACCAGGATGTCCGCGGTCGCCGTCATGCCCGGACGCAGCGAGAGATCACCGTTGTCGACCGCCAGCAGGGCGCCGAAGGTCACGACGCCGTTGATGGTCTCCGGCGCGAAGCGCACCTGGGTGATGATCGCGGGAAAGGTCCGGCTGGGATAGGCATCCACGGTGAAGTCGGCCTCCTGGCCCTCCCGCACCTGGCCGACGTCCGCTTCGTCGACGTCGACCTTGAGTTCCATTTGCGTGAGGTTCTCGGCCAGGGTGAAGAGCACCGGCGTTTGCAGCGAGGCCGCGACGGTCTGGCCCGGCTCGACGATCCGGTTGAGCACGATGCCGTCGATCGGCGAGCGAATCAGCGTCTTCTCCAGGGTACGGCGGTCCGCGTCCAGCTGGGCCTGGGCCTGATCGACCTTGGCCCGTGCAACCGCCAGCGCGGCGACCGCCCGTTCGGCCGCCGCCTCGGCCGTGTCCAGCTCCTCCGGGGAGGCCAACCGCTTGGCGATCAGGTCGCGTGTGCGCCGCAGCTTGCTGGCGGTCTCGCTGGCCGTCGCCTGGGCCTCGTCGACCCCGGCCTTGGCGAGCGTCAGCGCGGCGGCGGACTGCCGCTCCTTCGCTTGCGACTGCTCCGGGTCCAGCTTGGCCATGACCTGCCCGCGCTTGACCCTGTCGTTGAAATCGACCCCGACGCTCTGGATGGTGCCGGATACCTCGGTGCCCACGTCGACCTGGGTGACCGGCTGGAGCTTGCCGGTGGCGGTCACCTTCACGGCAAGATCACCGCGGCTGACCTCCGCCGTCTTGAAGGCGAGCCCGTCCTCCCGCGACGGTTCGATGAGCACGAAACCCGCCACGACGACTCCGACAATCATCAAGCCAAGCCACCATGGCCAACGACGCCGGCGCCTGGATGCGCCACCCTCCAAACCGATACGCTCCGCGACCGACGCGTCGGCCCGACTACCCGCTTGGCTCATAGCCAACGACTCCAAATGACAGACTGAGATTGATGAGGCCCTAGAGCGATGGGAGCCGACGCGAAACCTTGGTCAGGAATGCGCAGGCCCCGTCGATACGGGCGGTTAGACAGGGACGGAATCGTCGCGTTCTCGCAAGCCTCAGGCGAAGGTGTCGACTCCGGTGATGGCGCGCAGATCGTCGCGCTCTTTCAGTTGGTGGACGGATTCGTAGGCTCCGATCGCGCGCTGGGCATAGCGGTCGGCGGCGTGATCGGCGTAGGCACTGGGGTAGCGATCGCGCAGGTAGATGACCGCAGACTGGTCCACGTCCGTGACCGGACGCTGGACGATCGGGTCGGTGCCCTGCTTGGGAAACAGCGGCACAACCTGGGGCGCGACATCCCTGGACCGCTCGACGGGAGTGGCAAGTGAGCGCGCAATGGTAGCGCCTGGGATCTTCATCGATCAGGGGGTGCGCGCTGGCTTGGAACGAGTGGATAGGAGGAGGTGAATCCTTCCAGAATTCGGAGTCGGAACGACGCCTAAAGTTCCCTTGGCGCCTGGACGACGCTGAGACGCCATCGCTGATTACTATGATCGGCGACGCCCGCGCGCGTCAAGCGGCGGCGGGCAATCGGGCACGGCGAAACCGTTCTACCGCAGATTGACTCGCCGTAGTGGGATTTACCTTCGATTCTGTACAGGCCCCAGCGTTTGACTCAAACTGCGCGCCAGGATTGGTTGGCGAGGCAGCGCGACGCACGTGCATGACATCATCCTGCGCTCGGTCGCAGGCCCGCTTCGTCGATCCGCGCCCAGGCACGCCTGACCCAACCGATGCTCGATCCTCTTGACCACGACGGAGCCCCGAAACTGATGTTGAGTGCCAAGCAGATGCGTTCGCTTCCAGCGTTCTTTGCCGATGTGCCCGATCCACGTCGCAGCCAAGGTCGGCGCCATCCCTTGCCGGCGGTGCTCGCCATCGCCGCCGGCGCGGTGTTGTGCGGGGCACGTGGCTATAAGGCGATCGCCGCATGGGCGAAGGACCTTGGCCAGGCCGCCCGTGCGCGCTTTGGCTGCCGCTATCGTCACGGGCGCTACGAGGTCCCGAGCCGCACCCGCATCCGGGATGTGCTCACGCGGGTTGATCCCGACGCGCTCGATCAGGCGCTGCAGGGCTGGAATGCGCAGATGGCCGCGGCCGACGAGGGCTTGGCCATTGATGGCAAGACGATGTGCAATGCCATCGACGCGGAGGGGCGCCAGACCCATATTCTTGGTGTCGTCGGACATCAAACGCAGATCTGTCACACCCAAAAAAAGTCGCCTCGTTGCCCGTCGATGGCAGCGATGAGCTGAAACGCACCAACGAGATCGGGATGGCGATCCCGGTGCTCGAACCGCTCGATATCGCCGGCAAAACCATCACCGCCGACGCCCTGCTCACCCAGCGCAAGCTCGCCGACGATCTGGTCGAACGTGGTGCGCACTACCTCTTCACCGCCAAGGATAACCAACCGACGCTGCCCGCCGATATCCGCCTGCACTTCGCCGACCGCGGCGAGCCGGATTTTCGTGAACCATTCTCNCCGACGATCTGGTCGAACGTGGTGCGCACTACCTCTTCACCGCCAAGGATAACCAACCGACGCTGGCCGCCGATATCCGCCTGCACTTCGCCGACCGCGGCGAGCCGGATTTTCGTGAACCATTCTCCCTCCAGCACGGGCGCATCGAAAGCCGTGCCATTTGGACCTCCACGGCCCTCAACGCCTATCTCGACTTCCCCCAGGTCGGTCAGGTCTTCGCCATTGAGCGACACACCATTGAGAAGAAGACCGGCAAGGTCTCCATCGAGACGGTCTACGGTGTCACCGATCACACCCCCGACAGCGCCGACCCCGCGTGTCTGCTCGGCTTTAACCGTGGGCACTGGGGGATCGAGGCCCATCACTGGATCCTCGACTGGAACTGGGACGAGGATCGCTGCACCATCCGCACCGGCCACGGACCCGAAAACATCACCCGCCTGCGCCGCTTCGCCATCGGGCTGATCAAGACGAAATCGAAGGATTCCGTGGCGGCAACCATCGATAAACTCGCTCGCAGGGTCCGCCGTGTCTTCGACTATCTGGGCATGACGGCAAACTCCGCACCCCGCGTCGCCCAATCAGCGCCCGCCGGTTACCGTGAAACAGCGCACTTGTTGTAGGAGGCTCAACAGGACGCAATATGTTGCCTCTCCTGGCGTCCGTGCAAGCTACCGCCCCGTTTCATGGTCCGGGGTGGCGCTCCGCCATGTGCGTTAGAACGGATTCGCCGTGGCCGACGACCCTGGCTCGGTTGACATCGCCAACCTTGAAATAGGTGTGCAGGGCCTGGCCGATCTCCATGGCTGCGTCGCTGCGGTTTTCCGTGACCAGCGTGACCTGGAGGGACTGACCCAGGGTGACCTCGATCCGCAACGCGAACGCAGACGGCCAGAGTTGGCGGGTCTCGTCGGTGTCGGTCACACCCAAGACCAGTCGGACCGCGCCGTCGGCCGATCGATGGCTCCCGGTGACCTGCCACTGGTGGGTGCGAACGAAGCCATGCTGAGGACGGCCTAGCCCCTGCGGATCGGGGCCGAACCAGGGCCAGCACACCGGCATACCGCCTTTGATGGCCTTGCCCGCCTGGTAGGTGGCCTGCTCGGAGACGAACAGCAGATCCTGCGCCTCGCCGGCCGGCACATCGCTCAAGACCTGACCGGCGTAGGTCGAGACCACCGCCGCTCCCCAGGGACACGCCAGGCGTGCCTGCACCAGTCCGCCGGGTCCGTCGCAGAAGACAAGGTGCTCGGGGATTCCAAAGTCCGCGTTGAGTCGCTCGGATGTCATGGCTAGTCGCTCCTGGTTGAATCGGTCGGCATGCCCGATGGCGTTGATGGAGGACAGTCTAGACCTTGCGCACAGGGAGGCTCGACGCTTCCAGTGTGCTGGTGCGCTCATCTTGAACGCTGCTCGTGATCGGACGACGTTTCTGCCCACTGCCAAGAAACGGTTCTTCCGCGAATAACCGTTGTTTGCTGACGCGGCGCGTGAAAGTCGGCATCGTTTTGCGCACCGAAACGTCTGTCTCACCCGGAGCGAGCGACCCCGATGGCGACCCTGGAGCTGCCCCGTCACATCGACGATCCGCCGAACCTGCTGTTCTGGCGTATCGACGATGTCACGCCCTTCTTCCTGGTGCTGGTGATCGGCATCCTGGTCAATCAACCGCTGATCTTCATCCTGCTCGGTCTGGTGACCGTGCGCCTCTATGGCCGCTTCCGCGAGAGCCGCGCCGACGGCTATGCGTTGCACGCGCTCTACTGGATCGGCCTGATGCCGATGGGGCATCGCAGCACGCCCAATCCCTTCGTGCGGCGCTACCTGCCATGAGGCCGCGCGGATGAACTTGGTGCGCTTTCGCCAGACCTGGCAGCGCCTGGTCACGGAGAACCGCTTCCACCGCGGTCTCCTGATCGCGCTCCTCGCCACCAACCTGCTCACCCTCAGCGCGCTGCTGCAGGCCGAGCGCACCGTGGTGCTGGTGCCGCCGATCCTGGAGAGCCAGGTCAATGTGGCGCGTGCCTCCGCAAGCCAGGAGGTCAAGGAGGCCTGGGGCCTCTTCGTCACCGAACTGCTCGGCAACGTCACCCCGACCAATGCGCCCTTCCTGCGCCGGACCCTTGAGCCCCTGCTCAGCCCGAGTCTGCGTCGCGCCATCGCCGGGATTCTGGACGACCAGGTCGAGGCCCTGAAGCGCGACCGGGTGAGCGTGCGCTTCGCCCCCGAACTCGTCCAGTACGAGGCCGACAGCGATCGGGTGCGGGTGAGCGGCAAGCAGGTCATCACCGACCCCGGTGCCGATCCGGTGACCCGGCCCCGGACCTATGAGGTGCAGGTCGCCTTCCGCAACTACCGCCCGCTCATCACGTACCTGGACGCCTATCAGGATGCGCGTGAGCGCAAGGGGCGCGGAGCGGATTCAACGGCAGACGTCGCCCCGGCGGCGTCGACTCAGTGACAACGCCCGGGCCGTCCATCCGCCCGATCGATCGAGGACTTGAGACATGCCGACCGGCCGCCTGCTTGACCCCCGTGCTTCGGTGCTAACACTCGCGATGACCCTGGCGGTGCTCTTTGCGGTCATCGGTCCAGCGGTGGCTCAGCCCGAGGACATCGGCATCGAGCTGCCGCCGATCCCGGACGCCGTGCTCGCCGGAAAGCGGACGCTGGAGCCGGACGACTGGGGCGGGCGCTTCCTGCGCGTGAAGGCGGAGTCGCCGGATCCGAGCCCGACCCACCTCGAGGTCGGCCCGGTGACGGTGCAGGCCACCATCGGTGTCAACCTCATCGTCGAGATCGCCATCGATCATCTGAACAGCATCCTCACCCCCTTCCCGAATCCACAGGTACGCACCGTCTCTGATGCCAGCACTCGTGTCGACGGCTCGGCCATCTATGTCGCCACTGGGAACGAGACGCCGGTGACCCTCTTCGTGAGCGATGCCTCGGATCCCAACCATGCGCTGTCCCTGACGCTCGCCCCACGGCGCATCCCCCCGCGCGAGATCCGCCTGGTCCTGACCGACCCGCTCCCCAGCACGAACCCGATTGGAGCGCCGTCCGCACCGACCGCAGTCGCCGCGCCGGACTATGTCACGGCCCTCACCGAGGCCATGCGCGCCCTGGCGCGCGAGGAGATCCCCGGGGGCTACGGTCTGCGTCAGGCGCGGCGCCAGGAGACCGTGACCTGCGTCCAACTGGGTCTGGAGACCCGCCGCGGTCAGGTCCTCGAAGGTGGCGACCTCTGGCTAATCACCGCGCTCGCACGGAACACGACGGATGCCGAACTGGAGATCGAAGAGCGCGCCTGTCGCGCGGACCTCGACGGGGACACGGTCGCCGTGGCCGCCTGGCCACGGGTCTGGCTGGCTCCGGGCGAGCAGGCAGAGCTCTATGTCGCGGTGCGGCGTCCGACGCCGGAGCAGCGCCGACCCGCGCGTCCCTCTCTGCGCGGTAAGGGAGCCCGCTAGATGCCCGTCACCCCCGCCGATACCTGGGAGCGGCTCTCGCCCGGCCTGCGCCGCTGGCTGCTGATCGGTGTCGTGCTCGGCGTGGTCGCGCTGATTGCGGTGATCGCCCTTGATGAGCCAGCGACCCCGGGTACTCGCGCCGAGCAGGCGCGCGAGCGGCTCACCCGGCATCTGCTGACCGACGCCGATCCGCGTGCGCTCGGCATCGACGGTCTGGCCAATCGTCTGACCCAGCTCGAGCGCGAGCTGGCCCAGGCGACGTCCCGCGAGCGTCAGCGCGGCCCCGGCGAGGCGGCCACGCTCAACCGCCAGGTCGAGCAGTTGCGCCAGTCCCAGCAAAGCGACGTCCAGGCCCTCCAGCAGGAGATCACCCGGCTGCGCGAAGCGGTGGATGCGCGCCCGGTGACGCGGACAACACTCCCGGGATAGGCGGCTATGGATGCGGGGATGAACGAACCGCATCGCCCCGTGTCGTGTGCGATCTCAGCGCAGCTTGCGCTGCTAGATTGAAGTGCGTGCATCCGAGGTGCAAGCTGGCGTTTCGGCACATGAACAAGTGGACAAGGGACCCGACAAGCCATGCTCGAGTTTGAGGGAACATCTCTCTGGAAAGACAGTTTGGCGAGCCAAGCCGCAGATCCAAATCAGAAAGCCCGGGAGCGACTGCGAGTCACTCTGCTCGACATTCGGGGCCGGGTCGCCGCACTTGTGGGTCTCATCTCGGCTGAGATCCCAGGTCTAACGGTGCATGATGTTACTCACCTTGACGCGCTCTGGGAGACCGCTAGTCTGATCGCTGGCGATGGTTTTCACCTGACATCCGCCGAGGCATTCGTGCTCGGCAGCGCCATCCTTCTCCATGATGCGGCGCATTGTCGCGCGGCCTATCCGGGCGGCCTGGACGAGATACAGCAAACACCGGAATGGCGCGATGTGGTGGCGATGGTCTTGAGGCGCCGGTGTGACGAGCCGCCTTCGGCTCAGACGCTCGACACCCCCCCGCAAGACGTCATCGACGAGTCATTGCCGGATACCCTTCGCGCGTTGCATGCCAAGCAGGCCGAGCATCTCGCGGTCATCCGCTGGCCTGGGCCAGAGTCAGAGGATGCCGACGAGCATCTAATTCAGGATGCGGACCTGCGAACCTATTACGGTCCATTGATCGGCAAGATTGCCGCAAGCCACTGGTGGGATCTGGTGGATTTGGAGCACCGTTTGCCGCCCTGTTACAACGCCGGGGCCGGTTTGCCCTCCGACTGGACGGTCGATCCGTTGAAGATCGCCTGTTTGCTGCGTGTAGCGGATGCCGCCCACATCGACCATCGGCGGGCGCCGCGCTGGCTCAGGACGCTTGAGCGACCAGCAGGTGTCTCCGGCGACCATTGGCGTTTCCAGCAACGCCTTGGCAAACCGAGCCGCAACGCAGACGCCCTGGTCTATACCGGCAGTCCATTCGGATCGAATGAGACCGATGCCTGGTGGCTGTGCTTCGACACCATCCGCATGATCGACCGCGAATTGCAAGGAGTCGATCGTCTGCTCGAAGAGACCGGACGGCCGCAGTTCGCCATCAATCGCGTCAAGGCAGCGGACTCGCCTGAGCGGCTGGCGCGCCTGCTGCCGACCAGTGGCTGGCAGCCGGTCGATACCAGTTTGCGCGTCTCCGACGTGGCTGGCTTGGTCGCTAAACTGGGCGGCACCCGACTCTATGGCAACGATCCCAGGGTTGCCCTGCGCGAGCTGATCCAGAACGCGGCCGATGCCATCCGCGCGCGGCGTTGTCTGCCCGGTGTGCCGGAAGACTTCGGCTTGATCCAGGTTGGATTGCGCAAAAATGAGGCTGGGATCTGGCTGGACGTGCGCGACAACGGGATCGGCATGGGGCCGCGTGTCCTGACTGGCACGCTATTGGACTTCGGCGCTTCGCTGTGGCGCAGCTCCGATATGCGCTGGGAGCACCCAGGTCTGATGGGGAAGGGCCTCAAGCCGGCCGGCCGCTTCGGGATCGGTTTTTTCTCCGTGTTCATGCTTGGCGACCATGTAGAGGTAACCAGTCGTCGCTACGACGCCAGTCACGCCGACACCCGGACGCTCGAGTTCCGACAGGGTCTCGCATCGCGGCCGGTGCTGCGAGATACGCCTAGCGACAGGGCGTCGCGGGAAGGCGGGACGCAGGTCGCGGTTCGTCTGAAGGTCGATCCGAGCGTCGAAGGGGGGCTTTTGTTCCAGACGACAACATCAAAGGGATCTCGGCTCAGTCTTGCGCGCCTGGCCGCAGCACTGTGCCCAACCCTGGATGTTAGCGTCGAGGTAGCCGATGATTTAGGGAGGGTTCACCGTGTGGTTGAGGCTGGCGACTGGTGGTCGATGCCTGCTGATGGCCTGTTGAAGCGGTTGTGGCTGGACGGGAATGAAAAGCATGTGCTAACCGGCAGTTACATGTGTACGCTCGAAGGTTCGGACGGTCGCCGCTATGGCCGGGCCACAATCTCGACTGCTCCAAGTTTCCTTGCCCCCGGGGTTGTGACAACCGACGGGTTGAGAACCTCTCGCCTCGGGCATATTGCAGGCGTGCTCTTGGGAGGAGAGATCGAAACCGTGGTTCGCGATTCTTCGATTCCGAAGGTGCCATTGGAGGTTCTGAGCTGTTGGGCGACAGAGCAGGCGTCGCTGATTTGTCAGGCCGATGAGCCGGATTGGTTCTGTAGTGACACGAGCTATGTGCCGATCATCTTGGCGCTCGGGGGCGATCCCGGCGCTTTGCCGGTAGTCCTTAAAGGTAGTAAAGGCATCACAGTCTCGGCACTCTCGAAAATGTTGCATGTCACTAACCGGGTCGAGGTCTTCCAAGGCGCGAGCGTCGAATACGAAGGCGACGAAGACGGCGTGCTTAAGGTGGAGTTCTACGACGATTTCGAACGAAGTGAAGACGTCATTTTTGCCGACTCAGAGCTGCCACACTTTCTATCGATCGATAGCATTGCGTGGCCTCAGTGTCTGCCTGGTTACGAAGCTCTGCCAGGACCGCGAACACCCTGGGCGCTGCTCTGCTCGCTGGTCAAGCAGGCTTGGGGCGAGGTGGTGGAGTCGAAAAGTGTCGGTACCGTCGGTCACGTCAATGGCGTTGAGATTCGTCGGCCAGTGGTCGTCCTCTCGAAGAAACAGGATGAGTAATACGGCCTCATGGCGAGCTTGGCAGACGCCAGCCTTCTACGACATAGAGCCGGCTTCCAGTTACCGAATGATGCTTGCAGAGGTCTCGATGCCCAGCATTACCCTGAACGCCCATTTCGACGGCCAATCGATCATTCTCGATGAGCCGTTCCAGCTTCCCCGCAACGCTCGGTTGCTGGTTACAGTCATGCCGCCTTCAATGGACGCCGAACGCGAAACTTGGGCAGATCTTGCGGTAACGGGTCTCGCGCATGCCTATGGAGACGACGAGCCCGAGTACACGCTGATGGATGTGAGACGTACATGAACGAGGGCGACATAGTGCTGACGCCGCTTCCCCAAGCTGACGGGCGCGTGAAGAACCGCCCGACGATTGCACTGCGGCGCATGCCGGGTTTCCATGATTGGTTGGTCTGCGGCGTCAGTACCCAGTTGCATCAGGAGATCGCGGGATTCGACGATCCGATCCTGACGGACCATGCCGACTATGCCACCAGCGGTCTGAAGTCTCCCTCGCTTATTCGTTTGGGCTTCTTGGCCGTGCTGCCCGAGAGGCGCCTTCTTGGCGTCATCGGCACACTCGCACCTGACCGACATCGCCGCCTATTGGACCGGTTGTCCGCGTACCTGATCAAGAAATCGGGCTGAACCGGCTATTGGCTGTCTTGTCGGCGGTGTATAGGCCGTTGGGACGATAAAGGCACCGCACCCCCAACTGTTCCGAACGCTGCTGCGCGTCGCCACCACTGAGCATGCGGCATCCCGCACAACCTGCTGGTCTGTCTCAATCTGCACTTCCCCGAGCCCGAGACCACCCGGACGCTGCTCCAGACCCAAAGTCAGTGGGCGACCAACATGGCGACCGGGCCGATCGCGGTCTATCTGCCGCGCCTGGCCGAGCGGGCGCGGGGCTTCCGGGTGCTCTTCGAGCGGCTCGACGCCGGGGACCGGCCGGTGCGCGCGCATCTGGGGCTCGTGCTCTTCGCGCCCAAGGACCAGGCCACCGCCGCCGCCTCGAACCTGCGCACCTATTGGCGTGAGCTGGGCTTTCAGGTGGTGAGCGACCGCTTCTTCACGCTCCCCCTGTTTCTCAACTGTCTGCCCTTCGGCGCCGACCGCACCGCCATTCGCGACATGCAACGCTACCGCACCCTGGCGGCCTCGCACGCGGTCAACCTGATGCCGGTGCACGGGGACTGGAAAGGGACCGGTACCCCGGTACTGAACCTCATCAGCCGGGGCGGACAGCTGATGAACCTCTCGCTGTTCGACTCGGCCTCCAACTACAACGCCTGCATCGCCGCCCAGTCGGGCGCCGGTAAGTCGTTTCTGACCAATGAGCTGATCTCCACCACGCTGTCGGTCGGCGGGCGCTGCTGGGTGATCGACGTCGGGCGCTCCTACGAGAAGCTCTGCGAGGCGCTGGACGGTCAGTTCCTGGCCTTCACTCGCGAGGCGCGGATCTGCCTCAATCCCTTCGAGCTGGTCGTGCACTGGGACGAGGAGGCTGACATGATCGCGGCCCTGGTTGGGGCCATGATCGCACCCTCGGGCGGGCTGGACGACTATGCCCTCTCGGGGCTCAAGCGGGTGCTCAAAACCCTGTGGGATGCGCAGGGAGCGGCCATGACCATCGACGGCATCGCCGCTGCCCTGAGCGCCGAGCCTGATCCCCGGCTGCGCGATTTGGGCACCCAGATCTATCCCTTCACCACCTCGGGCGAGTACGGGCGCTTCTTCAACGGACCCAACAGCATCCAATTCTCCGCGCCCTTCGTCGTCCTCGAATTGGAGGAGCTGAAGGGCCGCAAGCACCTCCAGCAGGTGGTGCTGCTGCAGCTCATCTATCAGATCCAGCAGGCGATGTATCTGGGCGAGCGGGACCAGGCCAAGCTGGTGATCCTCGACGAGGCATGGGATCTGCTCACCCAGGGCGATGTCGCCCGTTTCATCGAGACCGGCTACCGGCGCTTTCGCAAGTACCGAGGTTCCGCGGTCACGGTCACCCAGTCGCTCAACGACCTCTATGCCCATCCGACCGGGCGGGCGATCGCCGAGAACTCGGCCCACACCTTTCTGCTCGCCCAGCCTGCGCAGGCGATCGATCAGCTGCGCGCCGCCAAGCGCCTGCCGCTGACCGAGGGCGGGGCGGAACTCCTAAAGACCGTGCACACGGTCCCCGGCGTCTATTCCGAGATCCTGGTCATCGGCGACTACGGGGCCGGAATCGGCCGGCTGGTGGTGGATCCCTTCCGTCAGCTGCTCTATTCGACCCACCCGCGCGATGTGGCGGCGCTGAGCGCGCTGCGCCGGCGGGGGTTGTCGATCGACGCGGCGATCCGGAGGTTGTTGGCGGAGCCTGGGCATGGCTGAGGGGCGGGTATCTCTGATGCGAGCGGCGCCAACCGACTCGACCCAGCCGACAAGGGCGGCGGGACCACCAGGGCTGAGCACGGTCGTTCTTGTCGCCGGTCTCCTATGTCTGGCGAGTAGTGCCTTTCTGAGCCTCTGGTGGCAGCGTCAGCTCGCCCAGGCGCTGGAGGTCCGACCGCCGGTGCTGCTGCTGGACCTGTCCGCCGCCGCCCGTGGCGCCGACCCGGCGCAGATGACGGAGATCCTGCGCGACTATACCCAGGCCGCCGAGGGTCTGGCGGCGCGGGGCGTGCTGGTCCTGGATCGGCATGCGGTGCTGGCCGCTCCGCCTGCGCTCACGCTTCGGGAAACGGAGGTGCCGCATGCGCCCGAGTAAGGCTGAGCCAGGTGCCCAAGGTCGGCTTGTGGGGAGCCGCTGGCGGTTCGGCATCCGGCCGCTGCGTTGGCGCTGGGCAGTGCTGGCTGTCGTGGTACTCAGCCTGGTATTGGGTGTTGGCGCCTATGGGGCGATCCGCTACCGCCTCGGGATCGATCTGCAGGTGCACAGCTGTTTGGAGTCCTCGCGCGTCTTTTTGATCGACACCTTCGCCGGCCCCGAGGAAGTGATCCAGGGGGATCTGGTGGCCTTCCGCGCGCAGGGGCTGGGGGTGGACGCCTTCGAGGGACGCCTCTTCGTCAAGCACGCAGCCGGGGTGCCGGGAGACTGGGTGACGGTCACGCTCGCCGAGACCGCGATCAACGGCATGCCGATGGCGCAAGGACTGGCACTGGCCCCGGCGCTGCAGCGCGATCCGGCGAGCCTGCTGCGCCACGAGCGGGTTCCGGTCGAGCACTTCTGGATGCTTGGCGAGACCGCCGACAGTTTCGACTCGCGCTACTGGGGCTTTCTCCCGGTCACGCGGATGGTCGGGAAGGCCTATGCGCTGTTCTGAGTGGCGATGGGTGTTGGTCCTGATCTGGGCTCTGGCGACCCTGGTCATCGGCGAGAGTCGGGCCGACGAGGCGCTGCCAGATCCGGCGCTGCGCGATCAGGCGG
Organism: Thiocystis violacea; assembly: GCF_016583565.1. Taxonomy (GTDB): domain Bacteria; phylum Pseudomonadota; class Gammaproteobacteria; order Chromatiales; family Chromatiaceae; genus Thiorhodococcus; species Thiorhodococcus violaceus_A. The sequence goes on along the minus strand of NZ_NRRF01000013.1, from coordinate 13,607 downwards.
TGCAGATTCAGGAACAGGCGCTGGCGGCGCCGCGTCCCGATTGGCTGATCGAGCAGCACGAGACGGTTGCCGACTGGTCGGTGGCGCTTCGGGACGTCGGATCCTCCAACGCCATTGCGCCATCGGCCACTTCCCCAGAATCAGATGACACAGCGCCGGAGCCGTCGAGCAAGGGGCTGACCGTGACGATTCTGGCCTCCCGTGCCCTGGGTGAGGCTCAACTGCGCGAGCTTTTCGCGCAGGCGGCCGGGCGACCCGAAGTGCGGGTGGTCTTTCGTGGTGTGGCGCTGGGCGAATCGCTGGGTGATTTCATCCGCCAGATCCACGTCCTTCTGCGTGAAGCACGCGATGGCCTGAGCACCAATGCGATTCCCCGCATCGAGATCGATCCGCGCCCCTTCCAGACTCCGCAGGTGGAGGTGGCTCCGAAGTTGATCGTCACCGATAGGGTAGGAGCGGAGCTTGCTCGCGTCAGCGGCATCAGCCGACCGGACTGGCTGCTGGAGCAGGTGGGGCAGGGCCGGCGGGGCAATCTGGGCGTCCGTGGTCCTACCGTCGCTGTGAGCGAGCCCGATCTGATCGTTGAGCTGCAACGGCGTCTGGCGGGCATCGACTGGAGCGCCCGGCGCGAGGCGGCACTGGAGCACTATTGGGAGCGTGCGGCCTTTGCCGAGCTACCGGTGGCGGAGAAGCCACGTGAGCGACGTCTGGACCTGACCCTTGTCGCACAAGCCGATGTGGCCCTCCCGGACGGGACCACCGTGATCCGCGCTGGCGACCGTGTCGATCCGCTTGCCGTCATGCCTTTTCGTCAGCGCCTCTTTGTCTTCGATGCGACCGACCCGCGTCAAGTGGCCGAGGTCGCGCGGCGCGGAAGGGCGAGTCGTGCCGATCGGCGGTTGCCGCTCTATCTGGCGACACGGTTGGATCGTGCTACCGGCTGGGAAGGCTATCGCGCCGTCCAGGCGGCCTTGCAGGATCCGCTCTACCTGCTGACCCCCGACATTCAGCGCCGCTTCCAGATCGAGCGGGTGCCGGCCGTGGTCGAGTCGCGCGAGGGAGGCCTGGTGGTCGCCGAATGGCCGCCGGAGGGCTGAGGATGCGCAGGATGCTGCGTTGCCGCTTCCTTCAGGTCGCCGCGCTGGTTGGCTTACTGCTCGCGCTGGCCCTGACCGTGCGCGCCCAAGAGGAGACCGCCACGGGCCTCGGCAACGCCGTCTGCCCCGACGCCGAGCTGCTCGGACCCAAGCTCATCACCGACATTTGCTGGAGCTGTCTCTTTCCGTTGCGCATCGCCGGGGCGCCGATCGGGGGCGGCTCGGTGCCGAGCGGTGCCAGCGACCAGGCGCTGTGCGCCTGCACCGACCCGGCCGGGCTACCGAGTCCAGGTGTCGTGATCGGCATGTGGGAGCCGGCGCGGATCGTCGAGTTGGTCCGTGTGCCGGGCTGCATGCCCTCGCTCGGCGGCGCGCGGCTCGATCTGGGCTCCTTTCGCACCCTGGGCACGCCGGGACAGGCCAACTATGACGGCTCGGACAAGGCGTTCTACAACTATCACTACTACGCCTTCCCGGTCCTGGTGATGCTCGACCTGTTCTTCCCGGATCGCTGCAACGTCGATCACCTGACCGATTTTGACGTGCTCTATCTCTCCGAACTCGATCCGACCTGGAACAACGACGAGCAGGCCTTCTTCACCAATCCTGAGGCGGCCTTCGTGGCTAACTCCATCGCCCAGGCCGCCTGTCTGGTCGATGCCGCCTCGGCGACCACAGTGCAGAAGCCCTTGGACGAGTTGTTCTGGTGCGCCGGTGCCTGGGGCGGGCTCTATCCCTTCACCGGACGCATCCCGACCCTCAACGGTCGTCCCTCGGAGATGAGCCTCGCCAGCGCGCGGGTGCTCGCGGCCTTGCATCGGCGGGGACTCGCCCGCCAGACCGTGGGTGATGCCGCTCTCTGCGAGGCGCCCTTCGCACTGATGCTGCCCAAGACCCAGTATCGCCTCTCACAGTTCTATCCGCTCCCCGAGGCCAACGCCAACCACGTCATCGGCGAGAGCGAGTTGCGCTGGGGCATGTGGCGCAACATTCCTGGGGTCGGCGAGGACCACCTCTATCTGATCTGGCGCTGGCATGACTGCTGCGTTAGCTGGTTGTGACCCCAGGCCGCCGGGTTGGGGTCGGCGATCACTGGTCAGCGTCCTGACTTTGGCCATCGTCTGGACCCCCTGGGCGCTGGTGTGGGGCGATGACCTGCGCCGGGCGCTCGACTTCGATCAGGCGGCCACCGATGGACAGGGGCTGGGGAGCCAACTCGGCAGCGATCCAGCGCTGTTGGCCCCCTTCGATCAGACCGGCGACTATCGGGCCTACTTCCCGGGCGCGGAGGCGGGCGAAGCGACCGACTGGAGCGCGCTCTACGGCAATCCTGCAGCCTTGGAAGCAGCCGGTCTTCAGACCCTGCAGGACCTGGTCGACACGCCCTATGCCGACTCATCCCCAACCGGTCAGGCGTACCAGACCCTCCTCGAGCCGGTCGCTCGTCCGCGTAGCGACCTGAGCGCCGATCCGCTGTGGGCCTTCACCGACGCGACCGTCAGCTCGCTCGATGACTTCACCGCGACCTATGCCGACTGCACCTGGGACAACAGCTTTCTCAGCCGTCCCAGGACGGTGCATGTCCCCGAGTACGAAGCCTGTCTGATCCCGGACAAGGATCAGCCCAAGCTCGGTTGTACGGTCACTCGGACGCTGGACGCGACGGTCTACTGGGACCCGGTTCAGGTCGGCACCGATCCCGAGACCGGGGAGCCCATCGTCGAATACGTCCGGCGCGTCGAGAAGCGCGTGGATGCCTGGAGCTGGGAATCGGCGGCCTGTCTCCAGACCCTCAACGAACGTCTCATGGACGGCTTCTGCCGCAGCACAACGACCTGTACCAGCAACCCCGACGCCAACTGCGTCCCGGTCACCGGCGGTGAGCTATGCGACGGCGAACTTGTGTCACCGCCGTATCTGGGCGAGACCGGCAACGAGCCCTGGGAGCAGTTCTCGGGCATCGGTGCCGCCTGCATGCAGGTCAGCGTCGCCCTTGACTGCACCAGCTTCAACGAAGGCCAGATGGACTGCTGGACCGATCCGGACGGTGTGACGCACTGTCCCGAGAATCCCGGCGACTTGGACAACTGCGCGGCCCTCGACGCCAATCCCCAGTGTCGCCCGGTGAGCCGCCACTGTGCCGAGGAAGCGACCGGTCGCTCAGGGGTCTGCTACGTGGATCAAGTCGTCTACGACTGCGGCACCGATCAGGAGATCGCCGGCATCGAGCGCACCTCGGAGCTGGACTGCGGCGGCGAGATCCGCTGTCTGGGCGATGACTGCGTGGCGATCGTGCCTGACTCTTCCGACGACTTCGACGAGGCGGTGGCGGCGCTCAACGCCGCCGAGATGGTCTCGCTCGATGCCGACTGCACGACAGGGAGCTGTCAGGTCTTCAAGGGCGAGGCACTGGAGTGCAAGCGCGCGGTCGGCGGCATCGTCAACTGCTGCGAGCGCCCGAGCGGGATTTCGCTCGGGCTTTATCTGCAGCTGATGTTCTCCGTGGCCAAGCTCGACAGCGTGACCATGTCCCTGGTCAAGGCGGGCGTCTCCAACCCCGCCTTCGGTGCCTGGGAGACGCTGCGCTCACCCCTGGTCGATACCTGGTCGGCGGTCAAAGACGCCTTCACCTCGGCGGTCAACAACATCACCGGCAATACGACCCCGGTGACGACGGAGGCGGCCAAGCAAGGTCTGATCGCCACCTTCAAACAGCAGCTCCTGCAGCAGACGGTACAGTGGACCGCCTCGGTATTCGGCCCCCAAGCGGCCAATGCCCTCTTCGTCGATGCCGCCACCGGCGGGGCGGCGGTCGCCGCCGATGGCACGGTGGCCTCGACTGTCGCCCTCAATCCTGCCATCTCGGTGGTGCTCTACTGGGTGATGTGGGCCTATCTGATCTACACCATCGTGATGATCCTGATCCGCCTCATCTGGGAGTGCACCGAGGACGAGTTCACCCTCGGCGTGCAGCGCGAGCTGAGGTCTTGTCACCGGGTCGGCGCTTACTGCAAGAAGAATTTCTTCGGGGCCTGCATCGAGAGCCGCGACAGCTTCTGCTGCTTCAACTCACCGCTGTCGCGGATCCTGAATGAGCAGATCCGGGGCCAGGCCGGCATCGGCGGCTATGGGAGCGCCAAGCATCCTAACTGCACAGGGATTGCGGTCGAGACCCTGGCCCAGGTCGACTGGAGCCGGATCGATCTCTCCGAATGGCTGACGATGCTGACCGAGTCGGATTTGATCCTGACCACCACCGACCTCGACCTGGAGACGTTGACCGAAGGGCAGGGCAATCGTACCGCCGATCGGCTTGAGGATCTGAGCGACGTCCAGACGCTGGGGCAGGCCAATCGCGAGGCCGAAGCGCAAGGATGGGAGGAGACGCTAGAGACCTTGCCGCGGGCGGCCGCTCCGACCGTGCCTTGAAGCTCGCCGGATCGCGATTGACGCGACGCCGCGAGCGGATAGCCTGTCGGGTGGGCGTCACGTCCGACCGGAGCGCCAGGTGGCGCTCTGAAGGGGCGTCGCCGAACAGGGGCGAGCGGAGGTGACTCCTGCGAGGTGGGCAGGACGTTGATGTCAGGGTGTGAGCGAGATCCAGGTCGGAGCGAGGCTTGTATGGCGCAGATCGAATTCACGAGCGCGAAGTTCCTTCCGGTCTTGCCGGAAGACTGCCAGGTCAATCCTGGCGCCTACGGGTTTGAATTGGCCTGGTGGCTGGCGCAGACGCTCGTGAAAAGCGGCGTCGTGACCAGCTATCCCATCGGCGAGGACTGGGGCTGGCTCATCGAGTACCGCGAGGGTGACGCCGAATTCATGATCGGGTGCGGCAGCCAATCCGACCCCGGCGACGGCGATGGTGGCCAGCCCGTGACTTGGTCTGTCTTCGTCAGGCAGGTGCGCTCGCTCAAGCAGCGTCTTCAAGGGCGATCAGCGCCCGCGATTGCCGCGATTGCCGCGAGGCTGACCGCCGCGATCGTCGCAGCGCTGGGTGCGGAGGGCATTGCCGTTGACGTGGACGAACTCACCTGACGGCCCCCCGGCGCGCGCGCAGGTTGAGCCGCACGTAGTCGATCACGGGCTCGCCGAGTTGCCGCATCACCTCGCGCAGGAAGGGTTGGCGGTCCGTTTCGGGCAATTGCTCAAGATGGTGGCGCAGACAGACCGTGCGCAGGTAGGTCTCAAGCGGCTCCCCTGGCGCGAGCGTCGTGGGCTCCGGCTGCAGCCAGTACTGTATGTCGATGAAACCAGCCGCCTCGAGCCGTTGCTGCGTCTCGGCCGGTGTGGCGAAGTGCGTCGGATCGAGATCGATGCCCGCCGCCCTGGCGGCGGCATGGACGCGCGCGATATTGCCCGCACCCCCGCACTGCGCGACCAATTGACCCCCAGGGCGCAGCACCGCGGCGAGGTTGGCGAACAAGGCATCGTGATCACGAATCCAATGGAAGGTGGCGGTGGAGAAGACGGCATCCACAGGCGCGAGCGGTAGCGGTTGGGCGAGGCTGGCACGCAGGAAGCTCGCCCGATCCTCATAGGAGGCGAGTCTGCGCCTGGCCTCCACCAGCATTGCCGAGGAGAGGTCCAGGGCGATGACCGTCCCGCGCGGCAGGCGCTGGCAGAGATGCTCGGTGACCCGGCCCGACCCGCAACCGGCATCGAGCACGCGCTCGTGCCCGTCCAGACGCAGGCGTTCGAGCACGGTCACGCCCCAGTGGGTCATGGGGTCCGCGATGCGGTCATAGGTCGTGGCGTCCCAGTCGGTTGCATGGGCGCGCTGGTGGGTGGCGGGCGTGTGGCGTTCGGTCATCATCTTGCCTCTCGGGCAGCGGGTTCTGACGGACGGCCAGGGCAGGGTGTCTCGACAGCGAACAGCAGGCGCTGGCCGCGATCAGCCAGATTCAGGCCTGAACAGCGGTCGCCCTGGCTGGCTCGACCCAGCCCAATCGACAAGGATCGGCCATGAACGCCGATCCATGAGGTCGCCGACCCGGCGCATCGAGCCGCAGTGACGGGTTTCTGGTCGAGCACCATCGCGCCATGCGCTAGACTCCGATAACCTGACAAACGCTAACGTCATCGGGGCAGGCTCGCCGCCCCGTGGCGACCTTTGGGCGTGTCCGTCAGCGCAACAAGGAGCGACAGCGTGGCCTCAACAAGACGCTTTGCGATCGTCTCAATCCTGCTTGGGGTGGCGGCGGTTGCGCTCCCCTATTTCTTCGGCACATTGGCGGTGTTGGCGCTTGGCGGCGTGATGCTCGCCAGCGGCATCGTCTCTCTGCTCTTCGTCATCGACGTGCGCAAGCAAGGGGTGCCCCTCAGCGTCTTCGGCCCTTGGGCGCAAATCATCGCTGGCCTGGTGGTCCTCATCTGGCCGGAGTTGGCCCTCTGGCTGGTGGCGGTGTTCTTCGGTGGTGGTCTCATTCTGAGCGGCATCACCGGTTTGATCGCGCTGCGCGACGCCGGAATCGTCAATCCGCCACTGCTTCGAAAAATCGGCTTGTGGGCAAGCATCCTGCTCGGTGTCCTACTCATCGCGATGGGCGCCTTGGGCTCTGCGATTCTGCTCGGCATGGTGCTGGGGGTCGCGCTGATCGCCGCCGGATTACACCAGTGGCGCGAGGCGGATTTGCTGCTCTGAATACACCGGTTGATCTCAACCGCCGAATCCCGCCCGACCATGTACCGTTCGACCCGCATTTCTGGAGCGGGTCGGGTGAGCAATTACACGCGATCGCCCGGCACCCTTTTCCCGGTGTCTTGCTGTATCTGATCCCCTGCGGCCACGGGTGGATCTCGCTGGACGCGCTCAATGCCGTGCGCGTGGATGCCGTGATGCGGACGTGCATTCGGCGAGCACTGACGTTGCACAACAGCGCGACGGTTGAATACCGCGCCGCCCACCTCGCATCCGACATTGAGCGGATATACTCAAGGGTACGGATTACCGCTTCGATCAAGAGGGTGGCAGACGCTCATGACGAACCACATCATCCACACGGCGAACGGCAGGCTGGCGCCGGACACCCCGTTCTCCGCGGTCAAGCAGATGGTCGACGACGCGGTCGACAGCGGCAACCTGGTGCTGCACTTCCATGGCGGCCTGGTCTCCCAGGCTAAGGGCCGCGCCATCGCCGAGCGTTTGACGCCCGAGTACCAGCGAGCCGGCGCATTCCCGATCTTCAGCGTCTGGGAGTCCGGCGCGCTGGAGACCATCCGCAACAACCTGGGCTCGATCGCCGCCGAGGCCTTCTTCCGCATTCTGCTGAAGCGGGTCTCAAGCATGGTGAGGCGCAAGCTGGAGCAGGGCGTCGGCGCACGCGCGGCGGGCGTGATCCCGGCGCTCGATCTCAGTGCGGAGGAGGCCGCTTTGGATCGCGCCCTGGACTCGGGTGATCCGGCGCGCTTGCCCGCCGAGCCGGTGCCAGACGCCGCACTAACGCCGCTCTCCGATGCCGAAATGATGGTCCTGGAGGCGGAGCTGCAGGCGGACCCAGAGCTGCAGATCGCGGCCCAGGGCGTATCGGCGGGGCTGCGCGATCCGACGGATGTCGTCGCGGATGCAGCGGCGCGGACGGGTGCGCCCGTCCGCGCCGCCACGGGGACTCTGATGGACCCTGCGGCGGTGGATGCGCTGCTGGATCGCCCGGATCCGACGGCCCGCGGCCTCTTCTCCGCCGCCAAGCTTGCCAAGGCCCTGGTGCTCGTCGCCGCGCGCGTCATCAGACGCTACCTCCACAAGCGAGACCATGGCTTCCACGCCACGGTCGTCGAGGAGATTCTGCGGGCCTTCTATCTCGCGAATGTCGGCGGGACGATCTGGGCACAGATGAAGGGCGATACCCAAAATAGCTTCGGCCCCGACCCCGAGCGTTTCGGCGGCACGGCGGTCCTGAGCCTGCTTGGGGAGCGGGTTCGCAATGGCGCCCGACCGCGCGTCACGCTGGTTGGGCACAGCACGGGGGCGGTCTATATCGCCCACCTGCTGAAGGTGGCGGAGACCTTGCTCCCAGCGGAGCTCAAGCTGAACATCGTGTTGCTCGCGCCGGCCTCGACGTTCGCGCTGACGGCCGAGTCTTTCACCCATAACCGAGCAAGGATTCAGGGCCTGCGCATCTTCACCATGAGCGACCCGAACGAGCGCAAAGACCGTCTGGTACCCGTGCTCTATCCCCACTCCTTGCTCTACTTCGTCTCCGGGGTCGTGGAGCCCGATGCCGATACCCCCCTCATCGGGATGCAGCGCTACTACGACGCCGCGCGCTATCCGGGGGACCGCTTTCCCGCCGTCGAGTCCTTTCGACACCTGACCGCCGATGTGCCGCACAGCCTCGTCTGGTCGGTCGCCGCCGGCGGTGCTGGACTGGAAACGGCGGCGCTCAAGCATGGGGATTTCGACGACGAGCCCACCACGCTTGCAAGCCTGAGACATCTCATCCAGAAGGGATTCTAGTCATGGCGGACCAAGGCGTCGTCATCGGGATCGACAGCTATCCTGGCATGCAGGATCTCAAGGGGCCCTGTAATGACGCCGAGGCCTTTCGCGACTGGCTGGTCGCCGACGACGGTGGCGGGCTCGATGACGCACGCGTCGCCTTCATGACCACGCGCCAGTTTCCGCCGATCACGGAGATTGGCAATGCGCATCCGGTCCTCGATGAGCTGGAGACCCTGTTCAGACCGCTCGTGAAGCAGGCGGCACACCTGCAGCACACGGAGGGGCGCCTCTTCATCTTCGCCGCGGGTCATGGGTTTGCGGACACCCAGGAGGCCGACTCCGCCGCCCTCTATGCCGCGAACGCGGAGTTGGAGATGCCGACGCATCTCGCGCTCATGAAATACGCGGACTTCTTCCGGCGCACCTGGGCCTTCGACGAGGTCATCCTCATCCTCGACGCCTGCCGCGTCACCAACCCGTTCCACCAGATCGGTTTTCCGCCGCTGCCGAGGGTGACGCCGCACCCGAGCGCAGACAAGGTCAAGACATTCACCGCCTATGCGGCTGGCTTCAACCGCACGGCCCGTGAGCGGGAATTCGAGGACGGACGGGTGCGCGGCATCTTCACCGTCGCGCTGCTGGACGCGCTGCGCAACGCGACGCCGAATCGCCTGGGGCGCGTCAATGGCACCGCCGTGAAACGGCTGGTGCACAACAGCCTCGACCGCTTCGCCGGAAGCGTCGCGATCACGCCGCCGCAGATCAACGCGGACGAGAACAAGGACGTGAGCTTTTCCGTGCGAGCGCCGTCGGCGATCCCGGTCAGCTTCCAGATCCAGCCCCAGTACGCCAACCTTGTGCTGGTCATCGCAACCGGCGCCCTCGAAGCGATCTACCGGGCTCCAATCACCTCGACCGACTTCAAGCTCGACCTGGCGCCTGGACTCTACAAGGCATGGATCGAAGGCGCTGCGGCCTCAACCCTTTTCGAGGTATCCGGACATGTCAGCGTCTCCCTCTGAGGCTGTCAGCCTCGCGGTGACCGCCGCGGACGAGGCAACGGAGATCTTTCTCATGGACGCTAGCCTCAAGCGCATCGCCTCCGGACTCGGCCGCCTGGACATGCAGGTGATGCCAGGGCTCTACAAGGTGCGGTTTCGCTCTGGCGCCACTCAGCAGGACCAATTGGTCGAGGTCGCACCGGGCGGGGCAGGGGTCGAGGTGAGTGGCGACCCGGTGCGCTTCCATTCCGCTGCACCCATTGCCGCCACGCTCACGACCCACGAATACCAGGCCGCGCCCGCCGCTCAGACCTCCAAAGAGGTGCACAGGTCCGTCGGTCAGGGAGGACGCCTCTTTCTGTTCGTCCGCGATGAGGACGAGGGTCGGGAGTTCGATGTCCCGGGCGTCAGCATCCATGCACTGGACGGCGCCGAGCTCGCACGGCTCGCGGAGGGCCAGGCTGGCCGGATGGAGCGGTGGGCGGCCCTGAGCCTGGAGATGGACCCCGGCACCTATTCGGTGCGGGTGGATTCCGGGCGCCTCGGCGACTACGAGCTGTTCGCCACCGTCGCGCCCGATTGGCAGACCCAGGCGTATTTCGTCATGGAGGATCTCTGGAGCGACAGGGAGTCGGTGCGCGCCCCCTCGCTGCGGGCCGCGTCGCTCATGATGGCGCGCCCGGACCAGGGCTTCGAGTTCGAGAGTGCGACGGCGCGACTGACCGAGCTCGCGCGTCAGGCGCTCATGCAGGGACGGCAAGTGATCTCCTCGGCGCTGATGCAGCGCCTGGCGAGCGATGACCTCAGCGCCCCCATGCTGACGATCATGGGCGCGCATCTGCTGCTGCAGATGCGCGAATCGCATCGCGACCTCTTGGGGGCCGTGGTCGAGCGCCTGCATGCCCTCTTGGGCGAGCACCCGGACGTTCAGGCGCTGAGCCTTGCGCTGCGCGATGGCTCCAGGCCGCGTGTGGAGCGCATCGAGCGGCCGCCGACGCTGCGCGCGAGCTGGGATCGGATCGTTCAGGCCTCGCGCAAGCGTGCCGGTCTGGTGCCGGCGGATACGCCGGCGGGGCGCATCGCGGCGGAGGTCGTGCGGGCAGGCCCCTGGCTCATCCATCGCCTCGGCCACTCGCAGGGCAGCCGCCCAGAGCGTCAGGCCAGCCTCGCCGAGGCCGCACGTGTGCTGGAGCGCATGATCTCCAGCGAGCCTGAGCGCTTGGCGCAGGTCTATGGGTCGATCCGCTCAGGCGGGGGCGGGCTGACCACACTCGAGCGTGGCGTCCTAGAGGCGGTTCGCTCCTATTCGCAGGCGCGTGAGCGACCGACCGATTCCACGCAGGAACCCGATCCACAGGCGCAGGCCAGAAAGCTGCTGTCCAGCCTCGCCGCACCCAAGTATTCCGTCGCCGAGGCCGTCGTGAGCCTCGCGAAGAAGATCGGCGAATAGGCCTCGGAGCGGCGCCACTCGCCCGCCGATCGGTGACCGGCGGGCGCGTCGATCCTAGCCCGAGGCAAAGGCGATCAACTGCTCGACGATGGCGGCCAGCGGCGCCTTGTTAACGGCTGCCGCTCGGCGCCCGGCCTGCTGCCACGCGGCCGGCAGGGGTGCGCCAGGTCGCCAGATGCCCGCAACCTGCGTGTCGCCCGCGGTCACAGCCCGCTCACCCTCGGGCGGTGTCCAGAGAAAGTCCGGATGAGCGTTGCTGTACCACTCCCCGCCGATGATGCCGCCGAGCGCATCCTGCTCGATGTCGTAGAAGTAACGGACGCGATTGACGCCATCGCTGGCGGAACTGTCCGTATCCGCATGACTCGGGCGTGTCTCCACGATGTAGGAGACGTCCATGGCGATCCCGACCACGGAGGCGGCGGCGCCGCTGCGGTAGGCGGAGAAGCCGTCGGACGTGAAGTCCGCCATGGCGACCTGCGCTGCCTCCAGCGAGCTGGCGTAGCGCATCTCCTGCGGGTTGAAGTAGCGGTACTCGTAGGCGAGCATCGGCTGATTCCAGACCTGGTAGTCGAAGGTCGCATCCAGCACCAGGCTGCGCTGCGAGGCGCCGATCTGGTTCACCACGGCCAGGTGCCAGGAGCCAGGGTTGGTGTCGAAGCAGTCGTTGGAGGTCACCCGGCCGGTCTGAGGATCGGTCGCCGGGTCCTGGTCGTTGCAGCGTCCGCCGATGAAGCGCGTGCCTGTGCGGACGTTCGCCCAGAGTAGCGAGGCCAGTGCCTTGATGTCCGAGGGGTAGAACCTGAGCGTCCGACCGTCTGCCGCCGCCACTGCGACCGGCGCGGTCGGTCGCGGCAGCATGTAGGCCGCCGGCGCCCAGCCGTGGCAGATCCCCATCCAGCTCTCGACCTCGCCGTAGCGATCATAGTAGGTCCGGCCCTCGCTCCACATCTGCCGGGTCAGGGTGAAGGACGCGTCGCCGACGAGGACGTCATACTTCTCCGCCGGTGACAGACGATCGATGGCGTCGGCATCCCCGCTGGCGAGCACGGCGCCTGGGGGGTGAGCGGCCACATAGTCGTAGTTGGCCTTCCAGTCGGACGAGGCGGGAAAGCCCGGGTCGGCGTAGCGACACCCCAGAACCCCGAGGTAGATCGCCCAGTAGTCGTCCGACCAGGGCGAGACCGGGAGTCGCGCGGATGTCATCCCGGCCGAATCCATGGCGGCTAAAGACATGTGCAAGAGGTCATCGACCAGCGTTTCCGCCCGATCGTTCTCGCGGAAGGGCGCGCGATCCGGTGAAGCCGCCTCCATGTCGAGAATGTCCTGGCGCAAGATGTCGCGCGCCTCGACGTAGCGCTTAGCCTCGATCTGGTCGCGGCCGAAGAGACTGGCGCCTTCGATGACCTGCGCTCCCGAGGCGTCGTACTTCGGCGGCCGTACCTGCATCTGCCCAACGCGGTCCCGCGCGAATGCCTGTAGCTGCTCAGTGATCGCCTGCTCGATTGAAGCTGACATGGGGCCTCCTGTGCTTGAGCTCATCGACCAACAATGGGGTTGACAGCGACTTAGGTACCGCCCAGCTACGCACCGAGCAAAGGACATCAATTGGCGCGCAGTGTGCGCAACGGAGATGGGGCTAGACGTGAGCCGGGCGGAACTCACCTCCACAAGGATAGCCGGCGTCGGAGCTGTTGCCTGTGTGGGTGGTGTCAGCTCGACCGTCGACGGGCCATTGCTGATCTAGACCGGTTCGCCGTCGAGCCTGTACGGCAGGTCCATGCTGCGCTCGACCAGCTCGGTCAGCGCCTGAACCTCAGCGGCATCGAGCGATCCGCGCATCCGTCTCCGCGAGATGGCGGGCGAGGGTGAGCCTGCAGCTTTCGTCGTTGTGATGGTGCAGATCGCTGATCTGGACCTGGACTTTGAAGACGGTTGCCTTTGGGGCCATGGGGCGTCCTGACGTTGGGAAGGTCCGAGACGACGAGGGCGCCGATGGTCACCGCGCGGCCCAGGCGATCGGAAGGCGCGGCCATCGCTAAGTTGTCGCTACGCATCGCCCACGGCGAAACCGTTCTACCGCAGATTGACTCGCCGTAGTGGGATTTACCTTCGATTCTGTACAGGCCCCAGCGTTTGACTCAAACTGCGCGCCAGGATTGGTTGGCGAGGCAGCGCGACGCACGTGCATGACATCATCCTGCGCTCGGTCGCAGGCCCGCTTCGTCGATCCGCGCCCAGGCACGCCTGACCCAACCGATGCCACGGCGAATCCGTTCTAACGCACATGGCGGAGCGCCACCCCGGACCATGAAACGGGGCGGTAGCTTGGACGGACGCCAGGAGAGGCAACATATTGCGTCCTGTTGAGCCTCCTACAACAAGTGCGCTGTTTCACGGTAACCGGCGGGCGCTGATTGGGCGACGCGGGGTGCGGAGTTTGCCGTCATGCCCAGATAGTCGAAGACACGGCGGACTTTACGGGCGAGTTTATCGATGGTTGCCGCCACGGAATCCTTCGATTTCGTCTTGATCAGCCCGATGGCGAAGCGGCGCAGGCGGGTGATGTTTTCGGGTCCGTGGCCGGTGCGGATGGTGCAGCGATCCTCGTCCCAGTTCCA
>NZ_NRRF01000012.1 GCF_016583565.1 Thiocystis violacea | reverse complement strand
TGCCAGCTACCTGAACGAGTTCGTGTTCCGCTTCAACCGCCGGCGGTCCCGCAGCCGTGGGATGGTGTTCTACCGGGTACTCGAACTCGCGATTGCGAACGAGCCTGTGCGCTACAAGGAACTCGCACTGACCCAGCGACCCCGAACAGTACTCCCCACCCCGCCGAGGGCAAATGGCCACCCGCCAAGCCTCGACCTCCCTCCCGCAAACCGTCCGTGGAGGAACTCCGGTTAAGTGGAGAGCCCAGATCCAGATATTGACGCGAAGGAAGTGGCAGCTGATCGTGCCGACCTTCCTTCTGGCCGTCCTTGCCATCCTTGCCGCGCTCTTGATCCCGTCAGTCTATCGCTCCTCGGCGACCATCCTCATCGAACGCCAGGAAATACCCTCGGATCTCGTGAGAACGACGGTGACCAGCTATGCCGACCAACGCATCCAGGTCATCAGTCAGCGGGTCATGACGACGAGCAATCTGAGCAAGCTGATCGAGAAATACGACCTCTACCCGGACATCCGGCGCAAAGCGAGCATCTACACCGCGGTCGAAGTCATGCGCGAGAAGATCAATCTCAACATGATCAGCGCCGATGTGCTCGACCCGCAAAGCGGCCGAGCCCAGGCCGCGACCATCGCCTTCTCCCTCTCCTTCGACAGCGAGTCGCCCGAGACCGCACAGCGGATCACCAGCGATCTGGTCTCACTTTTTCTCAACGAGAACCTCGAGAGCCGCGCCGCCGCGGCCAGCGAGGCGACGGCCTTCCTGGGCGCGGAGGCAGACCGCCTGGGCGAGGAGATCAACACGCTCGAGGCCCGGCTCGCGGGGTTCAAGGAGGAGCATGGCGACAACTTGCCCGAACTGGCGTCGCTGAATCGCGAACTCATGATGCGCAACGAAGAGCGACTGAGAGACAACGCGCAGTCACTCAGGACATTGGAACAACAAGCGCTCTATCTGGAGTCGGAGCTGGCCCAGCTGAGCCCAACCATCCTGGGATCGACGAGCAAGGGCGGCGCGACTTCCTTGGACGGCTATCTGGAAGAACTCCAGGCACAATACGTGCGCATCAAGGAGCGCTATTCCCCCAATCACCCAGACCGGATTCAGCTGGAGAAAGAGATCGCCGCGTTGCAACAGCATGTCGGCAAATCGAGCATTGCAACGATCCAGGTCCGGTTGAACCAATTGAATGCCGACCTCTCTTCATTGACCAAACGCTACTCGAACGAGCATCCGGACGTCATTTCCCTGCGTCGGAGCATCCGCGAGACCGAGTCGCAGCTCGCCAGCGCCAGAAAGCAGATGCGCGATAACGACGTGGTATTCGACGGCGCCAATAACCCCGCCTACGTGCAAATCCGCGTCAAGCTCGATGCGACCCGCCTAGAGATGGAATCTCTGCGGCAGACCAAGAAAGAGCTGGAAGGCGAGACGAAGCGGTATGAGGCCCTGTTGACCGAGGCGCCACGGATCGAGCAGGAATACCGCGCACTGACGCGGGACTACGACAACGCCATGCTGAAGTACAAGGAGATCAAGGAAAAGGGGCTACAGGCCGAGCTGGGCCAATCGCTCGAACGCGATCGCAAGAGCGAACGCTTCTCCCTGATCGAACCCCCGCTCAGACCCGAAAAGCCCTTCAAGCCTAACCGGCTCGCCATCGTCGTGCTCGGGTTGGTGCTGGCCATGGCCGCGGGCGTCGGCAATCTCGCCTTGCAAGAGAGCATCGACAAGGGGCTCTATGGTTCGCAAAGGGTCCAGGCTGCCACCAACATTCCGTTGCTGGCCGTGATTCCCTACATCGCGACGGACTCCGACGTCAAAACCGGTCAGCGGCATCGCCAGATCATCCTCGGGGCCAGCCTCGTGGCTGGATGCTTGGCGCTCGCGATCATCCACTTCTTCATCGCCCCACTGGACGTCATCTGGTTCGTCCTGATGCGTCGTTTCGGGACCGACATGCCGTCAATGGGTCACTGAAAGAACGAGGTCTAGACCGCTATGGAACGACTGAAACAGGCGATGGCGCGCGCGCGGGCTGAGCGCGCATCCATTCGCACGGTGACACCATCGGCGCGGCACACAGAAGAGTTGGGGCTCGGGCAGAAGACACGCTCGAAAGGCGCGGCGCTGCGGATCAGGTACACCCACACCGCGACCATGCCGACGGATGCGCATTCGCTGCGCAATGATCGCATCATCCTCGCGGAAGGCATCGAGACGATCTCGGAGCACTACAAGGTGCTGCGTACGCAAGTCCTTCAGCGCATGCGCGCCAAGGGGTTACGCACACTTGCAATCACGAGTCCCGGCCCCGGGGAAGGCAAAACCACGACGGCCATCAACCTCGCCATCAGTCTCGCGCGGGACGTCAACCAGACCGTCTTGCTCGTGGATCTGGATCTCAAGCGCCCCGCGGTCGCCAAATACTTCGGCAACGAGCAGGCGTTGGGGATCAGCGACTATCTGACGGAGGGCCGCGACCTCGCTGACATCATGTTCAATCCCGGCATCGAGCGGCTGGTCGTCCTGCCTGGTCATCAGCAGGTCATCCACTCCTCCGAGATCCTGTCATCGCCGCGTTTCGTCAACTTGGTGAATGAACTCAAGGCCCGCTACGAAGACCGTTTCATCTTCTTCGACCTACCGCCGCTGTTCGCGAGCGATGACGTCATCACCTTTCTTCCCTATGTCGACGCGGCCATGCTGGTCGTCGAGGACGGCAAGGTCACCCAGGCCGAACTCCAGCAAGCGCAACAGCTTCTGGGGGAGAAATCCCTGGGCCTGGCGCTCAACAAGGCGCAAGAGGCCAGCACCTCCACCGGCTACTACTGAGCCGAGACGCAAACGCCCCCAGACGGCCCAGTGCGCCCCTGACCGTCTTCGCCGAAGGGAGCCGTCAAGGGCCAACGCTCGCGGAACGAGCCATTGGCGCCTTCAGCGACCGACATTCCCCCACCCCGAGACAGGGCTAGCGACCAAGAAGGCGGCCACCAACAGGTGGAGCCTGGGTGGCTCTGGCGCAGTCGCCAAGGCAGGCGGCGCATCGAGTCGCCGTTTCCGATGGCATAACGCCGATCCGGCGAGCCCGCCTAGCAGGCTCGCCGAGTAGGCGTCTAGCCGTTGGCCTTGAGCGCCGCATGCGCCGCGGCCAGCCGTGCAATCGGCACGCGGGGTCCCGAGCAGCTCACGTAGTCCAGCCCCGCCTCGTGGCAGAAGGCGATGGAGGCCGGATGACCGCCGTGCTCACCGCAAATGCCGACGTGCAGGTTCGGTTTCACCGAACGGCCCCATTCCACCGCCAACTGCATCAGCTTGCCGACGCCCTTGACGTCCAGCACGTCGAACGGGTTGTCCTGGAGGATCTCGGACTGGTTGTAGAGCGGCAGGAACTTGTTCTCCGCGTCCTCGCGCGAGAACGAGAAGGTCGCCTGGGTGAGGTCGTTGGTGCCGAAGGAGAAGAACTCGGCCTCCTCGGCCAGGGACTCGGCGCGCATGCAAGCCCGCACCACTTCGATCATGGTGCCGAACTTGAACTTGACCGGCTTGCCGTAACGCTCCGCCACCTCGGCGTGGATGTCGTCGACGAACACCTTGACCTTGCGCAGCTCCTGCGCGGTACAGACCTGCGGCACCTTGATCTGCGGGTGTACCTCGATCCCGGCCTTGGCGCATTCGGCCGCGGCCTCCAGGATGGCGCGCACCTGCATCTGGTAGATCTCGGGGAAGGTCATCCCCAGCCGCACGCCGCGATGCCCCAGCATCGGATTGGTCTCGTAGAGCGCACGCACCTTCCTGAGCATGGCCTCCTTCTTGGAGATCGCCTCCTCGACGACGGCCGGATCGATCATCCGGCGGGCGGTATCGACCTCGTGCCGCAGGCTCTCCGAGGCGTGCAGCAAGCCCATGGCGCCGGCCAGAACCGTGACCCCGCGCGCATTCTGCGCCAAGACGCGCAGCTCCGAGAGCTCGCGCTCCAGCACGTGCTCGTCCGGCAGGAACTCGTGGATCGGCGGATCCAGCAGGCGGATAGTCACCGGGTTCGGCGACATGACCTCGAAGAGATCGCGGAAGTCGGTGCGCTGCAGCGGCAACAGTTTGTCGAGCGCCTGCTGGCGCTGCTCCGGCGTCTCGGCGACGATCATCTCGATGACGATGGGCAGGCGCTCGACGTCGTTGAACATGCGCTCGGTGCGCGCCAGCCCGATCCCGACGGCGCCGTAGCGGCGCGCCTTGCGGGCGTCATCGGGCGTATCCGCGTTTGCCATGACCTTGAGCCGCGCCTTCTCGTCGGCCCAGCCGAGCAGCGTATTGAGCTCCGGCGAGAAATCCGGCTCCACCGTGGGAATCGCCCCGAGATAGACCTTGCCCGAGGTTCCGTCGAGGGTGATGACGTCCCCTTCCTTGAAGCTGGTAAGCCCGACGCGCGCCTCGCGGCGATTGACATCGACGCTGATGCCCTCCGCGCCAGCAACGCAGGGTTTGCCCATGCCGCGCGCGACCACGGCGGCGTGGGAGGTCTTGCCACCCCGCGAGGTGAGGATCGCCTCGGAGGCGAAGAAGCCGTGGATGTCTTCGGGCTTGGTCTCCTCGCGCACCAGGATGACCTTGCGACCCTGCTCCTTGCCGAGCTGCTCTGCCCGATCGGCATCGAAGACGGCGATACCCGAGGCCGCGCCTGGCGACGCGGGAAGTCCCTGAGCGACCGCTTCAACCTTGACCGTGGGATCCAACTGGGGAAAGAGCATCTGCTCCAGCGATTCCGGCGGGATGCGCAGCAGCGCCTCCTCCTTGCTGATGAGCCCCTCGCGCTCCATTTCGACCGATGAGCGCACCATGGCGATGGTGTTCATCTTGCCGTTGCGGGTCTGCAGGCAATAGAGCTGTCCGCGCTCGATGGTGAACTCGAAATCCTGCACCTCGCAGTAGTGGGTTTCGAGCTTGTCGCGCAGCTCGTCGAGCTGAGTGGCCAGGTCCGGCATCTCGACCTTGAGACGGTCGATCGGCTTGGGCGTGCGGATGCCCGCGACCACGTCCTCGCCCTGGGCGTTGATCAGATACTCGCCGTAGAGCTTGTTCTCGCCGGAGGCCGGGTTGCGGGTGAAGGCCACGCCGGTGGCCGAGTCATCGCCGCGGTTGCCGAAGACCATGGTCACGACATTGACCGCCGTGCCGTTCGCCATCTCGGGCGTGATATGGAACTGCTTGCGGTAGTCGACTGCGCGGCGTCCACTCCAGGAATTGAAGACGGCCTTGATCGCGATCTCGAGCTGCTGGTAGGGGTCGGACGGGAAGGCATGACCGGTCGCCTCCTCGACCACCTTGAGGAAGCGCTCGCTCACCTGACGCAGATCGCTGGCGGAGAGATCCACGTCCTGCTTGGCGTGGGCGGCCTCCTTGATCGCCTCGAACTCCTTGTCGAAGGCCTCGTCCGGCACGCCTAGCGCGACCTTGCCGAAGAGCTGGATGAAACGGCGATAAGCGTCGTAGCCGAAGCGCGGGTCGTCGGTGGCGCGGATGACGCCCTGGAGGGTGTCGGCATTGAGGCCCAGGTTCAGGATGGTATCCATCATGCCCGGCATCGACATCGCCGAGCCCGAGCGCACCGACACCAGCAGGGGGTTCTCCGGATCGCCGAAACCCTTGCCGGTCTTCTCTTCGAGCGCGCGCATGTGCGCCTGCACGTCCTCGATCAGCCCGGGCGGAAGGGCGCGATTCGTCTCTGCCAGATACTCCAGGCAAGCCTCGGTCGAGATCACGAAGCCGGGCGGGACATTCAGCCCGATCTGCGTCATCTCACAGAGATTGGCACCTTTACCGCCGAGCAGTTTCTTATTCTTGCCATCTCCCTCTTCGAAGGCGAAAACGTACTTGCTTGTAGTATCCATCGGTTGGATCGGCCTCTCTCGCTGGTGGGTTGTAGGAGATCAGATCAGTGCGGATCCAGGCTCACGCGGAGCCTTGGCTGGGAACGTCAAACGGTGGATATTGTGTCAGACCTTCGGCCGTGCCGTAGCCCTAAATAGTGAATATTCGACTTTTCCTGATCGGGGCCAAGACCGGATGGTACGCGAGGGACCAGCAAACCAGGCGATCGACTCGCTTCGGCGCTCGCGAACCAGCGCGGCGCGCCAGCAGGGCTGGAAGAGCCTGGCGGCGGATCCCGTCTTCGAACCCCTAGGGGCGCAGCCGGCGTTCCGCGACCTGCTGACCGCGATCGACGCCGACATCCAACAGGATTGGGCACAGGTCACCGCAACGCCGGCGTGTGACCAACCACCGGGTCAGGACTGTCCGCCGGTGACGGACTCGCCCTCTGAGGTCCGCGCTGTCTCCGGCCCTGGCGGCGGCAGCCAGCGGCTCAGCACGGAGGCCAGCTCGGCGAAGGAATAGGGTTTGGAGAGATAGTCGTCGAGCCCCGCCGCGAGATAGCGGTCGCGATCCTCGCTCAGGGCGTGCGCGGTCACGGCAACGATCGGGGTCTTGGCGAGGCCCCGCTCCTGCTCCATCCGGCGCATGCACTGCGTCGCCTGAATCCCGTCCATCAGTGGCATCTCGCCATCGACCAACACCAAGTCATAGCGCTGTCGCTGGAACGCCTCCACGGCCTTGCGGCCGTCCTCCGCGAGGTCCACTTCACAGCCCATGCGCTCCAGCATCAGTGTTGCCAGGGCCTGATTGACTGGATTGTCCTCGGCCAACAGAACGCGGACCCCAGGGTAGTTGATCGGGCTCGCGCCGCCCGGCTCGCCAGCCTGAGGCGCAGCGGACCCGGCCCCCGGTTGCAGCAACCCGAGAAGCGCCTCATCGAGCCCCGTGGCAAAGAGCGCCAAAGGCCCAACCGAGACCTCGGGCGTTGCGTGGATTTCCATGAAACGGCGGTAGGGCACGAGCAGATGCGTCGGGACACCAAGCGCCCTCGCCGCCTCGAGCGGATCCGGCGAGCCAGCTTCCTCATGGATGACCAGAATCGCGAGATCCCCGGCCGGCGGCACGGCGGACGCCTCTTTCAGGGTGCTCAAGTCCGTTGGCACGGGCACCATCGACCGCTGGCGCAGACGCGCGCACAGCAAATCCCGGCTATGGGCCTGGTCGTCGACGACCAAGACGCGCAGGCCAACCAAGGCCGCCGGCGTCTCCGCAAGAACCGCCGGCTCGGCGGCGGCATCCACGGGCAACACCAGCTCCAGCCGGCTGCCGCCTCCGGCGCGGGCGACAAGGTGCAGGTCGCCCCCCATCATCCGCGCCAGGCGTCGTGAGATGGCCAGCCCGAGGCCGGTCCCACCAAAGCGGCGGCTGGTGCTCGCCTCCGCCTGCTCGAAGATCTCGAAGATGCGCTCCCGCATCT
This sequence comes from Thiocystis violacea, assembly GCF_016583565.1. Classification (GTDB taxonomy): domain Bacteria; phylum Pseudomonadota; class Gammaproteobacteria; order Chromatiales; family Chromatiaceae; genus Thiorhodococcus; species Thiorhodococcus violaceus_A. The sequence goes on along the minus strand of NZ_NRRF01000012.1, from coordinate 99,153 downwards.
CCGGGGAGACCCCGATACCCGTGTCTTCCACCAGAACCCGCAGCGTCGGCGCATCGGTGTCGGGCCAGCTGATCGTCACGACCACGGACCCCTGCGCGGTGAATTTGATGGCGTTACTGAGCAGATTGGACAGGATCTGCCGATAGCGCGCGACATCGCCCAGGGCAGGCCAACGCGGACCGTCCGCGACCCAGAGCAGCAAGTCAACGCCCTTTGCCTCCGCGCCTCCGGCGAACAGCTCGACCTGGGTCTCCGCCGCCAGGACCGGATCGAAGGGTTCGGCATCGACCTCAAGCCGCCCGGCTTCGATCTTCGAGATATCCAGGATGTCATCGATGATGCGCAACAGCCCCTGCCCCGCTTGCCGGACCTGAGCAGTCATGTGCCGTTGCCGGGTGTCCAGATCCGTCTCCAGAAGCAGCTCGGTCATGCCCATGACGGCACTCATCGGCGTGCGGATCTCATGGCTCATGTTGGCCAGAAACTCGGACTTTGCACGGCTCGCCGCCTCCGCCCTGCCCGTGGCTTCCTGCAGGCGCAGGTTGAGCACGATCGAACGGATCAGGATCTTGCGGTAAACAAGCCCAGTCACGGCCATCGCCGCGCCATAGATGACCAGCATGGTGCCGGTCGCCCGGCCAGCCGTGTCGCCGAGGAGGAGGAACCAGAGGGTGATCGGGGCAAGCACGATCAGGAGATAGCTGATGTAGACGCGGTAGACGCAGCCCAGCACGGCGGACGCGCCAGCGACCATGCCGCCAAGCGCGAAGGTGATCCACACCTGCGTCAGGAGCGGGCTGTCCGGCACGAACAGGAGACCGAAACCACCCCAAAGCAGCCCGCCGACGCATGAGCCCACCAGGAAGGCGTCTCTCCAACGCAGCATCTCAGCGTCGCTCGGGGCCTTGCGCCGGAAGCTCAGCAGATGGAGTGCGCGGACCCCGGTGACGACAACAAGCGCGACGAACCAGACAAACAGAAGCCCTGGCTCGGACACCAGATCCCAGAGCACCGCCATCATGAGCACGCCCAACACGACGTTGACCAGGAGGCCAGTGAGGGCATTGTGGTAGAGCGCCCTCACCCGTTCCGCCTGCACGGCAAGCGGCAACGCCGAATAGTCGAGCGCGAACAGGCCGGTACCTTCGGTCTGGAGGCGGGGCCTAGACTCGGGGTCCATGCCGGCAATCAGCTGAACTTCGTTCCGACGCATCGCCACCCTATTCGATCCCGCGATCTTGCCGCATTGGACACTCGATCAGACTGCTTTCCCACGCAGAGCGCAAGGCGCTGGCGGTGATCCTGCGCGGTGCTTCACACAAAGTGGTCGCGCGCCAGCGAGCGGAGTCGAGCGGCGTGCGCGGCTTTTTCATCAGTTATACTGCCAAGTTTCGTACCCGCCCGCCGACGAGCCCGAGCACCATGCTGGACAAGAACTACGACCCTCAATCCCTGGAGAAGACCTGGTACCAAACCTGGGAGGAGCGCGGCTACTTCGTCCCCTCCGATCAGGCGGGTGCGGGCGCTTACTGCATCATGATCCCGCCGCCCAACGTCACGGGCAGCCTGCACATGGGACATGCCTTCCAGGACACCATCATGGACGCCCTCACCCGCTATCACCGGATGAAGGGCGAGCGCACGCTCTGGCAGGCCGGCTCGGACCATGCCGGCATCGCGACCCAGATGGTGGTGGAGCGCCTGATCGACGCCGAGGGCAAGACCCGCCACGACTACGGCCGCGAGAAGTTCCTGGAGCGCATCTGGGAATGGAAGGCAGAGTCCGGCAACACCATCACCCGCCAGCTGCGACGCATGGGCTCATCGCTCGATTGGGAGCATGAGCGCTTCACCATGGACGAGGGACTGTCCGCCGCCGTGCGCGAGGTCTTCGTCCGTCTCCATGAAGAAGGGCTCATCTACCGCGGCAAGCGGCTGGTGAACTGGGATCCGGTTCTGCACACCGCCGTTTCCGACCTGGAGGTGCTTTCCGAGGAAGAAAGCGGGCACATGTGGGACATGCGCTATCCGGTCGTGCAGCCGGAAGGGGTCAAGGAGCAGGTCTACATGGTGGTTTCAACCACCCGGCCCGAAACCATGCTCGGTGACTGCGCGGTCGCGGTGAACCCGGAAGACGACCGCTATAAGCACCTCATCGGCGAATTCGTCGAGCTGCCGCTCACCGGCCGGCGCATCCCCATCATTGCCGACGAGCACGCCGACCCCGAGTTCGGCACCGGCTGCGTCAAGATCACGCCCGCGCACGACTTCAACGACAACCAAGTCTGGCATCGTCATCGCGACGAGACAGGCATTGCCGAGCAGCCGCACGGCGGGCTCATCAACATCTTCACGCCGGATGCCGCCATCCGCGACAACGAGCCCGAAGAAGGCCAGCTTCTGCCCGCCGCCTACATCGGCCTCGACCGCTACGCCGCGCGCAAGCGCATCGTCGCGGACCTGGAGGCGCTGGGCCTGCTCGCCAACATCAAGGACCACCGACTGCAGCAGCCGCGCGGCGACCGCTCCGGCGCCGTCATCGAGCCCTATCTGACCGATCAGTGGTACGTGCGCGTCCAACCGCTCGCCGACCCGGCCATCAAGGCCGTGGAGAATGGCGACATCCGCTTCGTGCCGGACAACTGGAAAAACACCTATTTCGAGTGGATGCGCAACATCCAGGACTGGTGCATCAGCCGCCAGATCTGGTGGGGACACCGCATCCCGGCCTGGTACGACAGCGAGGGCAACGTCTACGTCGGCCGCTCCGAGGAGGAGGTGCGCGAGCAGCACGGCTTTGGCCCCGAGGTCGCGTTGGAGCAAGACCAAGACGTGCTCGACACCTGGTTCAGCTCCGCGCTCTGGCCCTTCAGCACCCTGGGCTGGCCGGAGGAGACCGACCGGCTCAAGACCTTCTACCCGACCTCCGTCCTGGTCACCGGCTTCGACATCATCTTCTTCTGGGTCGCCCGCATGATCATGATGGGCCTCAAGTTCATGGACGACGTGCCCTTTCGCGAGGTCTACATCCACGGCCTGGTGCGCGACGCCCACGGCGACAAGATGTCCAAGTCCAAGGGCAACGTGCTCGACCCCATCGACCTGATCGACGGTATCGAGCTGGAGCCGCTGGTCGAGAAGCGCACCAAGGGCATGATGCAGCCGCATCTGGCGGAGCGGATCGCCAAGGCGACCCGCAATGACTTCCCCGACGGCATTCCCGGCTTCGGCACCGACGCCCTGCGCTTCACCTTCGCCGCGCTCGCCTCGACCGGCCGCGACATCAAGTTCGACCTCAGCCGCACCGAGGGCTACCGCAACTTCTGCAACAAGCTCTGGAACGCCTCGCGCTACGTGCTCATGAACACCGAGGGGCAGGACTGCGGCTTAGGGTCTGACCCCATCGAACTGAGTGCGGCCGACCGCTGGATCCGCTCGCGGCTGGACAGCACCACGGCCGCCGTCACCGAGGCCATCGAGGGCTACCGCTTCGACCTCGCCGCCCAAGCGCTCTATGAGTTCACCTGGAACGAGTTCTGCGACTGGTACCTGGAACTCTGCAAGCCGGTCCTCACGGGCGAGGCCGCATCCGATGCCGCTAAGCGCGGCACTCGCCAGACGCTCGTGCGCACGCTTGAGGCCCTGCTGCGTCTCGCCCACCCCATCATGCCCTTCATCACCGAGGAGATCTGGCAGAAGGTCCGGCCGCTCGCCGGCGTCGATGGGGACACCATCATGCTGGCGCCCTTCCCGGTGGCCAACGCAGGCTCGGCGGATCCGCTGGCGGTCGCCGAGATCGCCTGGGTCCAGCAGTGCATCCTGGGCGTTCGCCGCATCAAGGGTGAGATGAACATCCCGCCCGGCAAGCCGCTGCCGGTGCTGGTCGCCAATGCCTCGGATCAGGACGAGGTCTGGCTGGAGACCGCGCGCCCCTATCTCGATTTTCTGGCGCGCACCGAATCCATCACCCTGCTCGACGACGAATCCGCGGCGCCGGAGTCCGCCATCGCCCTGGTCGGCGGCATGAAGCTGCTGATCCCCATGGCGGGTCTCATCGACAAGGATGCCGAGCTCAAGCGGCTCGACAAAGAGATCGCTCGGCTCACGGACGACATCGCGCGGACCGAGAAGAAGCTGGAGAATCCGAGCTTCGTCGATAAGGCACCCGAGGCCGTCGTCCAGAAGGAGCGCGCCAAGCTCGCCGAGCATGCGGCGGCGATTGGCAATCTGCAGACGCAGCGGGCGAAGATTGCCGCTTTGTAGGACGGCGCTCCGAGATTGCTGAGACTTTGACGCAGCGACATTCGCGCTGATCCATCGGGATCGCGCGCCACAACACACCGACCGAGACTCGGATTTGCACTCGACCGACCCACACCACCGCCCAATCCGCAGCTTCGTCTTGCGGGAAGGACGCCTGACAGGCGCGCAGGAACGCGCCTTCGAGGACCTTTGGCCGAAGTACGGCATGGACTGGACGCCGGGGCAGCCGATCGACCTCTCGCAGGTCTTCGGGGGCTCGAAGCCCGTCGTGCTCGAGATCGGTTTCGGCAACGGAGAATCCTTGGCTGAAATGGCCGCGGCTGACCCGAGCCGAAACTGGCTCGGCATCGAAGTCCACCGCCCTGGCGTGGGACACCTCCTGCTTGAGATCGAGCGCCGCGCCCTGGAGAACCTCAAGGTCATGCGCCACGACGCCGTCGAGGTGCTGACCCAAGGCCTCTCGCCAGCCAGCCTGGATGGGGTCCAACTCTTCTTCCCGGATCCCTGGCCCAAGCGTCGCCACCACAAACGCCGCATCCTCAGCCACCAGTTGGTCGATCTGCTGGCCAAGGTGATTCGCCCGGGCGGCGTCTTCCATGCCGCGACGGACTGGGAGCCCTACGCCGAGCAGATGCTGGAGATCATGGAGGGGGCGAGCGAGCGCTTCGAGAACATCGCCGGACCTGGGCAATACGCGCCGCGCCCCGGCGCACGCCCGCTGACGAAATTCGAACAGCGCGGCGAACGGCTCGGGCATCCCGTTCACGACCTGCTCTACCGGCGTCGCTGATGACGGCCCTGCGGCTGGAGGGCATCCGACACCCGCTCTTAGCCCCCATTGATCTGAAGGTCGCTGCCGGCGAGCTGGCGTTCATTTCGGGACCATCCGGGTCCGGCAAGAGCTTGCTGCTGCGCGCGATTGCCGATCTGGACCCGCACGAGGGCAACGTCTGGCTCGGTGACGAAGCCCGCTCGGCGATGGCGCCACCGACCTGGCGTCGGCGCGTCGGCCTGCTGCCGGCCGAGTCCTTCTGGTGGGGTGAGACCGTCGGCGAACACCTGTTGAGTCGCAAGCAGACGGCGCCAGAGACCGACCCGTCCATCGATACCTGGCTCGGGCAGCTCGGCTTTACGTCGGATGTGCTGACCTGGTCCGTCGCGCGACTCTCGACCGGCGAGCGTCAGCGGCTCGCCCTGATTCGACTCTTGGCGCAAGGCCCAGAGGCCATGCTGCTCGATGAGGCAACCGCAAACCTCGATCCCGCGAATCGCGATTGCGTTGAGTCGGTGATCGAGGCCTATCGCCGTCAGGCCCAAGCGGCGGTGCTCTGGGTGAGTCATGATCCGGAGCAGCGACGGCGTCTCGGCGGGCCTTGCTACCTCATCGACGCCGGCAAGCTGGTGCCAGAGCCATGACCCTGATCCATCTCACCCCCTGGGATCTGGCCATCGCGGCGATCCTGGTCCTGCTGCTCGCGGCCATGTCCTGGTGGCTCAGGCTGGGCGTGGAGCGACGCGTGCTCATCGCGGCCGCACGCAGCGCGATCCAGCTCACCCTGGTCGGCATGGTGCTCAAGCTGCTCTTCGCCCAGACCAGCCTGCCGCTGATCGGGCTCATGGCGATGGTCATGCTCTCGGTCGCCGGACTCGAGGTCATGCAACGCCAGAAGCGCCGTTACCGCGGTGGCTGGGGCTACGGAATCGGCGCCATCTCGATGTTCCTGTCGTCGTTCAGTGTCACGCTGCTGGCGCTGACGCTCGTCATCGGCGTTGAGCCCTGGTACCAGCCACAGTATCTGATCCCGCTGCTGGGCATGATGCTGGGCAATACCATGAACGGCGTCGCCATCGCACTCGACAACCTTACCCGCAATGCCTGGGAAGCGCGGGGCAAGATCGAGGCACGCCTGCTGAGCGGTCAGAATTGGGAGGAGGCCATCGAGGACATCCGGCGCGAGGCGCTGCGCTCCGGCCTCATCCCCATCGTGAACGCCATGGGCACCGCCGGCCTGGTCAGCCTACCCGGCATGATGACCGGCCAGATCCTCGCCGGAAGCCCGCCGATGGAGGCCGCGAAGTATCAGCTCCTGATCATGTTCCTGATCTCGGGCGGAACTGGATTGGGCTCCATGGCGGCGGTGTGGCTGGGATCTCGTCGGCTCTTCGACGAACGTCAACGCCTGCGGCTCGACCGACTGGTCAAGGCATCCAGATCCTGAGACAGGATCTCTCTGCCTGATCGAGCGCCGATCTCTGGCCAGGGATGGCGCCTCGTGGCAGCCCTTCGCGGCGGCAGGCTCGCGCGCGCGTTGGGGACGGAAGGGCCAAACAATAATTGACTATTTTAATCTCTTAAATCCGAACCCTTGTGTTCTCTGGCGTCTCCACATCCGCTAATGTGACCCGAATGTTGCGCCGCACAAGAGCCGAGTCAGGCTCGCTCGCGGCGAAGGGCACCTCAGCCGCTGAAGGAGACCCAAGGCATGTCAGCCTCGACCCACTACGACGTCCTCATCGTCGGCGCCGGTGTTACCGGCACGGCCCTTCTCTACCAGCTCGCCAAGTTCACGGACCTCAGCCGACTCTGTCTCGTCGAAAAGTACGACAGCGTCGCCAGCGTCAACTCGCACGCCCACAGCAACAGCCAGACGATCCACTGCGGCGACATCGAGACCAACTACACACTCGAAAAGGCCGCCGCGGTCAAGCGCACCGCCTACATGGTGGTGAACTATGCCACCAAGCTTGCGGGCGAGGAGCGTGACAGGATCATCCACCGCATGCCGAAGATGGTGCTTGGCGTCGGGGAGGCGGAATGCCGCTACATCCGCGCACGCTACGAGACCTTCAAGGGCCTCTTTCCGCGCATGCAGCTTCTGGAGCGGGAGGATATTGCGGGCATCGAGCCAAACGTCGCCTTGGTGAATGGCGCCTGGCGGGACGAGGAGATCGTCGCGTCCGGAGCTCCGGACGATTACTGTGCCGTCGATTTCCAGGCACTGGCACAGTCCTTCTCGGATGCCTGCGTCCAGATGGATCGCACGACCGGCAAGCAGATCACGCAACTGTTCTCGACCAAGGTGGATGCCATCCGCAAGGAAGACGGCGGCTACGTGCTGCAAACCAATCGCGGCCTGCTTCAGGCGCGAGCAGTGGTCGTCTGCGCCGGCGGCCACTCGCTGCTGATGGCTCAAGAGATGGGCCTTGGGCTCGAATACTCCTGTCTGCCGGTCGCCGGCTCCTTCTACTTCGCGCCCGAGGCGCTCAACGGCAAGGTCTACAGGGTGCAGAACCCCAACCTGCCCTTTGCCGCCGTGCATGGCGACCATGACGTCAAGGAGCGCGGCAAGACCCGGTTCGGGCCGACCGCCCTCATGCTGCCGATGCTCGAACGCTACGATCGCTCATCCATCAGGGAGTTTTTCAAGGTCCTGCGCTTCGACCGACAGGTCGCCAGCGTCATCTGGGACCAGATCAAGGTACCGGACATCCGCCGCTACATCCTGCGCAACATCCTCTACGAGGTTCCGAAGCTCAACCGCCACCTCTTCGCGAAAGAGATCCGCAAGATCGTGCCTTCCATCCGCGTGGAAGACATCAGCTATGCAGAAGGATTCGGGGGTATCCGCCCGCAGCTCATCGACAAGACAGCGCGCAAGCTCCGCATGGGCGAGGCGAAGTTCACCGATGGCGCCGGGATCATCTTCAACATGACGCCATCCCCAGGCGGCACCAGCTGCCTGGGCAGTGGTGAAAAGGACATGCGGGCGCTTGCGACCTACCTTGGTGCTCGCATCGATGAGCCCGCCTTCGAGCGAGAATTGCTGATGGGCCAAGAAGATACCCGGATGCATGTCGCCAATGACGAACCGGCCGCTCTCGCGGTCGCGGCATCCTGATCAGGCTGTCCGAACATTCCATCGCAGCGTCGATGATGACCGCCCAACCGACCCCCACGGCAAGCGGGGCAGCGTCGATCGTCAGCGGGAATTGGCCATCGGAATAGGCTTCGAGCTGGTGCAAGGTCGTCCATTCGAGCACGACCCCATGGACGAATGAGGTAAGGTGACGACCTTCGCCACCCGCCAGGAACCCTGCCGCGTCCCGCACGACCCCGATCCCCGGAGTCCGTCGATCAGTCGCTCGAAGACGAGAAAGTCCATGATCCGCGCTGCCCGGCATCCGCGCTCGCAGGCCGCTCAAGGCGTTCCGGCATCGCCAACATCGGGCAATGGGGGTCTCTGCACAGGTCAGGGGCCTTCGTGGCCCCTGTATCCTGCTCGATCAGGCGGCGTCCCGAACCGCCGTTTAGACGTGATACGCCCGGCTCAGCTCGTGCACCGCGGCGACCATCGCACCGGCATGCTCCGGATTGACGTCCGGTGTGATGCCATGGCCCAGGTTGAAGACGTGGCCGTTGCCCTTGCCGTAGCTGGCCAAAACACGAGCAACCTCTTCGCGAATGCGCTCGGGCGAGGCATAGAGCGCGCAGGGGTCCAGGTTGCCCTGCAGGGCGACACGGTCTTCGACCATGCGACGGGCGTCCGCCAGATCGGTCGTCCAATCCACGCCCAGGGCATCGCAGCCCGTCTTGGACATGTCGCCCAACCACTGCCCGCCGTTCTTGGTGAAGAGGATGATCGGCACCCGACGGCCCTCGGACTCGCGGGTCAGACTCTCGACGACGCGCTGCATGTAGGCCAGCGAGAACTCCCGATAGTTGGCCGGCGCCAGCGCACCACCCCAGGTGTCGAAAATCATCGCGGCCTGGGCGCCACGCGCGATCTGGGCGTTGAGGTAGGCCGCCACTGAGTCGGCCGTCTTGGCCAGCAGCTTATGCAGCAAGTCCGGGCGGTCGAACATCATGCCCTTGGTGTGCGCGTAGTTCTTGGCGCCACCGCCTTCAACCATGTAGGTCACCAGCGTCCAGGGGCTGCCGGAGAAGCCGATCAAGGGCACCCGGCCATTGAGCTCGCGGCGAATGGTGGAGACGGCATCCATGACGTACTTGAGCTCGCCTTCCGGATCCGGGACGGCGATCCGCTCGACATCGGCGGCCGTGCGCACCGGCCGCTCGAAGTGCGGACCCTCGCCATCGGCGAAGTAGAGCCCCAGGCCCATCGCGTCCGGCACCGTGAGGATGTCGGAGAAGAGGATGGCGGCGTCCAGCGGGAAGCGATCGAGCGGCTGAATCGTGACTTCACACGCGAGCTCGGGGTTCTTGCACAGGGCCATGAAACTGCCGGCCTTCTCGCGCGTGGCGCGGTACTCCGGCAGATAGCGGCCTGCCTGGCGCATCATCCAAACCGGTGTGTAATCAACGGGTTCACGCAGCAAGGCGCGGAGAAAGGTGTCATTGGTCAACTGGGTCATGAAAGGGTGCCCGATCTGAATTTGGTGGATATCCCCGACTGGTCGAGCCGCGCATTCTACTACGCCCTGAGGCATCGGGGCGCGAAGAGCAGGGCACGCCAGCGGAGTCGCGTCGGACCTCGGCGTCGCGAACATTAGCCGACTATTTAATATCAATGACTTACGGACGATAACAAGCTGTTGATAAGCAGCCTGGTTTCTCTGTGCATAGCCTGTGGATCAATCCGAGGCCTTATTTTAACCACCGCTTATCCACATTCTCGTCCGTGTGAATCGATGCCTCAAGCACTTAAAAATGCGAAGGTTTTCTGAAAAATCGAGTTATCCACAGCCCTTATTACAGTTATTCTTTCTTCAAGATTGTAAATATAGAGAAGCGCCGTCGCCCCTAAAATCGATCGCCCCCTGCCCCCTCGATTAGGGCGCTCGCCGCGAGGTTGGTAGAATCCGCCGATGGACGTTTCTCATCTCCTCGACTCACTCAACGATGCCCAGCGCGACGCGGTGTCGGCCGAAGCCGGCAACTTGCTCATCCTCGCGGGGGCTGGCTCCGGCAAGACACGGGTGTTGGTACACCGCATCGCCTGGCTGCTTCAGGTGGAGCGACTGCCGCCTTGGTCGATCCTGGCGGTCACCTTCACGAACAAGGCCGCGCGCGAGATGCGCGCGCGCCTGGAGGAGATGCTCGGCGCGCCGGTCGGCGGGATGTGGGTCGGAACCTTCCATGGATTGGCGCACCGCTTCTTGCGCGCGCACTGGCAGGACGCCAAGCTGCCTCAGCATTTCCAGATCCTGGATGCGGACGACCAATTTCGGTCGATCAAGCGCATCCTCAAAGCCATGCAGCTCGACGAGTCGCGCTATCCGCCCCGTCAAGTTCAGGGTTTCATCAACAAGCAGAAGGACGAAGGTCTGCGCCCGCAGCATCTGGAGAGCGGCGGCGACTTCTTCATGGAGAAGATGATCGCGGTCTACCGGGAGTACGAGGCGATCCGCATCCGCGGCGGCATGCTGGATTTCGCGGATCTGCTGCTCTGCGCGCTGGAGCTGCTGCGTGAGCGCCCGGACATCCTGCATCACTACCAGCAGCGTTTCCGGCACATCCTGGTCGACGAGTTCCAGGACACTAATGCCATCCAATATGCCTGGCTGCGGCTGCTCGCCGGGCAGAACGACAACCTCTTCGCCGTGGGCGACGATGACCAGTCGATCTATGGCTGGCGTGGGGCACGGGTGGAGAACATCCAGTCCTTCCAGCACGACTACCCGACCACGCGGACGATCCGGCTGGAGCAGAACTATCGCTCGACCGGCAACATCCTGGCGGCGGCCAATGCGCTGATCGCGAACAATCCGTCGCGCTTGGGAAAAAACCTCTGGACGGAGGACACCGACGGCGATCCGATCCGCCGCTACAGCGCCTTCAACGAGGTGGACGAGGCCCGCTTCGTGATCGAGCGCATCCGCCGCTTCGTCCAGGAGGAAGGCTACCGACGCGATGAGTGCGCCATCCTCTATCGCACGACCGCGCAGTCGCGGCTGTTCGAGGAGGCGCTGATCCAGGCACAGATCCCCTACCGGGTCTACGGCGGCCTGCGGTTCTTCGAACGCGCCGAGATCCGCGATGCGCTGGCCTATCTGCGCCTGCTCTCCAATCCGGATGACGACGCGGCCTTCGAGCGCGTGGTGAATACGCCAACCCGAGGGATCGGCGACCGCACGCTGGAGCTGCTGCGCGAGCAGGCGCGCGAGGCGCGTGTCTCATTGTGGCAAGCCGCCCAGGATCTCAGCGCGACGGGGGCCTTGGGGCCGCGTGCGAGCGGTTCGCTGCGCGCCTTCATCGCGCTGATCCTCGAGCTGAAGGCCGGCGGCGCCGAGCGCGAGCTGGCTGAGGTGACCAACCGGACGATTCAAACCGCCGGTCTACCGGAGCACTACAAAAAGAACAAGGACGGCAAGGGACAGGATCGCGTCGAGAACCTGGAGCAGCTGGTCGACACCGTCCTGCGCTTCGAGCAGGAGCTGGAGGACGAGGAAGGCGATCCGCTCGGCGCCTTCCTCGCGCATGCCGCCTTGGAAGCCGGCGAGACCCAGGCCGACCAGGGCGAGGACAGCGTGCAGCTGATGACCTTGCACAGCGCCAAGGGTTTGGAGTTCCCCATCGTCTTCCTGGTCGGTCTGGAGGAAGGGCTCTTCCCGCACAACCTGTCGGCCGAGGACCCGGACCGGCTGGAGGAGGAGCGCCGGCTCTGCTACGTCGGCATGACCCGCGCCATGCAGCAGCTCTACGTCAGCCATGCGGAAAGCCGCCGGCTCTATGGGCGCGAGGACTATCCAGCACCCTCCCGCTTTCTGCGCGAGATCCCGGCTGGGCTGATGGAAGAGATCCGCGGCGGCGGGGTCAAGCGTCAGATGCGCGCGCCGAGCCCCCCCCCGGGAAGCCTCTCGGGCGCCGCCGCCCCCGAGGGATTTCAGCTCGGCCAACGCGTGCGGCACCCCAAGTTCGGCGAGGGAGTCGTCTTGAACAGCGAAGGGCGCGGCGCTCAGGCCAGGATCCAGATCAACTTCCAGGATGTCGGGGCCAAGTGGCTGGTGCTCGCCTACGCACACCTGGAACCCACCGGCTGAACCGCTCGCCACTGGGGCGAATGGCGATTACGCCCTACAATAGCCAGGATCATCCATCCACTTGTCATCCTCCGTCTCACCCATGTCCGACTCACAAAGCTTCGAAGACCTGCTCAACCAATTCGACCAAACCCACCCGCAGAGCCTCAAGGGCGACCCGACAGTGGGGGAAAAGGTCAAGGGCACACTGATCGCGATGGGGGAGGAATACGCCTTCGTCGACCTGGGCGCGAAGTCGGAGGGGCGCTTGGAGATTGCCTCGCTCAAAGATGCGGAGGGCCAGCTCAAGCATGCGGTCGGTGACGAGATCGAGAGCCATGTGACCGGCAAGGACGAGGAGAGCGGCATGCTGCTGCTCGGCAGTCAACACGGACACAAGGCCCATGGACTCGACGAGGTGGAGCGCGCCTATCGACAAGGTCTGCCGGTCCAGGGTCAGGTCACCGCGGCGGTCAAGGGCGGGCTCGACATTCAGGTCGCCGGTATTCGCGCCTTCTGTCCGGCCTCGCAGATCGATATCCGCTTCATCGATGACCTCTCCGAGTTCGTCGGTCAGCGGTTCGACTTCCGCGTGACCAAGTTCGAGGGCGGGCGCCGGCCCAATCTGGTCGTCTCGCGGCGTGCGATCCTCGAGGAGGAGCAACGCATCAAGGCCGAGGAGACCCGTGCCCTGCTCAAGGAAGGCGCGGTGCTCACGGGCACCGTGACGTCGTTGAAAGACTATGGCGCCTTCGTCGATATCGGTGGTCTCGAGGGCATGATCCACATCAGCGAGTTGGCCTTCGGGCATGTGAAGCACCCGAAGGAGATCCTGCAGGTCGGTCAGACGGTGGAGGTCGGCGTCTTGCGGATCGAGCAGCCGAGCGACGCCAAGAAGCGCGAGAAGATCGCGCTCTCGATTCGCGCGGTCAGCCGCGATCCCTGGCTGGATGCCATCGAGGCCTTCCCCGTCGGAACCCGCGTTCAGGGACGCGTGATGCGGCTCCAGCCCTTCGGTGCCTTCATCGAGCTGGCGCCCGGGATCGACGGTCTGGCGCACATCAGCGAACTCGGCGCGGAGAAACGGATCAACCACCCGAGCGAGATCCTCAAGGAGGGCGACCTGGTCGAGGCGAGCGTGCTGGGTATCGATCTCGAGCGCCACCGTATCAGCCTGTCACTGGATGAGCAGCGCGCACGCGAGGCGGCTGCCACCGACGCCCTCAAGTCGGCCAAACCGGCTGCCGCTGCACCGGAAAAGACCATGGGCAGTTTCGGCGAACTCCTGAAGGAGAGCCTGAGCAAGGGCCGCTAGTCCTGCGTCGGTGCCAGCGGATCGCCGCGGGGTGAGAGGCGTGATGCCAGGCGCAGGCACTGTGTCATCGCGCCTGCGCGGAATCGCCGCGAGGCCAAGGTGAGTCTCCGGGCGGAGACTGTGCGGGCAAGCGGACCTCCGCTGAGCCTCTACGTGCACATCCCCTGGTGTGTCCGCAAATGCCCCTATTGCGATTTCAACTCGCACGGGGCCGGCCAATCGCCCCCGTTCGAGCGCTATGTCGCTCAGCTGTTGGCGGATCTGGATGAGGATCTGAGCAGACCTGCCGCGCGGCGGCCTTTGCAATCCATCTTCATCGGCGGTGGGACCCCGAGTCTTCTACCGGGGGGCATGGCACGCCGTCTGCTGGCGGGCATTCAGGCGCGCATGGATCTGGCGTCGGACGTGGAGATCACGCTGGAAGCCAATCCCGGCACGGTCGATGCGCGGCACTTCCAGGCGTATCGCGAGGCCGGCGTGAATCGGCTCTCCATCGGTGTGCAGAGCCTGTCCGCGGACCAATTGGGCAGACTCGGGCGAATCCATGACCCCGCGCAGGCACGCGCGGCGGTGCGCATGGCACGCGCCGCCGGTTTCGAGAACCTCAATCTCGACATGATGTTCGCGCTGCCGGGCCAGACGCTGCAAGAGGCGGCTCGGGATCTGCAGGACCTGATCGCGCTTGAGCCGGAGCACATCTCCTACTACCAGTTGACGATCGAGCCGCACACCCGCTTCCACGCGCAGCCGCCCGAGCGCCCGGATGAGGATCTGGCGGCGGACATGAGCGAGCACGGCATTCGGCGGCTGGAAGCGGCCGGATACGCCCGCTACGAGGTCTCGGCCTACGCCCGCCCCGGCCGACCCTGTCGTCACAACCTCAACTACTGGCGCTTTGGCGACTATCTCGGTCTCGGCGCCGGTGCGCACGGAAAGCTGACGGATAGCGGGGACGCTGCCTCGGGCTGGTCGATCCGACGTACCGCCAAGCGGCCGAATCCCCAGGATTATCTCGACCGGGAGCCCGCTGACCTGGTGGGCACGGCGCGGGTGCTGAGCGAACCGGAGACCCTGTTCGAATTCGCACTCAACGTTTTGCGCTTGAACGGCGGATTCCAAATGCGACTCTTCGAGGACACCACAGGCCTAGACTGGTCCAGGATCCACCCCCGCATCGAAGCGGCGGTGCAAGACGGCCTCTTGTGTCTCCGCGACGGCCTGGTCAGGCCCACGGCACTGGGCGAGCGCTTCCTCGACGATCTGGTGACCCGGTTCATGCCAGGCACGAAAGAAGGAGGCGCTTGAGAACGCCCTCGCCCGACCTCGACGACGCCATCCAGGGTGAGGACGGCATGCCGGGCGCCTCTTCCGGCCGGCGCGGAATTCATCATCGACTGGTTCGATAAGGTCCGCGCATCTCTCTCACCGGGCGGACGCGCCCTGAATCGACTGGGCGAGATGCCCATGCGTGATCCTGTCGACGTCAACGCCTATCCAAACGGACGACCCACTTGAAACCACAAACGCAGGAGCGAGACGATTCCGTCGCGACCGAGATCCATCGCCTGCGCGAGATGCTCGCGCAGAACCAGGGCAAGCGCGTGCGCCGCCTGCTCAAAGCCATGCATCCGGCGAAGGTCGCGAGCTTGCTTGAAACGCTCACGCCAGAGCAGCGCGTTGCCGCCTGGCATCAGGTCGATGCACGCACGGAGCCGAAGGTGCTCGCACATCTGTCCGCGGCGCTACGCGCGCAGCTCGTGCGCGACCTCGAGGCCGACGCAGCCCCAAACGAGGATTCCACCGATCTGGCCGCGCCCGTCGCGGATGCCCGCCTGGAAGACGAGCCGGAAACCCAGTTGCGCCTCGTCCTGGATGCGCTGGACCAGGGCAAGCTCAAGCGCATCGCGCGCCTATTCCGCAAGCTGCATCCGGCGCGCATCGCCGGATTGCTGGAGTCGCTGCCGGCGACCGAGCGCGCCACGGCCTGGGACATGGTGGAGGGCGAGCGCACGGGCAAGGTGCTGCGCCACCTGCACGAGGAGGTGCGTCGGCGGCTGGCCACGGAGATGGACCTGGATCACCTGGTCGACGCCGCGCGGGGCCTCGAGCCCGATGACCTGGTCGACCTCATCCAGGACCTACCGACAGCCACCGGCCGTCAAATCCTGGAGGCCATGGATCGGCGCGAGCGCGAGCGGCTGCAGTCGATGCTCGCCTATCCCGAGGACAGCGCCGGCGGTCTCATGAACATGGACCAGATCGCGGTGCGCTCCAACATCAAGGTCGGCACCCTGCTGCGCTATCTGCGCCTGCGCGAGGATCTGCCGCTGAACACCGACAAGCTCTTCGTCATCGACCGCAAACATCAGTATCAGGGCATCCTGCGGACCGGCCGTGTGCTGACCGCGGATCTGCAGACGGCCGTCGCCGACCTCATGGAGGCCGACTTCGAACCTGTGCCAGCCGATCAGCCGAGCGATGCGGTGGCGCGCCGCTTCGAGGAGCAGGATCTGACCTCCGCCCCGGTGGTGGATGCGCAGGGCCGGCTGCTGGGGCGCATCACCATCGATGACGTGGTCGACGTCATCCGCGAGCAGTCCGCCCACGCGATGATGGGCATGGCGGGCCTCGACGAGGAAACGGATATGTTCGCCCCGGTGCTGGCCAGCAGCCGTCGGCGCGCGGTTTGGCTTGGCATCAATCTCATCACCGCCTTCCTCGCGGCCTGGGTCATCGGCCTCTTCGAGGGCACGCTGCAGCAGGTGGTGGCGCTCGCGGTGCTGATGCCGATCGTCGCCAGCATGGGCGGTATCGCCGGCAGCCAGACGCTCACGCTGGTGATCCGCGGGTTGGCGACCGGTCAGCTCGGCAGCGGCAACACCCGCATCCTGCTGCTCAAAGAGGTCGGCATCGGACTCCTGAACGGTCTGCTCTGGGCGCTGGTGGTGGCCGCGCTGGCCATTCTCTGGTTCGGCAATTGGCTCATCGGCGGCATCATTGCCGTGGCCATTCTGCTCAATCTGCTGTGTGCGGCGGTCTCCGGGGTCACCATCCCGCTGCTCATGCGCCGCTTCGGTATCGATCCGGCACTGGCTGGCGGCGTGGTGCTGACCACGGTCACCGACATCGTCGGCTTCTTCGCCTTTCTGGGACTGGCGACCTTGATCCTGCTCTGAAACGCAGGCTGGTCAACTGGCAGGGAAGCTAAATCCCGAACGCGAGAGAGGCTGTTGTCTGCGTAACGCCGCTGGCGGCGAGCCCCAAGGGCCGTCAACCGAGCCGCCTAGGAGACGACGGGTGTTGAGCGGGTTAGCGGGCTCGCAATCACGCGTTGCCTGCGTGGAAGATTCCTGGTACGCTTGCGCGTTTTACAAGAATTCCAAAGCCCAAGCGGGCCAAAAAGGGTCATCATGAAAGAAGGAATCCATCCGGATTACACCGATGTGAAGGTGGTCTGCAGCTGCGGCAACGAGTTCACGACGCGATCCACCAAGGGTCAAGAGATGCACATCGAAGTCTGCTCCTCCTGCCATCCCTTCTACACCGGAAAGCAGAAGGTTCTGGATACCGGGGGACGCGTCGACAAATTCCGTCGCAGGTATTCGCGCTGAGAGACCTAGATCGGGCGCGGGTCGTGCGAGTCAACTGTGCCTCGCGCGCCGACAGACCTCGCGCTCTCGATCGCCTTGCCATTCTGACCAAGAGACGATTGGTCGCTTCTATTATCCGCACCCGCGTCATTTGACTCGCCGCCACGGCGGGGAGATGATGCCGCCGTCACCGCCTGCCGATGCACGACCTCATCGTGCGCCTTCATGGACCTTCTCGTGGAGACTGCCGCCGACTGGGGCTTTGTCGATCGGTCGACAGACGGCCGAAGATTCCATTGGAGAGCGCACCGTGACCGACCCCGAGAGCTTCGCCCATCCCGACGCAGACTTGAACCGCGAGGCGCTGGATTTCCACGCGCATCCGAAGCCGGGCAAGATCGGCATCGCGCTGACCAAGCCGGCCGATACGCAACATGATCTCTCGCTCGCCTATACGCCCGGAGTGGCGGAGCCGGTGCGGCGGATCCATGCCGATCCGCAACGGGCTTACGACTACACCAATAAGGGCAATCTGGTTGCGGTGATCACTGACGGGAGCGCTGTGCTCGGCCTCGGAAACGTCGGCGGCCTGGCCGGCAAGCCGGTCATGGAAGGCAAGGCGGTGCTCTTCAAGCGGTTCGCGGATATCGACTGTTTCGATATCGAGGTCCAGGCCGAGCATCCGCAAGCGTTCATCGAGACGGTGACGCGCATCGCCCCGACCTTCGGGGGGATCAACCTGGAAGACATCGCCGCGCCGCATTGCTTCGAGATCGAGCAGGCGCTCATCGAGCAGCTGGACATCCCCGTCTTTCATGACGATCAGCATGGCACCGCGATCATCATCGCGGCCGGGCTGCTGAACGCGCTCGAGCTACAGGGCAAGACGCTGGAAGAGGCGCGCATCGTCGTCTTGGGCGCGGGTGCCGCCGGCATCGCCGGGATCCGCCTGCTCATGACGCTGGGCGCCCATCGCAACAATATCTTCTGCGTCGACCGCCAGGGGATCATCCACCTGGGCCGCAAGGATCTGAACCCCTATAAGTTCGGGGTCGCCGCCGATACGGAGAAACGCACGCTCGCGGATGCCATGGAAGGGGCCGACGTCTTCATCGGCGTCTCGGGACCGGATCTCGTCTCGGAGAAGATGCTCGCCTCCATGGCGCCGCGGCCCGTGGTGTTCGCCCTCTCGAATCCAGTTCCCGAGATCCGCCCGTCGGTGGCGATGCGGGTGCGCCAGGATCTGATCATGGCCACCGGCCGATCGGACTATCCGAATCAGATCAACAATGTCCTCGGCTTTCCCTTCATCTTCCGCGGTGCCCTGGACGTGCGCGCATCGCGCATCAACGAGGACATGCAGATCGCGGCGGTCGAGGCGCTCCGCGCCTTGGCTCACGAGCCTGTTCCCGGCGAAGTCCTCGCGGCCTATGGTCTGGACGCGCTGCACTTCGGTCCGGACTACATCATTCCGAAGCCCTTCGATCCGCGGCTGCGCGAGCGGGTGCCGCAAGCGGTCTCCCTCGCCGCCATCAAGAGTGGCGTCGCGCGCATTCCGCAAGCGGTGTCATGACCAGTATGATTGGCTGAAGGCTCGGGTCGACAACGGCCGACGTTGGCGAATCTCTGTAATCCCGAGCATCCGACGGATAACCATCCAATCGACCGGAGGAGCAGAGACGTGAAAAAGATCAGTATCGTGGGCGCTGGCCGCGTCGGTGAAACAACGGCGCAGATCCTG
Organism: Thiocystis violacea; assembly: GCF_016583565.1. GTDB lineage: Bacteria > Pseudomonadota > Gammaproteobacteria > Chromatiales > Chromatiaceae > Thiorhodococcus > Thiorhodococcus violaceus_A. The sequence goes on along the minus strand of NZ_NRRF01000012.1, from coordinate 80,264 downwards.
GCGGAAGAGGAGTTCTGCCGAGAGATCGCACTCTTCGATGTTCGCGAGGACGTGCCGGAAGGGATCGCGCTGGACATCCTGCAGACAGCGCCTTTCTTCGAGTTCGATTGCGTCATCCAAGGCAGCAACGACCCCCGCATCCTCAAGGATTCCGAGCTCGTCATCGTCACTGCGGGCATTCCGCGCAAGCCGGGGATGTCGCGGGCCGACGTCTTGGAGACCAATACCCGCATCATTGACGAGGTCACGGACCATGTCATGGCGCACGCACCCAATGCCATGATGCTGCTGGTCTCCAACCCCGTGGATGCCCTGACCTACCGGGTCGCCCAACGGACCGGCTGGGATCGCAGTCGGGTCTTCGGTCAGGCCGGGGTGCTGGACGCCTCCCGCATGGCCAGCTTCATCGCGCAGGAGACCGGGTTCTCCGCCCTGGACATCACCACCATGGTGCTTGGCGGGCACGGCGACACCATGGTTCCCGTCTCGCGCTTTTGCACTATCAACGGCATACCCATTTCATATTTCCTCTCGGATGAGCGCATCGAGGCCATCAACGAGCGCACGCGCAAGGGTGGCGCGGAGATCCTTGCGTTGCGCAAGAGTTCGAGCGCCTATGACGCCCCTGGTGCGGCGGTGGCGGCCATGGTCGACGCCATCGTCAACAACAGGCGGCGTGTGCTGCCCTGTGTCGCCCTGCTCGAAGGCGAGTATGGCGAAGCGGATATCGCCATGGGCGTGCCCTGCATCCTCGGCGAGAAAGGCGTGGAGTCGGTCGTCGAGCTGAACCTCAATGACCGCGAGCGCGCGGATTTCGACAAGTCCGCCTCAGCCGTGCGGGCTGAAATCGAGCGAGTGCGAGACATCCACTGAGGCGGCTTTTGGCGCCCACTGACTCGAAAACCACACGCGCTGTTCCTCAATGGTGATCGAGCACCAGGAACAGCCTTGGCCAGGAGCGAGCTAATGTCGAACGAAACCATCACCGTGATCAACAATGCCACTGGAGAGCGGCATGAATTCCCGCTGAAACAGGGGATCCTGGGACCAGCTGCGGTGGATATCTCCTCGCTCTACAAGGAAGCCGGGTTCTTCACCTACGACCCTGGCTTCATGTCGACCGCCAGCTGCAACAGCGCCATTACCTTCATCGACGGCGAGGAAGGCGTCTTGCTCTACCGCGGCTACCCCATCGAGCAGCTCGCGACCAAGGCGAGCTTCTTGGAGGTCGCCTACCTCTTGCTCTACGGCGATCTCCCTGACGAGAAGGCGCTGCTGGGTTTTGAGAAGATCATCACCCGCCACACCATGCTCAATGAGAACCTCAAGGATTTTCTCGACGGGTTTCACTACGACGCACACCCCATGTCGATGCTCGTGGGCGTGGTGGGCTCCCTGTCCGCTTTCTACCACGATTCGCTGAGCGTCAATGATCCGCGCCATCGCGAGATCTCGGCACACAGACTCATCGCGAAACTGCCCACCATCGCGGCCGCCGCCTATAAGCACAGCGTCGGCGAGCCGATCATGTACCCGCGTAACGACCTGCGCTATTGCGCGAACTTCCTCCACATGATGTTCGCGACGCCATGCGAGCACTACAAGCCTGGCCTGATCGCCGAGAAGGCGATGAATCTGCTCTTCATTCTCCATGCCGACCACGAGCAGAATGCCAGCACATCGACCGTTCGGCTCGCGGGTAGCTCCGGGGCCAATCCCTTCGCCTGTATCGCGGCGGGAATCGCCTCGCTCTGGGGTCCGGCTCACGGGGGCGCCAACGAGGCGGTGCTCGACATGCTGCTCGAGATCGGTGATGTCAAGAACGTGCAGCGCTTCATCGAAAAGGCGAAGGACAAGGACGATCCCTTCCGACTCATGGGCTTCGGACACAGGGTCTACAAGAACTACGACCCGCGCGCCAAGATCATCCGCGAGGTCTGCCATCAGGTTCTCGATGAACTGGCGGATGCCAATAACCCGCTCTTCGAGCTCGCCATGAAGCTGGAGGAGATCGCGCTCAACGACGAATACTTCGTCGAGCGCCAGCTCTACCCGAACGTCGACTTCTACTCAGGCATCATCTACCAGGCGCTCGGCATTCCCCGCAACATGTTCACGGTAATGTTCGCGGTCGCCCGAACCGTGGGCTGGGTCTCGCACTGGATGGAAATGATGTCGGACTCCAGCAACCGGATCGGCCGACCCCGCCAAATCTATTGCGGACCCACCCAGCGCGACTACCTGCCCATCTCGAAGCGATAGCCGGCATCCTCCTCGGCGAGCAGCTGCTCGACCTCGTCGACATCCGCGCCGCGCTGGGGTCGATCCGTGATCGGATCCAGCGGCGGATGTCGGCGGCACTGACGTGGCAGCACGATCAGCTCGAAGGGGATCTCACCGGCCATGAAACGAAAAACCGGGTGAGCACTGCGCTGTCCTCCCGGATAACGCAGGCTACGCTCGGCTTCCCGCCAAGGAATCCGCTGCTCCACGAGGGCGAAGAGGACGTCTTCCGGCCGATCGGCGAAGAGAAACAATTCGACGCCGGTCTGACGATCGCCCATGCCGGTGAGCACCGACCCGACCAGCCATGGCGAGAACGCCGCGAAGGTCTGCATCGCCTGTAGGGCCTGCTGACGCAGGCTGTGACGCTCGCGGGCGTGCGCGGATCCAAGAAACAGCCGCTGCTGGATCAGAACGGCATCACGGACCGCCTCGTTTGTTGGCCAGTGTCGGCGATCCTGGATTCCGGCTCGCTCGGCGGCTTTGCGCCGGGCCCGATCGAAATCGGACAACCCCTGCTCGACCATGATGCGCGCGGCTTCGTAAGCCAGGCGCTCTTTGAGTGCGTTTGAACGGTCTCGTCCAGCCATCGAATAGCTCCTCTTCTGCATGTGCGAGCAGGGTGCGCGGCTGCCGGATTCGCAGATTCGTTTCCGATCACCGCGCATCGTCGCATTGAATCACCGGTCAGGCGAGACGCCAGACCCGCGCGATTCATCCACGCGGAGCCAAGCTCATCTGGCCAGACAATCCACCGCCAGTCGAAACAGGCGGAGCCTTGTTGCATCGGGGCAACAGTTGCGTCTTGACGAAGGTGACGGCGACCCTGCGCCGCAGCAATCGAGTAAGCGCCGATGGACCTTTGCGCGCGCAGACTTAGGTCAATATCTTCCACGAAAAATGACGCCGCGCTAGCATCTCAGCAGGAGGATGTGGCTATAATGGCGCGCAGCTATTTGTGGCAGTTACGCCAGTTGCTGTCTCGGTATTGAGGGATAACAGGGAGAGAACATGTGCCTCGCCGTGAAGAAAACGAGCACCAGGACAAGTTCAAGAAGCATCTGTTTCGCGTATCCTCAGCCGCCGCGGCCCTTCGGCCTGACTCGGCAGGCTCCATCCGAGCTGTCCACGCGACCGACTCGTCGGGCTTATGCTGTCTGACGAGTGGTATGGAGGGAGTCGCATGAAGGGGCTCATTCCACACGTCAAGTCTGTTATCTTTTCACGACAGCACGGAATTCAAGCTCATACACTCCTCGACGGATACGAATCAGCGAGATAAATATGTTTGGCCTCAGTCGCAAGAACAGTCCCCTCTTGGGGATAGACATCAGCTCGACGGCCATCAAGTTGATCGAGCTTTCGCAAACCTCTGGCTCCAAGGCGGGACACTATCGGGTCGAGCACTATGCGATCGAGCCGCTTCCTGGTAATGCCGTCGCCGAGAAGAAGATCGTCGAGCCCGAAGCGGTCGGACAGTGCATCCGCAAGGCCGTGACCAAGGCGGGCACCAAGACCAAGAAGGCCGCGATTGCGGTGGCTGGCTCGGCCGTCATCACCAAGGTGATTACCCTGCCGGCGACGCTGAGTGACGCCGAAATGGAGACCCAAATCCAGCTCGAGGCCGATCAATACATCCCCTACCCGCTCGAAGAGGTCAATCTCGACTTCGACGTCATCGGTCCATCGAAGAACAGCCCCGAGGTCCTGGACGTCCTGCTGGCGGCATCGCGTCGGGAGAATGTGGACGATCGCGTCAGTGTGCTCGAGCTTGCGGGCCTGATCCCGACCATCGTCGATGTCGAGGCCTACGCGATGGAGAATGCCTGCTCGCTGATCCAACGCATGCGCAAGGACGCGGGCGCTTCCAAGACCCTTGCGATCGTGGATGTGGGCTCCGCAACCACGACGCTCCACGTCCTGAACGACGGCCAGATCATCTATACGCGCGAGCAGAATTTCGGCGGTCAGCAACTGCGCGAGGAGGTTCAGCGGCGCTACGGCCTCACCCGCGAACAAGCGACGCAGCAGATCATGGATGGCGATGTCGCCGAGACCTACGAGATCGACGTCTTGGGGCCTTTCAAGGAGGCCCTGGCTCAGCAGATCGGCCGCGCGCTCCAGTTCTTCTACTCGGGAACGACCTTCAACAAGGTCGACCAGATCCTGCTCGCCGGCGGTCCGGCCAGCATTCCCCGGATTGATGCCCTGGTGGAGGATCGACTGAAGGTCCCGACCATGGTCGCCAATCCCTTCAGTCAGATGTCGCTCTCACCCGACATCAAATCCCAACAACTCATGCGAGAAGCGCCCGGAATGATGGTGGCGGTCGGCCTCGCGCTGAGAGGGTTCGATTAGATGGCGCGCATCAATCTACTCCCGTGGCGTGAAGAAGCGCGCCAACAACGTCAGAAGGACTTCCTGACGGCGCTTGGAATCGCGCTCGCCATTACCTTCGCCGGCGCGGTGCTCGTCCATGTCTACAACGAGGACAGGATCAGCGGCCAGCAGGCGAAGAATACCTACCTCCAGACCCAGATCGCCGCTCTCGATCGCAAGATCAAAGAGATTGATGAGCTCGAGAAGACGAAGGCCGATCTCCTGGCTCGCATGGACATCATCCAGAAACTCCAGACGAGCCGGCCGGAGATCGTTCGCTTGTTCGACGAGCTGGTCACAGCCCTGCCGGCAGGCGTCTATTTGACGAAGGTCCAGCAGACTGGCCGCTCCGTGGTCATCGAGGGCCGGGCGCAATCCAACGCGCGTGTCTCCGCCTTCATGAGCCAGGTCGAAGGCTCGCAGTCGATCGGGAAGCCACGCCTGATGCTGATCGAGAACAAGGACAAGACAGGCACGGGTCTGAGTCATTTCCGTCTTTCGTTCGACCAGGTCAGCCCGACCGCGGAGACGGAAGCCGGCGACCAAACCTAAGCTCGGCTTCGGTCGTAGCACCAAGCAATCCGAGGCAAACCGAATGGGATGCGGTCATGGATCTGAATGAGCTCAACCAACTCGATCTGAATAGCTTCGGCGAATGGCCGCTCCCGGTCAAAGCCGTCGCCATTGCTTTGGCCTGCATCGCGCTCGGCGGTGCGGCTTACTACTTCGATACCAAGGATCAGCTCGTGCGGCTCACACAGGCGCAGTCGACCGAGCGAGATCTGCGCGGTACCTTCGAAGCCAAGCAGAAGAAGGCGGCGAATCTCGAGGCTTACCGCAACCAGCTTGCGGAGATGAAGGAGTCCTTCGGCGCCATGCTGCGCCAACTGCCGAACAAGACCGAGGTCGCCTCGCTGTTGGTGGACGTCTCGCAAACCGGTCTCGCGAACGGGCTCGAATTCGAACTCTTCCAGCCTGAGAGCGAGGTCACGAAGGACTTCTACTCGGAACTCCCGATCCGCGTGCGCGTGAACGGCAATTATCACGACTTCGGACGCTTCATCAGCGGATTGGCCGCGCTCCCGCGGATCGTGACCATTCACGACGTGGAGATCGAGGACGCGGCCGGCCGTGGTGCCCAGCAGAACGAGCCCGGCAGCAACCTGACGTTGCAGGCGACCGTCAAGACCTATCGCTATCTGGATGAGGAGACGGCCCAATGATTCGCCGTCAGCACCTGAATACCCTCTGGCTCTGCGTCCCATTCTTGCTCGTCGGTTGCGGGGGGGACAAGATGGGCGAGCTCCAGGCCTATGTTCAGTCCGTCCTGGCGCGCCCGCCGGGTCCGATCGAGCCGCTTCCCGAGATCAAGCCCGTCGATACCTTCGTCTACGAACCGGGCGACCGGCGTGACCCCTTCGTGCCAGATGCACAGTCGGAGCCCGAGGAAGAAATCGCCGAGGCTGGCGGTCTTGCACCGGATCCGAATCGTCGGAAGGAGGAGCTCGAGAGTTCCCCGCTGGATTCACTTCGCATGGTCGGCACCCTGGATCTCGGCAATGAGCGTTGGGGTCTGATCCGCACCAAGGAAGGCATCCTTCATCGCGTTAGAGTCGGCAATTATCTCGGCCAGAACAATGGCCAGATCATCAGCATCGGGAACGACGCGATCCAGTTGACCGAAATCGTCTCAGATGCGCCTGGCCAATGGCGTGAACGCGCGGCCACGCTCGCGCTGACTCAATGATCCGAGGAGGGAAGACCGCGATGAACAGCCCATTCAACAGTGCCCGGGTGGCCAGGCCGCACACGAGGCTGGACGACCGACGCCCGAGAGCCAGCCGCATCGCGCTCTCGGCCTTATTCTTGGCGCTGGCCTTCCCAGCCCTTGCAACCGACTTGCAGAAGGTTCAGTTCGCCGCGCTGCCTGGGAGCAAGGTCGAGATCCAGCTCGATTTGAGCGGCCCGATCCCCACGCCGGAGGCCTTTGCGACCGAGTCGCCCGCCCGGATCGCCTTGGACCTTCCAGGTGTCACCAACAAGCTGGACAGCAAGGCCGTGCCCATTGGGGTCGGCGCGGTCCACAGCCTGGTCGCCGTCGAGGCAAGCGATCGAACGCGAGTCGTCTTGAATCTGACAGATCCCGTGCCTTACGAAGTGAGTTCGTCAGGGAACACCGTGACCATCCGGGTGGATACACAAGGCAAGGTGGCCTCCGCGATGCCCCCGCCGCCTACAGCGGCCGCGGCGCCGCCTGCCGCGGTCGCGCAGACCGACGCAGGAGCCGCACAGACACCGCCCCCCAACTGGAGCTATCCGACGCGTGAGCGCCGCGCTGCCGCGACGGGTCCGGCTGTGCGCGATATCGATTTCCGCCGCGGCAGCAGCGGCGAAGGGCGTATCATGATTCGTTTGCCCAACGCCGACAGCCGCGTGGCCGTGCGCGAGCAGGGTACGCGCGTCTATGTCGATCTCTATGAGACCTCGCTGCCTCAGCGGCTCTTCCGCCGTCTGGACGTGGTCGACTTCGCGACGCCGGTCACCGCCGTCGAGTCGCGCCCGAATGGAAACAACGTCGAGATCGAAGTGCAGACGGAAGGCGATTTCGACTACATGGCCTATCAGACCGATGAGATCTTCACGCTCGATTTCAGGCCGCTGACACCCGCCGAGAAGGAAGACCTGGCTCGAAAGAAGGTCGTGTACGAGGGGGATCGTCTTTCCCTGAACTTTCAGGACATCGAGGTGCGCGCCGTCCTGCAGGTGCTCGCCGATTTCACCGATCTCAACCTGGTCGCGAGCGACAGCGTGCAGGGCAACATCACGCTGCGTCTGAAGAACGTCCCCTGGGATCAGGCCCTCGACATCATCCTGAAGACCAAGGGTCTCTCGATGCGCCAGAACGGCAATGTGATCATGGTGGCGCCAACGCAAGAGTTAGCGGCGCAAGAGCAGCTCGAGATGGAGTCCAACCAGAAGATCGAGGAGCTCGCACCGCTGCGGACCGAATTCATCCAGGTCAGGTATGCCAAGGCGTCCGAGCTTGCGGCGGTTCTGAAGGGCGTCGGGGGCGCCACCGTTGCCGGCGGGATGAACGCTGGTGCCCGCTCGACCGGCACTGCCTCAGCGCGCAATGCGGTGGGTGTGGCCGCCCTTGCGAACGCGGCCTCCTCGATGGGTGTATCGGACCGCGGCATCTTGTCGCCGCGCGGCTCAGTGACGTTCGACGAGCGGACGAACACCCTGATCGTTCAGGATACCCTGGCGCAGCTCGAAGAGGTCCGTCGGGTCGTCAACTTGCTCGACGTCGCCGTGCGTCAGGTCATGATCGAGTCGCGCGTCGTTATCGCCAACAACGAATTCGCCCGCGATCTCGGCGTTCGTTTCGGCGTTTCGGGCTCAATGGGCTCCTTCAATAACAACGAGGTGCTGATCGCTGGTGGCCAGGATGGCAATCTAGCGTTGTCCGGCTACGACTCGGGACCCTTCGGCCTCAATACGGAAACCGGAACTCGCTACAACTCGACGCTCACGGATGACGACGGCAACGCAACCCTCATCACCAATCTTCCGGCCAACACCATTTACAATCCGAGCGGGTCGCTCGACTTCCTCATCGGCAAGGTCGGTTCCTATCTGATTCAGCTCGAGCTGTCGGCCATGCAGCGTGAGGGGCGTGGGGAGATTGTCTCCAGTCCACGCGTCATCACGTCCGACAAGCACCAGGCCACCATCAAGGTTGGTCAGGAGATCCCTTACCAGGAGCAGACGGGCCAGGGCAACACCTCGGTCGCCTTCAAGGAGGCGGTCCTCCAGCTGGACGTGACGCCGCAGATCACGCCGGACGACCGGATCATCATGGACCTCGAGGTGCACAAAGACGCACCCGACTACACCAACGTCGTGCTTGGCGTGCCACCGGTCAATACCCGCTCGGTCACGACCAACGTCCTCGTGGACAATGGTGAAACCGTGGTGCTGGGCGGCGTCTTCGAGCGCGAGAAAACATTCGCCAAGGAGCAGGTGCCCTGGCTCGGCGACGTGCCGGTGCTCGGGCGTCTCTTCAAACAAGAGGCGCGCCAAGACAAAAACTCCGAGCTCTTGATCTTTGTCACACCGAAGATCCTGAGCAGTGACATCGTCCAACGTTGAACATGCGTTGAAATCGATCGAGGGCTCCGACAGACGCTAGGACGTCCGTCGGCGCTAGCAGAGCAGCGGGAAGCCGCGTCGGTGTCTTGAGCGATCCTAGCCTGCGGCCCTCGCGCCGCAGCACTCGACGTCAAGGCCGCGATGGGCTTCCCGCCGTCGTTTCGGGGTTTCCGCTGGCCGCGCTCCGGCGCTTGCGTAGCGCCGACTGTGCTTCATGAGACAGCCCGACTAACCCCTTCGCCCTTGCCCGCAGTTAGAAAATCTGGCATACCTTCCCGCATGATCCGCGCACAGAACATTTTTATCGTCGGGCCGATGGGCGCCGGCAAGAGCACCGTGGGGCGACAGCTCTCGGAGGCACTCTCCTACACCTTCAAGGATAGCGATCAAGAGATCCAGCGCCGCACGGGCGTGGATATCCCGACGATCTTCGAATTCGAGGGCGAATCGGGCTTTCGAGCCCGCGAGCGGCAAGTCATCGAGGAATTGGTGAGCGAAGAGCGCATTGTTCTCGCGACAGGCGGCGGTGCCGTTCTGAGTCCCGAGAACCGGCAGGATTTGTCGGCACGCGGTGTCGTCATCTATCTGCATTGCAGCCCGGAGCAGCAGCACGCGCGCACGGCCCGAGATCGCAACCGGCCTCTGTTGGAAACCGAGGACCCCCTGGCGCGGCTGCGTGACTTGATGGCAGAGCGCGAACCGCTCTATCGGCAGGTGGCCGACATGGTGGTGTCCACCGAAAAACGTGGGACGAGTTCGGTGGTCAAGGAGATCTGTCGCCGTCTCGAGTCCGAAGAGATCTAGACGTAGCCCGGATATGACAAAGACACTGACCGTCGATCTTGGCCCTCGGGACTATCCGATTCATATCGGCTCGGGCCTCCTCGGGGATCCCGATCTCTACCGGCCGCACATCCGCGGCAGCCAGGTGATGATCGTCACCAACGAGACCGTGGCCCCTCTGTACTTCGAGCGCTTGAGCGGCGCGCTGGGCGATTATCAGATCCGAGATGTGGTGCTTCCGGACGGCGAGGTCTTCAAGACCCTCGATGTCTGGAGTCGGATCTTCGACGCCCTGCTCCAAGAGCGGTTCGCGCGTGACTGCACGCTGATCGCGCTAGGCGGCGGCGTCGTCGGGGATATGGCGGGGTTTGCCGCGGCCTGTTATCAGCGCGGCGTTGCCTTCATTCAGGTGCCGACGACGCTGCTCGCGCAGGTCGACTCCTCGGTCGGCGGAAAGACCGGGATCAATCATCCCGCCGGCAAGAACATGATCGGCGCCTTCCATCAGCCGCGTGCCGTGATCGCGGATACGCAGACCCTGGAAACGCTGCCTCAGCGCGAGCTGTCGGCCGGACTGGCCGAGGTGCTGAAGTACGGTTTCATCCGGGATCCGGCCTTCTTGGACTGGCTGGAGTCGCACATGACCGAGCTGCTCTCGCGCGACCCGGAGGCACTGGCCTACGCGATCTCGCGCTCGTGCGAGATCAAGGCCCAGATCGTGGCCGAGGACGAGTTCGAAGCCGGACATCGCGCCTTGCTCAACCTGGGTCACACCTTCGGCCATGCCATCGAAACCGGCGCGGGGTATGGGACCTGGCTCCATGGGGAGGCCGTTGGCGCTGGCATGTGCCTCGCTGCGGATCTCTCGCACCGCCTTGGATGGATCACCGACACGGAGTTGGAGCGTGCGCGCCATCTCGTCGCTTGCGCCGGGCTACCCATCGAGCGGCCGGAAAACGTGTCCGCCGAGCGGATGCTCGATCTGATGGCCGTCGACAAGAAGGTGATCGGCGGTCAGCTGCGCCTGGTTCTCCTCAAGGGGCTTGGGGACGCGGTCGTGACCAGCGAGATCGACCCCGATTTGATCAACGCCACTCTGTGCGCCCCCCATCCCTGAGGGTCATCCTCTCTGCAAGCGAATGGAGCAGCGCGCACCAGAAGGGTGCGCAGCCCTCCAGCTTTCTTGCCTCTCCTTGCCGTAAATCATTCATTCTCATGCTAGACATGGTGGCACGACCCCTGCAACGGCGCTATGATTGTCGGTTCTCGATTTCATTTCGGTCGGGCTGTCGGGGTTTGCCATGGTGCCAGTGACAAGGTTCTGGCGGGCAAGCCATCCGAGCTTGATCGCTGAAGTCTGGTCGCCCTGGATCAAGAGACTTCGGCTCCGCCGGAACACTCGTCGGCCAACACACATCCGGATCTAGGATCACAGGATTGGGCTGCCACCCGCCATGATGGAGGTCGACTCCGGCGGACGCGAGGCCTGTGCCTCGTCTGAATGGCAGACCAGTCGGAATCATTTACCCTAGGTATCAACGAGGTCAGCGATGAGCCTTCGTGCCCTACCGCCCGCACAGGGTCTCTATGACCCAGAGAACGAGCGCGACGCCTGTGGTGTCGGCTTCGTCTGTCACATCAAGAACGAGAAGAGCCACGCGATCGTCCAGCAGGGGTTGGAAATCCTGGAGCGTCTGACTCACCGGGGCGCCGTGGGCGCCGACCCCAAGGCGGGAGACGGTGCGGGCATTCTCGTGCAGATCCCGGATGCCTTCTTCCGCGCGGTCGTCGACTTCGAACTTCCGCCACTCGGCACCTATGGCGTGGGCATGGTCTTCCTGCCGCGCGACGAACAGGCTCGGCAGCAGATGCAGGACACCGTCATCCGGCGACTGCGGGAAGGCGGCCAGACGGTGCTTGGCTGGCGAGATGTGCCAGTGGACAACAGCGATCTCGGCGAGAGCGTGCTCCCCACCGAGCCTGTCGTGCGCCAGGTCTTCGTCGGCTGCGGCGACAACTGCCCGGACCAGGATGCCTTCGAGCGCCGCCTCTTCGTCATTCGCAAGCGGATGGACAACGAGATCCGCAGCGCCGGGTACGACAAGACGGCTTACTACGTGTCGTCGATGTCGTCACGCACGGTGAACTACAAGGGGATGCTGTTGGCCACCCAGGTCGGCAAGTATTACCTAGATCTGCGCAACGAAGCCTTCGAATCCGCGCTCGCCCTGGTGCATCAGCGCTTCTCGACCAATACCTTCCCGACCTGGGATCTGGCTCAGCCCTTCCGCATGATCTGCCACAATGGCGAGATCAACACCCTGAGGGGCAACGTCAACTGGATGGCGGCACGCCGCCACACCATGCGTTCCGAGATCCTCGGCGAAGAGCTCGACAGCATCTGGCCCCTCATCCCCGAGGGTCAGTCAGACTCGGCCTGTTTCGACAACGCGCTCGAACTCCTCGTCATGGGCGGCTACTCGCTGGCCCATGCCATGATGCTCTTGATCCCGGAGGCCTGGTCCGGAAACAAGCAGATGGATTCCGACCGCCGCGCCTTCTATGAATACCATGCGGCGCTGATGGAGCCTTGGGATGGACCGGCAGCGGTGGCCTTCACGGATGGACGCCAGATCGGTGCGACCCTCGATCGCAATGGTCTCAGGCCGGCCCGTTATCTGGTCACCAACGATGACATGGTGATCATGGCCTCCGAGATGGGTGTGCTGGACATCGCCGAAGAGCGCATCATCAAGAAATGGCGCCTGCAGCCGGGCAAGATGTTCCTCATCGACCTGGAGCAGGGCCGCATCATCGACGATGCCGAGATCAAGGCCGAGTTGGCGACGGCCCAACCCTACCGGGAGTGGCTCGCCAAGACGCAGATCCATCTCGACGAGCTACCGACCAACGTTGCCCCCATGGCGCCGGACGAAGACACCTTGCTGGACGCCCAGCAGGCCTTCGGCTACACCCAGGAAGACCTCAAATTCCTGCTCACCCCCATGGTCGTCACCGGACAGGAGGCGATCGGGTCCATGGGCGCGGACAACCCACCCTCCGTGTTGTCCAACCGGGCCAAGCACCTCTCGACCTATTTCAAGCAGAATTTCGCCCAGGTCACCAACCCCCCGATCGATCCGATCCGGGAGGAACTGGTGATGTCGCTGGTTTCGCTCATCGGGCCGCGGCCGAATCTGCTGGGACTCAACGAGGCCGGCAAGCATTGGCGGCTCGAGGTCAACCAGCCTGTCCTGACCAACCAGGATCTGGAGCGCGTCCGCCACATCGAGGATAGCTCTGGCGGCGCCTTCCGGACCAAGAACCTGCACATGGTCTACCCGTCGAGCCAAGGCGCCGGCGGAATGTCCGATGCGCTCGATCGGCTCTGCAAAGAGGCCGAGGACGCGGTGCTGGCCGGCTACAACATCCTGATCCTCTCCGACCGCAACACCAATCGGGACTACATACCTATCCCGGCGCTGCTGGCGACCTCCGCGGTGCACCACCATTTGATCCGCCGTGGCCTGCGCACCAGCTCGGGCCTCGTCGTCGAGACAGGTGCGGCACTCGAGGTGCACCACTTCGCGACACTCGCCGGTTATGGCGCGGAGGCGATCAATCCCTACCTCGCCTTCGACACCATCGAGTCGATCCTGCCCAAACTCCCCGAGGCGCTGAGCTTTGAGGAGGCGCAAGACCGCTACATCAAGGCGGTTGGCAAGGGTCTGAAGAAGGTGATGTCCAAGATGGGCATCTCCACCTTCCAGTCCTATTGCGGCGCGCAGATCTTCGATGCCATCGGACTGAACAATGACTTCGTGCGCCAGTACTTCACTGGCACGCAGAGCAAGGTCGAGGGCGTCGGGCTCACCGAGATCTCGGAGGAGGCGGTTCGCTGGCACACCCAGGGCTATGGCAACGATCTCGTGCTGCGCAAGCACCTGGATGCCGGCGGGGATTATGCCTTCCGGCTGCGCGGCGAAGACCACGTTTGGACGCCGGAAACCATCTCCAAGCTGCAGCATGCCACCCGTGCGAACAATTGGGAGACCTACGAGCAGTACTCCCGATTGGTCAACGAGCAGAATGAGCATTTGCTCACCCTGCGCGGACTCATGGAGCTGAAGTTTGCCGAGGAGCCGATTCCACTCGAGGAAGTGGAGCCCGCCAAGGAGATCGTGAAACGCTTCGCGACCGGCGCCATGTCCTTCGGCTCCATCAGCTACGAGGCGCATTCGACCCTGGCGAAGGCGATGAACGCCATCGGCGGCAAGTCCAACACGGGCGAAGGCGGCGAAGAGCCGGAGCGGTTCCTGCCGCTGGCCGACGGCTCCAGGAATCCGGAGCGTTCGGCCATCAAGCAGGTCGCCTCCGGGCGTTTCGGCGTGACCACCGAGTATCTGGTCAACGCCGACGACATCCAGATCAAGATCGCCCAGGGCGCCAAGCCCGGCGAGGGCGGACAGTTGCCGGGGCACAAGGTCAATGCCCAGATCGCGCGGGTGCGTCACTCCACCCCCGGCGTCGGTCTCATCTCGCCGCCGCCGCATCACGATATCTATTCGATCGAGGACCTGGCACAGCTCATCCATGATCTGAAGAACGCCAATCCCAAGGCGCGGATCTCGGTCAAGCTGGTCTCCGAGGTGGGTGTCGGCACGGTCGCCGCCGGTGTCTCCAAGGCCCACGCCGATCACGTCACCATCTCAGGGTATGACGGCGGCACGGGCGCCAGCCCGCTGACCTCCATCAAGCACGCCGGCTCCCCCTGGGAGATCGGGCTGGCCGAGACGCATCAGACGCTGGTCCTGAACCGTCTGCGCGGCCGCATCGCCGTGCAGGTCGACGGCGGCATGCGCACCGGGCGGGACGTCGTCATCGGCGCGCTGCTCGGCGCCGACGAGTTCGGGTTCGCAACGGCACCCTTGATCGTCGAGGGCTGCATCATGATGCGCAAGTGCCACCTCAACACCTGTCCGGTCGGGGTCGCCACCCAGGATCCCGAGCTGCGCAAGCGCTTCACCGGCAAACCCGAGCATGTCATCAACTACTTCTTCTTCGTCGCCGAGGAAGTCCGGCGACTCATGGCGCGACTCGGGTTCCGAACCATCCAAGAGATGATCGGACAGTCGGACCGCCTTGAGATGCGCCGCGCCATCGCGCATTGGAAGGCTCAGGGTTTGGACTTCACGCGGCTCTTGGCCAAGCCGGACGTCGGACCCGAGGTCGCCCGCTTCAACTGCGAAAAGCAGGACCACGGCATCGAGAAGGCGCTGGATCACGAGCTGATCCGGCAGGCCGAGCCCGCCCTCGAACGGCGTGAAGCGGTGCGCATCGAGACGCCCATCAGGAACTTCAATCGCACCTTCGGGACGCTCTTGTCCGGCCGCATTGCCGAGCGCTACGGTCATGCCGGGCTGCCAGACGACTGCATCCACATCAAGGCCAAGGGCACGGCCGGGCAATCCTTCGGCGCCTGGGCGGCTCATGGCGTGACCCTGGAGCTTGAGGGCGAAGGGAACGACTATGTGGGCAAGGGATTGTCGGGTGGACGTCTGATCATCTATCCGCCGGCGGAATCCGCGATCGGCCAAGCCGAACACAACATCATCGTCGGTAACACGGTGCTGTACGGCGCCATCACGGGAGAGTGCTTCTTCCGCGGTGTCGCGGGCGAGCGCTTCTGCGTCCGCAACTCAGGCGCGGCGGCCGTTGTCGAAGGCGTCGGCGATCATGGCTGCGAATACATGACCGGCGGCGTCGCCGTGGTGCTCGGCCCGACTGGACGGAACTTCGCTGCCGGCATGTCCGGCGGCGTGGCCTACGTCCTGGACGAGGATGGCGGATTCAACGATCGCTGCAATCTGGCCATGGTCGAACTCGAGCCCATCGCCGAGGAAGATGCCGCCCTCGAGGCACTCGATCATCAGGGCGGAGATCTGGAAACGCACGGGCGTGTGGAGATCAGCCATGACATGACCCGGCATGACGCCTTGCGACTCAGGCAGCTGATCGAGAAACATCTGCACTACACCAACTCCGCGGTGGCGCGGCGCCTCCTGGACGATTGGCCCAAGGCGCTCAGCACGTTCGTCAAGGTCATGCCGGTCGACTACCGGCGGGCACTGGAGGAGATGCAGGCTAATCAGAGCCGGCCACCACAGCCGAACAAGCCGTTGAAGGGGATCGTCGAACATGGGTAAGCCGACCGGATTCATGGAATACGGCCGTCGCGACCGGCGCTATGAGCCGGCTGGCGACCGCGTGGTTCACTACGAGGAGTTCGTGATACCGCTCACGGACGGCGAAGTGCGCGAGCAGGGTGCGCGCTGCATGGATTGCGGAATCCCATACTGCCACCAGGGTTGCCCTGTCAACAACATCATTCCGGATTGGAATGACCTTGTTTACCGTGGCGACTGGAAGGCGGCGATCGACGTCCTGCACTCGACCAACAACTTCCCGGAATTCACCGGACGGATCTGCCCGGCGCCCTGTGAGGCGTCCTGCACGCTCAACCTCGATGACGTACCGGTCGCCATCAAGACCATCGAGTGCGCGATCATCGATCGCGCCTGGGAAGAGGGCTGGATCAAGCCCCAGGTCCCGGAGCGACGCACGGGTAAACGCATCGCGGTCGTTGGCTCAGGTCCCGCGGGCATGGCGGCCGCGCAGCAGCTGGCGCGTGCGGGTCATGAAGTCGCGCTCTTCGAGAAGGCGGACAGGATTGGCGGACTGCTGAGATATGGCATTCCCGACTTCAAGCTGAGCAAGGCCCTCATCGACCGCCGGATGGCCCAGATGCGCACCGAGGGAGTCCAGTTCCACACGAACTCCCATATCGGCGTGGATATTTCGGTCAGTCGACTCCGTGAGGACTATGACGCTGTCGTTCTGGCCGGGGGATCAGAGAAGCCACGGGATCTGGACCTTCCTGGCCGGGCGCTGAACGGCGTGCATTTCGCGATGGACTTCCTGACACGCAACAGCAAGCGCGTGCAAGGCTCCTTTGTCGCGGATGAGGACTTCATTAGCGCTCAAGGCAAGCACGTCGTGGTCGTCGGCGGCGGTGATACCGGATCCGACTGTATCGGAACCTCGAATCGTCACGGTGCCAAGTCCGTCACTCAGATCGAGATTCTCGATAAGCCGCCCGCGCAAGAGGACAAGGGCCTGACCTGGCCCGATTGGCCCAACCGGCTGCGCACGTCCAGCTCGCAGGAAGAGGGCTGCGAGCGGCTATGGAACCTCGCCACCAAGTCCTTTTCCGGAGACGCCGACGGCAATGTCACGGCGCTCAACTATTGCTTGGTGAGTTGGGACAAGGACGCGAGCGGGCGCTGGCAGATGCGGGAGGTTCCGGGCAGCGAAGGGTCACTCAAGGCCGACTTGGTTCTGCTCGCCATGGGCTTCGTTCACCCGGTGCACGAGGGCATGATCGAGGAGCTGCGCTCGAGCGCCGGACTGGAGCTCGACGCCCGCGGCAACGTGAAGGGGACCACGGAAGGGGCCGACGCCTATCATACCTCGGTGGAGGGCGTCTTCTGCGCCGGAGACATGCGCCGGGGACAATCCCTGGTGGTCTGGGCGATCCGCGAAGGTCGTCAGTGCGCGAGAGCCGTAGATCAGTGGCTCATGGGGCAAACCGACTTACCCCGATAAGAGACGCTCTCTCGATCCCTGCGACCGCGGGATGAACGAAAAAGCGGCCCTGCAGTGCAGGGCCGCTTTTCTTTTGCTCACAGACTGAAGTTCAATCCTCGAACCTTGTTCCGGAAGTCCTCGGTGACGGATTCGATGTCTTGATCGCTCGAAATGACCTTGGGCGTGAGGATCACGACCAGTTCCGTGCGAGCCGATGCCTTCGAGCGCTGGCCAAAGAGTCCGCCGGCGAAGGGAAGGTTGTAGAGTCCTGGGACACCGCTTTTGCCGTCAGCCCTGGTGTCCTGAATCAAGCCGCCGAGAACTACGGCCTGGTTCGAGCGGACCGCCACGAAGCTGGTGATATTGCGTGTGGAGAAGGTCGGGGAGTCGACGCCCGAGTCGCTCGCCGTCGCATCCACCGTACTGACCTCTTGCTCGATTTCCATCTGGACCAAGCCGCCCGGCGTCACTCGGGGCTTGACCGACAGCATGACGCCCGTGTCCTTGTACTCGATGCCGCTGATGAGGTTGGAGTCCGCCGTCGTGCTCTGCTGCTCGTAGGTCTTGACGGGAACCTGCTGACCGACCTGGATCTTGGCCGTCTGATTGTCCATCACCATCACCGAGGGCGAGGACAGAACATTGACGAGGCTCTCGGACGCCAATGCGCTCAGTGTCGCCCTGACGTCGGTCGGGCTGGATATGACCGCCCAGTTGAAACCGGGAATCCTGGTGTTCAAACCCGAGGTGCTGTCGTTATCCAGCGTTGCGTTGCTCTGGCCTTTGGAGGCGGTCCCAAAGAGCTCCCACTGAACGCCATATTCCAGATCCCCGGTCAGCTTGATCTCCACGATCGTCGCCTCGACCAACACCTGAAGCGGCACGATATCCAGCTGCTTCAAGGCGTCCAGGATCTTCTTGTAGTCGCGCGGGCTCGCCCGGACCAGCAGGGAGTTGTTCACGCCGTCCGCAACGATGCTAACGCTCGAAGACATCTCGATTTCGCGTGACGACGCGGTTCTGGTGTTGCGCGATTGATCGCTGTTGGAGCTGGAATCGGCTTTGTTGCCCTGCGTGTCGGATCCGATCTTCGAGCGGCCCAGGCCCGGGGCCACGCTGCCCACCGCCGAGCGCTTGTTGCGGTCACTGCTGGTCCCGCCGAAGAGTTCCGAGAGGATGTCCGCCAGACTCTCGGCATCGCTATGCTTGACGCGGTAGACGAAGAGACGCTCCGATGAGTCCCCACTGGCCTCCGCCATGTCCAGCCGCTCGATCCAGTTGCGGGCCTGCTGGATATAGCTCTCCTGCGGCGAGACGACGAGGAGTGCGTTGGCGCTCTCGATCGGGACGAACCTGAACAGACCCTTGAGCGGATTGCTGCCCTCTTCGGCAAGCAGGCTCTGGAGCTGGGCCTGGACGTCTTTGGCCTTGGCGTACTCCAGCACGAAGAAGCCAACCGACAGACCCGACATCCAGTCCACGTCGAAGACCCGGATGGTATCGAGCAGATTCCCCATCTCCGGACTGGTGCCCGCGATGACCAGCAGATTGCGCAGGTTGTCGACGCGGATCATGCTCCCCTCCGGCGCCAATGGCTGGAGGATGTTGCTCATCTCTTCGGCGCCGATATAGCGCAGGGGGACGACCTGGACGCTGTAACCCTCGGGCAGCGCGCGGGTCGAGTCGCCGAGCTGTGGCACCACTTTGCCCTGGACGGCGTTGGACAGCGGCACGACTTCGTAGGTCCCATCCTGGTAGACGATGGCCGCATTGTTCATCCGCAGCAGGGTCTCCAGCGTCGGGATCAGATCCTCGCGACGCAGCGGCCGGCCCGTCTGCAAGGAGGTCACGCCCTGCACCGCCGGATGCAGTACATAGTTGACCTTGAGCAGATCGCCCAGCACGACCTTCACGACCTCGCGGATATCGGTGCCGTCGAAATTGAGGGTGACGTCACCCGCCGCGGTATCGACCGCCGGAGGTTTGACCTTGCGGACGAAACTGCCCGTCCCGCGCTGCAGGGAATCGGCGGGCTTGGCCGGCTGATCGTCGCCACCGATGCCGATGGTCTCGGCGCCGGTACCGCCACGAGTCTTGAAGGCGTCGCGTCTCTGGTCCTGTTTGGAATTGACGATGTGCCCTTCGGCATCACCGATCTTGACGGTTGGATCCCAATAGCTGCGCTCGCAGCCCGCAAGGTTTGCAAGGAGCAAAACAAGGCTCAAGATCCGCAGCCAGCGTCCACGCTGAGAGCAGCGATTGAAGAATTGATCGGCGTACATTGTGCCTCAGTTGCGATGGTCGCTTCTGCTCGACCGAGTGATCATTTTCTTGGAGGGATTGCCGGCATCGGCGGTCTCGGGGCTCTGGGGGGCCTCTGCCGTGCGGGCGTCCGCGATGCCGCTGAGGGTGGGGCGACGGATGGAGCGGCCTTGCTGTAATCGCGCAATATTAGCTCATCCTGCTCACCCTGTCGCTCGAGCCGGATCCGGTCCTCCAGGATTTCCCGCACCGACCAGCCCATGAAATCGTCGCCGATGCGCAGACGCTGGAGCTTCGGCTTGGAGGGATCCTTGACCCAGGCGGAGACGACCGTGGGGCTGATGAGGACCGCGCTCAGATCGATCGCATCCAGCTCCTGGTTGTCTTCGGGGGCTGCCGACACCTCGGCGTCCGCCTCTTGCGGTGGTTCGGGTTTGCGATCCGGCCGGAACAAGGGATGCTCGATCACGCTGGCGTAGGCATCCTTGGGATCCGCCAGCTCCAGGCGCCTCAGCAGCTCCGCGCCCGGCGCGGGCGTTTGATCGGTCGCGACCGGCACCGCCGTTTCTTGCGCCGCATCAGGCGGCGACAGGCTCGGCGGCCAGCCCAACCACTGCAGGAGCAGCACCAGGAGCAGCGCGAGAACGACCATCACGGGGAGGGCTCGCATCATGAGTCACCCCCGAGCACGAAGCCGAAGATGTCGATCCGCAACGTCAGCTCACCGCCCTGATTCGCGACGAATCGACGCGTCGGTCGGCGTCGTGGATCATTCTGATCGACTGGGGGTCGGGCTGAAGAGCGCACCGACAGACGCTCCACGAACAGGAAGGGCCTGGCCTGCTCGAGCTGATAAAGTACGTCCAGCAAGGTATCCGTCGACCCTTGAACCTGGGTGCGCACGCGCACCCGCGCCGGATCGTCCTTCTTGTCCTCCGGGAGGATCTGAGTGCTGATCAGGCGACCGGAGGCCGCATTGACGATGTCCTGGACCTGGCTCTGGAGTTGCGCGCCGGCGAGGGCTTGGGTGGGCGCCTCGAAGTAGAAGGCCTTGAAGGCATCGTTGTTGCGGACCTGCTCCAGCTCCGCCCGCAGCGCGGGCATCGATTGGACCAGGCGTCGGTATCGGCTCAACTGGTCCTGGTGCTCGGCGATCGTCTCGTTGAGGCCGGAGACACGGCTCGCCCAGGGGATGGCCAGTGCGGCGATCAAGAGCAGTGGGATTATGACCAGCGCCGCCAAGACCAGCGTGCAGCGGACCTTTGGGCTCACGCTCATGGCTGTCTCCGGCTGACGTACTGAAAGGAGATGTTGAAGCGCTCCTTTCCCGTTCGCGCGATCTGGGTGACCGGTGACTTGAAGGAGACCCCGTCGATGCCGGGCGCCTGCTCCAAAATGGCGATCAGGGCGGTCGCCTGACCGGATTCCCCGCGCAGATCGACCTGGTTTCCGTCGAGCTCCAGATTCTGGATCCAGGTGTCCTCGGGAAGGCGATCGGTCAGCTCGCGCAGGAGCTCCAGGAACTGGGGCTGGTCGAGCTTCATCTGCAGCACGACCGTACTACCCTGCCGCGCTCGCTCGAGCTCCTGCCTCAGGTCATCGACCGCCACGGCTTGCGCGCGGATGCGGCCCAACTCCGTGTCCAGGACCTCGGCGATCTGCTTCTTCTGCCACAGCGGCGTCAAGACGATCGCCACCGCGAGCACGGCCGCGATGATGGCCATCCAGGTGCTCAGGCCAAGCCGCACGGCACGCGGGTGCGGGCGCCGCTCGATCGGCAAGAGGTTGGCGCCGGACCAGGCACCTTCCCAGGTGACGCGGTCGATTGGCGAGCCGAGTTCGTTCAGCCGCTTGAGCCAGTCCTCGAGGATGTCGCGGCGACAGAGTGCCAGCTCGAGATTCAATCGATTGGCGTTCTTGGGGCCTGGCTGCGCGGCGAAATCGAAGATCACGTCGTCCGGCTGAAAAGGCGTCAAACGGTCCAGCTCGTAGCGAATGACTTGCGGGAGATTCGCCCTCACTTGCGCGGGAAATGAGATCGCACGCGTGAGCACCGCGTGACGTGGCAGTCTCAGCTCCGTGGCATGGCGCTGGTCCATGGTGCGTTGCGTGAGCGCATCCGGCAAGGTGCTCGTGCGCAGGAGGTCGATCTCTCCGACAGCCTCGCTCTCCAGGCCCGCGACCAGCTCGAGGCGCGCGTGCCCGCCCTCGGCATGGACGATCAGCACCCGGTGATGTCTGGCGAGCGCCCGCTGAAGCGCCGCCGGCAGGCAGGCGAACAGACGCTCTCGCAGCGCGTCGGTCTGCATGACCGCGATGCTGCCCGGCCCTGATAGACCCCTGAGAAAGCGATTCAAACGATCAGTGAGCGTCATGGGTTAAGCGCGCTTCCATGGCGATCCGCATGCAGATGAGCCCGCGCCCACGATGAGAGCAGGTTGCAAAAACCACAGCGACCGACACGATGAGTCCCTATTGAAAATCTTGGGCCTATTGAAAAACCTTGGAATGGTGTGCGTTCTGCACGGGCGCCGAGCGCGGCATGCACCAGGACGATGAGGCAATCGGGCCGCAGCCGTCGTGCCTTCGATGGACCATCCAACAGGAATCATCGGAGTTCGCCGAGCACGCACGAGCGTCCATGCACATCTCGTCAGCATTCATCATCCTGTCAGTCGGGCAGCTTTCGATCCCGGCGCTTCAACCGCAGGCGAGCGCTGCGACGTCCAAGCTTACCCGAGGGCATGATTGTCGATCAAAGCACAGTGATCATCACGAAACAATCGCGGAAATGGGTTGAGCGGCCCAGTGGTCCGCCCGGTTATACCATGCGGATAGAGGTCTGTTATTCGGACTCGGGCTCGCGGTAGACCGGATCCTGTAAGGATAAGTCGTATCGCCGCCACAGGATCTGAATGGGTGAGCCCTGTTGCGCTCCGCCAGCCAGCTGGATCAGCGCCTCCATCCGGCGTCCAGCCCGATCCTCACCCTGCTCCGTGACCTGGATCCGATAGAGCGGACCACCACGATCGACCGCTCGCGCCGCGGTTGCGCCTGGAATGCTGGTCAGATCTCTCTCCGCCACCTCGTCGACCGCCTCCTCCAGCGAGATCCCGCGCAGTGCGGCCAAGACGGCCGGGGAGGCGAAACGCTCGTCGGGCGTCGCGGACTCGCCGTCGACGGTGACCTCCGGCAGCAGCCGCTGATAGATCTCCTCGGACATCCCCAGCACCTGTCTCAGCTCTTCGACGGACGCGTAGGCGTCATCCTTGGCACCAATGGCATTGCCCGCCTCCTTGTAATCGGCGTCCTCGGCACCGTTGAGGAGGGCCGCGTCGTCTTCGTCACGCCAATCCACGATGGCCGCCGCCAATGCGGTCGCGTCCTCCTCCGACACGCCAAGCACGGTGAGGAGATTCGTCAGGGTCTCCGGCTGGGCGCGATTCAGGTTGAGTTTGGACATCTCGTTGAAGACGGCGATCGATAGCGTCGAGCCGCCGAATGACCAGGTCCGCGGGACACCGTTCGGCAGCCAGGTCGTCTCCGCGTCCTCCGCCTGCTCGGCCGTCGGTGGCACCATGAAGTCCAAGGCGGCATAGGCGATGGCGGCGTCCGCGACCGCGCGGAAGCGCGCGCCAGACACATGGTTCTCCGTGAGCGCCGTTTCGGTGCGCTGGGTCGCCGTGAGGCTGACGGCCATCACCGTCAACAGTGTCAGGACCCACATCACCAGCATCAGCGCGATCCCGCGTTGATGGCGGATGCCTCGCCTGCTCAGGACGGATTGGGCAGGGCGATGATGAGGTCTGGCCATGACTGGGTCTCGGTCGCAAGACGCAATTGGATCAGCGTGGGGAGGCGGCTCTGCTCGAGCCATTCATCGTGCCAATCGGGCTCGGTCTCGCCGTCCGGTTGGCCATAGTAGGCGATCTCGAAGAGGCTCACGTCCTCGAGCAAGAGGGTGCGGCCAAAGGCACCGCCCGCCGCGTCCATGTTGGACGGATAGTCGGAGAGCGAATCGATACCCTCTTCCTTGATCGGCTCCCACGGCGGGAAATCGTCGCCGCCTTCCAGGATCTCGGGATGCAGATACCAGCGGGTCAGCACCAGGGCCTTGCCCGAGGGGCGCTCTTCCAGCTCAAGGCGCAGGACATAGAGTCCGGAGATGCCGACATGGCCGGATAGCGGTGCGGCCAGCTCGAGCCGCGCCTCATTCCCGGCGAAGATCGGTGTCGGCGCCCCGTCGAAGACGGCCGTCGCCGCTCGGGCCTGGCGGAGGGTGCGCATGAGGAAACCGTCGATCAACCTGAGATCGGAGATCTGACCGCTGACCTTCTCGACGCTCTCCCACGAACGGGAGCCGAGCCGCAGACCGGAGAACAGCAACAGGGAGATCAAGCTGATGATGGCCAGCGCGATCACCAGCTCGATGAGCGTGAAGCCGCGCGCCCGGACCACGGTCGTGGGGATGGGCTTCACGCGCAGGCTCCTAGAGCTTCTCGCCGAGCCGCAGCGTCTGCAGCGACAGGCTGCGGGCACGCCCGGCGTCATGCCAGAGCACCGTCGAGATGACGCGATAGGGCGTCGCCGGTGGCTCGGTGAAGTACTGATCCGAGACATCGACGGCCTGAATGGTCAGCTCCCACTGAAACCCGCTCGGGGTTTCGCCCGAAGACGAGCCCTCCTCCAGTGGGAGATCCCCTCCGACCTCGTTGAGGACCGACTCCGCGAGGGTCGCGGCTTGGCTGTACTGCGCGGAGGCAATGGTTGTGATGGTTGCACGCGAAAAGATCTGCATCATGACGCCGAGCGAGATGGCCAGGATGGCGAAAGCCACCAGCACCTCGAGGAGAGAGAAGCCGCGTTCGCGCCGCATGGTCAGTCCGCGCTCCAGGTATCCAGCTCGATGCGTCCGGTCAGCCAGGTGACGCCGACCTGATAGCCATTGCCCTTGCGCGACAGCAGAATGCGTCCGCCTGTCGAGCTGCCATCGGGGAAGAAACGAATGACGCCCCGCTGCTCATCGAGCATCTCACGGCTTGCCGCCTCCAACCCGATCGTCAGCCCCTTCGGCAGGCTCAGGCTGCGGTAGCCAGGCAGACTGAGACGATGCGCCTCGATGTCCACGAGGAGCGCCTGATCCTCGCCGCGCCGAATGGCCGATTCCCTGGCAAGCCGCAGTGTCGCCACCGTGCGACGCGCCGCCGACTTCATCTCGATACCAGGGAGCGCGGCCGAGAACAGGGTTGGGACAGCCGTCATGATCAAGGCCGCGATCGCCATCACGACCAGCAGCTCGACGATCGTGAAGCCGCGATTGGCGGAGGGCCTAGCCATGGGGCGACGGGAACCGGCTCAAGCAGGCGTCCCGACGGCGCTCATTCCCAACTCTTGACGTCGGCGTTCTCGCCGTCTCCGCCTTCGCGATTGTCGGCACCCAAGGACCAGATGTCGAAGCTGCCGTGCTCGCCCGGAAAGCGGTATTGATAGTCGTTGCCCCAAGGATCCTTGGGGACGGCGCCCTTCTTCAGGTAGGGGCCGTTCCAGCCCGCGACGTCGCCGGGGTTCTCGATCAGGGCGGAAAGCCCCTCGCCGTCGTTCGGATAGCGGCCAAGCTCCAGCCGGTAGAGATCGAGCGTGGAAGACAGATCGTCGATCTGGAGCTTGGCTGTCTTGCTCTTGGATGAGCCCAGGAATTTCATGACCTGAGGCCCGACCAGACCAGCCAGCAACCCGAGGATGGCCAAGACGACCAGGAGCTCGACGAGGGTGAAGCCGCCGCGGCGGCGCTTGGAAATTCGATCACGCATCTGGATACCTCGATACAGAGTGAAGTTCAGGATTCCCGTGGGGTTCGCGCGCGCATTCTAGGGCGCCCCCGCGGTGCATACCAATCGGCGGAGGCCCCGGGGTCACACAACCAGCTCGTTCGCCCCGAGGATCGCCATGAGGATCGACATGATGATGCCCGCGACGACGATGCCAAGACTGATGATGAGGATCGGCTCGAGCAGCGTGAGCATGCGCTGGACGCTGATGCGCGTCTCCCGATCATAGATGCTTGCGATCTTGGCGAGCATGGCGTCCAAGGCTCCGGATTCCTCGCCCACGCGGATCATCTGCAGCGCGAGATCGGGCAGGGCCTGCAGCCGGGCGAGCGGTCCGGCGAGTCCGCGCCCGTGCTTGAGATCGTCGCCCGCCTCGTTCAGGAGCCCGAATATCCGTTGGTTGGAGACCACCTCCTTGGAGAGGGTGAGGGCGCTCAGGAGTGGCAGACCATTCTTCAGCAGCGTGGAGAGCGTGTGGCAGAGGCGGGCCGTCTCCATCTTCCAGATCAGGTCTCCGAACAGCGGCAGGCCCAGCACCTTGTCGTCCACGCGCGCCCGGACCTCGGGCTTCTGCAGCTGGCGCTCGATGACGACGGCGATGAGCGCGATCATACAGAGCATCGCCCACCAGTAGTTGCGGAAGAGATCGCCCGTTGCGACCACGATCTGGGTCGGCAGCGGCAATGCCTCGCCCATATCCTCGAAGAGCACGGTGAACTGCGGCACGACGAAGACCAGCAGCAGAATGACGGAGAGCGCCGCGACGAACAGCAGGATCGAGGGATAGACCAGCGCCGAGGTCACGGTCTGGCGCAGCTCGGCGACCCGTTCGAGATAATCGGCGAGGCGGTCCAGAACCTGGTCCAGGGCGCCGCTGGCCTCCCCGGCGCGCACCATGTTCACGTAGAGCCGGGCGAACTGACCGTCCTGCGCGTCCAGGGCGCTGGAGAAGGTCGCTCCACCCCGCACCCGATTCTGCAGATCGGCCAAGACCCGCATCAGGTGCTCCGCCTCCGTCAGCTCCGTGAGGATCTGCAGCGAGCGATCGAGCGTCATGCCGGCTTCCAGCAGGGTGGCGAGCTCGCGGGTGAGAATGCCGATTTCCTTTTGACTGAGACGCCTGCGCCTGACCCCGCCGAGCTTGGAGATCAGGCTCTTGGTGGTGCGAGTCTCGATCGGGATGAGACCATTGCCCTGCAGCTCGCGAATCACCGCGGCTTCATCAGCCGCCTCGAGCTCGCCTTCCAGCAGCTCGCCGTCCGGTTTGACGGCCTTGTAGAAGAATTTTGTCATGACGGCCTCTCACCCGGACGTGGAGCCGTGCCGGTGCGCGCTGCCAACCCGAACTCCCCGCGCCCGATCATCAATCCGCCTCCGCGACGCGCAGGACTTCCTCGATGGTGGTCCGACCGTCCAGTGCCTTGCGCAGACCGTCCTGGTAGAGGGTCTCCATCCCCTGCTCGACTGCAATCCTGCGGATCTCGGTTGCCGTCGCATGCGAAAGAATCGCCTTGCGGATCGCCTCGGACATGACCAGCACCTCGGCGATGACCAGACGCCCACGATAGCCGGTGGCGTTGCAGGCCTCGCAACCGACCGCGCGATGCAGATCGACGCTATCGTCGAGACCGCGCAGATGGGCGAAGCGCTCCGCCTGCTCGGGCACCGCCCGGTAAGGCTCGCAACAGGCGGGGCACAGCCGACGGACCAGGCGCTGCGCCAGGATGCCGTTGATGGTCGAGGTCAGCAGATAGTCCTCGACACCCATGTCCAGGAGCCGGGTGACGCCGCTCGCCGCATCGTTGGTGTGCAGGGTGGAGAGCACGACATGGCCGGTGAGGGCCGACTGGACGGCGATACGCGCGGTCTCGAGGTCACGCATCTCACCGACCATGATGATGTCCGGGTCCTGGCGCACAATGGCGCGCAAGGCCCCGGCGAAGGTCATCCCGATGGAGGATTTGACCTGGATCTGATTGATCCCGGGGAGTTGGTACTCGACCGGGTCCTCGACCGTGATGATCTTGCGCTCTTGGGTGTTGAGGCGGCTGAGCGCGGTATAGAGCGTGGTGCTTTTGCCCGAGCCGGTCGGGCCAGTCACCAGGAGGATCCCGTAGGGCTGCTCCAGGATGCTATGCAGACGCTTGCGCGGGCCGCCGTCGAAACCGAGCGCGTCCAGGTCGAACCGCACGCTCTCCTTGTCGAGCAGACGCATGACGACGCTCTCGCCGAACATGGTCGGGACGGTGGAGACGCGCAGGTCCAGCTCCTTGCCTTGGATGCGGATGGGGATGCGCCCGTCCTGCGGGAGTCGCCGCTCCGCGATGTTGAGCTTGGCCATGATCTTCACGCGCGAAATCACCGCGGCCGTGGAGCGCACCGGCGGTGCGTCCACCTCCTTGAGGATGCCATCGACACGGTAGCGCACGGTCAGATTGTCCGCGAAAGGCTCGATGTGGATGTCCGATGCCCGCGACTCCACGGCGCGCTGGATCAGCAGGTTGACCATGCGGATGACGGGCGCCTCGCTGGCGAGATCCTTGAGGTGCTCGATGTCTTCCTCGTCGAAGTCGCCGAAATCCGCCTCGGCCTCTTCGGGTGGCTCCTCCACCTTCTCGTACAGGCGCTCGATCGCCGTCTCGATCTCGGTCGGGAGCGCGATGGCGGCCGTCACCGGCTTGTCCGCGGCCATCCCCACTGCGGTGACGACGAAGTCATCGACCGGATTGGCGAAGGCCACCTGCAGCCGGCTGTCGTCCTCGGCGACCGGCAGGACGCGCGCATCCTTCAGGAAGCGCAGGGTGAAGAGGTCTTCTCGAATCGGCTCCTCGGGAAAGGCCGCCGCATTGACGAGCGGCAGGCCCAGGACCTCCGACATGCCCACTGCCATGTCGCGCTCGGACACCAGCCCGAGACGCACCAGCATGGGCAGGAGAAAATCGCCCGCATCCTCGGCCAAACGGCGTGCCCGGGCAAGGTCTGGAGAAGTCAGTTTGCCAAGCCTTTGCAGATGCGCAACCACCCTGGACTCATCGGACGGCTGCTGGGTCTTGACGAAGGCATCGGCCTCCAGGTGCATCTCGATGTCTGGCTCGGCCAGCGCGGTAGGCGGATGCCCGTCGGACAGCAGTTCGTCGGGATCCTCTCGCAGGGCGCGAATGTGCGGGGCTTCCTCTAGGACGGCATCTTCTTGCATCTGACCTGCTCCCGTCATGGCGTCGGATCAAGCACTCGGATTCTCAACGGCGGCATGTGCCTCGGAAGGCGCCACCCGGGACGGCCGTCGCCAGCCGGGTAGCAGCGCCTGGAGTCTACTCAGCATCCGCGTCTCGTCGAATGCGTCGACATACCCCTGAAGGGCCTCCAGACCAGCCAAGAGTTCAGCGGCGGAAAGGCCGGTTCCCTGGCGCGCCACGCGGATCTTGGGGTGACCTGTGGCGACGAGCTCCTCCGAGGCATAGAAGAGTTCTTCATAGAGCTTCTCGCCCGGCCTCAGGCCCACGTATTCGATGAGGATGTCCTCACCAGGCTCTTGACCGGAGAGACGGATCATCTGTTCCGCCAGATAGCGGATTTTGATGGGCTCACCCATATCCAGCACGAAGATCTCACCACCGTCGCCGATGACCGCCGCCTGCATGATGAGCTGACAGGCCTCCGGGATGGTCATGAAAAACCGCTCGATCTCCGGGTGCGTGACGGTCACGGGTCCGCCCCGCTCGATCTGGCGCCGGAACAGCGGCACCACGCTTCCGGCAGAGCCTAGCACGTTGCCGAATCGCACGGTGATGAAGCGGCAGTGCGAGCGGCCATCCAGATCCTGACAGATGGCTTCCGCGAGCCGCTTGGTAGCGCCCATGATGTTGGTCGGGTTGACCGCCTTGTCCGTCGAGATGAGGACGAAGCGCTCGCAGCCGGGCGCGGCCGCCGCCGCCTGGGCGACGATGCGGGTGCCGATGACATTGTTCCTGACGGCGGCCCTGAGCTGATTCTCCAACAAGGGCACATGCTTGTAGGCCGCGGCATGGAAGACGATTGCCGGGCGCTCGGCGTGAAACAGCGCCGCGATGGCCGCGGCATCCGTGACGTCCGTCAGGTGTCTGGAGACGCTCAGATCGGGATGAGACTCCAGCAGCTCCATCTCGATGCGGTAGAGATTGAACTCGCAGCTCTCCAGCAGGATGAGCCGAGCCGGGCCGGCTCCGGCGATCTGGCGCACCAGCTCGGAGCCGATCGAGCCCCCCGCGCCCGTGACCAGGATCTGGCGCCCCGCGAGCCCGGCGTTGATCTCCGGCCAATCGAGCTCAATGGGCTCGCGCCCGAGCAGATCCTCGATGGAGACAGGGCGCAGCTGACTGATGTTGATCTGACCGTCCATGAGGCTGCGCAGCTCGGGCAGGATGCGAAAGGGCCGACCGGTCTGCTCGCACAGCTCGACGAGCCGACGCATCTCCCGCGCCGTCGCGCCCGGAACCGCCAGCATCAGCAGATCGACGTCCTCGCGCACCACGATCTCCGCAATGGCGTCCGTGCCGCCGAAGACCGGCAAGCCCTGGACCTCGCCACCCTGTCGTCGCAGCTTATCGTCCACGAAACCGACCGGGAAATAGGCACGCTGCGAGCCGCGCAACATGTCGCGCGCGAGCAGGTCGCCAGCCCGACCGGCCCCAACGATGAGGACGCGCTGTCCGGACGAGAGGTTGAGGCGATGGTCTTTCATCCAGCGATAGAGTATCCGGGGTGCCGCGAGCATGAGGAGCTGAACGCCGAGATAAATGACCGGCACCGACCTCGGCACCAGCTCAGAGCGGTTGACGATGAAGAGAATGACGACCACCAGGAGGGTGCCTGCTGTCACCGCCTTGGTCATCCGCACGAGGTCCGGCAGAGAAGCAAACCGCCAGACGCCCCGGTAGAGCCCGAAGAGCCAGTAGACCGAGCCCTGGACCAGGACGACCCAGGGCAGGGATTGCTGCCAGCTGGCCATGAACTCGGCTGGAATGGCGTCCAGGTTGAATCTCAGCCAATACGCCAGGAGCCATGCCAGCGGAATGGTGAGCAGGTCATGGACGAAGGCCGCGGTGCGCGAGCGCAGTCGGTCGATCATGGGGTGCATGGTCAGTGTACCGCCGCCTCGCGCTCCACCAGCATCACCTGAAAGTGGATCGTCAGATAGATGATGGTCCAGGCACCGAGAAGCATCCACTGGTCGCGGACGGACAGCCCGGGTGCCGCGATGGCGCAGGCGGCGACGGCGGCCATCACCAGGTAGCCGCGCAGCAGGGTCTTACGATGGCTCCAGCCAGCGAGCACCAGTCGCTGATAGTGGTGGGAACGGTGTGGCTCCCAGATGCGCTCGCCCCTGACCAAGCGGGCCAGCAGGGTCCAGGTCGCATCCACGATGAAGGGGGAGAAGATCAGCCCCGCCACCCAGAGTGGAAAGAGGTCGCGCTGAGCGCCCCAGAGCGCGAAACCGGCCGCGAGCAGACCCAGGCTGGATGAGCCGATGTCGCCCAGAAAGATCCGCGCTGGCGGAAGGTTGAAGATCAGAAAGCCGCCAGCGGCGCAAGCGACGCAAAGGGCCGCGACGGCATAGGAAGGATCCTCGGCCCGCCACCCCAGCAGGGCAAGGCTTGAGAAACCGATCACCGCCATGCCGCCCGCGAATCCGTCCATGCCATCCATGAAATTGTAGAGATTGATCATCCAGACGACGAAGAGGACCACCAACAGGCCCAGGGCCGCGCCAGGAACCACGAGCGTAAGACCGGGCAGGTCGATGAAATCCTCGAAGACGCCGCCGATGACCAGCAGGATGGCGGCAAGCAGATGCACCATCAGTCTGACGAGAGGCGGGAGATGACCGAGATCGTCGACGAAGGAGACGGCAGCGACCGCGGCCACGGCGGCGGCGATCCAACCCAGCTCCGGCGGCACAGCACCCATCGCGCCCGCGAGACAGAGCGTCGTGACGATGCCGGTCAGAACCCCAAGCCCACCGGTGCGTGGGACCGGCGTGCTGTGCAGTGAGCGCGCGTTGGGCTGGTCCAGCCGACCGAGACGAGCACCCCTATGGGATACCAGCCAACGCGTCGTCGTCAGACTGAGCGCGAAGGCGACGAGAGGCAAGGCACCAAAGAGCAGCTGCTCCGCAGTCATGACGCTGGCGTTCCTGTGCGTTGACCTCGAAGGGCTCGGCAGCGAGGGCCCCGGCTCAGGATGGTCGCACCAGGCCGCTTTCGACCCTGTCGCGGCATTCCCGGCCGACCAGCAGCTCGATGAGCTCGAGCGCGAAGTCCATGGCGGTGCCCGGACCCCGGCTGGTGACAACCCCCGCGTCCACGACCACGGGCGCGTCGATGAACTGGACCTCGGGAAAATCCCGCGCCTGGACGGCCCCTGGATAGCTGGTGGCTCGACGGCCATCGAGCAGACCCGCGGCGGCCAGCACCTTGGGCGCGGCACAGATCGCAGCGGTGTAGCGACCATTGCGCTGATGGCGTTGCAAGAGGGCGCGCACGCGCGCGTCCTCCTCCAGGTAGCGCGCCCCGGGAAGCCCACCTGGCAGGACGACCATATCGAAATCGTCGTCCTGCACGGCCTCCAGCGTCGTGTCCGGCACGAGCTGGACCCCGCGGCTCGCCTTGACCGGCCCCTCCGTCAGCCCGGCAGCGACCACCTCGATCTCGGCTCGGCGCAGCAGATCGATGATGGTCACGGCCTCCAGCTCTTCGCACCCCTGTGCAAGGGGAACTAGGACTCTCGGCATGGGTGTGTCTCCGTTTCGGATGGCGAGGCCGCGGCGGTGCCGCCGAATGGATCCGGATGCCGTGGCGACAAAGACAGGCTCACGGCTTCGACGTCCGGCCCAGGATGGTCAGCCCCTTGAGCACGTTCAGGGCCTCGGACAACTGGAAGTCCTCGACCGCGAGCGGTTTGGGCTTCTCGTCGACCTTAGCTTGATCGCCCGTGTCTTTGTTCGTCTCGTCGAGATGGCGCACCAGGTCGGCTTCCTTCAGCGAGGAGACATCCTGTTCGATGAGCGGCTTGAACTCGCCGTGCTCCAAGGAGATGTCCGGTGTGATGCCCTGCGCCTGGATGGAACGCCCTGAGGGCGTGTAGTAGCGCGCGGTCGTCAATTTCAGGGCCGTGGCATCGTCGATGGGGACGATGGTCTGGACCGAGCCCTTGCCGAAGGTCTGGGTGCCCATGACGATGGCGCGATGCTGATCCTGCAGGGCGCCAGCCACGATCTCGGAGGCCGATGCGCTGCCGCCATTGACGAGGACGACGATGGGCGCGCCGCCCAGCACATCGTCCGGGCCGGCCTTGAACTGCATCTCACTGTTCTTCACCCGGCCCTGGGTATAGACGATCTGACCCTCCGTCAGGAAGGCATCGCTCACGCCAACGGCGCTGTTGAGAACGCCGCCAGGGTTGTTTCTGAGATCGAGCACCAACCCCTTCAGCTCGCCCTCGTTCGTCTTCTTCAGCTCCGCGATGGCCTTGAGCATGTCGTCGGTCGTGTGCGACTGGAAATGCGTCAGACGAACGTAGCCATAACCGGGCGCGAGGATCCGGCTCTTGACGCTGGCGACCTGGATGATGGCCCGCTCGACGGTGACCTCGAAGGGTTTCTGGTCGGTGCCACGCATGATGGTGAGCTGAATCGAAGTGCCCGGCTTGCCGCGCATCAGCTTCACCGCCTCGTTCAGGCTCAGGCCCTTCACCGGTTTCTCATCGATGCGGATGATCATATCGCCGGACTGCAGCCCGGCGCGTTGGGCCGGGGTGTCGTCGATGGGCGCGATGATCTTGACGAAACCGTCCTCCAAGCCAACCTCGATGCCCAGTCCGCCAAACTCGCCACTGGTGCCCACCTGCAAGTCGCGGTACTCCTCGCCATCGAGGTAGGAGGAATGTGGGTCCAGACCCGCGAGCATGCCGCGGATCGCGCTCTCGATCAGTGCCTTGTCGTCGACCGGCTCGACATAGTCCTCCTTGATGCGCCCGAACACATCGGCAAAGGTCCGCAGCTCGTCGAGCGGCAGCGGCTCGCTCGGCGCCTCCGCGGGCGCCTTGGCTGGGGCAGCTGGCGCCTTTTCGGCGAGGGCGGCGGGCACAGGCAGCATCGAGAGACCGATGAAGACGCCGGCGCTCAGCCGGGCAGCGGACTGGAAGCGCATCAACAGGATTCTCGTCATATGCAAAGGACTCGCTGAGTAAGTGCGCGGAGTGAATGGATGAGTAATGCCTGGCAGTCTCGGCGGAGGATCGGCGCCTCGGAGCCGCATCGACTCTGGCAAAGGTCGCCGGGCGATACTGCGCGCAAAGGATCGCACGTTTTGGGTCCGCTCGACAGGCTCGCACGAAGCCAGGCAGCGGAATGCGGAATTGTTGCGCAGAGCATCCGTCATCGGGGCCGTGGACGAAATGGACCCCGTCCCGCTCCATCAGTTCCCTCGGACCTCGTATGCGGATATGCGACGCGCGTGAAGACCGCTGGCCCTAGGTCGTGGGGGCCACCAGCCGTGTGCCAAGCCGGGCGCTTTGGCGCCCCGGACTGACGCACCACTTCGCCGGGTCTTGAGGACGGCCGTTTTTGCGGATCGCGAAATAGAGCACGGGTTTATCCCGTCCGCCGCTGTTTCCGCTGAGGGCGATCGGCTCGCCGGTGGAGACCCACTCGCCCACCTCGCGCAGCAGCGCCTCGTTGTGGCCGTAGAGCGTCATGAATCCCTCGCCGTGGTCCACGACGATCAGCAGACCGGATCCGCGCAGCCAGTCGGCATAGACGACACGACCGTCACTCACCGCGCGAACCTCCTCCCCTTCGTGGGCCGCCAGCAGCACGCCATCCCAGCTGAGCTCGGAGTCTTCCTTGCGTGTGCCGAAGGCCGCGAGGAGCCGACCCTCGAGAATCGGCCAGGCGAGCTTGCCTTTGCGGGCCGGAAAGGAATCGCGATGAATGTCCAGCTCGGCACTGATCTGCGCCTTCTGACGCAAATGCTCGATCAGCAGTTTGAGCGATTCCGCGTCGCGCTTGAGGACATCGAGGGTCTCGGCGCGGCTGGCGATGCTGATCTCAAGCTGTTTCAAGACTTTGGTGCGTTGCTGCTTGGCGGAGATGAGTCTCTGGCGCGTCGTCTCCTGGCTCTTGGCCAGCTCCGCGAGGCGTTTCGCCTCAGCCTCGGCGTCGCGCGCGAGACGATCGAGCCGCTCGGCGACCTGCTGGACGGCCAGGATTCGCTTCATCCGCTCGCGGTTGAAGTAGGCGAAATAGGACATGACACGGCTCGCCTTGGTCGGATCCTCCTGATTCAGGAGCAGGCGCAGCCGATCGGCGCGGCCCATGATATAGGCTGTGCGCAGTAGCTCCGAGAGCAGCGCTACCTCTTTCTGGAGATCCTTTCGCTCCTCCGCCTGACGGGCGCGCAGTTCGGAGGCGACACGGTTGTGCTCCTTGACCAAACGTTCGAGCTCGCGATTGGCGAGGGCGAGCTCGGCGACATTGCGCTCGCGTGCCTCCAGTTCCGTAATCAGCGCCCGCCGGTCGGCCTGGTTGCCGATCAGCTGCTTGCCGATGACCTCGGCCTTCTGCTCGATGGTCTGGAGGTCGTGCTGCTTGGACTGGAGCGCCGCATCGATGTCCACCGCTGCCGCGTCATGGCAGACGCCAAGCGCCACGATCAGGGCAAGACCACGGACGCCGTGCGGCGCCTGGCCCGCTGGAGCACGTCGCTGAATGCTGGAGGGTGCGGTCTGCTCTCCGTCCGCATCTGGCTGGCGCAGGCCTGTGGAGAGGTTTGGCATTGGGGAGATCCGCAATCCTGGAGGGTCCTGTGAACAGTGGCGCCCATGTCGCCGCATCCGGCATGAACGGCCGTGCTTCGCAGGCGGGCAGAAAGAGTTTATTATTGTATGGTGATAAATCGATTAGATGCGATGCCATGGTAAGCGACCTCAGTCATCCTTCACACCCGGTGCTCAACCTTCCGGAAAATGACCGCGAAGAGATGGACTTGTTCGCGGACGACGCCGACATCGAGCGGGCATCGCGGTCGTTGAAGGCGATGTCTCATCCGCTGAGGCTGAAGATCCTCTGCACCTTGGGCGATGAGGAGATCAGCGTTCAGGAGATCGTCGACCACGTCGGCACCTCGCAGAGCAACATCTCCCAGCACCTCGCCATCCTGCGCGACAAGGGCATTCTAGCGTCGCGCAAGGATGCCAATCGCGTCTACTACCGCGTCAGCGATAGCCGCACGCTGCAGTTGATCGGGATGATGCGCGAGGTTTTCTGCCACCATTCCCGCTAGACGCCGGTCAGATCGCGCCTCACCCAGGGTGACGCCCGCGCGCGCGATCCTTATACTTCTGCGCCTCTAAGATAACCTCGAGAGATCGATAACCCCGAGAGATCGCGGTCGCGACAGGCAACCGCAACCCTCATGGCGTTGCGCCAACGCTTCGTGCCCGTCATAAACCGCGCCCCAAACCTGAGTGAGACAGCATACCCATGCCGCTTCTAGACCAAGTCGTCGAGTTCGTAGGAAATCACTGGTTCTTGTTCATCGCGCTGGTCGTGATCCTCGGGCTGCTGGCATACAACCTCATCGTCGGTAGCAAAGGCAGCGTCGGACCTCTGCAAGCGACCGAGATGGTGAATCATCGCGACGCCGTCGTGATCGACGTGCGTCCTGCCGCGGACTACGCGAAGGGACACATCATCAACGCACTGAACATCCCGATGAACGGCTTCAAGAATCAGATGGCGAGCCTGAACAAGTACAAGGGTAAGCCCATCGTCATCAATTGCCGCTCTGGGGCACAGTCCTCGGTCGCCTGCGGTCAGCTGCGCAAGGCAGGTTTCGAAGAAGTCTACAATCTGCAGGGAGGCATCATGGCTTGGGAGGCCGCTAACCTGCCTCTGACGCGTAAGAAGCGCTGACGGCCGCGGCAGGGAATACCGCGAAGACCATGGGTGGGATCAGGCATCGGTCTTCCATCATTTCATCGACATCACAGGAACAACCATGGCCGAAGAGCAGCAGAGCAGCGAACGACAGTTTTCCGTACAACGCGTATACACCAAGGATGTCTCGTTCGAGTCCCCCAACGCCCCGGAGATCTTCCGTGGGGAATGGAAACCGACCCACGAGCTAAACCTCAACACCAAGATCAACAAGCTGGAGGATCGGGTCTACGAGGTGGTACTCGCGGTGACCGTGAGTGCGAAGGTCGGTGACAAGACCGCCTTCATCGTCGAGGTCCAGCAGGCCGGAATCTTCACCTCGATCGGATTCTCCGAGGAGGAACTTGGCCCCTTGCTCGGCGCCTATTGCCCAACGCTGCTCTTCCCGTACGCGCGTGAAGTGGTGACGGACCTCGTGGTCAAGGGCAGCTTTCCGCAGCTCGTGCTGCAGCATGTCAATTTCGACGTCCTCTTTGCGCAGCATCAACAGCAGGCGGCACCAGCGCAGAACGGCGGCGACAAGCCGAGCCACCATTGAGAGGCGAGCCATTGAGAGCCGAGCCGCTGAGCAGCGAGCAACGACCCAGCGGCGACAGCGCTGCCAAGATCGCGCTGCTGGGTACCGGCTCTTGGGGAACAGCCCTGGGGCTGCTGCTGTGCGACAACGGGCATGAGGTCCGCTTGTGGGGCCATGACCCAGCCGAGATCGAGGCGATCCGCCGCGACGGCGAGAACCGCCAGTTCCTGCCGGGCTTCCCTTTGCCGTCATCCATGTCGGCATCGGATTCGCTCACGGAGGCACTCCAAGGCGCCACCGATTGTCTGATCGTCGTCCCGAGCCATGCCTTCCGGCAGGTGCTGGTCCGTTTGGTCGATCACTTGCCCGAGGGGCTCGGTGTCGCCTGGGCGACCAAGGGGCTCGACCTGGACTCAGGGCAACTGCTGCATACGGTTGCGCAGGAGGTGCTCGGCACACAACGCCCGCTCGCCGTGGTCTCTGGACCGAGTTTTGCCGGCGAAGTCGCCAAACAGCTGCCGACCGCCGTTTCCGTCGCGTCCAACGCCCCTGAGTTCGCGCGCCGCATCGCCAGTCTCCTGCATTGCGGGCGTTTCCGCGCCTATACGAGCGAGGATATGGTCGGGGTCGAGGTCTGCGGCGCCGCCAAGAACGTCCTGGCGATCGCGACCGGGATTGCCGACGGACTCGGCTTCGGGGCGAATACGCGAGCGGCCCTCATCACGCGCGGGCTTGCGGAGCTGATCCGCGTCGGCACGGCGCTCGGCGGCCGTGCCGAGACCTTTACGGGCCTGGCCGGCATCGGCGACCTGGTGCTGACCTGCACCGACGACCAATCGCGCAACCGCCGGATGGGGCTGGCCCTCGCACGCGGAAAATCGGTCGCGGAAGCCAAGGCGGACATCGGGCAAGAGGTCGAGGGCGTCATCACGGCACAGGCGATCAAGCGGCTCTCTGAGCGCCTGGGTATCGAAATGCCGATCAGCGAGCAGGTCTACGGCGTCCTCTATGAGGATGTTTCGCCCAAAGAGGCCACGAAGGCCCTGCTCGGGCGCGAGCCGCGACCGGAGTTCAGCTAAGCGGGGGCGCAGCGGCGCTCCGCGCCTGCGAAATCCTGCTGACGCCAAGCCTCGTAAGTCAGCACGGCCACGGTATTGGAGAGATTCAAGCTTCGGTTGCCGGGAAACATGGGGATGAACAGCCGCTGCTCCTCGGGAAGGCCGTTCAACACGCTGTCTGGCAGACCCCGTGTCTCAGGTCCGAAGACAAAGGCGTCGCCTGGACGATAGGCCGGCTCCGTGTAACAGTGGCGGCCTCGCGTGCTCAGCGCGAAGAGGCGAGGCTGTTGGAGGCCATCCAGGCAGGCGCCAAGCGAGTCATGCACCTCCACATCCGCCCACTCCCGGTAGTCGAGTCCAGCCCGGCGCAGCAGGCGGTCGTCGAGAGAGAATCCGAGCGGTCGGATGAGGTGGAGGCGAGACCCCGTATTGGCGGTCAGGCGCATCACGTTACCTGTGTTGGGCGGTATCTCCGGCTCGTAGAGGATCAAATCGAACATCGGGGCCTATCTCTCGGGGCAAGAGCGAAGAACAGGTCAGTGCTTGACCGCTTTTCCTAGTCGCGTGCTATATTAAGACATCAGTATTTACTGAAAACGCATTGAATCATCAGCCCACTATCGATGGGGGACAACGACATGAGTGATATCACCGCGCTGAAAAAAGAAAAGCAGGAACTGATCGACAAGATGCTGGAGATGCAGAAGCAATTCATCGACTACGAGCACCAGAACGGTGTTTCGGGTAAGGATTACTGGGCATCCTCCGAAGGTCTGCTCGTAAACTATCGTCAAGAATATATGGACATGGCGAACCGCGTCGTGGATCTGGCTCACGAGATCGTCGGGTCGTCCCGTATCTGAGGTTGAACCGGCGTAGCCGCCGGCGGATTGCAGATCGACGCGATGAAGCCCGCCAAGTGCGGGCTTTTGTTCATCCGCCGAAAAGCCCCGCCGGCATTTGCACTGCGTTGGATCAGCCCGCGTCGATAGAGCTTTGTGGGCGCAGGTGCTCGATGTATTTCGGCGTACCCTGCATGTTGAGACGAACGGCCGTCCCCACGACGATCAAGGGCTCTGGCCGACCCTCGAAACGCAGCTCGCAGCCGACATGGCCGCGGCTTTCGAAGGGAATCGGAATCATGTCCCGATAGGTGTAGATGTTCTCCTCGATGTCACCGCCCACGCAGATCTGAGGGCCGATCGGAAGTGGCGTTCGGGCCTCGGCTCCTTCGATGACGAGACTCCCCGCCTGCCACCAGCGGGTCTTTTCTTCCGAGCCAGTCATCGTCTTGAGCAAAAAGGCACGCGAGAAGAGGATCGTCAGGCGGTCTCCATCGCGTTCAATCGACTCGATTTCAGAGCCTTTCAGCTCAACGTTAATGGTGTCCAACCAAACCTCCTCGATGCGCTCAATGTCCTCGATACGTTCAACACTGTGGGTCAGAGCCCGACGCAGAGGATAGGGCTTCGTCTGCGTCTCCGCCAGCGTCCAACCGGAGTTCCTTGATCTTTCGCGTCAGGGTATTGCGCCCCCAACCGAGGAGCCGCGCGGCTTCCTGGCGCCGTCCGCCCGTGTGCTCTAGCGCAACCTGGATCAGAATCTGCTCGAAGGCGGGCAGCGCGGTATCCAGAATCGCCTCATGACCCTGCTTCAAGCTGTGACGCGCCCAGCGCCGCAGGACGCTCTCCCACGGTTCGTCGCGCTCCTGCTCGACGAAGCTGGCGTTCAACTCCGGCGGCAAATCCTCGGCATGGATGTGTTTGCTGGAGGCCATGACGGTCACCCAGCGCGCCGTGTTCTCCAGCTGGCGAACATTGCCCGGCCAGTCGAGCCGTTTCAGGTACTCGATGGCGTCTTGGAGCAGAATCTTAGGCTCGCAGCTCAGCTCACGGGCCGCCTGGACGAGAAAATGACGCATGAGCAGCGGGATGTCTTCCCGCCGATCACGCAAGGCGGGTAGATGGATGCGAATCACGTTCAGGCGATGAAACAGGTCTTCACGGAAACGGCCCTGCCGGACCAGATCCTCGAGGTTTTGGTGGGTGGCGGCGATGATGCGGACGTCCACCTTGGTCGGCGACAATCCGCCCACGCGGTAGAACTCACCGTCCGCCAGAACTCTGAGCAACCGGGTCTGGAGCTCCGCCGGCATGTCGCCGATCTCGTCGAGGAAGAGGGTTCCGCCATTGGCCTGCTCGAAACGGCCTTCTCGGCGCGCTTGAGCACCCGTGAACGAACCTCGCTCATGGCCGAAGAGTTCGGATTCCAGAAGATCGCGTGGAATCGCGGCCATGTTCAAGGCGATGAAGGGTCGATCGCTACGCGGGCTGTGGCGATGCAGGGCATGGGCAACCAGCTCCTTGCCGGTACCGGATTCGCCATTGATGAGGACGGTGATATTGGACCGGGCCAGCCGACCGATGGCGCGGAAGACGTCTTGCATCGCTGGCGCTTCGCCGATGATGTCGGGCGCTTGCGAGACGGAGATCTCCTCGGGCCGATCGTCGCGCCCTCGTCGACAGGCCCGGCTGATCTGAGACACCGCTTCGTCGAGGTCGAAGGGCTTGGGGAGGTACTCGAAGGCGCCGCCGTGGAAGGCGGAGACGGCGCTGTCCAGGTCCGAATGGGCGGTCATGATGATGACAGGCAGGCCGGGATAGCGGTCCGAAACCTGGCGCAGCAGTTCCAGGCCGTCGATGCCGGGCATGCGGATGTCCGTGAGGATGACGTCTGGCTGCTCGCGATGGAGCGCTTCCATGACACCCACGCCATTGGAAAAGCAGGTGACATGCATCTCGGCCTTGCGCAGTGCACGATCGAGGACCCATCGAATGGAACGGTCGTCATCGATCACCCAGACATTGGGCTCTCTAGTCATTGTGGCGCTCCAGCGGCAGATAGACGAAGAAGGTCGTGTCTCCGGGGCGGCTCTCGCACTCGATGAGGCCGCCGTGCTGGTTGATGAGTTCCTGAGCGATGGGCAATCCCAAACCGGTCCCGCCTTGATGCCCCGAGATCATCGGAAAGAAGATTTGGTCGCGAATTTCGTCGGGGATACCTGAACCGTTGTCCCTGACCTGAGCCTGCAGGACCAGGCGATGGCGCCGATTGCCAATGGTGAGCTGACGCCGCACGCGGGTGCGCAGCTCGATCTTGCCGTGAACGCCGGCCGCAGCGGCGGCGTTACGGGCTAGATTGAGGAAGGCCTGGATCAGACGGTCCTGGTCGGCGACGAAATCCGGGATGCTGGGGTCGTAGTCGCGCGAGACCTCCGGGCCGCGGGGAGACTCGGCCAGGATGAGCCCGCGGACATGCTCGAGGACGTCGTGGATATTGACCCGCGCACGCCTGGGCATCAAATTCGGTCCAATCATCTGATTCATCAGCGACTGCAGGCGATCGGCTTCGTCGATGATGATGCGGGTGTACTCACGCAGGGAGGGGTCGGGAAGCTCCTGCTCGAGCAGTTGAGCCGCGCCGCGAAGTCCGCCCAGTGGATTCTTGATCTCATGCGCGAGCCCGCGAATCAGCGCTTGAGTGGCCTGGTGCTGGGAGATGAGCTGCTCCTCTCGCGTGATGCGAAGTTGCCGGTCGACTTGGTAGAGTTCGACCAGAACCTCCTCATCCGCATCAAAATGGTGCAGCGGAAGGACGGTACAGTTCACCGTCTTGGTGCGCCCATCCGCGAGGGTGAAATTGATTTCGCGCTCAGTGAACGGGTGCCGCGAGGCCAGGGCGGCCGTCAGGCGCGCGTGGGTGTAGTGGTCCGGGCAGGGCAGAATGCCTGCGGCCGACTGCCCCACCAGATGTCGAGCGCTCATCTCGAACAGGACTTCGGCCGCCGGATTGAGATAGGTCAGGTACAAGTCCTTGTCGAACAACATGACGGCGGTATTCAAATGGTCCAGGATCATGCGCTCGAGAGCCGGTTTGGCCGCTGGGGTCATCATGGAAGTCGATCCAAAGGGCTAGCTGAGTCGTTTCAGATCAGGCGATGAGAGAGACGGCAGCGATCTCGAAAACGGCGGCGCGTCCCTCGGCCGCGGCAAACACCGCCGCTTTGTCCACTGCGGCTATATGCCTGCGTGAGTTTATATTAGCAAAGATAGTGCCAGAAATACCTGGCCATTCACAGAAAGGAAGGCGGAGAGGATCACGGAAAAGAAGACCGCGCCGGAACGGCGTTGGGTCGAGCGCAGTGGTGTTCAGCGCAACTGACCAGGCTCCTTGGGTTTTTCGATATGGAAGCTGCGCGGGGCGGACTGTGCAACCACTCGGCCGCCGGCCCCTTTGACGCGGATCTGGAGGCGATGACTGCCTAGGGCAGCCCCCGTTAGCTTGAACTGAGTCGCCATGTTCTGCACAGGGAGCGCGGCTTCATCGAGCAGCACCGACATCTGGTGGCCTTCGATGAGCGGTGGATCGACCATCAGACTGATGGGGACGCCGGCGTTGTCCTGAGTGAGGATTGCATTCGCCGCTGGTGCGACGATCTCCAGGGAGTCATAAGGACCGAGGAAGGGCTCGTCTGGAGAGTCTGGCTCGGGCGGCAAAGACTCTGCCTTCGGTTGTTCAGCGGCCTTCTTCTTGTCTGTGAGCCGCTCTGAGCCCTGGATCCAGCGATCGGAGAATTGGACTCGGCCATCCTGATCGACCCAACGGTAGATCTCCGCGCTCGCGCAGGAGGCCCACACCAATGCAGCGATGAAGACGATAGATCGAACCATGCGGCCAAGAATAGTCGAGGCGCAACGGCTTAACAACAACCTGTCGACAAACGTTAACTCGTCGACAAACGTTGTGGGGCAACTCGATGACCCTGAGGCATCAGGGGGCGATATGGAGGGAGGTGCGTCCCTGCACCTGCGGCCCGGAAAAAGGGTCCGGGCCGAATGGATCCTTAGAGGCTGTAGTACATATCGAACTCGACCGGGTGCGTGGTCATGCGCAAACGCGTGACGTCAGCCATCTTCAGCGTGATGTAGGCATCGATGAGATCATCGGTGAAGACCCCGCCGGCGGTCAGGAAGTCACGGTCCTTGTCGAGGGCGTCCAACGCCATGTCCAAGGAGTAACAGACGGTCGGGATGGACTTCGCCTCTTCTGGGGGCAGATCGTAGAGATCCTTGTCCATGGCGTCGCCGGGGTGGATCTTGTTTTGAATGCCATCGAGGCCGGCCAGCATCATGGCCGAGAACGACAGATAGGGGTTGCCCGTGGAGTCCGGGAAGCGCACCTCAATGCGGCGCCCTTTGGGGCTAGCGCTGAAGGGGATGCGGATAGAAGCAGAGCGGTTGCGGGCGGAATAAGCCAGCATGACCGGAGCTTCAAAGCCGGGGACCAGGCGCTTGTAGGAATTGGTCGAGGCGTTGGTCAGGGCATTCAGTGCACGGGCGTGCTTGATGATGCCGCCAATGTAATAGAGCGCCGTGTCCGAAAGGCCGCCGTACTTGTCGCCCGCGAAGAGGTTCTGACCGTCCTTGCTGAGCGACTGGTGGACGTGCATGCCGGTGCCGTTGTCACCGACGATCGGCTTGGGCATGAAGGTTGCCGTCTTGCCGTAGGCGTGAGCAACGTTCTGAATTACGTACTTGGTGATCTGGTTCTTGTCGGCGCGATGGACCAGGGTATCGAATCTGGTTCCGATCTCACACTGGCCGGCGGTGGCGACCTCGTGATGATGCACTTCGACGGGAACGCCCATTTCTTCGAGCGTCAAGCACATTGCCGCGCGCAGGTCGTTCAAGGAGTCGACTGGCGGAACCGGGAAATAGCCGCCCTTGGTCCCTGGCCGGTGACCCATGTTGCCGTCAGGAAAGACGCGCTCTGAGTTCCAACCTGCCTCTTCCGAGTCGACCTTGTAGAAGGCACCGCCCATGTCCGCGCCCCAACGGACGTCGTCGAGGATGAAGAACTCAGGCTCTGGGCCGAAGTAGGCCGTATCGGCAACACCGGTCGACTTGAGATAGGCTTCTGCGCGCTTGGCAACGGACCGAGGATCGCGCTCGTAGCCGGTCATGGTCTCGGGCTCGAGGATGTCGCAGCGGATGATCAGCGTGTTCTCATCGGTGAAGGGGTCCATGACGGCGGTGTCCGCCTCTGGCATCAGGACCATGTCGGAGGCTTCGATGCCCTTCCAGCCGG
Source organism: Thiocystis violacea (assembly GCF_016583565.1). GTDB lineage: Bacteria > Pseudomonadota > Gammaproteobacteria > Chromatiales > Chromatiaceae > Thiorhodococcus > Thiorhodococcus violaceus_A. Next base: position 36,233 of record NZ_NRRF01000012.1, on the reverse strand, counting down.
CGATCGACGACCCGTCGAACATCTTGCCGTCCTTGAACATGTCTTCATCGATCACGCTGGCGGGCATGGAAACGTGCTGTTCCTTGCCGCGGGTGTCCGTGAAGCGAAGATCGACAAATCTCACTTCGTTGTCTTTGATCATCTTAATGACATCAGTCATCTCATTGTCTCCGATGCTGTTTCGATAGAGCTGGACCGGCGGAACCATGTGTGGCGTCAGGCCTGGCGTTCTTGCCAGTGTCGTCACGTCCGGCGCCGGAGAGTAGCAGGTCAGGGATCGCGCTGCACGACTCGTCAAACAACCTCACGAATCCTGCAAGGAATGGAGTGACGCCCCACACGGCTTAAGGCAGGACATCTGGAATCGGATAGCGCATTCACTCGCCTCGCAGGCCGAATGCAATGAATACGCCAATATGCGCCGTTCAAAGGGGCTTCCGCATGACGTCGAGGCTGGTGCGGCGCAAGCGCCATAGCTGCTTTTGTTTCATGGGGTTATGCGGAGAGCGCGGGCTGTCGAGCTGAAACGTCGCGGGCGGAGATGCCGCCTCCGTGCAGAACAAGTACCGCTGCGTTCGGTGTCGGAAACCAACCGCGCACCGAGATGGGCGGCGCCAGGCAAAGATGCACTATCATGGTGCGTGCTAGAGTCCGAAGTAGATTCGCAGCTCCCTGAATGCGGAATCCTCTCTCAGGGCCGCCGCGAGTTCACTGTGAAGCCGTTGCGGATCGGCACCGTCGCGCTGGCAGGCGGTGAGGGGAAAGTAGACATCGACATCGACTCGGGAACGCAGATAGTGCAGGGTAATGCGCTGCCGCTCGTTCGCCGCGGGTATCGACGACCACAAGGACGCAAGCCGAGCCAACGCCTCCGCGCGCATGGGCAGCCTCGGACATCGCGGGGCTTGCTCGTCATCTTCCGGGTCGATGTGGACGGTCACGTCCGTCATCTCGTCGATCTCGCGCTTGAGGCGCTGCTCGACCAGCACGCTGATCATGTGTCCTTCGGAGACACTCACATCGGGATCGACCAGGACATGGACATCGGCCGACACCTGGCCGCCAGAACGGCGGGTGCGCAGCATGTGGATATCGCGAACGCCACCGACCGAGCGAATGGTCTCATTGACCTCTTCTATCCTTTCCGACGTAAGTCCCGTGTCGACCAGCTCCGTGGTGGCTTCCCAGCCGAGATCCCAGGCGATCTTGGCGATCATGATGGCGACGATGACCGCCGCGATCGCGTCCAAATAGGGAAGGCCCGCCATGGTACCCCCGATCCCCACCAAGACCACGACAGAGGAGATCGCATCAGTGCGGTGATGCCAGGCATTGGCGCGCAGCAGATCGGACCGGACTCTCTTCGCGTAGCCGAGCGTCCACCAGTAGAGCCACTCCTTGGCCCCAATGGATACGAGCGTCGCCGCCAGGGCGACGATCCCTGGGGTGAACAGCTCCCCCGGATGGAAGAGACGGTCGGTCGCGTCCCAGCCAATCCCGATCGCCACGGCAAGGAGTAAGAAGCTTAGCGCGAGGGTTGCGACCGTCTCATATCTGGCATGGCCATAGGGATGCTCGGGGTCCGGACCCTGCTCGGCATGGTGTCCCGCGACCAGAACCAGCAGGTCCGAGAGGAGATCGGAGAGGGAATGAATGCCGTCGGCCACCAGGGCCTGCGAATGGCCGGCAAGACCCGCCAGCACCTTCAGGACCGACAACAGCAGGTTGATAATGGCCCCAACGATAGCGGTGCGGGTGACGGCTTGGCTGCGATCGCTGCGAGACTGTTGATCGGAAATCACGGTTAGGGGTACCGACTGATGACGCAATGGGGGCGGGCCGGCAGTATACGACAGAGCACGGCTTCGCTCACACGGCGGGAATGGGTGCGGCGAGACCTCATCTCGTCGGCGCAGCAGGCGCGTCGAGCGCATATACTGTGCGATTTCATCGCTCACCTCGTCGCAGGAGTCCACCTTGAGTCTCGAATCCGAGGACGTCTCGACCTTTCAGGGTCTTATTTTTGCACTCGAGCGCTATTGGGCCGAACTCGGGTGCGTCATCGTACAGCCCTACGACATGGAAGTGGGTGCGGGCACCTTCCATCCATCGACGTTCTTGCGCTCCATTGGTCCCGAGCCCTGGCGCAGTGCCTATGTACAACCCTCACGTCGACCGACCGATGGCCGTTATGGCAACAATCCCAATCGGCTGCAGCACTATTACCAGTACCAGGTCATTCTCAAACCGTCGCCGTTGGAGATCCAGGACCTTTATCTGAACTCACTGCGGCATCTCGGAATCGATCCGCTGGTGCACGACATCCGGTTCGTCGAAGACAACTGGGAGTCGCCGACGCTCGGCGCCTGGGGGCTGGGCTGGGAGGTCTGGCTCAATGGCATGGAAGTCACCCAGTTCACCTACTTCCAACAGGTGGGCGGACTCGACTGTCGACCCGTGACAGGTGAGATCACCTACGGACTCGAGCGCATCGCCATGTATCTCCAGGAGGTCGAGAGCGTCTACGACCTGGTGTGGAGCCGCACGGCCGATGCGACGGTGACCTATGGGGACGTCTTCCACCAGAACGAAGTCGAGCAGTCCGAATACAACTTCGAGATCGCGGACACCAAGGCGCTCTTCGCGCAGTTCGATACCTGCGAACGCATGAGCACCGAGCTGGTCGAGCGCGGCTTGCCACTCCCGGCCTACGAACAGGTGCTCAAGGCGTCTCACTCCTTCAACCTCCTCGACGCTCGGGGGGCGATTTCGGTCACCGAACGCCAGAGGTTCATCCTGCGAGTTCGCGCGCTGTCGCGTGCGGTCGCGCAGGCCTATTTCGAGAAGCGGGAGGCACTCGGTTTCCCCATGCTAAGACGATAATCGGGAGTCGACCGTGGATACACACACTGATCTGCTGATCGAAATCGGAACGGAGGAGCTCCCACCGGTCGCTTTGCCAAGGCTCGCGAAGGCCTTCGAAGAGGGCTTCCGATCACAGTTGGATGCAAACAGCATCGCGTATCGGGAGATCCAGCGCTTTGCGAGCCCGCGGCGTTTGGCCCTCTTGGTCCATGGAATCGCCACCCGTCAGCCGGATCAGGAGAGCGTCCGGCGTGGTCCGGCACTCCAAGCCGCGTTCGACGCTGACGGAAAGCCGACCAAGGCGGTGCTCGGATTCGCCCGCTCGTGCGGGGTGGAGATCGAGGCGTTGGAGCAGGAGCACACAGACAAGGGCGCGTGGCTGGTTTTCCGCAGCTTCAATCAGGGGCAGGATACCGCTCAGTTGGTCCCGGCGATGACGGAGGCGGCCCTGGCCGCGCTCCCGATCCCCAAGCGCATGCGCTGGGGTGATCGCGCCGAGGAGTTCGTCCGCCCGGTGCACTGGGTCTGCGGGAAGATGGGAAGCGCGACCATCGAGGGCGAGGTGCTCGGTCTCAGGATCGGCCCACACACGCACGGGCATCGTTTCCATCATCCGGAGGTGATCGAGATCGGCACCGCAACGGACTATCCCCAGGTGCTCAGGGAGACTGGACGCGTCGAGGCCTCCTTCGAGGAGCGGCGTGCGGCCGTGCGTCAGCAGGTGACCGACCTGGCTGCATCGCACGGACTCCGTGCGCGCATCGAACCCGCTCTGCTCGATGAGGTCACAGCCCTGGTCGAATGGCCGCAGGCATTGCTCTGCCGGTTCGATGAGCGCTTTCTGGACATCCCCGCCGAGGTCTTGATCGAGACCATGCAGAGCAATCAGAAATACTTCCCGCTCGAGGACGCGGCAGGCACGCTTCAAGCGCGCTTCATTGCGGTCGCCAACATTCTGAGCCGTGATCCGGACAAAGTCCGCGCCGGCAACGAGCGGGTCATTCGGCCGCGCTTCGAGGACGCGGCCTTCTTCTGGTCGCAGGACCTCAAACACTCCCTGGTGGACTTCGCGGAACGACTGGAAACGGTCGTCTTTCAAGACAAGCTGGGCACGATCGCCGAGAAGAGCCGGCGGGTGGGCCGACTGGCCAGTTCATTGGCCGGCGCCTTGGGCACGGATTCGGCATTGATCGAACGCGCGGCCCTGCTGTCGAAGTGTGACCTGGTCACCTCGATGGTCTACGAGTTCCCCGCGCTTCAGGGGACCATGGGGCGCTACTACGCCGCGCGATCGGGAGAGGATCCTTGCGTCTGTGCGGCGATGGAAGATCAGTACCTCCCACGCTTCGCGGGAGACGGACTGCCAGCGAGTCGCTGCGGCCAGGCACTCGCGATCGCGGATCGGATCGATACCCTCGTGGGTGTCTTCGGCATCGGCCTGCGTCCGACCGGAGCGAAAGACCCCTATGGCCTCAGGCGAGCGTCGATCGCGGTGTTACGTCTCCTGATCGAGACCCCGCTCGACTTGGATCTTCGTGGATTGCTGGAGTCGGCGCGAGAAGGCTTTCCGGTCGGGCGGCTGCAAGGGGATGTCGTCGACGGGGTCTTGACCTACATGCTGGAACGCTTGGCGAGCTACTATGGCGACCAAGGCGTCGCACCGGATACGGTGGAGGCGGTCCTGCAGACGGGGCTGACCAACCCCTGGGATCTTGATCGACGTGTTGCCGCCGTGACGCAGTTTCGTGCGCTCCCTGAGGCTGAGAGTCTCGCGGCCGCCAACAAGCGAATCAGAAACATCCTGGCCAAGGCGCGGACGGGTGGCGATCGAGCGGCCTCGGTCGACGTCGGTCTCCTTTCAGAGCCCGCCGAGATCCGACTCGCCACGCGTATTCAGGCGTTACAAGACGAGATTGGTCCGCTTGCGGCTGAGCGCGACTATTCGGCGATCCTCACGACCCTCGCTCACCTCAAGGATGAGGTGGATCAGTTCTTCAACGATGTCATGGTCATGGCCGAGGATGACGCGGTACGCCAGAATCGGATCGCGCTCTTGCAGTCACTGTCGTCGCTCTTCCTTCAGGTCGCGGATATCTCGAAGCTGCAGTGAGCCCCGCCTGGTCCTCCTCGCACCCCATCCTGATCCTGGATCGCGATGGGGTCATCAATCACGACTCGGACGCCTACATCAAATCGGTGGCCGAGTGGACACCGATTGCAGGCAGCATCGAGGCAATGGCGCGGTTGTCACAGAGAGGCTATCGCCTTGCGGTCGCCTCCAACCAATCCGGGCTGGCACGCGGACTCTTTACGCTGACCGAGCTGAACGCCATGCATCAGAGGCTTCAAGAGCTGGTATCCGCGCAAGGCGGTCGGATCGAGCTGATCGCCTTTTGCCCCCATGGACCACGCCAAGGCTGCACTTGCAGGAAGCCGGGAACCGCTTTACTCGATGACATCGGCGAGCGGCTCGGATCAGGACTCAAGGGCGTGCCCTTCATCGGCGATTCGCTCAGTGACATCCAGGCCGCACGCAAGGTCGGCGCAGCTCCCTGGCTCGTGCGAACCGGCAAGGGCGAACGGACGCTCACGGCTCTCCGGGCCGACAGCGCGCAAGCGTCCGCCGAGCTGGACGGCGTCCGCGTCTTTCGGGATCTCGCAGACGCCGCAGATACCCTCCTCCAATCACTGGGATAGTTATGCTCCTTCTCCGCTCTCTTCTCTATCAAGTGGTCCTTCTTGGGTCGAGCCTGCTGTATTCCATTGCGATCCTTCTGGTTGGATGGGGTCGCTCGAAGCACCTGGTTGCGCGCTTGGCACGCTCATGGGGCGTGTTGAACCTACATGCCCTGAAGCACCTTTGTGGGCTCGAATACCGGGTGACGGGCATCGAGCACTTGCCGAGGGAGCCATCGGTCGTCTTGAGCAAGCATCAGTCCGCCTGGGAGATCATTGCCTTGAGGGTCCTGCTCCCGCTCGACCAGTCCTGGGTTCTCAAGCAGGAACTGACGCGCATTCCCTTCTTCGGCTGGGCGCTCAATCGCCTCGACCCCATCCCAATCGACCGTGCGGCCGGCAGGCGGGAAATCACCAAACTGATACGTGAGGGCACGAAGCGCTTGGATGAGGGGCGCTGGATCATCGTGTTTCCCGAGGGAACTCGGGTCGCGCCTGGAACGCAGCACACCTACGGCATTGGCGGCGCCTTACTCGCCGAGCGTAGCGGGCGACGCGTGGTTCCCATCGCGCACAACGCCGGTGTGTTCTGGGGGCGGAGGAGTCTGATGAAACGCCCTGGAATCATCGATGTGGTGATCGGTCCCTCGCTCCAAACTCAAGGACGCAAGGCCACCGAGATCAATGCTTTGACGGAAGAGTGGATCGAAGGGGCGGTCGCAGCCCTTGCGGATCGCTAGCCTGCTGCCATCCATTGCGATGGCCACCCCTGCGCCCTGTCAAAGGACGCAGGGAGCAAAGACTCAGACGTCCAGATTTCCCACGCTGAGTGCATTGCGTTCGATGAATAGACGCCTGGGCTCCACCTGATCACCCATGAGTGTCGTGAAGATCTGATCTGCGGCAACCGCATCTTCAATGGTGACCCGCAGGAGACGACGCGACTCCGGGTTCATCGTGGTGTCCCAGAGCTGCTCTGGATTCATCTCACCTAGCCCTTTGTAGCGCTGGATACTGCAACCGCGTTGCGCCTCTGCAAGCAGCCAGCGAATCCCTTCGCCGAGATCGGTAATCTCTTTGCGTCGTTCGCCTCGCTGAACGTAGGCACCCGGCTCGATCAAGCCAGCCAGTTTGTCACCGAGTTCTCTGAGCTTGGAGTAGTCCGCTGTATGGAAGAAATCGAGAGGGATGACTCGCGTCTCGGGGATTCCGTGGATGAGTCGAGTCAACTGCAGACTCACGGGCTTGTCTGAACCGACTTCGCTCAGGCTGAGGTGGTAGCGCAAAGAGAGGGAGCCAGCTCGATTCAGCCGCCGCTCCATGGCTTGGCACCAGGTCTCGAGCTGACTCACATCAGACAGCATCGCGTCTACGACGGATTCTGAGCTGATCAACTCTTCGAGAAAGGCCGCATCGTAACGCGAGGCCAAGCGCTTAACGATACCGACCGAGACCTGATAGTCCTTCGCCAATGCCTCGAGCGCCGTGCTTGCGAGCGGCACTGTATCGGCCGTCACATAGAGATCTGCCCCGTCGAGAGCACCTTGAAGCATAGCTCCGTTGAGTGCGGATTCATCGAGGAGATAGTCTTCCTGCTTTCCCTTCTTGATTTTGAAGAGCGGCGGTTGGGCGATGAAGATGTGGCCGCGTTCGACGAGTTCCGGCATCTGTCTGTAGAAGAAGGTCAGCAGAAGCGTACGGATATGCGCCCCGTCGACGTCCGCATCGGTCATGATGATGATGCGGTGATAGCGGAGGTTGTCCGGGTTGTACTCCTCTCGACCGATGCCGCAGCCTAGGGCGGTGATGAGGGTTCCGACCTCTGCGGAGGACAACATCTTATCGAAGCGAGCCTTCTCGACGTTGAGGATCTTCCCTTTCAGCGGCAGGATGGCTTGGAAGGCTCGGTCACGTCCCTGCTTCGCAGACCCGCCCGCGGAATCGCCCTCGACCAGATAGAGTTCGGATTGCGCTGGGTCTTTTTCTTGGCAATCCGCCAACTTTCCTGGAAGCCCTGCGACATCCAACACGCCTTTGCGACGCGTCATCTCCCGCGCCTTGCGGGCGGCCTCGCGGGCGCGAGCAGCCTCGAGCATCTTATTGGCAATGATCTTGGCCTCGGCCGGCTGCTCCTCAAGGAACATGTCCAACTGTTCGACGACCAGGGATTCCACCACAGCCTTCACTTCCGAGGAGACCAACTTGTCCTTGGTCTGCGAAGAAAACTTCGGATCAGGCACCTTGACCGAGAGCACGGCGGTAAGACCTTCGCGGGCATCATCGCCCACGGGTCTGACCTTCTGGTTACGATCCAATCCTTCACGCTCGATGTAGGAGTTTAGGGTCCGTGTCAGCGCGGCACGCAGGCCCGCCAGATGGGTTCCGCCGTCCTTCTGAGGGATCGTATTGGTGTAGCAGAAGATCGTTTCTTGATAGCTGTTGTTCCATTGGATCGCCAGCTCGACGGAGATCGACTGCCGTTCGGCCGTGAAATAGATGACGGTCGGATGGATGGGTTCCTTGTTCTGATTCAGATGCTGGACGAACGCCTGAATACCGCCCTGGTACTCGAAGGTGTCATTGCGCTGACTTGACTCGTCCAAGAGCGTGATACGGATGCCGGAGTTGAGGAAGGAGAGCTCACGAAGCCGACGAGCAAGGATGTCGTAGTGGAAATCCCGGTTCGAAAAGGTCTCGGCGGATGGATAGAAGCGGATCTCGGTCCCCGTCTTCTCGGTCTCGCCAACAACCTTGAGGGGGTGCTGAGGCACACCTAGGCGGTACTCCTGCGCATAGATGCTGCCGCCGCGGCAGATCTTCAGATGGAGGCGTTCAGAGAGCGCGTTCACGACCGAGACACCAACGCCGTGCAGTCCACCCGAAACCTTGTACGAGTTGTCGTCGAATTTGCCGCCGGCATGCAGGACGGTGAGGATGACCTCCGCGGCAGAGCGGTTTTCCTCCGCGTGAATATCAACCGGGATTCCGCGCCCGTCATCCATGACTGAAACGGACCCATCGCCATGAATGATGACCGAAACAGTCTTGCAGTAGCCGGCTAACGCTTCGTCGATGGCATTATCGACGACCTCGAACACCATGTGGTGCAGGCCGGTTCCATCATCCGTATCGCCAATGTACATGCCCGGACGCTTGCGAACAGCATCCAATCCTCGGAGCACCTTGATATTCGTGGAATCGTAGGTCATTAGGCTAGGGTTGGTCGCGAGTGGAAGGATTGATGAAATGCCTCTGGATCGCTGTCCAAGAACTCTCGATGTCTTGGATGCGACCCCGGCGAAGTGCGCGGAACTCAGCAGAAGCGTGGATCGGCCCGTGGAACCGACCGCTGCCCTATTATACGGGAAGCGGAGCAGTCAGAGCTAAACGATTGAAGTCGCTTGAAAAGGCGTCGTGGTCAACAGGGCTGCCGAGGCGCTCAGGTCACGGAGTGGGTGTGAGAACACCATGTTCCACGTGAAACATATCGACCGAGGGACGCGTCAGAAGCAGGCCGCACTCCCGCCGGGATGTCACGCGCGTGGCGATGAGCTGGCTAGCGGTCGCGGAAAACTGTTCCCATAGACTCCCCGCCGTAGCCTCGTCTAGCTCTGCCTCGAAATCATCGAGCAAAAAGATGGCGGGGGCGCGGCCATGCGCACGGTGAACCGCCTCGGCCGCCAATTGCAAGAGGGCGACGACGGCTTTCGTTTGGCCGCGCGAGAACCCAATGCGACGACCGTCTCGCGCGATGTAAAGGTCCGCCCTAGATGGGCCAATCACGGTGAAGCCCCGTTCGAGCTCATCCGCCCGCGCGGCTGCCATCGCCTCTTCCAGACTGAGTCCCGCGGGACACCCAGGGTCGAAGCGCAAGTCACAGTCGACCAAGAACGGCAGCGTCGCCGCCAGGCGCAGAAACTCACCTCGCCAGTGCGTGAAGAAGGCGTGTCTGTACGCCGTCAACGCCCCTGCGGCTTGAGCGAAAGCGCTATCCCATACGCCCTGATGGCGAGCCATCCCCTTCAGTGCGGCATTACGTTGAGCGAGTGTGCGCCGGAAGTCCCGATGAACGCGAGCAAACCTTGGTTCCACGTGGAACACATTCCAGTCCAGCAGTCGCCGTCGAAGCTCTGGCTCACCATCCAGGAGCAGTTGGGCATTCTCGCTGACCAGCTTGATCTGAACGGGCAATCGACCAGAAGACTGGTCTAGCCCGCCCTCCGGATCAAAAACGCGTTTCGTTCCGGACCGATCCCTCTCGAAACGGATGTGAAAAGGCTCGCCATCTGGAAGGTCGAAACGGCCTCGAAGGCTTAGGCGGCGCTCTCCCGTCGTGCAAAGTGGGCCCGCCTTCTGGCCCCGAAATGACTTTCCCCGCACAAGCAGGTAGACCGCCTCCAGAACAGTGGTCTTACCGGCACCGTTCCCGCCAGTAATCACTACAACCGACGCATCCGTCTCCAGCCTCAGTTGCCTCAGGTTTCGCAGCGACTCCACACCCAGCGCCCGCAAGCCACTTTGGCGTGCTCCATCGCTACCGCGCACCATATCCGCCGAAGTCGTCTCCGCCGAAATCGTCCGTCAAATTCGCATCGGCATGACCACGAAGGTCTCGTCCTCCGCCCCCAGCCCGCGCCACACGGAACTCTTGTTCCCGCTATGAAACTGAATCTGCACCTTGTCCACGTCAACCGCGCCAAGGACGTCCATCATGTAAGCGACGTTGAAGGCACCCGACAGCGCCTCCCCATCGAACTCGATCTCGATCTCCTCCTCCGCTTCTTCTTGCTCGGGATTGTGCGCGAGCAGCTTGAGGGTGCCCTCCGCCAAGCTCAGGCGCACACCTCGATATTTCTCGTTCGACAAAATGGCCGTCCGCGACAAGGCATGACGGAGCGCGTCCTTCCCAATCACAGCGACCTCGCCAACATCCCGCGGGATGACCCGCTCGTACTCCGGATAGCGACCGTCCACCAACTTAGATGTCATCGTCATGGGCCCCACGAACACGCGAAGACTCTTCTCTCCCAACCACACCCGCACCTCGTCGTCGGAAGCCGTGAGCTGCCGACGCAACTCCATCACTGTCTTGTTCGGCACGATGACCTGCCGCGCAGCGTCCACGGCGAGATCGGTCTTTACGACGAACTTCGCCAGCCGATGACCGTCTGTCGCAACTGCAATCAGGCTCGAGCTGTTGACCTCGATGAGGAGGCCATTCAGGTAGTAGCGAACATCCTGTTGCGCCATGGCGAATGCGCTCTTGTCGAGCAGCCGCTTGAGCTCTCGCTCCTTGATGCTCAGCTCGAAGCCCCGGTCTTCGTGCTCCATGGTCGGAAAACCACCCGCGGGTAGATAGCCGAGCGCAAACCGCCCCCTCCCGGACGTGACCACGCAGCGTTCGTTCTGCAATCGCAAGCGAATCTCTGCCCCGTCGCTGAGATTTCGGCAGATATCCGATAGCTTTCGTGCCGGAATGGTGGTTTCCCCCTCCTCCTTCACGGTCGCGGGAAAGTCCGTCCGAACTTCCACTTCCAGATCGCTCCCTGTCAGCGTGACGCCTTCCCCCCGGGCGACGAGTAAGAGATTGCCAAGAATCGGCAGCGTCTGACGTCTTTCGACAACGCCGATGACCTTGTTGATGGCGGGCAGAAAGACTTCGCGGTTCGCGACGAAATCCATGGACGGCTCCCTACTCAATTAGATAAATAGATATCAAGATTGTAATGATAAGGTCTGTGGATAACTGGATTTTTTCCACTAATTCGATATAAAACAGCCGTCTGCGCTCGTCGAGCGACCTGGACATCTACTGGTGAATCTGTGGATAAATAACGAGCGGACAGGATCGCCAAATCTGCCCACAGCTTTTGCACAGCTATGCATTGAGTATTCTCAACAGGTTCTTGTAGTCCTCTTCGACCCCGGCATCGCTTTCCCTCAAGCTCTTGATCTTGCGGGTCGCGTGAAGCACGGTCGTATGGTCGCGACCACCGAACGCACTGCCGATTTCGGGAAGACTGTGCTTCGTCAACTCTTTTGCCAGGGCCATGGCGATCTGCCTCGGTCTGGCGAGCGAGCGGCTGCGTTTCGCGGACAGGAGGTCGGATGTGCGTAGCTTGAAATACTCCGCGACCGTCTTCTGGATGTTCTCGATGCTCACTTGCTTGTCCTGTGCGGCGAGGACATCCCGCAAGGCGTGCTTGGAGAACTCGAGCGTGATGGGCTTGCCCGTGAACTGTGCGTTGGCGACAAGGCGTCGTAACGCGCCCTCGAGCTCGCGGACATTCGAGCGGATCCGGCGCCCGACGAAGAAGGCGACGTCCTCGGGGAGCTCGATGCCGAGCTGGGTCGCCTTGCAATGCAAGATGGCCACGCTGGTTTCGAGATCCGGCGGATCGATCGATACAGTGAGGCCCCAGCCAAAGCGCGAGCGCAAACGCTCCTCCAGTCCCACTACTTCCTTAGGGAAGCGATCGCTCGACAGCACGATTTGCTGCCGCGACTCGAAGAGCGCGTTGAAGGTGTGAAAGAACTCCTCCTGCGAGCGCTCCTTCCCGGCGAAGAACTGCACATCGTCGATCAGCAAGGCATTGACGGATCGGTAGGTTTTCTTGAATTCGTCGATCCTGTTGTGCTGCAGGGCCTTGATCATCTCCGCCACGAAGCGCTCAGAGTGCAGATAGATCACCCGTGAGCCCGGATTCGATGCCAGAATGACGTTGCCCACCGCGTGCATGAGATGCGTCTTGCCCAGTCCCACCCCCCCGTAGATGAACAAGGGGTTGTAAGCCGTACCGGGATTCTGCGCGATCTGCATGGAAGCCGCCCGCGCGAGCTGATTTGACTTGCCTTCGACGAAGGTATCGAAGGTGAAATCGGCATTCAGATTCGCACTCGCACGCCTCTGCTGCAGCTCTGGGCCTGTGTTGCCGCTCCCTGGATCGCTGCCGCCCTGGCCGGTCTCGGTCGCCCGATCGAACGCACCGACCTCGAAGCGAATCTGGGAAACCACACCCTTGCTGTAATCGGCGCAAAGCTGCAGGAGCCGCTGCTCGTAGTGCTTGTGCGTCCAATCCAGGACGAATCTGTTGGGTGCGAGAAGCCTGAGCTGCGAGCCGTCGACCCGTGCCTGCAGCGGCAGGATCCAGGTGTTGAACTCCGCTGACGTCAGCTCCCCTTTGAGATGTCTGACACATTGATCCCAAACATCAATACCTATTCCCGACATCTGTTGTCTCGTTCGAATTGGACGGCTCGGTGCGAGGCACACCCCCATCCTTTTGATTGGCTGGATACGGCAGGGCGGCCTCAGCTAGGACCAGGCACGCCTGGGCCGCATGTCGACCGCTTCGGCAGTCTAGCGCCCCCCGGTCGACTTATCCACAACCACGACGTCCGGCAAATGCGTTTGGGCCATTGACTTTCCATCAAAAATTGCCTACATTTCCGGCCCTTTTCTAGCGGGTTCTCACAGGCCCGCACCTCACCCTCTTCGACCCTTGGAGTACCGTTCATGAAGCGCACTTTCCAACCTAGCCGCCTGAAGCGGGCTCGCACCCATGGTTTCCGTGCCCGCAGCGCGACGCGCAACGGCCGCAAGGTTTTGAGCGCACGCCGCGCCAAGGGCCGCGTCCGCCTGGCACCCTGAGCGCCACGGATACGACTGGCCGCTCGGACCAGCGCTTTCCGCGTGCCCGGAGACTCACAAACTCCGGACAGTTCCAGCGCATCTTCGCTGAGCCTCTAAAGACAGGCCGGGGCGGATACGTCGTGCTGTATCGACCCAATGGTCTGACGTCCGCGCGACTCGGTCTCGCCATCTCAAAGAAATGCGCCCGCCGCTCCGTCGATCGGAGCCGGTTGAAACGGATCGCCCGCGAGAGCTTTCGGCTCAACTGGCAGCGGCTTCCAAGCGTTGACGTCGTTGTCCTGTGCGCGCGTGGCGCGCCGACCATGCCAAGCCAGCGGCTCTTCGACACCCTAGAGCACGCTTGGGCTACCATCAGGAAATCACCATGCGTCGATTCTTGATCGGCCTGATCAAGATTTACCAGTACCTGATCAGTCCGCTCCTCGGCCCACATTGCCGCTTCTACCCTTCCTGCTCCCACTATGCCGTCGAGGCCATCGAGCGACACGGCATCTTCCACGGGAGCTATCTGGCTGTGCGCCGCTTGTCGCGGTGTCACCCCTGGCATCCGGGTGGCATCGACCCAGTCCCACACGAAAGGCAGACCACGATTCATGGATAACCAGCGCTTGTTCCTTGTTCTTGCACTTGCCGCGGTGCTGTTCCTGATCTACGAGTCCTGGATGCAAGACTACGCGCGGCCCATGGAGCCCCAGTCGACGGCGGAGCAGACCCTGGTTGCACCGAGCATTCCATCTCCGGAGATTGCCGGCGTGCCCGCAGTCGCGACCACCCCGGACGCTGTCACCTCGGGCATGTCATCTGCCGAAGGCACCGAAGCATCTGGCTTGGCTCCGATCCGCGTGGAAACCGACGTTCTCCGGGTGGATATCTCGCCGCGCGGCGGCACCATCAGCAGCGTTTGGCTGCTGGACTATCCTGTCACGCCCCAAGAGCCGGATGACAAGTACCGGCTCATGAAGCCGTCCCCACCCAACATGTTCATCTCGCAGTCCGGTCTGCTTGGTGAGAAGGCGTCGGCATTGCCGACTCACGAGGCCATTTTCTCGAGTGCCAAGGCGAGCTACAGCCTTGGCGACGGCGACGCACTGGAGGTCGTCCTGGTCTGGTCGAACGGCGCTGGCGTGGAGGTCACCAAGACCTACAGGTTTTCGCGCGGCAGCTACTTGATCGACACGAAGCAATCAGTGAGCAACGGCACGGGTACGGCGTTGGTCGCCCGCGAATACAACCAACTCCAGCGCACCGAGCTCCACGATCCCAACGAAGCCAAGTTCATCCATACCTTCACGGGTGGCGTCTACTACAGCCCCGAGGATAAGTACAAGAAGGTCTCCTTCGACGACATGACGAAGGGCAAGCTGGACAAGACCGTCACGGACGGCTGGATCTCGATGATTCAGCACTACTTCATGGCGGCCTGGATTCCGCCACGCGGCATTGCGGAGAGCTTCTATACCAGTGTCCTGGGCGATTCGCGCTACATCATCGGGAAGTACTCCCCGGCTGTCAGCATCGCCCCGAGCGCTTCTCATACGTTCGAGAATCAGCTCTTCATCGGGCCGAAGCTGCAGAACACACTCGAAACCATTGCGCCAGGGCTGGAATTGGCGGTCGACTACGGTTGGCTGACGGTCATTGCGAAGCCCATCTTCTGGCTGCTCACGGCCATCCACTCCTTGGTTGGGAACTGGGGCTGGTCGATCATCTTCCTGACCATTCTCATCAAGGCCGGTTTCTACAAGCTGTCCGAAACCAGCTACCGTTCCATGGCCAACATGCGGCAGCTGACTCCGCGGATGCAGGCGCTCAAGGATCGCTACGGCGACGACAAGCAGCGCCTCAATCAAGCGATGATGGAGCTCTACAAGACGGAGAAGATCAACCCACTCGGCGGATGTTTGCCGATCCTGATCCAAATTCCGGTCTTCATCTCGCTCTATTGGGTGCTTCTCGATAGCGTCGAAATGCGTCAGGCCCCATTCGCCCTCTGGCTCAATAACCTCTCCGCGCCGGATCCCTACTATGTGTTGCCGCTGATCATGGGCGTCTCCATGTTCGCCCAGCAGAAGCTGAACCCGGCACCGCCAGATCCGATGCAGGCCAAGATCATGATGAGCCTGCCGTTCGTCTTCACGGTCTTCTTCGCCTTCTTCCCCTCGGGCCTGGTGCTCTACTGGACGGTGAACAACCTCCTTTCGATCGCGCAGCAATGGCATATCACGCGCAACATCGAGAAAGAAGCCGCCAAGCGCCGGAGATAGGCCGCACGCGCCGAGGCCATGGCCACGGACACCATTGCCGCCGTTGCCACGCCGCCGGGGATCGGCGGCGTCGGCATCGTGCGGGTAAGTGGGCCGCGTGTCGTGGAGATCGCGCAGGGAATCCTCGGTCGAGCCCCGCAGCCTCGTTATGCGAGCCTTGGTGTCTTCCTCGAAGCCAACGGCGACTTCATCGATCAAGGCATCGCCCTCTTCTTTCCCGGACCGAAGTCCTTCACGGGTGAGGACGTGCTCGAGCTTCAGGGCCATGGCGGTCCGGTGGTCATGGATCTCCTGCTGCGCCGCTGTCTGGAGCTTGGCGCCAGGCTGGCCCGGCCCGGCGAGTTCAGCGAGCGCGCCTTCCTCAATGGGAAAGTGGATCTCGCCCAAGCGGAAGCCATTGCCGATCTCATCGAGAGCTCCACGACGCTCGCCGTCCGTCTCGCCGGGCGCAGCCTGCAAGGCGCCTTTTCGCGACGCATTCATGCACTGATCGAGCACCTCATCCAACTGCGGATGTATGTCGAGGCGACTCTGGATTTCCCCGACGAGGACATCGATCTGCTCACCGAATCGAGCGTCAGGGCGGATCTCGTCGAACTCGTCGCCTCGACACGGCAAATCCTCTCCGAGGCGCATCGAGGCCAGGTGATTCGTGAGGGTCTGGCGGTCGTCATCGCGGGCTCGCCCAACGTCGGCAAATCCAGTCTGCTCAACGCGCTGTCCGGCGCCGATACAGCGATCGTGACCGATATTCCGGGGACCACACGCGATCTCCTCAAGGTCGATGTCCAGGTAGACGGACTCCCGATCCGGATCGTCGACACGGCCGGCATGCGCGAGAGCGACGATCCCGTCGAGCGGGAGGGCGTCCGACGGGCCCGCGATGCCGTGGTCCAGGCGGACGTGGTGCTCTGGGTCTATGACGCCCGAATCGGCCCGGATGCGACGACAGCTGGCTCACTGCCGACCGACATCCCGGTCACCCGCGTCAGGAACAAGATCGACATCCTGGGCGAGCCGGCGCGCATGACGGAGGTCGCGGATGGCCCGGAGATCGCGCTTTCCGTGAGAACGGGTGAAGGCCTTGGGCTCTTGCGCGAGCATCTGAAGGCACGCGCCGGTTTGGCCGCGGATCAGGAAGGTGCCTTCATCGCACGTCGACGTCATGTCGACGCCCTCACGCGGGGACTGGGTCACCTCGAGCGCGCGCTCGGGAATTTGGATGATCGTGCTGGGGCAGAGCTGGTGGCTGAAGAGCTGCATCTCGCCCAGCATGTCTTCGGAGAAATCACCGGCCAGTTCACGTCCGACGACCTCCTCGGGAGGATCTTCGCGAGCTTCTGTCTCGGAAAATGAGGCGAGTTCCGGGAATGAGATGGCCCAAGAGGCCGAGATTCTTTTTCCCATCTCGTGGCACCGCTCTGCGGTGCCACGCGCCTCTTCGGCGCTCTGCGCCAACCCCGCTCGACATGTGTTCAAACGCCTGGATCACTCCCACCCGCCAGGGCCTGCCGGACTGTTGGTAGGTTGTTTCCCGGAAATCACCTAGAGCGACGCGCCGAAGGCTCGCATGAGCCTCCGGCCGGCGCGTCTTCGGCCAGAATCAGCGCGCTGTTGAGTTAGCCATGAATCCGTCCAGGGCGGCATCCGCCCTCGCTCGGATTTCCGCCAGGGTCTGGCGCTGGTGCATGACCCCGTCCTCGTAGACCAGCGCCAAGGCCTCTCCCCATCCCGGTTCGATGGGCGTCTCGACTCGCTGCGTTCGCCAGGCGCCAAACTCGGCGTTATGCAACAGCGTCAAACGGCCCCGTTTGGATGCCTTCTCCGGATCCTCTTTCGGCCGTTTGAACACGTCTTGCCACGCGCCGTCGATCTTGATGGCGCAGGCCTTGAGCGCGAATCTCTGGGTGTCGCGATCCAGGCGTTGCAGAAGCGCGCCGCCCATCCCAAAGGCGAGGTTCTCGGCCGAGAAACCCGCCCGTTCGACCTCTGCCAGGATGTCACCGATCGAGTCGTACTCGATGCCATCGCCTTGGATGACGCGGACATGATTGAGCACCCGGTAGCCCTTGGCGTTCGTGCGGGTGCCATAACCCGCCGCCAATTGCTCCAGGGTTCGACGGACCACGGTGGGCGGGTGCCCAGAGTCTGGCCGGATGACGAGCGTCGCGCCGGAGTCGATGACTTGCTGACGCAGCTCCTGATTCCAGAAGCCGATGGCGCGTTCGAGATCATAGGAGTCTGAGACGACGGCCAAGATGCCTCCTGGCCGCGCGAAGCGCTCGAGCATGTTCCGATAGGCCTCGACCTCACGTGCCTCCCCCCAGGCCGTGATGGTGGAGTGTTCGGCTGCTGGTATCGAAAAAGCGGACATCTCCGCGTCATAGTAGGTATTTGCGGCAATCACGCCAGGAACGGTATCCGATCCTTGGAAGCTCACGAGGTGTGCCGCGCCGCCGAGGGCCGCGGATTCCAATGAGCTGACACCCCGTCCCCCGAAATCGTGCAGCATGAAGGGCAGGCCAGCCAGTGTCTCCGAGGTCCGCTCCAGGTAGCGCCGGATCAACGCCTTGACCTGCCAGCTGATGGTGGCAACCGTCGTGGGATACCAGATCGCGCGCAGGATGGCCGTCTCGGCGAACTGCCCAATCCAGGGAATCCGTTCATCCGTCGAGGCGATCGTCGCTAGAACCTGTCGAATCGGCACCACCGAACCCTCGGCGACGGCCCGAATGCGAATCGGCAGAAAGCCCGCGTGCCGCTCGAGGATGTCATCCCAACCGCCTCGATTGAACGGCGAGCCCGGCATGTGGCGTGCGTAGAAATCCGCCGCTTCGTCGATCATCTCGCGGGTGATGGGGCGGCTCAGATACTCCTGGACGAACATCTGGAGCCCGAAGAACAGGGTCCGATCGAACCGCCCTCCCCTGGACTCGACATAGCTGAGAATGGCTTCCGTGCCCTGCGGAAACTGTGCGTAATGGGACTCCTTGTAGGAATCCGTGTTGAGGATGAAATTGGACTGCAGCTTGGCCAGTGTGTCGATCTTCATGGGTCTCTCCCGTTCGACCCCGGAACCCCCGGGGTATGTGTGGCCCTCGCGCGAGGGCCGGATGCTTGCGGCGGATCAGCGAGGCGACGCCCGCCGATCGCCACCGCGTCAGATTCGCCCGAGCAGATCCTGGACGATATGAAAGTGGTCCTCGAAGATCTGCGCCTCGAGCGACTGGAACTCCGCGAGCGAGGTCCATTGCGCCTTCCGGGCATCGGTGCCGCCCTTGATGCGCGGCAGCGGCCCCGGTCGCAGCTCGAAGAGGAAGGCGTCCGTGATGGTGCGTCCGCGCAGCGAGCGCAGCGGATCGTCATATCTGGCCCGCGCCCGGAGACTCCCCCGCAGCACGGGTTCCGGTACCTTGATGCCCGTCTCCTCGCGCAACTCGCGAATGACCGCGTCCTCGATCCGCTCCTCGGCATTCAGAAAACCCCCAGGCAGCGCGAGCAGACCCTTGCCCGGATGGGCGCCCCGCTCGACCAGGAGGATGTGCCCCGCCTGCAGCACGACCGCGTCCACGGTCTGGAAGATCGGCGGATAGCGCAATCCGTCGAACTGGGACCGGTAGCGTTTGATGAAGGCCCACTCACTTCTCAAGGCCCGCCAGGCGTCGTCATGTGCGTCGATCCAGTCGCTCAACTGGGATTTGACGCCCTCTGGGAGCGGTTGCCCCTTCAGCACGCCGGCGATGTCCTCTTCCGGAACCCCGAAGAGCGCATCGCGGATCTCCGTGGCCGAGAGGATGCTCACCGCGTCCACGGGATTGAAGGCCCATTGCGGAAAGAGGTCCAGATAGTCCGAGCTTTGATCCTTACGATGCCCGACCAGGGTGATGGAGGCCCCCTGCCCCGCCGCGTCTCCCACGATCCTGCCCACGGCGGCCTGGACGCCGGCGACCCACTGCGGCAGGTTGTAGAGCCGATCCGAGACCCCGGAGATGATCACCCGGTCGCGCAAACCAGCCGGGATGGCGGCCTCGATCATCTCCCGACGCTCCGCGTAGCCGAAGGGATCGCGGATGTTTCTCGGGCGATTGATGGAGCCGACGAGGACGATGAGATGCGGCGCCAACTCCAGTGCTTGGCGAACGCAAGCGAGATGACCGTCGTGAAAGGGCTGAAAGCGGCCGATATAGACCGCAAAATCATAGCGACTCATGGGAATCCCCCAAGATTGTCGGTTGGTCGTCACCGTCTATCGATGACGCATCGCGAAGATTCGCGACTGACTTGAACATAGTTCCTCGGCATGGCGACCGTCAATCGACGTTCATCGGATTCACACCGCGTGCGCTCCAAGGCCAGCAGGGCCGGCCACTGGCCTCGCACGTCGACTGGATGCTCCGTCCCTATGAGAGCACAGGACGCACGGACGCGATTGCATCCTGCTGATCGGCGGCGATCTGCACGCCCAGGGGTCAGCTCTGGTCGCCTGTTGCCGGCGATTCGAGGCCCTTGCGCGTCAGTCCGGACGGCGCACCGGCGGCATACGGTCCATGAAGTAGAGCATGACCACCAGCATGAGACTCGAAAGCGCCATCAGGTGCGGCCCGAAGAGCCAGAACACCAAGGGAACGCTCAGATAGTAGGCGCGCATCCCGGTGCTGTAGAAGGATCCCGCCCGATTCAGATGATGGGCCACCTTGTCTGGATCCACCGCCAGGGGCCTCACCTTCGCCGGGAGACTGAGCTGAAAGCCCACGTGGTTGTAAAGCCTGACGGACATGGCAAAGCTGAAGAAGGCGATCAGCAGGTCCGCCAGCAGGACCAGCAGCTTGATCTCGGAAAGCCCGGGGTGGCGGGAGCCGATGATGTTCAGGGTGTGCCAGCCTTGCGCGATCTCATCGGCTTTTCCACTCAAGGTGAGCACGCCCATGATGAGGATGACGGAGGTGGACGCGAAGAAGGTTGCGGCCATCGTCGAGTTTCGCAGGGTCTGCACGCCCAGAATTCCGTTGGCCGGCTCCGCCATGATGTGATGGACCCAGGCTCGCCTCGCCTTCCGATTGACGCTCTGCACGGTGAAATTGGGGTTGCGCCAGACGCTCACGGCGACGAAGAGGTGGTAGCTCAGAAGGATGCATACGCCCACTCCGACCCAGATCACATCGCCGCCATACTCCAGCCACCAGGTGTCCATCATTCGACTCAGATTCCTCTCGTGTCAGTGCTGACAGCGCGAGCAGTAGAAGCTTGAGCGTTGTCCGATCCGTCGCTGTCGAATGGCTTCGCCGCAGCTTCTGCACGGCTGGCCCTCACGCCCATAGACCCGAAGAGATTGGGCGAAGTAGCCTGGCTGCCCGTCTTCGCGGACGAAATCCCGCAGCGTCGTACCGCCTTGGGTAATGGACGCCAAGAGCACGGAGCGGATGACCTCGGCAAGGCGCTGGTAGCGGGCCAAACCGATCCGACCGCAGAGCCGGGCCGGATGGATCCCAGCCAGAAAGAGCGATTCGTTGGCATAGATGTTCCCTACGCCGACCACGATCGCGGCATCCATGATGAAGGATTTCACCGCTACGCGCCGACCTCGACTCGACGCGTACAGATAGTCCCCGTCGAAGCCATCGCCGAGCGGCTCGGGTCCCAAGGACCGCAGCAGCGCATGCTCCGCTTGAGCCATGTCCGGTCCATCCGGCGTCCAGAGGAAGATTCCGAAGCGGCGGGGGTCGTGAAATCTCAGGCAGCGCGCATCAGGCAGAATGAGGTCCAGATGGTCGTGGCGCCGCGGGGGACTCTCCGTCGGCACCACCCGGAGACTTCCGGACATCCCAAGATGGAGGATCAGCGTCCCACGCTCCAGCCCCATGAGGATGTACTTGCTGCGCCGCGACAGTGTCTGGATCCGCTGTCCCTGGACCTGCGCCGCCGTCTCGGGCGCGATCGGCAATCGCAGCCGGGGCTCCCGTACCACCAGATCCTGGATGCGTCGTCCTTCGAGGTGGGGCCGGATCCCGCGAAGCGTGGTTTCGACCTCTGGAAGCTCTGGCATCAGGCTCCTAGAGCGCTCCGCCTGGATCCGTGGTTCCAGCGGGCGGATCCGGTGCGAAGGGATCCTGACCGAAGCCATAGGGCGCGCCACCCGCGTTGCGCGGTGTGCTCGGCTGCCTGACAGGACCACCGGGGGAGATGGGAATCTCTCTGCCGTCTGGCGTGAGCTTGACGACCGGAGGCGTGCTGACCGAGCCGTCGCCGGGGACGATACCGTTCGGATCCATCGGGGGCTCGTACGGCACCTTTTCCGTCGGTACTGCCCCATAGGCATCGACGGGGACCTCATCCGGCAGAGGCTCGATCTCAGGCGCGGTCGGACTGCTCTCTTCGATGGCCGGGGCCAGAGCCTCGGCTGTCGCGGCCGGTGAGACCGGGGGCTCGGGCGGTGTCGGGTCCTCGGCACCAGGGTCCAGCGCCAACTCGGGGCCGTCCGTTAGCACATAGAGCAGCCGCTGATCCAATCGCGCCCAGCGGCGGTGGTCGTCCGAGACGACGAAGCTCAAGCGGCTCCCGTCACCCATCTTGAGCTCTGCCGGTGAGCCGTTCAGCGCCTCGGCCAAGGGCTCGATCCGCTCGGCGACGGTCTCATTGAGCGCGGTGACACTCCCGGCGTCGAGCGGCACGCCCCCGAGCCGACCGAAGATGGGGTTGAAGTCCCGTGGCAGCAGCTTGCGCGAGACATAGTCGATCGGCGGGGCGATCAGCAGATGATAGAAGCGGTCCGAGATGAGGTGCACCAGGCCATCCGAGGCCACGTAGCGCGACTGCCCCAAGGGATCGATGCCACCGAAGCGCAGCTCGACGGTGTCCACCTGGAGCGTCAGCCTGGCAGGCGCGAGCTCCAGCTCGTCCAGCGCGGCGGACGCCTCCGGAACGCTGCGCAGCACCGGCGTCTTGAGAATCCCGAGCAGCTTTTCGACCTGCTCGGTGTCGGCGTCCAGCTGCATGGGCTCATGCATGCGCCATCCCAGCAGGTCATGGTTCAAGACGATCGTGGGCTCGCCCTGTCGTGCGATTCGCACCTGGTAGACATCATCGGCGACCAGATCGGTCAGCTCGGGGATGGATCGCGCCCTGGTGATCTCCTCGCGCATCAGCAGCGCGAGCCCCAATACGCCGATCAAAAGGGCTAGATTGATCAGCCAACGCAGTTTCACTGCTCCCTCCAACGATACCAACGCACCAAGAGTCCGCCGACGAGGAAGATCGCCGGTAGGATCATGAGGCTCCAAAGTCCGAGCAGCGTCCGCCGGCCGGTCGTCATCTCCAGCGGCTCGGCGGTGCCTGGCAGCGGCGGCAGCTCGACCAGATCCTCGTCCGCGTTCAGCCAGCGCAGGAGCCGAATGCCCAGAGCCTGATTGCCGTAGGTGCCAATCTGGACATTGCTCAGGAAGTCGCCGTCGCCAACCACCACGACCCGTTGCGCCTTCTCGCCATCTGGCAGCGTGCGCGTCAGGGCCAGCACCACCGGCAAGGGTCCAGGCAGCTCGCCGACCACTTCGTCGCGCCCGATCTTGCCGAAGACCGCGCCTGTCTCGTTCCAGCTCTTTTCCCCGGTCGCGAGGAAGGTCGCAAGGGTCCAGCTCGGCGCAATGGTCGCATCGAAGGCCAGCGCGCCGGGCAAGACCGCCGGCTTCGATAGACCCTCGGTCAAGGGGTGATCCGGATAATCCGAGATCACGGCGACAGCGGGCGTCGCGCCCCCGAATTGAGCGGCCGCCGCATCCACGACAACGCCAGGAAGCGCGTTGATCCCCATCAGCTCGGCCAGTGGCTCCAAGCCGTTCAGCGGACCGGGATCCATCAGCCAGAGCAGGTTCCCGCCACGGTCCAGGAAGCGCATCAGCCCATCGACCTCACCGGCGAAGAGCGGTAGCTGCGGATTGGTGAGGATCACCAGTCGCGTGTTGTCGGGGACATCCTTGGCGCGCGCCAGATCCAGGGGGCGGGCGAGAAAACCTTGATCGGTCAGCTCGTGCCCGAGTCGCCCCAGATCCGCCGCCCGCTCGCCGTCGATCGCGCGCTCGCCATGCCCCTCGATCACCGCAATCCAGGGACTGCGCGTCTCGGTGAGCCGCGCCATGGCGGCGGAGATGGACCGCTCGCTGATCTCCTTCAGGGTCTCGCGCCGACCGCGGTACTCCAAGAGGATTTGCCCGAGCAGGGAGACGTCCGCATCCCGCGCCTGCTCGGGGAAGAGCTGCGGATCGCGATAGAGGATCTCCATCTGCGGGTGCACCTGCCCATAGCGCGCCAGGAGCTGCCCGATCGCCTTCGCCAAGGGGGACGGCGCGTCCGCGAAGACCGTGACCCGCAGCGGTCCATCCAGGCGCTCCAGGATCGCCAGGCTCTGTGGCGACAGCGTATTGGCCGCCGTTGCCGTCCAATCCCAGTAGCGGTCGTGGCGCGCCGCCAGCCAGCCCGAGGTGACGACCAGCGCCAGGAGGAGCACCACGAAGAGGGTGTCGACCAGCGCTCGCTCCAGTCGGCGCACCTGCTCCCAAAGCTGAGTCATGGAGTCCTTCATTGCAGACGGCGATTACTGAGTCGGCGGTGAGTCAAGGCCAGGAAGAAGGCGATGAAGAGGAGAAAATAGGCGATATCGCTCAGGCGCACCGCCCCCAGGAGGAACCAGAAGAGGTGCTCATTCCAGGACAGCCAGCCGAAGAGGGACAGGTCCTGGGCCGCGAGCGCATCCGCGCGCCCGATGATCGAGAACAACAGCAAGATGCCGAAGGCCACCAAGACAGCCGCTCCGGGCTGAGCCGTGAGGCTCGATGCGTAGAGACCCACCGCGCAGAACATCAGCCCCGCCAGCCAGAGCCCCAGGGTACCCGCCGCCAGCTGGCCCAGATCCAGCGTCGTGACCCCGCCCAAAATCACCAGGTTGACCACGGGAAGCAGGCAGAGCGGTGTGATCAGGATCGCGAGCCCCAGGAGTTTGCCCAGCACCACCTGAACCAGTCGCACTGGCGCCGAGGTGATGAGATCGAAGCTCCCATCCCTGAGCTCGCCGCTCAGCACGCGCATCGCCAGCAGCGGGGCCGCCAGCATGGCGATCACCGCGGCGAAGGCGAAGAGGTTCATCGACAACTCTTGGGTGAGCGACGCGCCGCGCTCATCGGCGCCCAGGCCGCTGAAGTCCTCGATGACCTGAAGGAAGATCCAGGCCAGCACGATCTGACCGACGCCCAGAAGAACCCACAGCAGCGGCGTCACCACCCCGCCACGCACCTCGCGGCCCGCGATGGCAGCGATCATGTCGTCTCCTCCACACCGATGAGATCGAAGAAGACGCGTTCCAGATCGCTGCGCTCCGGGACCAGCTCCAGGAGGTCGAGACCCGCTTGCACGATGTCGCGCGCCAGGTCGGCCGCGGTCGCCGTATCGGCCAGGTCGATCTGGAAGCCTTCGCTGCCGATGGCCACGGCCCCCGCCACATGCGGAAGCTCGGCGAGCTGCTCGGCATGCGTCTCGCCACCGATCTTGACGCGCCAGACAGTGCCCGCCGGAGTGTCGGCCAGGTCGGCATCCAGTTGGACTCGCCCCTGGTGCAGGATCACCACCCGATCGCAGACCGCTTGGACCTCGGGCAACAGATGACTGGAGAAGAGGATGCCGCAATCCGTCGCCAGCTCGCGAATCAGGCCGCGCAGCTCGCGCATCTGGAAGGGGTCCAGACCCTCGGTCGGTTCGTCCAGGATGAGCACCCTGGGACGATGAAGGATGGCCTGCGCAATGCCCAAGCGCTGGCGATAGCCTTTGGAGAGCTTCGCGATGAGGCGCCTGCCACTGTCCTCGAGCCCGCAGCGTGCCTTGGCGGCGGTCACCGCCTCAGCGATCTCGATGCTGGGCAGGCGCCGCAGGCGGGCGCAATAGGTCAGATACTCGTCGACCCGCAGCTCCGGATAGAGCGGCGGACGCTCGGACAGGTAGCCGAGAAAACGCTTCGCTTGAAGCGGCTGGCGCGCGAGGTCGATGCCCGCGATCTCGATCTGACCGGCCGTCGGCGCGAGCAGACCGCTCAGCACACGCAGACAGGTCGTCTTGCCCGCGCCATTGGGTCCAAGCAGTCCCAGCACCTCGCCCTTACGCAGGCACAGATTGACGCCGGACAGGGCCAGATGGCGTCCGAACCGCCGGCTGAGATCGGTCACGCGAACGAGTGTGTCCATGGAGGCGGGAAGATAACCGGTCTGGGTCTTCTTGCCAAACGCGCAAGCCGCCCGGCTCAGAAGTTGTCTGAAAAACTCTACCGTCGCGACACCGCGGAGCGGCGTCGCGAGAGGGTTTTCAGACACCTTCTCAGGCTGATTTCAGGCGTCTGGAGTCTTGCTGGGTCCTCTCGATGCGTGCTCTCGTCATTGCCCGAGACCGCTCAGCCTGTCCGATGGTGATTCGGAAAGGATTCGACATCGCGACCAGGCTCTGGCGCCAGGGTTTACCAAGATCGCCGGTTCCCGATGCGCTGTCGTGCTCGCCGTCGCGTTCTTAATTCTACTTTGTTAGATTAGAATATTTCTGATGTATTTGATCTATAAAGGTTAATCTAGATCGCTCGCCTGTTCATTGGGGTCGTAATGCGTGCAAAAGAGGCGTTTGCGCCACCGGGAGCAGACGGATTGCCTGGTCACACAGAGTGACCTTCGCTAAATCAGGCGCATAAAGGTAACAAAGTAGTATTAAGGTGCGTAGCACTTGATCTTGTACCAGAGTGCCCGCCCGCTGATCTCCAGGAGCCGCGCCGCGGCGGCCTTGTTGCCCTCCGTGCGGCGCAGCGCTTCCTCGACCAGGTTGGCGGGCAGATGCGTGGGGCGCTAGGAACCGACTGGCTGTACGGGACGGACTGGAGAGAAAAAGTATCGCACTCACAGGGAGAAGGCTTGAAACTTTAGAATATGCTTATATTCTAACGTTAGATCATTTTCCTACTCGGAGCTATTCCATGCACACGAACCGCTATCTTGTGAGTATTCTTGTGATGTCCTTGTACTCCATCCCTCTCCTGATCGTACTCGGAATCCTTGGGCATACACTCGCAGGCACCCTGGGATCCGGGATCGCCGTCGGTCTCTTCGTCCTCGCCCTGTTCACTGCCTTGTTGCCGAAGGAACGTGCAGCGGTAAAGGCTGATTGACGGTCGCCGTTTCACAGCGCAAGGACGCGCATTTCTCGCGAAACGTCACTCCCTCCATGGCCGCTGAGTGCTGCTTCATGTGCGTCCGTGACTCATGAAACGGGAGCCAAGGGCACCTACGCAGTCGTTTGAGACTCTTACAGGAGACTCAAACCTTCCATGATGTGCAACAACCCGAGACCTGAACCTTATCTTCCCGGTCACTTGTCATCCAAAATTCGGGGACGCTGAACACGGCGAAAAGTGGGCGATTTCGACAGCCTAGGGTGATACGACATGCCAAGGTCAAACCAAACCGCCAACCTCGGTGGTTGCTAGGCTGGCTATCGGAGTTCCACCCTACGCGGGCTTGCGATCGTCGGCGCCCCAGTCGGGCACATAGAGGCCGGCTCTCGCCGCCCGATGGAAGGTCGAGTAAGGCCAGTCGCGGGCGAAGGTGACGTAACCGTGCTTCACCGGATTGAAGTGGACGTAGTCGACGTGCCGGGCGTAGTCGATGTCATTGCGAATGGCGTGCTCCCAGAAACGCCGTTGCCAGATCGCCCGCTCCCCACGCGACACGCGGGTCGGGGAGCGCCGTTCGGTGGGCGGGATGGCGCGGACGAAGCGGATCTTGATCGCCTTGATGCGGTTCGAGAAGTCATCGTCGCCTTCGGGCAGAGTGATGACGCAATGCATGTGATCCGGCAGCACCACCCAGCCGTCGATGTGAAACGGACGCTCGCGCCGAGTCAGGCGCAACGCCTCGCGCAAGGCATCAATGTGTCGCACCAAGAGATCCGAGCGCCGTTCCAGCAGATTGATGGTAAAGAAAAAGGTCCCTCCTCGAACCCGATAGCGGCGATAGTTTGACATCCCCGCACCCCCGCTCCATGTCGACAAGCAGCCGCGTAGGGCGGATGCCCGATAGGGCGATCCGCCATTCCAACGTCAGACCAATCCGCCGACGTTGGTGGATCCCGATTGGCTACGCGGTTCCGTTCCCACCGCGATTGTGTCGACCGCGACCGCCGTCTCATCGAAAGCTTCATGTCATGCCAACGTTGGACGAGATCGCCAACGGCGGTGGATCCCAATTGGCGGAACCTCCTATCGGAGTTCCGCCCTACGCGGGCTACGCGGGCTCTATCGTACACCCAGAGTTGTGTGTAATGGGATGCGTTGGACGAGATCGCCAACGGCGGTGGATCCCAATTGGCGGAACCTCCTATCGGAGTTCCGCCCTACGCGGGCTACGCGGGCTACGCGGGCTTACGCGTTCAACGCGAGCAGTCGCACTTGGAAGTCGGGCCACCAAAAGCCTCATCGATTTTCATTGCCGTAGTTAAGAAACCTGCTCCTGGGGTTATTATACCACTACCTCCACCAACCGGAGACGCCTCGTCGGGAAGTAGTTTTTCCCCAACACCTAAACCAATACCAATCACTTTTCCAACTTTAGGGCCAGGGCCGCCTCCAACAAGTGGCGCTATTTTCTCGGCAGCTTTCCCGATACCAATCGATCTACAATACTGCTCGCAACCATCTGGATCATCGCCTGGACACTTCCCATTTGGGTCTATGTAATTAATAGGATCATTTGACACATAACCAATTAAATTAGCACTCAGCCCACTAAAACCAATCGGGTCTTTAGACTCCCATCGCCCAGGGATAGAGGCATAATCCCTCGCCCCAAACCTCACCAGGCCGGTATCTATATCATACAACCCCCCAGCAAACCCAAACGGCTGAAATCCTGGATTGGTATCAGTCAGCACATTCCCAAACTCGTCATACGCCATCTCCTGCGCCACCGTATTGGTCGCCACATCCACGACAAATCGCGGACTCCCAAGATGGTCCTTGACAATCCGATAGGTCGAGCCACCCCTGACCATGTAGTCCGGCACATTGACGCCATCACCATAGACAAACCGACTGACGATATTTCCGCTGCCATCCAACTCGGCAATCGGGCGTAGCCGCTCCTGCCATAGGAAACCCTGCACCAGAACGCCGTTCACCTTCTTTCCAATCCGGCGGTTTTGACCATCGGTGAGGTAGTCGATGACAGTTCCACCAGGCAACACGACCTGCTTCAGGTTGCCCAGTACATCATAGTCATATTGGGTGACTTGACCGTTGTCGTCCTTGCTCGCCATCTCCCCATTCGCGGTATAGCTGTAGCTCACTCCGTCGTAGGTCAGGAGCCGATCCTGGGCATCGTAAGTCCCGGTTTCGGTTCCGCTCGGAGTAGACCGGCTAAGCCGGTTGCCGTTGTCGTCATAGGTATAGGTCGACTGAACGACGCTGTCCTTCTTCACCTCTACCAAGCGGCCAGCCCTGTCATAGCGGTAGTCGTAGACCTGCTCCAAGGCACCGCGTGTCTCACGTTTCTGCGTGATGCGTCCGAGCTTGTCACGGGTGTAGCTGATCTCGATGAGCGATCCCGCCCCGGATTCGGCGCTATAGCCAGCGAGGCCGCCGAAGTCGTCATAGGCATAGCGATCACTGACCGAGCCCAGTGCCGTACCGGTCAAGAGGCCATGCTGGGCATCACGCGTCAGCGTGAGGTCCCCGGCTTGAATCAGCAGACTGTCTGCATCGTAGCCATAGGCGATGGTATCCGCGCCGTCGAGCGTGATGGACGAGATTCGGAAGTCTGTGTCATAGCCAAAGCCAACGCGACCGTTGACCTCGCCGGTCCATTGCGTTTGGGTGAGTAGTGCGCCGCTGTAGCTATAGATCAGTTCCGCATCCGGGGTCGTGATCTCGGTGAGCTTGCCTGTCGTGGCACGATAACCATAGGTCGCCAGCCTCTGACCCGCTGGCTGCAATTCCAAGGAGGACAAGCGTCCGGCGGCATCATAGTCGATCGTCAAGGTCTGACCGTCCGGACGTGCCACAGAGGTCAGATTCTTGTCGAGGTCATAGGTGTAGACCGTGCTGTTGGTTCCGGCCCCGACGTCTGGCGGGATGTACTCCTCCGTCTGATCGACGGAGGTATAGCGGAAGACGTGGGCGGGCTGCCCCGGCGGTGTGAGCGAGGCTAGATTGCCCTTGGCATCATAGCGATAGAGGATCTCACGTCCATCCGGCAAGGTCTGCGTGGTGACACGCCCGGCCAGGTCGTAGTCGAACTGCACTTGTCGTCCGAGCGCATCGGTCAAGTTTGCCAGATAGCCATCGGCATCGTAGGCATAGGCCAACGTGCGTGCGCCGGCACCGGCACCTTGTGCCAGCGCGGACAGCCGACCCTGCGCGTCGTAGCGCATTTCGACGGGGAGAATGCCCGCGACCTGGATGCTCACGGGACGCCCGAGCGCATCCAGCTCTTGGGTCGTCACGCGCCCGGCCGCCGACGTGGAGGTCGTCGTTCGCGCGCTTGCATCGTACACCACGCTTGAGGCACGACCGTTGACCGTCGAGACATCGGTCAGGGTCGATAGACTTAGAGGGTCAGTTGCGTCGGTGAGGGTCGCCGATCGCGCTCTAGTCTGGGTTGCGGTGAGGCCGCCTGTCGTGACGGCGACGTTCGACAAAACGGGTGCAATGAAATCAAACCGTGGATCAGGCCCGAATTTGTACTGGATGCTGGTTCCGTCGGCTTCGGTGACGCTCGCACTGCCGTCGGTCTCGAGCAGAGTCAGTGTTTCGGTGCCATCGGGCTTGGTCAACAGACGCTCACGAGCGCCTGTGCTCAAGTTGTCAACCGCATAGGTTGTGACGCGATTCTCACCGGTTGCCCGAGTCACCACGTAGCCGGTGTCCGACTCCTGACGTGACAGCGCTTGTGTGCCTCCTGCCGCATTCTCGTCGCGTTCCAGTCGGCCGAGAGCATCGTAAGTGAACTGGGCGGCCTGTCCGTTTGGATCGGTAAAGAGACTCAACAAGCCATCTTCCGTGTAGACCATTCGGAAGTCTTCACCAGCCGGATTGGTTGCGGCCGCAAGATAGCCATTGGTGTCGAGCGACAGCGTAGTCCGCTGCCCGAAAGGCGCGATGAAGGCCGTCGGATTGCCATCCGCATCACGCTCAATCGCAGCGACATTACCGAAGGCATCGGTCATGCTGATCAAGCGCCCGTTAGCATCGTATCCAAAGCTATAGAGGACGGCCTTGGTGAGCGTATCGACCGTCCTGAGATGGCGACCGTTGGCATCGAAGAGATAGAGCTGAGCGCCATCCTCGGAGGCGATCGAAATCGGGGCACCGTCATAGGCGGGAGCAGGCACGCGAATGCGGCGTAAGCGCTTATTGCCCCCATCCGCAATCACAAGGCTTCCATCAGGCGTGACGACCGCGGCTCCCGGATACGTGAATTTCGCGGCGGTTGCTGGGCCGCCATCGCCGGTATAGCCGACAACACCGCCAATGCCGGCGATCGACGTTATGATGCCATCTGGATTGACATAAAGAATCCGCTGATCCCAGTTATCGGCGATGTAAAAGCCACCATCCGGCGCGACCGCAACATCGCTCAGCTCCATGCCAGCGTCGGTCGCCAATCCACCATCGTCGGAGTCGCGATAGTATCGTCTTCCATTGCCGGCCACAGTTGTGATGATTCCATTTGGCGATACTTTACGGATCCGGAGGCGCTCCGCGATATAGATACTGCCATCGGGTCCAACGTCGACACCATAGGGCATCCCTATTTGTGCCTCTTTGGCGGGTCCGCCATCCCCTGTGTAGCCGACGGTTCCCGTGCCAGCCACCGTATAGATTCGACCATCCGGACCAACGCGTCGAATACGGGCGTTGCCGGCATCGGCAATCAACAGACTCCCGTCTGGAGTCACCGCAATACCCGTGGGGGACGAGATCTCTGCGTTCTTAGCAAGCCCGCCGTCACCAGAAAAGCTGGACACACCCGTGCCAGCAACGGTCCAAATGAGACCGTCGCTTCCCACACGCAGAACGCGGTGATGGTTGGTCGCCGACAGATAGACGGTTCCATCTGACCCCACAGCCACATCGGAGACATCCCACAAACGGGCTTCGGTTGCCGGACCTCCTTCTCCGAGATAGCCAAACGCGGGGACTCCAAGCGTTGAGCCTCCAGCAACTGTCGTGACCGAATTATCTGAGTCAACACGAACGACCGTGTCACCGCCTGCAACGTAGAGCGCGCCATTGGGCGCCACCGCAAGCCCGTCGCAGTTGAGAGGGCTTGTTGCAAGAGATTCGATGGCGGTGCTGAGCGAATCGATGACGCGCCTGTCACCAGAGCCAAGATAGAGCGTGCGTCCCAAGGGATCGTACCCATGGTGGACGTCCAGACTCCAGCCAGCGACTCCCATTTGCCGCATATCGATCGTCCCGATCGACGTGTAAGTCTCCTGCCATAGCGTAATCTCTTGTCGACTCGGGTCGCCCGAAATCGGGACACCGTTGCCGTTGTAGCCAAACCGATCCGTCTTCTCATAGGTGCCGTCATAGACGTAACCGACACTAATGGTTGCGGCTTGACTGCCCTGCAGCGTTTGCCCGTAGGCGTTCTTCCCGTTCCAGTTGAATGTTGTCGTTTGATTGGGCTGAGTCGAAAACTCTCCCAAGTCGTATCGAACGCCCGCGACTGTCACGAAGGCTTCGATCCGCTTGAGACTGGCAGGAACACTGTCCCCACTGAGCTGAATGTCGAGTGTGCGTGCCGAGAGCCGACCTGGTACGCGATCGCTGCGATAATTCAGCGATACCCCACTACCGACGAGAGGAACCTGCTCTCCTAGCGTTTGGCTCTCACAACCGATGATGGAACCGGGTTGCTGATTCTCACTCCCTGGGCATGGGCAGGTTGTGCAATTGCTTGGCGGTTCTGGGGGTTCTTTAACGGAAGGAGGCTCTTCCGCATCACCCGGAGGCCCGAACAACCAGTTGAGATCCCACCACGACAGATGCGTCAGCGGAACCCGCCACAGCGTCTTGCCGGCAGTGTACAGCGTCGCTAGGCGCTGCCGCTCGGCATCCGTGATCCCCAAGACCGCGAGCGCAATGGCATCCGCTGCCTGTCCGCTCCCATCGAGATCGAGATCGGCCAATCCGCCGCTGATGGCAAGGATTTGGATGACCCGGCCATTGTCTTCAGCGATCCAGGCAGCCTTAGTGGTGTCGTAATAGCCTGCCGGCACTTCCTCACCGACCGGAAAACCCAGGAAATTGTCGACGTAATAGGGCACCGGCTGGTCAAAGACGACGTCCTGACCGTCTTTCCTGACCGCCGCCTCTTCGACCCCGATGTCTACAGCATAGGTGTAGCCACTGGTCGGCGGTAAGGGGGCTGGCATGCTCTGAGGGCCATTCGCGCCGACGGTGTATTCGGTGATGCTCAGGGTCAAGGTCGAGAGAGGCTCGGTGCTGCCGTCCTCTAGGAACCTGGATGCCTGCGTGCCAGCGGGAATCAGCAAAGTCGCCTGTCGTGTACCATCATCGTCCGTGATGACGCTGCCCTGCGCGACCTGCATCTCCGTGGTGTCGGTCAAGTCGATCCTGGTGACCTTCGCATCCCTGACCACCAGGACGACATCATCGACGATTGCGAAATCCTGCCAAGGCACATCAACCTGCCGCTGCGCTGGGAGATAGCCCGCGCGTGCGTAGTCGATGGTGAGCAGCCCGCCCCCATTCACTGCGAGATCGAACCAGCCATCAGCACGGCTAAGCGTTTGTCCGAATTCAGGATGATCCTTGATGCTGATGGTGACACCCGGCAGTGGTGCGTTGGTTTTGTCCAGTAAACGGCCACGAATCACGGCCGCCTGTTTCGCCTCAATCGTGCCAGGCGCCACTCCGGTCTGCACCGGATTGCTCCCCGTATAGAGGAATTGCGTCGCGACATGGGTCGTGGTGGCGACCGTCGGATCCAGCATCGGCGGATCCTCGGGGGAGCCTTCGCTGTCACTGTCGACGATGACGCTCAGGGTCGCGCTGCTGGTTATGTTCTTGGCGTCGGTGGCGATTAGCCGCACCGCATAGGTCCCGGGCGCCGTGAAGCTGTGCACGATGGACGTGCCCGAGACGTCGCTGTGACCATCATCGTCTAGATCCCAGAGACAGCTGTAGGGTGCGGCCCCGCCGCTGACGGTGCACCTCAGTTGGACCTCCAGAGGGGCATGGCCGCGTCCTGGCGTGGCACGGGCGCTAGCCTTCAGCGTTTCGGCCACAGGTTCCTCGACCGTGACGCTCAGGTTTGTCGTTGCGGTGAGACCGATGCCGTCGGTCACCTTCACGCCGACCGCCTGGGTGCCGATCGTATCGAAGACGTGCGTAAGGCTGCCCGCATAGGCGTCGGCGCTGCCATCGCCGTCTAGATCCCAGCCGCAGACATAGGGGCGTGCCCCGTCGCTCGGCTGGCAAGTGAGCAGGACGCTCAGGGGCGCCGGGCCTTGGCCGGGCGCGGCCGTGGCATGGGCGACGAGCGGCCCGCCGAAGGCGACGGCGCGGAAACGGGCGCCCGCCGCCACGCGGAAGCCGCGCTTGAGCAGGATACGCGGGGCGATGTAGACGACCCGCGCCCCGTTATCCACAAGGACTGCCGTGCCCGCCTCGAGCCGAGTGGCCGGACGGCAGGAGATCTCCTCGCCGGCGCCATACCGACGGTTGTCCAAGCGGGTAACCGTGGTTTCACAGGCATTGGGATTGGTGACGGTTGGGGTGCTGTCCCAGGCATCGGGCAGGCCGTCGGCATCACTGTGCTGGATGGGCGAGTCCGCCGCGTTGGGCGTGGCTTCGGGCACGGGGTCGGCGGCCAAGTTGTCTGTGGCGGTCACTGGGACTGGGCTCGGTTCGATGAGGGTGGTCTCCTCGAGCAGCATGTCGCCAGGGAAGCCTCCCAGATCATTGCCCGCGGGCAGGAGCCACTCGCGCAGGGCCGCGAGCTGGGAGTCGCTGTAGAGGTATACAGCACCGCCCTGCGCCTGCGGGGCGCCGATCAGCAGCTCGGGTAGGCCGTTGCCATCGAGATCGCCGCTGACGACGCCGCTGGCGGACGGGGCGCCGTCGCTGGGGAGCCAGCGCGCACGCATGGGTTCGTCAATGGCCGAGCCTGGCAGGATCAGCAGGCCGTTGGTGAGTCCTACGCCGAGGTCGTCGAAGCCGTCGCCATCAAGGTCGCCCAGATCATGCAGTGTCACCGCCCCCGGCTCGCCCGCCAGGCCCAGGTCGGCGAAGCGCAGGCGCCAGAGCGCCGTGCCATCGCCGGAGTAGGCGAACAGGGCCGTGTCGGCCGCGATCAAGGTCTCGTCCTGGCCATCGCCGTCGCTGTCCCAGCCCAGTAGTGCCTCGCCGAAGCCGGGGGCACTGTCGCGGTAGAGCCCAAGGCGCTCGGGCGCGCTGAGGTCCTGGCGGCGCACCTCGCCCAGCTCGGGCAGGCCGAGATAAAGCGCGTCCCGGTCGGCCATGAGGCTCAGCCGGCTGATGGTCTGAGCTGGTGCGAGCGCGGTGAGGGAGGGCGCCGTCCAGAGCTCAGATCGCCACCCCTCCGAGGTGAGCACCAAACGCTCCAGCCAGGGGGCCTGCTCGGCGATCCCGGCGAGTATCAGCGTGTGCGTGCCATCCGCGTCGTCGAACGCGACCAGGGTATCGATGGGGTGGGCGACGGTATAGGTGGCGCCTTCTCCCGTCTCGGTCGAGCGCCACGCGAGCTGGGTGCCGGCGCTGATCAGGAGTGCGTCTGCTTGCTCGGACAGCGGCCAAAGGTAATGCTCCGCCGTCGGATCGAGCGCGGGCCACTGCCACAGCGGCCTGGCCTGGATGCCACTGAGCAGGTCTTCGGGGGCGTAGGCGAGCACCCCGCGGCTGCCCGCCGCGCCGACGAGGAGCTGTGTCGGCTCAAGCAGCAAGCTCACCCCAAAGCGCTCGGCCTCGGCAGGGGCGCTCAAGCGTCCAAGCGGTGCGTCTCCGCTGACCAGGGCCGAGACCACGAGCAGGAGCGTCGCCACTAATAGGGTGCGGTGCGGGTTCATCCAACGGGACATGGGGGCCAACCTCCTTCTGGCCCGGCATGAACCGGGCATGCGTGATAACAGGGAATACACAAACCGCGCCCATGATGAAAAATCAGCCCCGTCATCGGCAAGCGATATCACTCAGCGTGACTTGACGGTGGTCAAGAATGCAGCGGGATGCGACCCAGACGTTGCCTGCGCGCCGAAGAACGGCTGAAGTTATGTGCTGATCGTATGCCCGGCTGGATTTGGCGAGAGAGCCTGTCTGCTGCAGGGCGACCACGAATATCCAGATGGCCAGCGGAAAGGTACTGGAGCCGACGGAAGCCGCACCCTCAGGCCATCAAGGGTGCGAGAAGCGGCTAGAGTGTTGGGCGCGCTTGCGTGCTTGAGGTCGGAGCTGATCGAATGCCGGGAGGGCATTCAATCAGCTTGTCGCGAATGCCGCTATTTCTCCTTGGCGGCTTCAGGCGCTTTAGGCGTTGCCGGCGCCGCGACCGGTGGTGCATAGAGAGCCGGGAACCCTAGCCCAAACCGGGGATCACCCCAGTAACCGTAGCGATGCCGCAGATAGGGACGCCTCCAGAAGCGGTAGGGGTGATGCCAATAGCCCGGGCCACCCCAATAGCCGGGGTAGCCGCCCCACCAGCCCGGTCCCCACCATC
>NZ_NRRF01000011.1 GCF_016583565.1 Thiocystis violacea | reverse complement strand
CCGCCCCCCCCTTCGAGCAAGCCCTCGCCGATTTGGAAGGGGTCGTCGACGCCTTGGAAAAGGGCGAGATGACCCTTGAGCAATCGCTTGCGGCCTTCGAGCGCGGCGTCGGCCTCACGCGCGTCTGCCAGCAGGCACTCGACAGCGCGGAGCAGCGGGTTCGCATCCTGACCGACGCCCGGCCCGATGCCGAGCCAGAGCCTTTCGACACCCAATGACCGATACCAACCTGGACGCCTTTCGCACGCGCTGCCTCGCACGCATCGAGTCCGCGCTCGACGACATCCTGCCCGCCGTCAGCATCCCGCCCTCGCGCCTGCACGAGGCGATGCGCTACACGGTGCTGGCCTCTGGCAAACGCATCCGCCCCCTGCTCGCCTACGCCGCCGGCGAGGCACTGGGGGTCGACGCCGCGCTGCTCGATCGCCCGGCCTGCGCGGTCGAGCTGATCCACGCCTATTCCCTGATCCACGACGATCTCCCGGCGATGGACGACGACGACCTCAGACGCGGGCGCCCGACCTGCCACCGCGCCTTCGACGAGGCAACCGCCATCCTCGCCGGGGACGCGCTCCAGACGCTAGCCTTCCAGACCCTGGCCGAGGCACCCGGGCTGTGCGCGGAGTCGCGGATCCGCATGGTCGAGACCCTGTCGCGCGCCAGCGGCTCGCGCGGCATGGTCGGCGGTCAAGCCATGGACCTGGCGGCCGAAGGCACGCCCATCGATGTCGTCATGCTGGAGAACATCCACATCCACAAGACCGGCGCACTCATCCGCTCCTCGGTCCAGATGGCGTTGCGCGCCCAGGGCGACCTGATTCCAGAGCAAGCCGAGCGGCTCGATCACTTCGCCAAGTGCCTCGGCCTGGCCTTCCAGATCCAGGACGACGTTCTGGACGTCGAGGGCGATACCGGTGCAATCGGCAAGACCGCCGGCCGCGACATTGAATTGAACAAGGCCACCTATCCCGCGCTCCTCGGGCTCGCGGAGGCCAAGGAGATGGCCGCCAACCTCACGCAGGAGGCCCATCGGGCGCTGGAGATCTTCGGCGAGAGCGCCGATCCCTTGCGCTGGGTCGCCAACGCCCTGCTCGGGCGCACGCACTGATCCCCACACAGCCTCGTCGCGCCCGTCTGACGGGCCGGCGAATCCCGCACAATTCCAATCCTTGCCGCTTTTTCTCGCGGGCGTCAGACCCAAGATTGACGGGGACCGCAGGCAGTAAAGATCCGTTGAGGAATCCAATCCATGGAGCACGCGCTCAATCCCAGGTGTTGCACTCAAGATCCAGCGACTGAGATCGCTGACGTTCAGAGCAGCGCCGACACCCGCCGCATCGCCATCGACAAGGTAGGAATCAAAGACATCCGCCACCCCGTGCGCGTACTCGACCGCGGCGGCGTGGAGCAGCACACGGTCGCGACCTTCAATATGTACGTCTACCTGCCGCACGACTTCAAGGGGACGCACATGTCGCGCTTCGTGCAGATCCTGAACAACCACGAGCGCGAGATCAGCGTGCCTTCATTCAAGGACATGCTGGCGGAGATGTCCGCGCGACTGGAATCCGAGGCCGGCCACATCGAGATGCGCTTCCCCTTCTTCATCAACAAGAAGGCACCCGTCTCGGGCGTCGAGAGTCTGCTCGACTACGATGTCACCTTCATCGGCGAGATCCGTGACGGCGAGCCGAAACTGGAAATCAAGGTGGTGATCCCGGTCACCAGCCTCTGCCCCTGCTCCAAGGAGATCTCGGCCTACGGGGCGCACAATCAGCGCTCCCATGTCACGGTCCAGGTGCGGACAGAGACCTTCATCTGGCTCGAGGACGTGATCGAGATCGTCGAACAGGAGGCCTCCTCGGAACTCTTCGGCCTGCTCAAGCGGCCGGACGAGAAATTCGTCACCGAGCGCGCCTACGACAACCCCAAGTTCGTCGAGGACATGGTCCGCGACGTCGCCCAGCGGCTCAACGCGGATGAGCGCATCCTCGCCTATGTCGTCGAGGCGGAGAATTTCGAGTCCATCCACAACCACTCGGCCTACGCCCTGATCGAGCGCGACAAGGAGCGGGAGGCCAGGATCGCCGAGGCAGGGATCTGACCAGCGGCGAGCCCCGCTGTCTGCTGCTCCACGGCTTCACCGGGGACGCGCGCGATTGGTTGCCCTGTAGCGACTCCGACGCCAAGTGGCTGCCGATCGATCTCCCTGGACATGGCCAGGCCAGCGACCCTCGCGGCGGTTTCGACGACGTCATCCGCGCCCTGCTGGCCACTATTCCAGAGTGCGTCGAGACCATCGTCGGCTACTCACTCGGCGGGCGCGTCGCCCTCGGGATGCTGAGGGAGGCGCCCGAGCGATTCAGACAGGCCACCATCATCTCGGCCCACCCGGGATTGACCGAACCAGAGCTGCGAGCCGAGCGCCTGGACCAGGACCTGAGCTGGATCCGGCTGCTGCGTCGCCAAGGCATCGAGGCGTTCGTCCAGTCCTGGGAGTGCCAACCCCTGTTCGAGACCCAGCGCAGCCTGCCGCCCGATGTCCTGCAGCGCCAGCGCGAGCGGCGTCTGTCGCAACGGCCCGAAGGTCTGGCCGGCGCATTGGAGTCACTGGGGCTCGGCGTCATGCCGAGCGCTTGGGATGTGCTGCGCGACTATCCCGGACGACTGCGGTGGATCGTGGGTGGCGAGGATCGCAAATTCCTCGCGATCGCCCAGCGCGTCCGCTCGCTACGACCCACCACCGAGGTGGCCGTCATGGCGGGAATCGGACACAACCCCATGCTCGAAGCACCGCGGGCCCTGCGGCGGCTGCTCGACTGAGGAAAGGGGCTCGGCATGTGATGTGATGCGGTGGATTGCCGACACGACCCGCGGGCGAACCTGTATAACCCGTCATCCAACCGCGCCCGACCCTAGGTATACTGCCCCCTTCACTCATTGCCGCCAGGGCGCTCTCAGGGCAACCCGGCCGCGCGCGGCGCAGCCTCCCCCTTGAAGACGCCCGGACGCCCTTACGGGATCTTGCTCGAACTGGATCTATGCTCAGCAACTCACTTTCAGGCGCCGGATATCTCCTGCAAGGGATGAAGCTCATCACCCGCCCGGGACTGCGGCGGTTCGTGGTCGTTCCCTTGCTGGTGAACATCCTGGTCTTCACCGGTGCCATCTACGTCGGCATCCATGAGTTCGAGGGGCTGATGGCGCTCCTGGACTCCAAGGTCCCAGCCTGGCTCGGCTGGCTGGATTGGATCCTTTGGCCGATCTTCGCCCTGCTCATGCTGGTGCTGGTCTTCTATACCTTCGGGATCGTCGCCAACCTCATCGCCTCGCCCTTCAACAATCTGCTCGCCGAGAAGGTCGAACTGGCGCTGACCGGGCGCGCGATACAGCAGGAGGGCGACCTGCGGCGGCTCCTGGCCGATCTGCTCCCCACGCTGTTCGACGAGCTGCGCAAGATCCTCTACGCGACGCTCTTGGCCATTCCCTTCCTCGTCCTGCTGTTCGTCCCAGTGGCGGGGCCGGTGCTCTGGTTCCTCTATACCGCCTGGATACTCACCGTCGAGTACGCCGACTACCCCATGGGCAATCACGGCCTCAAGTTTCGCGAGATACGTCAGCGGCTCGGTGAACGGCGCACACTCGCCCTGAGCTTTGGTGCGGCCACGGCGGCTCTGGGGATGATCCCAGTGGTGAATTTCATCCTGATGCCCAGCGCGGTCGCGGGCGCGACGGCGATGTGGCTGCGCGAGCTGAAACCCCCGAGCAACTATCAGGGGCCTCATGTCTCCAGGGTCGCCACCCGCTATGTGCTGCTCACCATCGACCACCTCTCCGGCCGGATCAACGGCGAGGTGCTCGCCGGTACGCATGAGGGCAAGTCACTCGACGAGGTCCCGACGCGAGAGCTGCTGGATCTGCTGACGACCTGCTACCAGATGGATGCCGAGTCCGCCGAGGCATTGGAGGTCTATCTCAGCCATGTGCGTGGTCAGGTGTTTCAGGAGCCGCCCCCGCGCCAACGCCCTGAGGTCCCGCCGCGACCCGCGGCAACCGGCATGAACGGGCAGGAGGCGCGCGCCATCCTAGGCATCAAGCCCGAAGCCGGCCCGGACGAGATCCAGGAGGCGCATCGCCGCTTGATTCAGCGGCTACACCCGGATCGCGGCGGCTCGGACTACCTGGCGTCCAAGGTCAACGAGGCCAAGTCGGTGCTGACACGCCCCGAGCAGCGACGCCCCGGCGACGATCGGCGCCGGGCCTA
The DNA here is from genome assembly GCF_016583565.1 of Thiocystis violacea. Taxonomy (GTDB): domain Bacteria; phylum Pseudomonadota; class Gammaproteobacteria; order Chromatiales; family Chromatiaceae; genus Thiorhodococcus; species Thiorhodococcus violaceus_A. Next base: position 111,037 of record NZ_NRRF01000011.1, on the reverse strand, counting down.
GCCTGGTTTCCGAGGACGCGCCGCTCAGGACAGGCGGCGCAGCAGATCGACCCGGTGTGGTTTGAGGAAGCGCGCACCCTCCGGCGTGAGATGGCGCTCGAAGGCGGCACGCACGGCCGCGACACCCGCCGCGTCGAGATCATGCCGAGTGTGCGTCACCTGGAGGAAGCGGGCCGCGAAGCTCTCCCAATCCGGATAGACGCCCTCGGCCTCGTAGAAGACTTCCCGCTCGAGACAGAAGCGTCCCGCGTCGACCGCGCGCCGCATCGCCTCGAAGGCCGCCGTCCTGACCTCCAGCTCGTCATGGATCAGGCGCATCACCGCGTTGAAGTCGCCCGCGTAGACGGGCTCCGACACATAGAGGCAACCGCCGGGCACCAAGACTCGGTGAATCTCAGCCAGGGCCGCATCCATGAGATCCATGGGGACATGGTGCAGCGACTTGAACATGAGCGCCAGGTCATAGGCACCATCCGGATCCGCGATGGCCTCCGCGCCACCGAGGCGAAACCGCACATTGGGCAGATCCTCGATGGCCAGGTTCTTCTCATGCTGGATGCGGTCGACCTCGGTGGCGACCACTGCGGCCGCACCGAGCCGGGTCGCGACCTGTCGCGTCATCCAGGCGGCCCCACAGCCGAGTTCCAGCACTTTCAGCCCCCTCACGGGGACCAGCTCCGCCAGGACCTCCAGCTCATCGGCGCGACGATAGGCCGCCGGATCATCGATTCGAAATTGAGCGTTCATGGTCGTGATGATAGCGCGAAGTCGGCACCGACGGCAGACAGCACCTCGCTTGCGCGGCCTCGCGCATCCGCACGTCGCGCAATGACCGGGAACCAGTCGGCCGGCTACCTGTCGGAAGGCGTCTCGACTTAGACTTAGCCCCCGGGCCGTGCTGTTTGCGGCAACACACCCTTCCAGGAGAATCCCACGATGCCAAGCGTCCCGAGCAAAACGCTCGAGATCTTCCCCAATCCACAACCCGAGCGCGATTACACCATCCGCATCCGGGTGCCCGAGTTCACCTGTCTCTGCCCCAAGACGGGTCAGCCGGACTTCGCCGAGCTGACGCTTGAGTATGTCCCCGAGCAGAAGTGCGTGGAGCTGAAGTCCCTGAAGCTGTACGTCTGGGCCTACCGCGACGAGGGCGCCTTCCATGAGGCGATGACCAACCGGATCCTGAACGATCTGGTCGAGGCCACGGAACCGCGTTTCATGCGGCTGACAGCGGACTTCAATGTGCGCGGCGGGATCTACACGACAGTCGTGGCTGAGCATCGCGCGGCGGACTGGACACCCCCTGCCCCCATCGCGCTCCCCTGATGGCTCGCCGGCAAGACCCGGCGGCTAGTCCATGAGATCGACGTCGATGCCGCGGGCCTCCAGGGCCGCGCGGCGCGTGGAGAGAAAGCGCTGGAAGCTGGGCTGCCAACGGTAGGCGCCCGTCGCGACATAGTCGAGGGCGCCCTGGATGTGGAAGGTCTTGAGGCCGCCCTCGGTTCTGAAGACCTCTCGGCCATCGGCATCGAAGAAGACCAGGCTCGGCGTGTAGAGGATGCCGAGCGTCTTGGCCCAGTCGCGCGCTGGCATCTCGCGGCCGTCCGGGGTCTGGACGGTCTCGGTCGCAAAGGTGTCGAGCACGGCGCCATCCAACGCGCTGAGCGAGATCGCCACGGGTTCGCGCCGCAGGATATCCTGGTGCAGCTCGTCACAGGCCGCGCAGACGGCCTGCTCGAACATCACGACTAGGGGCCGCTCGGAGGCTGCGCGATTGTCAGCCAAACGCAACGGCTTGGGCAGGAAACCTCCCTCTTCATGCAGCCGTCCCTTGGCCTGCTCCGGAGCCCGGGCGGCGGCAAAGGCGTTGAAGTCCTGTCCGCCGCGCTCCTGCCCCTCGGCGACATAGGCCAGCGCAGCCGCGAAGCGGTGCGGCGGGAAGTAGCCGTTGATGCGCAGAACGACGCCGCCGGACGCGTCCAACATCAACAGGGTCGGCGTGAACTGAACCTTCAAGCCGCTGGCGAAGGCCTTTTCGGTCGTCACCTCACCCGTCAGCCCGGTGACCTCGCGATCTCCCCAGATGTTGATCGCGATGACCTCGAAGTGCTGGCGGGTCAGATCCGCGATGGCGCGATCCGCAAAGCTCTCACGCAGCAGCTTGGCGCAGTAGGGACAGCCATCCTGGTAGAAATAGAGGATGAGGCGCTTGTCGGCCGCCCGCGCCTCGTCGAGATCCTCGCGGATATCCAGGAAGGTTGTCTTGAACCACGCGGGCTGCTCGTGATAGCCGGGGTTCTGCATCCCGGGCGCCAGCTGGGCGGAACCCTCCGCCGCGGCCGCCAGCCCAGCGGCGGCAAGTAGGACGACCGTTACCAGTAGTCTGAGCATGTTCGCGACTCGATGAGAGAGAGGATTGAACGCGGGGCGAGCCCAGGATCCTGTGCGGCGCCCCGTTGCCGACTGACGCCCCAGCCGGCTCGGACGTCGCTCAGCGAGATGGGGCTTAAGCGAGATGGGGATAGCGACGCGGGAATTCTTCCCTGTCCTTTCGGAATCGACGGGCAACGGGGTAGGGAAAGACGTCCTCCAAATGCCCCGCGCGGATGTGCTCCTGCCGTGCACGCCACCAGTGCGGGTCGAGCAACTCGCCGTGACGCTGGCGAAAGACCTTGCGGATGCGCGGGTCGGTGAGCAGAAAGGTCTCGAACTCCTCCGGGAAGACATCATTCGGGCCGGCGGTGTACCAGGGCTCTTCGCTCATCTCCATCTCGGGATAGGGCGCCGGCGGAATCTCGCGGAAATTGCACTCCGTCAGATAGCAGAGTTCGTCGTAGTCGTAGAAGACCACCCGCCCCTGGCGCGTGACGCCAAAGTTCTTGAAGAGGAAGTCGCCAGGGAAGATGTTGGCGGCGGCCAGCTGCCTGATGGCATCGCCGTACTCGCCGATGGCGTGACGGATGTCTTCGTCGTCCGCCGTGTGGAGATAGAGATTGAGCGGGGACATGCGCCGCTCGATGTAGAGGTGCTTGATGATGAGCTGATCCTCGACGACCTCGATGCTCGCCGCGCATTCGCTCTCCAGTAGCGCGCGCAAGGCCGGCGAGAAGCGCGACAGCGGAAAGGCGACATGGGAGTATTCCCAGGAGTCGGCCATGCGCCCGACCCTGTCGTGCATCTTGACCAGCTGATACTTCTCCTTCACCTGCTCGCGGGTCATCTCCTTGGGTGGTGGGAAACGGTCCTTGATGATCTTGAAGACGAAGGGGAAGGACGGCAGCGTGAAGACGCACATCACCATGCCACGGATGCCGGGGGCGACCACGAAGTCATCGGAGGAGTAGCGCAGATGCTTGAGGAAATCGCGGTAGAACTCCGCCTTGCCGAACTTCTGCAAGCCGATCGCGGTGTAGAGTTCGGCCTTGCCCTTGCGTGGCATCAGTGGCAGGAGGAAATCCACGACAGCCGCCGGCACCTCGGTATCCACCATGAAGTAGGCGCGTGAAAAGCTGAAGATGTCCGAGATCTCGTCCGCGCCGGTCAGCAAGGTATCGACATAGAGCCCCTTGGACTCGTCATTGAGCACGGGGATGACGAAGGGGATCTGGTCCGCCCCGTTGATGGCCTTGCCGATGATGTAGGCGGCCTTGTTGCGGTAGAAGGGCGCGCACAGCACGGCGAGCTGGAAGTTCTGCTGGATCGCGCGATTGACCGGAAAGCGCGAGCGGATGGCCAGCAGCAGACAGCGGATGTCGCGGCGCAGATCCCTGAAGGGGCGAGCGAAGCCGGCATCCCTGAGGACGCGCGCCAGCACGCGGGCGAAACCATCGCGCGCGGGGTAGTAGGGCCTGAAAATCGGGACCTCCGCCTCCAGGTGCTCGGTCGAGATCAGCGGCCAGACGAAGATGTAGCTGTTGTTGTAGTAGTGGCGGTCGAAGAGCCGGCAGAACACGGAGTTGTAGAAAGTCTCCGCCAGCTCGGGCTGATTGAGCGGCGGGAGCAGGCGCATGTACTCCACCTTCACGCGCCGCCAGAGGATATCGCTCGGGTCGCGCAGATGGAATTCGCGCCTGAGCAGGGCGACCGTCTCCCCGACACGCTCGTCGTAGAAGCCGATGCGCTCGCGCGCCGCGACCTGCACGGCGGGCCAGTCCGCCGTTTCGAAACGCCGCTGGGCATCGCCCGTGATCTCCCGGAAGAGACGATAGTGTCGCTCGAAGCCTTCGAGCATGGCTTCGGCGATGAGTTTGGCTTCGGTCCAGGCCATGGGATCAGTTGTCAGTTATCAGGTGGCAGTTATCAGGTGTCAGTTGGCGTCTGATCGGCGTCACACGGCCAGGGCGAGTGCCTGCTCCGAGAGCAGGACGCCATCCGGGTCGCAGTAGACGTGATCTCCGGTCGCGAAGCGCACACCCGCGAAGGTCACGGGGATGTCGCGCTGCCCTTCCCCGCGCCGCTGACTCTTGCGCGGGATGCTGGCCAGCGCCTTGACACCGAGCGGCATCTGGCCGATTTCGGCCGTGTCGCGAATGCAGCCGAAGAGGATGACGCCAGCCCAGCCCTGCTCGACCGCGCTGGCGGCGATGAGGTCGCCGAGCATGGCGCAGCGCAAGGATCCGCCGGCATCGACAACCAGCACGCGGCCTTCCCCAGGTTCGGCCAGGGTGGACTTGACGAAGGAGTTGTCCTCGAAGCACTTGACGGTGACGACGGGACCCGCGAAGCGCAGGTGGCCGCCGAAGTCGCGGAAGATGGGATCGCAGACGCGCAGTGCGTCGCCATGGCGGTCATAGAGGTCGGCTGTCTTGAAATCCATCGGCTCCTCGGTCGTGAAGTCAGCCGGAGTCACGCGCGAGGAGGCGGTGCACGCGGGCCGCGCGCACCCAAGGCATGGCCCCTTAGTAAGTGATCACCTTGTCCGCATAGAGGAACATCTCGTGAACCTGCTGGGCCGTGCCGATCGCGCCGTAGGTCGGCTCCGTGATTCCGCGATCGATCGCACAGAGCCCGCAGACAACGACCCGTCCACCCATCCACACGTAGTTGGCGAGGATGTCCCTGAGTGGTGTCGGACCATCCTGCGTCGCGCACTGATACTCCTCGGTGCCGAAGTCGTTGGCCGGGTTGACCAGCTCGACCCCCGCCAGCGTCGGGAAGAGCGTGACGTCGCGGGCCGGCTCCACATCCACCTGCGCGCGATCGACGGTCACCGCGGTCATCAGCAGATTCATGCCGATCTGCAAGGCAACGCAGGCCGCCTCGTGATCCTGCGTCGGATCCGTCTTCAGGGTGATCGCAATGGATTGCCCCCGCGGATGCGGCGGCTCCCAAACCGGCTCACCCCAAGGACGCCGGAACTGCTCGGCGCTCGCCGCGAGCGCGGTCATGAGCAGGAGCAACAGCAAGGAAACGGCAGCGAGACCTCGATGCTGGATAGGGGCCATGAGTCACCTCCTGATACCTTTTGCCGATTGTGGTTAAGCACAATAAAGCTAGCAAAGACAGGGGTGATTACAAGGCGAGCCTGGACAAGACGACAGGCCCGGGCGGCCGAGGCCGCCCGGCGCAACGCTCAGAACTGCTCCTCTTCCGTGGAGCCGGTGAGCGCGGTGACCGAGGAGGCACCGCCCTGGATCACGGTGGTCACATCATCGAAGTAGCCAGCACCCACCTCTTGCTGGTGCGAGACGAAGGTGTAGCCCTTCTCGCGCGCCTCGAATTCGGGGGCCTGAACCTTTTCGACATAGTGGCGCATGCCTTCGCCACGGGCGTAGTCGTAGGCCAGGTCGAACATGTTGAACCACATGCTATGGATGCCGGCCAGGGTGATGAACTGGTACTTGTAGCCCATGTCCGCCAGCTCGTCCTGGAAGCAGGCGATGGTTTTGTCGTCCAGGTTCTTCTTCCAGTTGAAGGACGGCGAGCAGTTGTAGGCCAGCAGCTTGTTGGGGTTCTTCTCGAGCACCGCCTGGGCGAACTCGCGGGCGAAACCGAGATCCGGGGTCCCCGTCTCGCACCACACCAGGTCGGCATAGGGCGCATAGGCCAGGCCGCGGCTGATGGCCTGCTCCAGACCGTTCTTGACGCGGTAGAAGCCTTCATCGGTGCGGGTGCCGATGACGAAGGGGCGATCGTTGTCGTCCACGTCGCTGGTCAGGAGATTGGCCGCCTCGGCATCCGTACGCGCCAACAGCAGGGTCGGCACGCCCATGACGTCGGACGCCAGACGCGCGGCGACCAGCTTCTGCACGGCCTCGCGGGTCGGGACCAGCACCTTGCCGCCCATGTGGCCGCACTTCTTGACCGCAGCGAGCTGGTCCTCGAAGTGCACACCGGCGGCACCCGCGCCGATCATATTCTTCATCAGCTCGAAGGCGTTGAGCACGCCGCCGAAGCCGGCCTCGGCGTCCGCGACGATGGGGAGGAAGTGGTCGATGAAGGCCTCGTCACCGGGCTCGATCCCCTTGGCCCACTGGATCTCGTCGGCGCGCTTGAAGGTGTTGTTGATGCGACGCACCATGGTGGGGACGGAGTCGTACGCGTAGAGCGACTGGTCCGGATACATGGTCTCGGAGGTATTGCCATCGGCGGCGACCTGCCAGCCGGAGAGATAGATGGCTTCGATGCCGGCCTTGGCCTGCTGCATGGCTTGGCCGCCGGTGATCGCGCCCATGCAGTTGACGTAGCCCTTCCTGGCATCGCCGCGCACCAGCTTCCAAAGCTTCTCGGCGCCGCGCTGGGCATAGGTCTGCTCCGGCTGGATGGAACCACGCAATCTCACGACATCGGCGGCGGAGTAGTCGCGGGACACGTCCGTCCAACGCGGATTTTCTGCCCAGTCCTGCTCAAGGGCCTTGATCTGATCTTGGCGGGTCATCTGCGATGTTCCTCTCGTACTTATGTTTTGGACCGCTTTCTGTTTCAGAGCGCGCTTGGCCCGTCTTTCCAGATCGCCGGATCGGTGTCTCAGTGGTTTCGATCGACGGCGAGACAGCGGATGATTGACCGTACAGCTTGGTCTTGATGCAAAAACCTACCGGGAGCGTTACCATTTGACGAGTCAATTATTCTAATCTTTTTTATTGGAATTGATAATTTTCAATGCGGAATCTTGACCCTATGAAACCTATGGAAAGGCGCGTCTCAGTCGGCCTTGACAGCCTCAACCCAGCGGAGTCGGCATGAACGTCAACCCAGAGGCGCTGAGACGCGAGCTCATGGATCACGGGCTCTCCCGTGATGAGCTGGACCCCAATCCTATCAAACAGTTCCAGCAGTGGTACGGGCTGACGCTCGGCACCGACTTGCCCGAGCCGAACGGCATGACCCTGTGCACGGCGGACGCCCAAGGCCGGCCATCGGCCAGGACGGTGCTGCTGAAGCTCTACGACGAGCGCGGCTTCGTCTTCTTCACCAACTACGAGAGTCGCAAGTCCAAGGAGATCGAGCAGAACCCCTGCGTCGCCCTCCTCTTCCCTTGGGTCGCCCTCGCCAGACAGATCCAGATCACCGGCCGCGCGGAGCGGATTCCGACCGCCGAATCGCTCAAGTACTTCGCCACGCGGGCACGCGGCAGCCAGATCGGTGCCTGGTCATCGCCCCAAAGTCAGGTGATCAGCTCACGCTCGCTCCTGGAGAGCAAGGTGGCCGAGATCGCGCAGAAATTCTCGCAGGGCGAGATCCCCCTGCCTGCCTTCTGGGGCGGCTATCGAGTGGTGCCGGAGATGATCGAATTCTGGCAAGGGCGTGAAAGCCGCCTGCACGATCGCTTTCGCTATGTCAGGGAGGGCACGGACCAGTGGCGAATCGAGCGGCTGGCACCCTGAGGGTCGCGCCCCGCAACGTCGGAGCACCTGGGGCGAGGAGGCTGGGCGTTCTCAGCCACCGCCCCAGGGCTCGAACCGAGGATTCGCACCGATTTCGACAACCGGAGGGGCCGAAGCGATGTCTCTTGCGCGGACGCGGATCGCGGGGCCGGCGCCCCTGTCTTAACACATCCAGCCCACTCCACGGGTGGTAGCTGACTGGAGATCGGATGCATTGGCGCGCCATCCTCAGGCTCTTCGGGATCCTACTGCTGATCTACAGCCTGAGCTTCCTGCCCTCCATCGCCATGGCGTTGATCTACGCCGACGGCGAGTGGGATGTCTTCAGCCTCTCGCTGCTGCTGAGCGCCACGGCCGGCGCTCTGCTGTGGCTACCCAATCGTCGCGAGCACAGCGAGCTGACGGTCAGAGAGGGCTTCCTGATCGTCACGCTGTTCTGGGTCGTGCTGGGGTTCGCCGGCGCACTCCCCTTCCTCCTGGGATTGCATCTGAACCTCACCGATGCCGTCTTCGAATCCATCTCGGGATTCACCACGACCGGCGCCACCGTCGTCCTCGGGCTCGACCGCCTGCCGCCCTCGATCCTCTTCCATCGCCAGCAGATTCAATGGCTTGGCGGCATGGGCATCATCGTCCTGGCGGTCGCCATCCTCCCGCTCATGGGCGTCGGCGGGACGCAGCTCTATCGGGCGGAGACATCCGGCGTCGCAAAGCATGAGAAGCCCACACCGCGTATCGCGGAAACGGCTCGGGCACTCTGGGCGCTCTATGTCAGCCTGACGGTGGCGTGCGCCCTGTCCTTCTGGCTCGCGGGCATGAGCCCGTTCGATGCGATCGGCCACGCCTTTGCCACCGTTGCGACCGGCGGCTTCTCGACGCACGACGCCAGCCTCGGCTATTACGACAGCCCGCTGATCGAGTTCATCGCCATCGTGTTCATGCTGGCGGGCGGGGTGAATTTCGCGATTCACTTCATCGCGTGGCGCAAGCTCGCGCCGGGCATCTACATCACCGACCCCGAGGTACGGACCTATGGCGCGATTTTCCTGGTCGGCACAGCCCTGGTCGCGATCAGTCTCGTCCTGGCGGACGCCTATACCAGCGCCACGGACGCCATTCGCCACGGCGCATTCCAGGTCGCATCCATCCTGACCAGCACGGGCTTCACCACCGTGACCTTCGCCGATTGGCCGCTGCACATCCCCATGGTGCTGGTCATCCTGTCCTTCATTGGCGGCTGCGGCGGCTCGACGGCGGGCGGCATCAAGGTGCTTCGCATCATGCTGCTCGGCAAGATGGGGGTTCGCCAACTCACCCAGCTCGTCCATCCGCAAGCCTTGCTCGCCGTCAGAGTGGGCAACCGCCCGGTTCGGGACGAGGTCCTCTTCTCCGTGTGGGGTTTCTCCGTGCTCTACATGGTGACCGCCCTGGCCCTGACGGTCGCCATGATGGCGGCAGGCCTGGACCTGGATTCGGCCTTCGGCGCGGTGGTCGCCACGATCAACCTTCTCGGCCCCGGACTGGGCGATGTCGCCGTCAACTTCACCACCGTCGGCCCCGTCGTGAAATGGTTGGCCGTGTTCAGCATGCTGGCGGGTCGCCTGGAGATCTTCACCCTGCTGATCCTCTTCTTGCCCGCTTACTGGCGGAACTGATGGGCGCGTCGGGAGACGGGCCGCTCGGCCGGCCGCTATACCGAATCGAAACGGACGCGGCTGAAACGAAAAACCCCCGCGTCGCGGGGGTTTTCGGTATCGCTAGGGAGCCGTCCATCACTTGCCTCCCGATTTTCGGGTCACGCCGCTCCAGCGGCGTGACCAGAGTCCAGATCGGGACGTCGACGATGGACGACGCCTAAGCGGGATGCTCAGGCTTCGGTCGCGAAGGCCCCCAGCTGCTCACGCCAGCCCGGGAAGAGCATGTCGGCATCGTGCGGGAAGGACGCAAAGGCGCGGGCAAATTCCTTGTGCTCCTTGGCGTACTCGATCGGATCGGCGCCAGCCTTCCAGCACTCGTAGGCTTGACGCAGCGATTTGGCGCCAGCGGCCGGAGAGTCGATGTGGCCGTAAGAACCGCCGCCCGCGGTATTGATGACGTTGCCATGGCCCAGGTTCTTGAAGAAGCCCGGCAGACGCAGCGCGTTCATGCCGCCCGAGATGATCGGGGTGGTGGCCTTCATGCCGGACCATTCCTGATAGTAGATCGGGCCTTCGCAGGCATCGCGCTCGATCATGTAGGCAATGTTACGGTCATCCGCGCCGCCTTCCATCTTGCCGTAGCCCATGGTCCCGACGTGGATACCGGACGCGCCCTGCAGACGCGACATCTTCGCCAACACGAAGGCCGTATAGCCGCGGTTGGACGACGGCGAGGTGATCATGCCGTGGCCGGCACGATGGTAGTGCAGGTACTGATCGGGATACTGACGACGGGCGGTGGTGATCATGCCCGGGCCGCCGACGAAGCCATCGACCAGGAAGGCGAGCTTGTCGGCGTCGGAGCCGAAGGTCTCCAGCGCGAAGTCGGCGCGGGCGCACATCTCGAAGTGGTCGTCGGCGGTGATGTTCATGGAGAACAGCTTGGCCTCACCGGTCTCGTCTTGGGCGCGCTTCATGGCGTCGTAGACGAGCGGCATGACCTGCTTCACCGGCGCGAACACCTGGTTGCCCTGGGGCTCGTCGTTCTTGATGAAGTCGCCGCCGAGCCAGAACTGGTAGGCCGCTTCGGCGAAGGGCTCCGGACGCAGACCCAGCTTGGGCTTGATGATGGTGCCGGCGATATAGCCGCCGTCCTCGACCGGGCGGCCGAGGATGCGCCACAGATCGGAGATGTTCTTGGAGGGGCCGTCGAATAGCTGGATGGCGCGCGGCGGCACCCAGAAGTCGATCATCTTGGCGTATTCGATATCGCCCATGCCCTGATTGTTGCCGATGGTCAGGGTCAGGAAGGAGACCATCATCATGCGACCGTCGATCATGTTGCGATCGAAGAGGTCCAGCGGATAGGCGATGCGCATCTGCTCGCGCGACTCGTCGATGTAATAGACCAGTGCATCGACGCCCTTGGTGAAGTCGTCGGTAGTGCAGACCTCCACGTTGGTGCCGGTGGAGGACTCGGCGGCAAAATGAGCCGCCGCCTCCAGATAGCCGAGACCGCCTTTCGGCTTCATGGTGTAGGCGCAGAGGATGTGCTTGCCACCCTCGATGAGATCGACTTCCTTCAGGCTCAGATCGGAATAGCGTGCGGACTGGTCAAGTGCCATGTAGGTTCCCTGGGGATTGTGGGTGGGCGATGCGCCCTTCTCGTTGGCGGGATCCCTGGAGCCGGCTTTGCCGGCTCGCTGGAGCGTCCTCCCGCTCTCAATGTACACACAGGTTACAGGCTTATTCTCTATAAAGATATTCTGATTTTCTTATATGTCGGATAAGCATCCGCTTATGCATTGCCGGCTGAGCATGCCACCACCACAGCGAGGGGACGAGCAGAGGCCGCACTGACTTCGGGCTGAGGTGACTCCCGGAAATGACCATACCCACGAACGGCTGGGAGCGGCACCCCGCCACCATGCGGCGGCCATCGCGCCGGGGTGGCGCTCCCACTTCAGTGGTGCGCTCGCCATGCGTCAGCCGGTCAGGGCCGCGAACACCGCCGGCAGCCGCTCGGGCAGCCGCTCGACCTGATCGACGATCGAGTAGCCATTCTCGCCGAAGATCCGCGCCACATAGCGATCCGCCTCTGGATCCAAGGTCAGGCAGTAGCTGTGGATACCCTGCATGCGGAGGTCTTCGACGGCCTTCTTGGCGTCGTGGCGGAGGTACTGGGGGTCACGCTCGTCGATGTCGGCGGGCTCGCCGTCGGTGATGAGCAGGACCAGACGCTTTTGCGCGGGCTGCTGGGTCAGGTGCCAGCCGGCGTGGCGAAGCGCGGCACCCATGCGGGTGGAGAGTCCACCTTTCATCCCGGCCATGCGCGACTTGGCATCATCGTCGTAGGGTTGGTTGAAGTCCTTGAAGCGGTAGTACTGGACGTCGTGACGGCCGTCCGACGCGAAACCATGGACGGCGAAGTTGTCGCCGATGGAGTCGATGGCCCAGGCGAGCAGACCCGTGGATTCGCGCGTCAGATCGAGAATGCTCGGGGCTTCGTCGTAGCCGGGCTCGCCTTCCTTGAAGCCAGGTTTCTCGTTGGTGGACTGGGAGAGGTCCATGAGGACGACGATCGAGAGATCGCGGACGTGGCGGGTGATCCGGATGTTGATGCGCGGATCCGGCATGACACCGCGCCGGATGTCGATCATGGCACGCACGGCGGCGTTGAGGTCCAACTCCTCGCCCTCCTCGTAGCCGCGGCGACGGACGATCCCCTGAGGTTGGAGTGCGTCGATCAGGTGGCGGATGCGGCTCGCAACTGGCTTGTGCTTGGTGAGGATTTCGTCCATCGACTCCGGATCGCCGCGCCCTTGGCGCCGCTCGAGGATGGTCGCCCAATCCGGCCGATAGAGCTGAACGTGGTAGTCCCACTCCTGGTAGTGGTAGGGCTCCGAGACCGGCTCTCTACCCTCCAGCTCGTTGATGGTGCAGGCTTCCTGGTCGAGCCAGAACTCGGTCGAGAGGGTCCAGATCTCCTGGGCGTCGTCGCCGGCCAGTTCGCAGTCCAGCTCGTTGACCATCTCCATGACGCTGACATTGCGACGCACCTGCTGTTGCGAGGCCGGCAGGTAGTCCACGCCGCGCGTCACAAAGAGGTTCTCGTCGAAGTACCAGATGTAGTCGTTGTCGTCGCGGTAGGGAATCGGCCAGTCTTCGAGGATGCGCAGACTGGGGATGGCGGCGACCTGAACGGCGCGATTGTAGAAGTCGACACCGGCGTTCCAGCTGATCTGATTGTCGTCGCCCCGTTCCGCCATGGCCTCGCGGAAGGCGGCCACCGAATCGTTGATGAGCACGTCGCCGTCCTTGTCGTCCTCATCCAGGAGCGCACGGGCGAGCCGCAACATTACATCGACCATAGGGTGGAGCTTAACCGTCTCGTCGGCAGCCGGCGGAAGGGTGAAAAACTGCAGCCAGAGTTTCTTGAGCCCCGGAAACTCACGGATGGCGAGTGCCTCGACGCGCGCATCCTCGAAGAGTTCGACAAAAATCCGCTGGACGGGATTGAGCTGCTCGCCGCTCATGGGCCGGGTGGTGTAGACCATGTGCGCGGCGCAGTGCGCGGCGGCGGCGCGATAGAGCTCGACTCCGGAAATGCCGCGCCAGGCGTCGAAGGCGTCGGGCAGGTGGATCTGGAAGTCTTCGATGAAGGGCTTGAGTCCGGTACGCGACTCGTAGTCGCCCGAGGTCGGGCGCATGAAGAAGGCGCGCGCCCAGAGTGCCCTCAGGTAGAAGTTGAGCTTGCGCTGATTGTCGACGAAGAGGGTGCCACGCCGCTCTTTCTGCAGCACCGCACGGGAGGACTCGGTCTTGAGCCCGAAGTAGGCCAGCTGGCCGTCGAGATCCCGCGCATGCGCCTGCGCGCCCCAGAGCGCCCAGCGGCGCAGGCCGCCGAGGGTGAGCTTGGAGAGCAGCTCGTCCATGTTCTCCATCATGGGACGGAGCCCGCGCGGCGCCTTGCCGGCGAGTTGATGGAGCAGGTTCAGATAGCCGCGCATCACCTCGATGTCGCCCAACCGGCTGGCGGCGAGCGGCATGTTGGCCATCATCAGGGTGATGACCGTCCCCGAGGTGTGCGAGGAGAGCTTCATCAGGGCGCTGACGATATCCGGGATGATGTCCTCGCCGACCTCCTTGACGACGCCAGGCATCTCCTGGACATAGGTCATGACCAGGTCCGGCCCCTTGTTCAGGGTACACATCGCCTTGATGCCGGTCAGGTAGTGGTCGAGCCCCTGCGGGGACATGACACGGGCCGCCTCTTGATAGCTCGACTCCAGTGCCTGAGCGTGCGCATGCGCCGGGTCGGCTTTGAGACAGGAGAGGTATTCGCTGAAGTCGATTGTCATGGTTCCACCCAACAGAATGGTTCATCACACCAGGCAACGGACTATCACCTGGAATACTAATTTGGTACTAATAACGACTAAATTAGTAGTTCACGCCAAGCAGAAGGCGCCTCATGAAGATCCCGCGATCTCCACCTAACATCGAGTCCCTACTGAAATCCTTCGTCGACGCAGGCGGCGCTGAACGCCTCGCCGCTTTGTTTCGCAACCCGATCGGACCAGCTCCGGGTGGGCGCTATCTGCATTGGGACGAACTTCGACATCGCCAACCGCCTTCCGAGCTCAGCGCAGAGGAATGGTGGTTCGCGGTCAAGATGGCGCGGCAGCCGCTCTACAAGCCGACCTCGATCGCGGACAAGAGCGGCAAACCCTTCGCCTTCGCCCTCGTCGATCCGATCCTCGCGCGGCTCCATCGCATCGACCGAGACGCATCCGGCCAGATCCGCCTGGAGGCTCCGATCGCGAGCCCCGCAACGCGGGATACCTATCTGGTACGCTCGCTGATCGAAGAGGCCATCAATTCGAGTCAGCTCGAAGGAGCCTCGACCACCCGCCAGGTCGCCAAGGAGATGCTCCGCCAAGGCCGCCGACCGAGGGACAAGAGCGAGCAGATGATCTTCAACAATTTCCGAGCAATGCGGACGATCTCCGAACGGATCGGGCAACCACTCACGCCGCAAACCATCCTCGAACTGCATAGCGTCTTGACCCGCGACACCCTGGATGACCCAACCGCGGCCGGACGCCTGCGCCGCGCGGACGAGCACATCGACATCGTCGATCATCGGGACCAGAGGGTCCTGCACATACCGCCCCATGCGGACACGTTGCCCGAACGCCTAGTGCGACTGTGCCGCTTCGCGAACGACCTCGAACCAGAACCTTTTGTACCGCCCATCATCCGGGCGATCCTGCTGCACTTCGCGCTCGCCTACGATCACCCCTTCGTCGATGGCAACGGCCGCGTCGCCCGCGCGCTTTTCTACTGGTCCGCACTCTCCCAGGGATACTGGCTGCTGGAGTTCGTGTCCATCTCCAGCATCTTGAAGAAGGCTCCCGCGCAGTACGCCCGCGCCTATCTCTTCACCGAGACGGACGACTCCGATGTCACCTACTTCCTCATCCACCAACTGGAGACCATCGTCGCCGCGATGGATGGGCTCCATGCCTACCTGCAGCGGAAGGCCAACGAGACCAAGGCGACGGAATCCATGCTGCGCAGCTGCGCGCACGTGCGCGACGCATTGAATCATCGACAACTGACGCTGATCCGTCACGCCGTCCGCCATCCCGGCGCGCGCTACACCATCGAGGGTCATCGCCAGAGCCACAACGTGGTCTACCAAACGGCGCGCACCGACTTGCTCCGACTGGCCGAGTTGGGACTGCTGGATCAGCGCAAGGTCGCGCGGGCACTGGTCTTCGAGTCCCCACCGGATCTGGACGCCCGATTGAGCAACACTCACGGGACTGTTCAGAAATAGGTATTCACCGCCGCATCCAAGGTATCGCGCATATCCGGATCGTCCGTCAGCGGGCCAACCAGGGCCATCTGAGCGGCGGATTGCGGGTCGACGCCCTTGGAGATGAGCTGGGCGGCGTAGACGAGCAAGCGGGTCGACATCCCCTCGTCCAACCCATGACCTTTGAGGTTACGGCTGCGGTGGGCGATCTGGACCAGCTTCTCCGCGATCGGCTTATCCACCCCGCCCTCATGGGCGATGATCTCGGCCTCGATCTCGGCCGTCGGGTAGTCGAAGTCCAGGGCGCCGAAGCGCTGCTTGGTGGACTGTTTCAGATCCTTCATGAGGCTCTGATAGCCGGGGTTGTAGGAGATGACGATCTGGAAATCCGGGTGTGCCTCGACCAGCTCGCCCTTCTTTTCGAGCGGCAGTGTGCGGCGGTGGTCGGTCAGCGGATGGATGACCACCGTGGTGTCCTGGCGGGCCTCGACGACCTCGTCCAGATAGCAGATGGCACCGAGGCGCGCGGCGACGGTCAGCGGACCGTCCTGCCACTTGGTGCCGTTGATGTCGAGCAGGAAGCGGCCGACCAGGTCGGAGGCGGTCATATCCTCGTTGCAGGCCACGGTGATCAGCGGCTTGCGCAGCTTCCAGGCCATGTACTCGACGAAGCGGGTCTTGCCGCACCCGGTCGGCCCCTTGAGCATGACGGGCATCCGAGCGTCGTAGGCGGCCTCGTACATGCCGACTTCGTTGTGAACGGGGCAGTAATAGGGCTCTTGCTGGATCAGATATTGGTCGCGATCGATGTCTGACATGAGTGCGGTCCCTTCAAGGTGCGACGGTCGCACCATTCAATGGATTCTGCGCGTCGGCGCCTCTGGCCGCGGGCAAAACAAAGCCCCTGCCCCGTCGTTGAGGAAGCAGGGGCTCCGGATGCCACGCGTGACGACCAGCCTTAGACCGGCTTGCCGCGGAAGATGACCATGGACGCGCCCTGGGACTGGGCGTAGTTGTCATAGCCGATCAGACGCACATGGTTGTTGGGGTGCGCCTTGTGACAGGCCTCCGCCTCGGCCAGGATGGTGTCGACATCGGTCTCGCCGAACAGCGGCAGCTTCCACATGTACCAGTAATGGTCGAAGGCATTCTCCGGCTCGGTGTGCTCGACGGCCGGGTTCCAGCCCTTGGAGACGATGAACTCGACCTGCTTGCGGATCTGGTCGGCTTCCATTGCCGGCAGGTAGGAAAAGGTCTCGAACTTGCGGCTGTTGACGTCCTCGAGACTGGATTGGTAGTCCTGCATGTCGCTCATGGTGTGATGCTCCGAAATCTGGTTTGTCCGTGGTTCGATGGCTGGATGGCTGGATGGCGTCAGATCGGCGTGGGGAGCCGCATCGATGATGGTCGATGCGGCTCCTTCGTCACCACAATCCTACTGATGAGCCATGGCCAGTTCATCCACGGTGTCGTTTCAATTCGCGCCTATAAAATCAATTATTTATGGGCGACATCCAACTTGTCGACGGTGTCGAACTCGAACTTGATCTCTTTCCAGGTCTCCATCGCGGCCTTCAGCTCGGGGCTGGAGGCGGCGGCCTTGGTGAGGACGTCCTTGCCTTCCTTCTCGATGGCGACGCCCTGGTTGCGCGCCGCGACACAGGCCTCGAGCGCGACCCGGTTGGCCGCGGCGCCGGCCGCATTGCCCCAGGGATGACCCAGGGTGCCGCCGCCGAACTGGAGCACCGAGTCGTCACCGAAGATGTTGACCAGGGCCGGCATGTGCCAGACGTGGATGCCGCCGGAGGCGACCGGCAGGACGCCGGGCATGGAGCCCCAGTCCTGATCGAAGAAGATACCGCGGCTGCGGTCCTCCTTGATGAAGGCATCGCGCATCAGGTCGATCCAGCCGAGCGTCGCCTCGCGGTCGCCTTCCAGCTTGCCGACCACGGTGCCGGAGTGCAGATGGTCGCCGCCGGACAGACGCAGGATCTTGGCCAGCACGCGGAAGTGGATGCCATGGTGCGGGTTACGGTCGAGCACCGCATGCATGGCGCGATGGATGTGCAGCAGCACGCCGTTGTCGGCGCACCACTGGGCAAGCCCGGTGTTGGCGCAGAAACCGCCGGTGATGTAGTCGTGCATGATGATGGGTGCGCCGATCTCCTTGGCGTACTCGGCACGCTTGTACATCTCTTCCGGCGTCGGCGCGGTGACGTTCAGGTAGTGACCCTTGCGCTCGCCGGTCTCGCGCTCGGCCTTGTCGATGGCGTCCATGACGAAGTCGAAGCGTTGACGCCAGCGCATGAAGGGCTGCGAGTTGATGTTCTCGTCGTCCTTGGTGAAGTCGAGACCGCCGCGCAGACACTCGTAGACCGCGCGACCGTAGTTCTTCGCCGAGAGGCCGAGCTTGGGCTTGATGGTGCAGCCGAGCATCGGGCGGCCATACTTATTCATGATGTCGCGCTCGACCTGGATGCCGTGCGGCGGGCCGTTGCAGGTCATGACGTAGGCGATCGGGAAGCGCACGTCTTCCAGGCGCAGGGCACGCACGGCCTTGAAGCCGAAGACGTTGCCGACCAGCGAGGTGAAGACGTTGACCACCGAACCCTCTTCAAAGAGGTCGATCGGATAGGCGATGAAGGCGTAGTAGCAGCTGTCGTCGCCCGGCACGTCCTCGATGGCGTAGGCGCGGCCCTTGTAGTAGTCCAGATCGGTCAGCAGGTCGGTCCACACCGTGGTCCAGGTACCGGTCGAGGATTCAGCGGCGACGGCAGCGGCCGCCTCTTCACGCGGAACGCCTGCCTGAGGCGTGATCTTGAAGCAAGCCAGGATGTCCGTGTCCTTCGGGGTGTAATTGGGCATCCAGTAGGTCTCGCGGTACTCTTTCACGCCCGCGCTATAGGTCTTCGCCATTCTGAATCCTCCGGAAACAAGTTCTGTGGTGAGGTCGGCGCGACCCGAGCGTCGGGCCGCGCCTGTCATCGTTGGCTCCGTCTGCCCCTGCCTGCGGGCCGAAACCTGAGGCGCAATTATTCGCAAGAAACCACATAAATGCTAGTAAATATTGCTTATGCAAAATATAACTCATAGCTTATGATCTATAGGATGCGAGCATCGCTCGCAGTCCCTTTACACCTCGCTTGTCGCAAGACCGCCCACTCAATCACCCACCATGCACATCTCACTGCGACAACTGCGAGTCTTCGAGGCAGTGGCACACAATCACAGTTACACGCGCGCCGCGGAAGAGCTGCATCTGAGTCAGCCCGCCGTCTCGATGCAGGTCCGCCAACTCGAGGACGAGATCGGCCTGCCCCTGTTCGAGCGGCTCGGCAAGCGCATCGTGACCACGGAGGCCGGCCGCGAGCTCTACCATTACAGTCGCGCCATCAATCGCGCATTGCGTGAGATGGAGGAAGTCCTGGAGTCGCTCAAAGGCATCAACCGAGGCAGTCTCCAGGTCGCCGTCGCCAGCACGGTCAACTACTTCGCGCCACGTCTGCTCGCCGTCTTCCAGAAGCGCTACCCTGGCATCAACCTGCGCCTGGATGTCACCAATCGAGAAATGCTCGTCCAGATGCTGGATAGCAACTCGGTCGACCTGGTGCTCATGGGCCTGCCGCCCAAGAACGTGGAGGTCGAGTCCGAGGCCTTCATGGACAATCCGCTGGTGGTCGTCGCCCCGCCGGATCACCCGCTCGCGCACCAGCACTGCATCCCGGTCGAGCGGCTGGCCGAGGAGACCTTCGTCATGCGCGAAGCCGGATCGGGAACCCGCAAGGCCATGGAGCGCTTCTTCAGCGAGCGCGGCTTGCTGATTCGCCACGGCATGCAGATGACCCGCAACGAGGCCGTCAAACAGGCCGTTCGCTCCGGTTTGGGGCTCAGCGTGGTCTCGCTGCATACCATCGAGCTGGAGTTGGAGACGCGGCGCCTGGTGACCCTGGACGTCGAGGGCTTCCCCGACCGCCGCCAGTGGTATCTGGTGTACCGTCGTGGCAAGCGCCTGTCGCCAGCGGCGAGCGCCTTTCGCGACTTCGTGCTGGCGGAGGCCGCCAGCATCGCAGCCCCGCAAACGCCGACCTAAAAGGCTGACTTAAGGGTTGGCACTCGATCAAAGAACAGACCGTGCATCGCCGGCGGGTCAGCCCAACCGCGGCGGCAAGAGACCCAGGTCAATGGATTGCATGGGACATCCCTCTTGGCATTCGTCTAAACTACAACGCTTGCTACGAAATCAGCGTCTTCGACCATGCCACACCGCACTTCCAGCGATTCCGGTGCCTCACTGCACCGACGCCCACTCCTAGACTTGATCGACGATCCGGCCGACCTGCGCGGCCTGTCCGAGAGTCAATTGCCCGAAATCGCCAGCGAGCTGCGGAGCTTCCTCATCGAATGCGTCTCGCAGACCGGCGGACACCTAGCCGCCGGGCTGGGCGTCGTGGAGCTGACCATCGGCCTGCACTATGTCTTCGATACGCCCTATGACCGCCTGGTCTGGGATGTCGGACATCAAGCCTATCCGCACAAGATCCTGACCGGACGTCGCGACCGCATGTGCACCCTGCGCAAGAAGGACGGCGTCTCCGGCTTCCCGAAACGCAGCGAGAGCGACTACGACACCTTCGGCGTCGGCCACTCCAGCACCTCCATCGGCGCCGCACTCGGCATGGCCCTGGCCGCCAAGCAACGCGGCGAGCGGCGCACGGTCATCGCCATCATCGGCGACGGCGCACTGGGCGCCGGCATGGCCTTCGAGGCACTGAACCACGCGGGCTCGATGGACATCGACCTGGTGGTCATCCTCAACGACAACGAGATGTCCATCTCCCCGCCGGTCGGCGCCATCAGCAATCACCTGGCGCGGCTCCTCTCCGGCAAGATCTACACCACCATGCGCGAAGGCAGCAAGACCGCCCTGCGCGGCCTGCCGAACCTGCGTCATCTGGTCGGGCGCTGGGAAGAGCACATGAAGGGCATGGTGATGCCAAGCACGCTCTTCGAAGAACTCGGTTTCAATTACATCGGCCCCATCGACGGACACGATATCGATTCCGTGGTCCACACCCTGCGCAACATCAAAGGGATGCCGGGGCAGCGTCTGCTCCATGTGGTCACCAAGAAGGGGCGCGGCTTCGAGCCCGCCGAGGGCCAGCCCGTCACCTATCACGGCGTCACGCCCTTCGACCGCCACACGGGCGAGATCATCAAGGGCAAGGCCAAGGGCCCCAGCTACACGCAGATCTTCGGCGGCTGGCTGTGCGACGCCGCGGAACAGGACGAGCGCCTGGTCGGCATCACCCCCGCCATGTGCGAAGGATCCGGGCTCACGGCCTTTTCCAAGCGCTTCCCCGAGCGCTTCTTCGATGTCGGCATCGCCGAGCAGCATGCCGTCACCCTGGCCGCCGGAATGGCCTGCGAAGGACTCAAGCCGGTCGTTGCCATCTATTCGAGCTTCCTGCAGCGCGCCTATGACCAGCTGATCCATGATGTCGCCCTGCAGAATCTGGACGTGACCTTCGCGGTCGACCGCGGCGGACTGGTCGGTGCGGACGGCGCGACCCATGCCGGCAGTTTCGATCTGAGCTTCGGACGCCCCATCCCCAATCTGCTGATCCTAGCCCCATCGAACGAGAACGAGTGTCGCCAGATGCTCAAGACGGCCTACGAGCATGCGGGACCGGCCATGGTGCGCTATCCACGCGGCGGCGGACCGGGCGTTGCCATCGACCCACTCGCGCCCGCCTTGCCGATCGGCAAGGGCGAGATCGTCCGCCAAGGCCGTCGCATGGCGCTGCTGGCGTTCGGGAGCATGGTCCCGCCGGCCTTGCGGGCCGCCGAGGCGCTGGATGCAACAGTGGCCAACATGCGCTTCGTCAAGCCGCTCGACGAAGACCTCATCAAGGAACTGGCGCTCACGCATGAGATCCTGGTCACCATCGAGGAGAACGCCATCGCCGGCGGCGCTGGCAGCGGCGTGGCGGAAACGCTCTCGGCCCAGGGGATCGTCATCCGCTGTCTTCATCTCGGGCTACCCGACCGCTACATCGAGCACGCCGAGCACGCCGAGCAGCTCGCCAGCGTCGGGCTCGACGCCCCGGGGATCATCGCCAGCCTGCGCGCCGAGCTGGACCGCTTCAGCACCGACCAGGGCGCCACGGCCTCCGAGCCGACACGCAGACAGGGTATCGGCGCCTAGGGCGCCCAGGGCACCCACCGCACAAGCGAGAGTCGCCGGCCTCCCCAGGGACGCGGGGCCGGCCATGGAGGTGACAAGTCTTGCTCGACGTCCACGCCATTCCAGCCTTCTCGGACAACTATATCTGGCTGCTGACCGAGGGCACGGGGGCGGCCGTCGTGGTCGACCCAGGCGACGCGGATCCGGTGCTTGAGCATCTGCACGCCGCCAAGCTCCGCCTCACGGCCGCGCTCATCACCCATCACCACGCCGACCATACCGGCGGTCTGGCGGAGCTGACCGCCGCCTTCCCCGGACTCCGCAGCTATGGCCCAAGAGATGACCGGATTCGCGGCCTGACGGACCGGATCGGTGAGGCGGACCTCATCCAACCAGCCGGTCTGACGACCAACTTTCAGGTGATGGAGGTTCCCGGGCATACCTCCAGCCACATCGCCTTCTTCGGCCATGGCACGCTCTTCTGCGGCGACACCCTCTTTGCGGCCGGCTGCGGGCGCGTCTTCGACGGCAGCTTCGAGCAGCTCTCGGACTCCCTGGAGCGCATCGCCTCCCTGCCGAGCGACACCCTCTGCTACTGCGCCCACGAATACACCCTGGCCAACCTCGGATTTGCGGCCTGGGTCGAGCCAGACAGCCGCGCGCTCGCGCAACGGCGCACAGCGGACCACCGACGACGTCGGCAAGGGCTGCCCACGGTCCCGTCGAGCCTCGCGCTGGAGCGCGCCACCAACCCCTTCCTGCGCACCCGCGAGCCTGATGTGATCAGGGCCGCGGAGACCGTTGCCGGCCACCCGCTGCACGGCAGTCGCGAGGTCTTCACCGCACTGCGGCGCTGGAAGGACGAGCAGTACGACTGAGCCCCTGCTGGCCCCCCGACCTCGCCTTGCGCCCTTCTCCAGACTGAGATGGGCGTGCACGCCCGTGTCCCACGCACAGGAGGCTTGCAATGACGAAGAAGGTGCTTGCACAGACCCACGAGTCGAGCGGGGAGGCGCATCACACCCGGATGCAGATCCGCTATGCGTTCGGCGACTGCTCGCTCGGCGGCCTGCTCGTGGCCGAGAGCGCGCACGGCGTCTGCGCCATTCTCATGGGTGACAACAGCGACACCCTGCTGCGGGATCTGGAGCGCCGCTTTCCCACGGCCACCCTCAGTGCGAGCGATGGCGCACCCGACGACCTGGTCGAGCGGGTCGTCGATCTGATCGAGTCGCCGGGGACGAGCCTGGATGTACCGCTCGACATCCGTGGCACGGCCTTCCAGCAGCGGGTCTGGGCAGCGCTGGGCAGGATTCCTCCCGGTGAGACCCTCAGCTACGGCGAGCTGGCACAGCGTATCGGCGCCCCCAGGGCGGCGCGCGCCGTGGCAGGGGCCTGCGCGGCCAATCCCCTGGCAGTCGCCGTTCCCTGTCATCGCGTCGTTCGCGGAGACGGCGGCCTCGCTGGCTATCGCTGGGGCGTGGCGCGCAAGGCGGCCTTGCTGGCACGTGAAGCACAGGCATGCATCCAGAACCGGGGCATTCCGGCATCAGCCCCTGCCTCGTGCGATCCTCGCACGCCTTTGGCGGACGGGAACATCGGTTCCTGACACCAGGTTCTGGCGCTGCGGATAGACACCTTTTGAATCCGAGCCATATTGAGTAGAAACACTCAGTTTCGATGGACAAGAACGTGCTTTCGAGCGCGGTTTTGGGTCCCGGAGCGCCCTGTGAATGAATGGGTTCCAGATCCCGAAAAGCGTGTCAAGACCGGCTCAGCCGTCGACCGTCCTTGCGTCTTTGAACCGGACGGGCAGTCCGTGCAATAAGAATATAAAATCTTTTAAAAACAGTAAAATAGATTAGAAGAAAAAATAAAATAGGCTACTGCCATTGACTTTTTCGGATCGTTCAGAGCTCCGTCTCGCCGCCTCACTTTATGCACATCGTTTGTGATTAAGTCTGTGGATAACCACTGAACGAAGGCCGCGAGCACATGAATGGCCTGAGATCAGGTTAGATCGCACAGGATTTGACCACTTGATGACATCGTATTCTTTTCGTGCTCGATTGAGGGCTCGAATAACCCGGCATCCGGGGCAAGGCAGCGCAGTGGGGATCTCCCGAGGATCCAGCCACGCTCGACCGGGCGTGATCAGACCAGGTTCCCGGCGCGGTCTCGGCATTGCTGCCGAGCCAAGCATCCGAATCAAACCCGGAACTGACCGATCTGCTCCTGGATCTGAGCCGCCAGGCGAGACAACGCCTCGCTCGCCTGCGCCAGGCGCGCGGAGCTGGATGCCATCTCGCCGACCGCCCCGGTGATGATGTGGATGTTGCGGTTGATCTCCTCCGCCACGGCCGACTGCTCCTCCGCCGCGCTGGCGATCTGGGTGTTCATGTCGCTGAGCGAGATCACGGAGGTGCTGATGCGCTCGAAGGCGTCGCTGGCACGGCGCCCATGCTCCCCACTCTCTCGCGCACGCTCCTCGCTCTTGCCGCCACCACGGCGCTGTCGGCTTCGCGACAGTCGCCCCGTCGTCATCCGTCGGGAAACGACAATGAGACATTCGCGCCACCGCTTTTCAGATCAGGCGATACCCAATCCATCCCCGTCATCAGGCCCCGCAAAGCTCTCGAACATCCATTCGATACAGGCACCTGGAACTCAGTAGAGGGATGACGGGCCAGACGGCGCTGACACTGGCGCCATCTTTGCTTAAGCAACGCCAACGATCGTTATATCATTCGTAATACAACGTACCGGCGAGACGCAGACCGCGCCTTCAGGGATAAAGATCGATCACCACCGCATGTGCTCGGCCACGGACGCGCGCTGAGCCGCGCGGATCGCGACCAAGCGCCCAAGCGCCGCATCGACCTTCGATCCCTGACCCGGCCATGCGTCAAGACCCTCTCATCCTTCGGAGCCTCTCCATGCGCCTTCTCCTGATCCTCTGTTGTCTGCTCGCCCCCGTCGCCGCCATCGCGGACTCACTGCTCATCGCCGCCGGCGCCGGCTACAAGAAGCCGCTGACCGAGGTCTATGCCGCCTTCACGCAAGACTCCGGCATCCAGGTCCAGGCCGCGTTCGGCAACATGCGGCAGGTCATCGCCCAAACCCGCGATAGCGATCGGGTCGACCTGGTTGTCGGCGAGCAGGGCTTGCTGACCGAGACGGGACTCTTCACGCGATTCACCCCACTTGGCAGAGGCCGACTGGTGCTCGCCTATGCCCACACCCGCCTGAGCGGCTACCAGACACTGGCCGACACGGAGGTCGAACGCATTGCCCTGCCCGACCCCAAGAAGGCCATCTATGGCCGAGCCGCCACCCAGTTCCTGGAGCGTAGCGGGCTGATGCCGCAGGTGCGGGAAAAGCTGATGACAGTGGCGACCGTGCCGCAGGTCTCGGCCTACCTGATCGCAGGAACGGTGGATGCTGGCTTCATCAATATCACGGACGCGCTCGGCATCCAGGACAAGATCGCCGGCTTCGAGGAGCTGCCGAGCGCGCTCTACGATCCGCCAATCATCGCCCTCGCCTACCCCACAGCGAGGCCGGCATCCGAGGCCGCCACGGCTTTCGCCGAGTTCCTTGGCACCCAGAAGGCGAAAGCCATCTTCGCGAAGTACGGACTCTGATGCCGAGCCTCGTCGCCTGCGCGCCCTCCTCGCTCCTGCTGAGCGTAGAGGTCGCCGGCGTGGTGCTGGTGCTGTTCTTGGTCTTCGGGATCGCGCTGGGCTATCTGTTGAGCCAGCCGATCCCGTTCCGGGGACTGCTCGACGCCATCATCTCACTGCCGCTGGTCTTCCCGCCCATCGCCATCGGGTTCTTCCTCTTGATGGCCTTTGGCCGCCACGGCCCGATCGGCGGCTGGCTGCATCAGACGCTCGATTGGGATCTGGTGTTCTCCTTCCAGGCGCTGGTCCTGGCCTCCTTCGTGGCGGGGCTGCCGCTGGTGGTCAAGCCCATCCAGTCCGCCATCGAAGGCAGCGCGCGCGACCTGATCGAGGCCGCCTACACCCTCGGCAAGGGGCGCTTCGAGACACTGATCCTGGTCGTCATCCCGGTCGTGCGGCGCAGCATCGTCGCCGGACTGACACTGGGCGTCGGCCGCTCCTTCGGGGAGGTCGGCATCACCCTGATGCTCGGCGGCAACATCATCGGCTCCACCGAGACCCTCTCGCTCGCCATCTACAACCAGGTGCTCGACGGCGACTTCGCCTGCGCCTCCAGGCTCTCCATCCTGCTGGGCCTGGTGTCACTCGCCCTCTTCGTTCTGCTGCGCAAACTGGGACGCCTCTGATGACCGACTTGGACGCGAGAGTGACCTTTCAACGCAAGGGGTTCGCGCTGGACATCGATCTGCGCATCCCAGCCGACGGCATCACCGCCCTCCTTGGTCCCTCCGGCGGCGGCAAGACCACCTTGCTGCGTCTGCTCGCCGGGCTGGAAAGGCCCAGCTCGGGCACCATCCGGCACGGCGACCAGATCTGGCTCGACCGCGCCAGACGCATCGACCTGGCCCCGCGCCATCGCCGTGTCGGTTTCATGTTTCAGGACTACGCCCTCTTCCCGCATCTGAGCGTCGCCCGCAACATCGCCTTCGGGCTGCCGCGCGGCGCCGATCGGTCAGAGCAGATCGCCCCATGGCTGGAGCGGCTCGGACTACGCCACCTCGCGGACCGCCCACCCGCCGCCCTGTCAGGCGGACAGCGCCAGCGCGTTGCCCTGGCCCGCGCACTGGCGGCGCGGCCCAGGGTGCTGCTGCTCGACGAGCCCTTCTCGGCGGTCGACTTCAGCCTACGGCAGGCGCTTCGGATCCTGTTTCAGGAGGTGGTCGCGGATGCCGGCATCCCAGCCATCCTGGTCTCCCATGATCTGGAGGACGTCCGCCAGGTCGCCGACCGTGTCGGCGTCATCATCGACGGGCGGCTGCGGCGCCTGGGTCCGACCGAGGAGGTCTTCGCGCGGCCTGGCGATGCCGAGGTGGCGCGGGTGCTCGGCTGGCCCAACACCTTGGCGGTACAGCACTGGGAAGGCGAGACGGCGTGCGGGACCTGGGGTCGGGTGCCTATCCGCACCGATACACGCACGCGACACCCCGAGGTCGTCGCCATCCTCCCGGACGGACCGACGCTGAGCATGGACAAGGGGCTGCCGATCGAGGTCAGCCGCATCACCGACATGGGCGGTTATCATGCCCTCCTCTGCCGCCTCGCCGACCGCTCGCCGCTGCGCATTCATCTGCCCAAGACCAGCCCCGCGCCAAGCCCTGGAACCAGCGCCCGGCTCGAGATCCCGAGCCACTGCGTGGTCCCGCTGCGTGAGCGTGCCAGCGCGCCGGAGTGCGGCGTTCCTGAATTCCAATAGCCCTGAACATCAATGCCTCCTGAACATCAGCACCTCCCGAACATCAACACCCCTGAACATCGATACCCTGAACCTCACGATGCCTGAAGCGAGATCCTCGACCATGCCCACACCACCCGTCCTCAGCGACCATGAACTGCACCAACTCCTGAACGAAGACGTCCCCTTCGGCGATCTGACCACCGAGTCGCTCGGCATCGCCGCAAGGACAGGCCAGATCCGCTTCTTCGCCCGCGACCCCATGGTCGTCTGCGGCGTCGAGGAGGCCGTGCGCATGTTCCAGCTCTGCGGCGCCGAGGCGCAGATCCGCGCGGCCTCCGGCACCCAGGCCGCGCCCGAGACCCTGCTGCTGGAGGCGCGCGGCAGCGCCAGCGCGCTACATCGCGGCTGGAAGGCCGCGCAAACCCTGATGGAGTGGTGCGCGGGGATCGCGACCCGCGCCGCGGACATCGTCGCGGCAGCATGCCGGGGCCACCCGGACGCCATGGTCGCCGGCACCCGCAAGAACGTGCCGGGCACCCGCCACCTCGCGGTCAAGTCCTTCAAGGCGGGCGGTGCCGTCATGCATCGCAACGGACTCTCCGAAACCCTCCTGGTCTTCGCCGAGCACCGCCTCTTCCTGGGCGACGAGCCGCCGACCGAGACCATCGCCCGACTGCATCGCCAGTGCCCCGAAAAGCGTGTCGTGGTCGAGGTCAACACCCCGGAGGAGGCGCTGCGCTGGGCCGATGCGGATGTGCTGCAACTCGAAAAGTTTTCTCCGCAAGCCGTCGCCGAGGTCGCCACCGCATTCGCCGCGCGCGGCTCCACCGCCGTCCTCGCCGCCGCCGGCGGCATCAACGCCAGCAACGCCGAAGACTACGCCCGCGCCGGCGCCAGGCTGCTGGTCACCACGGCCCCGCACCTGGCGCCCCCTCGGGACGTCCAAGTGCGCTTCTACCTCTGATGGAGTGACAGCCATGGCGAGAGCGCACTGCCTCTACGGACACAAGCCACATCGCACGCGCCTGACGGCCCTGGATGACTGTGAGCCAAGCTGGTCGTCGCGACTCCCGCCACGCTGGCGGCGCCAAGCCATCGAGCCGCGCTCGTTCCGAGTCCATCGCGAGCATGAGATCCTGGCCCGGCGCGTCTTCGGCGACGACAGCCAGGGTATCCCCTGCTTCTACGCGCACGACTACCGCCAGATCGATCTCCGATCCGACGACGACGAAGACTTCTACGAGGCGCTCGCCTATGGTGAATCCATCACCGCCTGGCGCCTGCGCGACGGACGCTGGCTCGTCCACCGCCAGATCGAACCGCTGGGCGACGAAGGGGCATCGGGTGCATGCTTCAACCTGGAAGCGCGGATGCCGGGCTGAGCGCGACGGGCGGGCGATGGACCCGCCATGCGGCGCTCGCGCCAAGGCCCCCGGCCACGGGTCGGATCCAATGATTGTCAGATTCTCCGCGACCTCTGCCGATATTCGCCTTACACTTCGCGCGACCCCAGCCCGCCGAGGAGACGAATCATGTTCGAGGCAACCAAGGTCGGACGCTCTGTCAGCAAGAAAGACTTCAAGGAGCAGCAGGATGAGCTGCGCACCCAACTGCTCGCCGTCCAGCGCGATCTGAAAGACACCAATATCCCGGTCATCGTCCTGATCTCAGGCGTCGAGGCCGCCGGCAAGGGCGAGGTCATCAATCGGCTCAACGAATGGCTGGACGCCCGCGGCGTGCAGACCTTCGCCTTCTGGGATGAGTCCGACGAGGAGCGCGAGCGACCACGCTACTGGCGCTTCTGGCGTTCCATGCCGTCGCGCGGCGAGATCTCCATCCTCTTCGGCGGCTGGTACCAGACCCCGATCGAGCACCGTTTCGGCGGTCATTGCAGCGATGCCGAGCTGGATGGCGAGCTCAACCGCATCGTCGACTTCGAGCGCATGCTGATCCAGGACGGCGCCCTGATCGTCAAATTCTGGTTCCACATGTCGGAGGAGGACCAAAAGGCGCGGCTCAAGGAACTCTCGCGCGACGACAAGAGCCGCTGGAAAATGGCGCCGGACAAGAGCAAGTTCTCGGAGCACTACGCGGCCTTCGAGCAGGTCGCCGAGCGCATCATCCTGCACACCGACCGCGGCATCTCGCC
This sequence comes from Thiocystis violacea, assembly GCF_016583565.1. Lineage (GTDB taxonomy): Bacteria > Pseudomonadota > Gammaproteobacteria > Chromatiales > Chromatiaceae > Thiorhodococcus > Thiorhodococcus violaceus_A. The sequence goes on along the minus strand of NZ_NRRF01000011.1, from coordinate 82,059 downwards.
CTGGTACCTGGTCGAGGCCGGGAATCGGCGCTATCGGGATCTCACGGTCGGCAAGACCCTGCTGCACGCCATCCGCTCGCGGCTCAACGACGCGACCCCGGACGACCAGAACACCGTCGTCAGCAGCCCCGAACTGCCCTCGAGCCCAAACGCCCAGATCACCCTGCTCGACCAACTGGACCTCTCGCTCGTGCTCCCGCGCGAGGACTACAAGGGCGAGATCAAGCAGCTGCAGAGCGAGATCAACGAGCTCGCCTGGACCGCCTACAACAAGAAGCGCTCCACCGTGCTGGTCTTCGAGGGCATGGACGCCGGTGGCAAGGGCGGCGCGATCCGGCGGATCACCAATGCCGTGGACGCGCGCCTGTTCCGGGCGATCCCCGTGGCGGCGCCGACCGACGAAGAAAAGGCGCACCACTATCTCTGGCGTTTCTGGCGGCACATCCCGCACGCGGGGCATATCACCATCTACGACAGATCCTGGTACGGCCGCGTCCTGGTCGAGCGTGTCGAGGGGTTTGCATCGGACGCCGAATGGCGGCGCGCCTATTCCGAGATCAACCGCTTCGAAGAGCAGTTGGTTGACAGCGGCGTCATCCTCATGAAGTTCTGGCTGCATATCAGTCAGGAGGAGCAGCTCAGCCGCTTCAAGGACCGCGAGAACGTCCCCTACAAGCAGTACAAGATCACGGATGAAGATTGGCGCAACCGCGAGAAATGGCCGCAATACAAGGAGGCCGTCAATGAGATGGTGGTGCGAACCAGCACCAAGCACGCCGCCTGGACGCTGGTCGAAGGCAACGACAAACCTTATGCGCGGGTCAAGGTACTGCGCACCATCTGCGACACCCTGAACGAGGCACTGAAGCAGGAGCCCGTGCCGACCGCCGGATACCTCCCCTGCGGCGACAAGCGGATCGAGGAACGTTCAAAGCAGAACGGCAAGGCAAAATAGGCGTGCTTTGCAGATCATGATCGGGTCGGGCGGCGTTAACCAGAGTCCGACCATGGTCTGCGCGGGACGGATCTGGTCTCAGGCGCCCCGAAAGAGTCTCAGATAATTCTCGGCCGTGACCGCGGCGACCTCTTCCCGGGTCATCCCTCTCAGCTCGGCAATGCAATCGGCGACATGGCCGACGAACCTCGGCTCATTGGGTTTGCCGCGGTGCGGAACTGGGGCCAGATACGGAGAGTCGGTCTCGATGAGCAGACGGTCGATGGGCACTTGGCGCGCGACCTCACGCAGCTCGACCGCGTTCTTGAAGGTCAGGATGCCGGAGAAGGAGACGTGAAACCCCAGGTCGAGCCCCTTCCTGGCGGTCTCCCAATCCTCGGTGAAACAGTGGAGCACACCGCCGACATCAGACGCACCCGCCTCGGCGAGGATGCGAAGGGTATCGGCTCGCGCGTTCCGGGTATGGACGATCAAGGGCTTGGCGCACGCGCGCGCCGCAGCGATGTGGGTGCGGAAACGCTCCTGCTGCCAGCCCAGATCCCCCTCGCTGCGGAAATAATCCAGACCGGTCTCTCCGATCGCGACATTGCGGGGGTCGGCCGCGAGTTCGATCAGCTCCTCGATACTGGGCTCGCGCCCCCCCTCCTCATTGGGATGGACGCCGACTGAGACGTCGACCTGCGCATAGGCATCGACCATCTCACGCATCGCGGGATAGCGCTCAAGATCGATCGACACGCAGAGCATGCGCGTCACGCCAGCCTCGACACCGGCCTGCATCATGCGGTCGAATGCGCCTGCGTACGCCTTGAGATCCACCCGATCCAGGTGGCAGTGGGAGTCGATCAGCATAGGGCCTCTTCGGCTATCCAGCATCGTCATTCGGTCGATCACATCGTATGCGTTGGCCGCTCGGAGCTGAGCGCGCCAGCGAGATAGCCCTCGATCTTGTGCCGCGCCGCACCCTTGTCCTGATCACTGAACTGCACGCCGACACCGATGGAGCGGTTGCCTTCGGCACCCGGCGGCGTGAGCCAGATGACTTTTCCCGCAACCGGGATACGGTCGACTTCTTCCATCAATTGGAGCAGGAGGAAGATCTCGTCGCCGAGCTGGTACTTCTTGGTCGTCGGGATGAAGAGACCGCCGTTCTTGATGAAGGGCATGAAGGAGGCATAAAGGGCGCTCTTGTCCTTGATCGCGAAGCTCAGGATCCGTTGCTGGCCACCCAGCCCACCGAGGGCGTTCATGGGAGTGCTCATGACTCAAGGTCTCCGGTGCTCGCCGCCGCGGGCGATCCTGGACCAGTCGATGGCCAGGGATTCCAGCAACAGCTGATGATTCAGGTTGGTCTCGGCCAGGGCGCGACCCTCCAGGACGCGCTGCAGAAACCTGTGACCGACCGCGGGCTCGATGCGCCGCGCGAGCGCCGCGAGGTCCGCCTGTCGATCAGGGTTCTCGAGTCTGACGTCTTCGGCAGTGGCCATCAACCGCACCAGGTCACACATCCAACTCGCCAACCATTCCAGCATGAGCTTGGCGCCTGGGGCGTTCCAGGCAGCGGCCTCGGCGAGTGGGTCGCGCCCGCCGGCGGCCATGGCGAGAAAGCCGGTCAAACGCTCCTGACGCTGAGCCAACCAGGCATCATCGAAGTCACGCAGCGCGCGCAATGGCGCACCATGGGCGAGCCTCAGCCGCAATTCCCAGTCGCTGCGCGGCGACTGCGCGTTCAGCCAGGACAGCGCCTCGGCGTCCGCGGGTGCCGGCACCCTGATCTGCAGGCAGCGACTGCGAATGGTCGCCGGCAGTGAGCCGGTCCGCTCGCCGATGAGACAGAGAAGGGTCTGTCCGGCCGGCTCCTCAAGCGTCTTGAGCAATGCATTGGCCGCCGCCGGATTGAGTCGGTCCGCCGGGTCGATGAGTGCGACCTTCCACTCGGCGCGGCTGGGGGTGAGCGACTCGCGCTCGGTAAAGAGGCGGATCATCGCGATCGGGATCTCGCCGGACTTGCTTTCCGGGTCCGGACCGACGCGCAGGAGATCGGGATGATTGCCGAGCGCAAGCAGTTCGCAGTCGGCGCAGCGACCACAGGCGATGCCCCCAGGCCCTGGCGTGCGGCAAAGCAGCGATTGCGCCAGGCACTCGGCGAAGTGACGCTTGCCGACCCCGACCGGCCCGCTGAGGAGGAGGCCATGCGCCAGTCGACCCGCCGCGCGCGCGCCCTGCAGCTGCGACCAGATCCGTGCGGTCCAGGGCAAGAGGGCTTCGAGCGAGATCCCGTTGAGCGCGCGCATCGCGTCCGCCGCCTCAGGATTCCGGTGCAAATCGATCGAGGAAGCCATCGACATGCGCTCGGATCTGCTCCGAGACTTCCCCAAGCGACCGGGTCGCATCGAGAATTCGATAGCGCTCCGGCGCGGCTTCGGCCCGCGCCAGATAGACACCCCTGGTCGCCTCGAAGAAGCGCTCGGCCTCGGATTCGAACCGATCGGCACGACCCGGCCGCTGGCGCGCGCGCTCGAGTCCCACGGCAGGCGGCAGGTCGAACAGCAACACCAGGTCGGGACGCAATGCCCCCTGTACCAGGTCTTCGAGCACGGCGATACGCGCCAGGTCGATCCCGCGCCCGCCCCCCTGATAGGCGTAAGTCGCGTCGGTGAAGCGATCCGAGATCACCCAGGCGCCGCGCGCGAGCGCGGGGCGGATGGTCTTCTCGAGATGTTCGGCGCGCGCGGCGAACATCAGCAGCAGCTCAGCGGTCTCGCCCATCTCCGCATGCTCGGGGTCGAGCAGCACCGCGCGCAGCCGTTCCGCCAGTGGGGAGCCGCCCGGCTCGCGGGTGGTCACCACCTCGAGACCACGTTGGCGCAAGTGGGCCGCAAGCGGTTCGATCTGTGTCGACTTTCCCGCGCCTTCGATGCCTTCGAGGGTGATGAAGCGACCGCGATGCATGGCGAGACTCATTCGTTCTGGTTCAAGATGAAGCGACGCACGGCCGTATTGTGCTCATCCAGCGTCCGCGAGAAGACATGGCTGCCATCACCCCTGGCGACGAAGTAAAGCGCACCACCCTCGGCCGGCTGCAGGGCGGCGCGGATCGCCGCCCTGCCTGGCAAGGCGATGGGCGTCGGCGGCAAACCGCTGATGACATAGGTATTGTAGGGCGTCGCTTCACGCAGATCCGCACGCCGAATGTTGCCGTCATAGCGCTCGCCCAGCCCATAGATGACGGTCGGGTCGGTCTGCAGCCGCATCCCACGCTGCAACCGCCGCACGAAGACGCCGCCAATGGCGGGGCGCTCCTCGGGCACGGCCGTCTCCTTTTCGATGATGGATGCGAGGATCAGTGCCTCGTAAGGCGATGCGAGAGGCAGATCCGGCTGACGCTGCTCCCATTCTTCGGCCAGCACCTTGTCCATCTGCGCCATGGCCCGCTTGAGCACATCCAGCCCCGTCGCCTTGCGCGGAAAGAGATAGGTCTCCGGGAAGAAGCGGCCCTCGGGGTGCTCGCCTAGCCGACCGAGCCGTTCCATGAGCTCGGCATCCGTCAGGCTCGCCAGCCCCTCGCCACCGAAGTGCTCGTGGCCATCGATGACCGCAAGCACCTGTCGAAAGGTGCGCCCCTCGACGAGGGTGATCGCGAACTGGACCACCTTTCCAGAGGCGATGCGCTCCAGCACGACGGCCGGCGTCATCTCGGGCGTAATCTCGTACTCGCCTGCCTTGATGCGCTTCTGATCGCCTTGAAGGTAGGCGAGCGCGATGAAGTAGTAGGGCTGTTTCAGCAGCCCCTGCGCCGTCATGCGTTCCGCCAGCCCACGCAGCGAACTCCCCTTGGGAACCTCGACATAGGTCTTCGGCTCGGAGGTCGCCACGGGCGTGCTCAGGAAATGCTGGTAGTCCAGCCAGAGGCCACCGGCGATGAGCCCGATGGACAGGAGCAGAACGAAGATGCTTATACGCCAGGTCATGTCGAGAACTATCCCGGTGTTCGGGCCGCCTGATGCACCGCCCGCAGCAGATTCCAAGGTAGATCGCCGCGATGGAAATCCCGTCCGGCCAATGTCCGCACTGGCCAGACGCCAATCACGGCGTTGGTCAGGAAGAGCCCCGCCGCATGGTCCAGGTCGACCGGCTCGAGCCGCGTCACCAGACAATTCATGCCCATTCTGGCCGCCAACTCCAATGTCAGTCCACGAATGGTGCCGGCGATCCCGCTTCGATCCAAGGATGGGGTCAGGAGCCGCATCCCGTCCCAGAGAAAGAGGTTGGTCATGGTCCCGCCGATCACGGCACCCGAGGGGTCCTGCATCAGCCCTTCCGCAATCCCGTCATCCGCCCACTCCTGGCGTGCAAGCACGGAGTCCAGGCGGTTCAAGTGCTTGATACCGGCCAGCACGGGGTTGACTGACACCGGCGTGTGGCAATAGCGCACGACGACCCCTGGCCCATGGAGGGGATCCTCCACCCCCTCGGCAAGCGCATAGGTGAGGAGGAGACGGGTCGGAGCTGGCGCATCGGGCGGGCGGTAGCCGCGACCACCCGGACCGCGAGACAGGATGAGTTTGAGGATGCCCGCATCCAAGCCCTGGGCGGCGGATCTCGCCTCATCAGCGAGAACCCTGGCCGAAGGCATCGGAATGCCGAGCCGTTCTGTCCCCAAGGCGAGCCGGTCGAGATGGCGCTGCCACTGGCAGGGGCGGCCATCACTGAGGCGCAGGGTCTCGAAGAGACCGTCCCCATAGTGAAAACCGCGGTCGAGAACGGAGACGCTATCCTCGGACTGGCCGTCGATCAGCACCCGCACCGGGGGGCTGATCGCGGCCGTCGAGCCGACAGACGCCGAATTGGCTGATCGAGGCGACGTCAGGATGTCACTCCTGCGTCGTGACGACGCGCTCAGGGGCGACGGAAGACCAGCGTACCGTTCGTGCCGCCGAAACCGAAGGAGTTCGAGATAGCCACATCGATCGGCATCTCACGCGCGGTATTCGGCACACAGTCCAGATCGCAGTCCGGATCCGGCGTCTGATAATTGATCGTCGGAGGCGCCGTCTGATCCCGGATGGCGAGGATGGTAAAGATGGCCTCGGCACCACCGGCGGCACCCAGCATATGCCCGGTCATGGACTTGGTCGAGCTCACCGCGAGCTTATAGGCGTGGTCTCCGAAGGCACGCTTCACCGCCCGGGTCTCCGCCACATCGCCGGCTTGCGTTGAGGTGCCATGCGCATTGACATAGCTGACCTGCTCGGGATTGATACCGGCGTCATTGAGGGCCAGAATCATGCAGTTCGCAGCGCCTTCGCCATCTTCCGAGGGAGCTGTCATGTGGTAGGCGTCGGAGTTCATTCCCACGCCGACCAACTCCGCATAGATGGTCGCGCCACGCGCCTTGGCCCGCTCGTACTCCTCAAGCACCACCACACCGGCGCCATCGCTCAGCACGAAACCGTCACGATCCTTGTCGAACGGCCGGCTCGCCAACTCTGGGGCGTCATTGCGCGTGGAGAGCGCACGCGCGGCGGCAAAGCCGCCGAGGCCAACGGGAGACGTGGCCATCTCGGCCCCACCGGCAATCATGGCATCGACATAGCCGTGGCGGATCATGATGGCCGCCTCGCCAATGTTGTGCGCCCCAGTGCTGCAGGCCGACACGATGGAGTAGTTTGGACCCTTCAGGCCAAACTTGATCGAGAGGTTACCCGCCACCATGTTGATGATGTTGGCTGGAACGAAAAAGGGCGAAATCCGGCGAGGACCCTTGTCTCGATAGGCCTGATAGTTGTTCTCGATTCCGGTGATACCACCAATTCCAGAGCCAATGGCAACACCGATGCGACGGCAGTTGGACTCATCGATATCCAGACCGGCATCCGCAATTGCCTGACAGCCGGCGGCCATACCGTAATGAATGAACTTATCCATCTTCTTGGCTTCTTTTTCCGAGATATAGGGACTCGGATCGAAACCATAGATTGGACCGCCGAAGCGCGTGCTGAACGGTTCGATATCGAAATGGGTGATCGGTTTGATGCCGCTCTTGCCGGCGAGGATATTGTCCCACCCAGACTTAACGTCGAGCCCTACAGGTGCCACAAGACCCAATCCGGTGACTACTACCCTTCTGCCTGCCATTACTTACCTCTGTCGTTCAGAACGCCACATTCGACGAGCCCTTGACACGCCTCGTTCCCTGCGCAACGCACGGCGCTTAAGGTTCTCCGGCCCTAGATTCAGGACTGATGCGCGTTGATGTAATCGATGGCCTGCTGGACCGTGGTGATCTTCTCGGCGTCTTCGTCCGGAATCTCAGTCTCGAATTCTTCTTCGAGCGCCATGACCAACTCTACGGTGTCGAGGGAGTCCGCACCGAGATCGTCGACGAAGGACGCCTCTGCCGTGACTTCTTCTTCCTTGACGCCCAATTGTTCGATGACGATTTTACGAACTCGATCTTCAACGCTGCTCATAGGATTGATTCCTCCGAATGACAAAAACTGGCCCTCGCTGGGCCACGGCGTATTCTAGTGACAAACCATGCGCGATGAAAGCTAGCTGAGCTTTCGCCACTCATCACGTAAGAATATGATTTAAAGGCACTTTCAAGAAAACGCACCGGCTTTCACGCCATGTGCATACCACCATTGACATGAATCGTCTCGCCCGTGATGTAGGCGGCACCCGGCGAGGCGAGAAAGACGACTGCGCTGGCGATCTCTGCGGGCTGTCCCAGCCGACCCAAGGGGATCGCGGAGAGGAGCGCCTGCCGGCTCGCTTCAGGGAGGTCGCGTGTCATATCGGTATCGATGAAGCCGGGGGCGACGCAGTTCACTGTGATGGCGCGCGACCCGACTTCACGGGCGAGCGACTTGGTGAAGCCCATCATGCCGGCCTTGGCCGCCGCATAGTTGGTCTGACCCGCATTGCCCATCGCGCCCACGACCGATGCGATATTGATAATGCGACCCTTACGTGCCTTCGTCATGGCACGCAAACAGGCCTTCGACAGGCGATAGATGGAGCCGAGATTGGTGTCGATCACCGCATCCCACTCCTCGTCCTTCATGCGCATCAAGAGGTTGTCGCGCGTAATTCCCGCGTTGTTGACCAGGATGCTCGGCGCGCCCAGCCGCTCGGCGACCTGACTCATGCAGGCGTCGACGGATGTCGGATCAGAGACGTTCAGGACCAGCCCCGCCCCTTCGCAACCGGCCTCGCCGAGTGCCTGTTCGATCCCCTCGGCACCCGCCTGCGTCGTGGCGGTACCAACGACCCGGGCACCCTGCCCCGCCAGCGCCATTGCGATGGCGCGGCCGATCCCGCGAGATGCACCGGTCACCAGTGCGATTTCACCTTCAAGCATGTGCAGTCGCCTCCAAGGCCGCCTCGAGCGTCTTCGGGTCGAAGACCGGCAGCGTCGTCATATTGTCCGCAATTCGTTTGCAAAGCCCGGCGAGCACCTTTCCAGGGCCGCATTCGAGCGCCGTCGTGACACCCCGGGCAGCGACGGCTTCGACCGTCTCGACCCAACGCACCGGGCTGTAGAGTTGTTGAACCAGACGCTCGCGTAACACCTCGACGCTGTCGGCCGGGGCGACGCTGGCGTTGTGCAGCACAGGAACCCTTGGCAATGCCAGCGCCACATCGGCGAGGCGCTCGGCCAAACGCTCGGCTGCCGGCTGCATCAATGCACAGTGGGAGGGCACGCTCACCGGCAACGGCAGCGCGCGCTTCGCACCGGCCGCCTTAGCGGCGTCGATGGCACGAGCAACCGCCGCGGCGCTGCCGGCAATGACCACCTGGCCAGGGGAATTGAAGTTGACGGCAGCGAGCACCTCGCCCTGGGCCTGCTCGGCACAGACTGCGACCACCTGCTCGTCGCTCAACCCGAGCACGGCGGCCATGGCGCCCTCGCCTGCCGGCACCGCCTCCTGCATGAAGCGCGCGCGATCCGCCGCGAGACGGATTCCATCGGAGAATGACATCGCCTCGGCAGCGACCAGGGCCGCGTACTCGCCCAGGCTGTGCCCAGCCATCAAGGTCGCGGGTCTAGCGCCCGCCTGCCGCCAGACGCGCCAGACGGCGATCCCTGCGGCCAACATGGCGGGCTGGGTGTTCTGGGTGCTATCGAGATCCGCTTTCGGACCCTGACTGATCAGTTGCCAGAGATCCTTGCCGAGAGCATCCGAGGCTTCCTCGAAGGTCTCCTTGACACTGGAATGGGTCGCTGCGAGGGCATCGAGCATTCCGACCGACTGAGAGCCCTGCCCGGGAAAGAAGACGGCGAGTTGTTGTGACATGGGAAAAGAGCGGCGATTCGTTGAGATGCGTGCGTTTGACTAATACTTAATGAGGACCGAGCCCCAGGTAAAACCGCCCCCGAACGCCTCCATCAACAAGGTCTCACCGCGTTTGATGCGACCATCGCGAATGGCCACGTCGAAGGCCAGGGGGATCGATGCGGAGGAGGTGTTGCCGTGATCTTGAACAGTCACCACGACGCGTTCCATCGGCAGATCGACCTTGCGCGCCATCGCCTGGATGATGCGGATATTGGCCTGATGCGGGATCAACCAGTCGATATCAGACCGGCTCAGTCCATTGGCCTCGAGCGTCTCGTCGACGATGCGCCCGAGCGTGGTGACGGCGAAACGGAAGACCTCATTTCCCCGCATCTCCACGTAAGCCTCATCGGGCCGGCCATTACCGTGCCCCCCTGGCACCTGCAGCAAGTCCTTGTAAGCACCATCGGCATGGATGTGGCTCGAAATGATTCCTGGCTCATCAGCCGCCCCCAGAACCACGGCACCCGCGCCGTCCCCGAAGAGGACACAGGTGGTCCTGTCGCTCCAATCCAGCAGACGCGAGAAGGTCTCCGCGCCGACGATCAGCGCCCGCTTGGCTGCGCCACAGCGGATGTACTTATCGGCCACGTCCATGGCGTAGACGAAACCCGTGCAGACCGCCTGCAGATCGAAGGCCGGACAGCCGTGGATATCCAGGCGCTGCTGCAGCAGACACGCGGTGCTCGGGAAAAACTGATCCGGGGTCGTGGTCGCCACGACGATGAGGTCGATGTCGGACGGCTGCAGCCCCGCGGCCTCCAGCGCCCTGCGCGACGCCGCCTCGGCAAGATCGCAGCAGGTCTCGCCTTCGGAGACCAGATGGCGCTTCTCGATTCCCGTCCGCTCTCTGATCCAGGCATCCGTGGTATCGACGACCGACTCGAGGTCGGCGTTCGTCATCACCCGCGCGGGGAGATAACTGCCGGTCCCGAGGATACGGGAGAATGTCATCAGGCCGTTTCCCTGTACTGCTCGCTGCCGAGGTGTCGCCCGACCTGCTCACCGATGCGCTGGGGGATGTTGGCGAGGATCTCCTTCTCGGCGATGTAAATCGCATTCTCGAAGGCGATCTCATCGGCCCCACCGTGGCTCTTGACGACGATACCGCGCAGACCAAGCAAGCTGGCGCCATTGTAGCGCCGCGGGTCTACCGTACGCTTGAAGCTCTTGAGGATGGGCAGCGCCGCCAGCGCGGCGAGCCGGGTGTACCAGGCCCGCTTGAACTGGCTGGTCAAGGTGTGCCGCACGAACTTAGCCACGCCTTCGCTGCATTTGAGCGCCACATTGCCGACGAAGCCATCGCTCACCACGACATCGATGTCTTCGATGAAGATGCCATCGCCCTCGACATAGCCGATGTAATTGATGCCACTGCGCGAGAGCAGTTCATGGGCTTGCTTGACCTGCTCGTTCCCCTTGATCTCTTCCTGCCCGATATTGAGCAGCCCGACACGCGGCTTCTCGATGCCGTCGACGGCTGAGACCAGCTCGCTGCCCATGACCGCGAACTGAAAGAGATGCTCGGCGGTACAGTCCACGTTCGCACCCAGGTCCAGCATGTGCGTGTGGCCGTGCAACGACGGCACCGCCGTGCAGATCGCGGGCCGATCCACATGCGGCAAGGTCTTGAGCACGAAGCGCGCCGTCGCCATCAGCGCGCCTGTGTTGCCGGCACTCACACAGGCCTGCGCCTCCCCATCCTTGACGAGATCGATCGCCACGCGCATGGAGGAGTCCTTCTTGCCGCGCAGCGCCTTGGAAGGCGACTCGTCCATCGCCACTTCTTGGGTGGTTGGACGAATCCGCAGCCGCTCCCGTGATGCATTACCGATGAGGCTTTCGATGCGCGCCTCGTTACCGACCAGGATCAAATCCGCGTGCGGATTTTCGGCCAGATACCGGAGTGCCGCCGGAACCACGACCTCAGGCCCGTGGTCGCCGCCCATGGCATCCAAGGCGATGGTGCATCGCTGCTTCATTGGGATCTTGGTAACGCGCGTCGTGCTGGAAGACGGATCGACGCCGGAGCGACCGGACACTGTCACTCGGACCGGTCCACTACCTTGCGACCGCGGTAGAAACCGTCTGCCGAGACGTGATGGCGAAGATGCGTCTCACCGCTGGTCGGATCGACCGACAGGGTGGGCTTGCTCAGGGCATCGTGGGAGCGGCGCATGCCGCGCTTCGATGGAGTCTTCCGATTTTGTTGAACAGCCATTGTTTTCTCCAAACTCGAGGCGCGCGCCCTGACTGGCGGAAACGCCCGAAATAGATGATGCAGAACGAAACCGTATTGGATTGCGCGCCCGGAGGCCGACTATCCGAAAACCAGCGCCAGCGGTGTCGCAGAAGGACAACTCAGGCGTCACCTTGACCTTGATCCTTAAGCGCGCCCAACACCGCGAAGGGGTTGGGACGCTCGGCGGCGGCCGTCGCCTCAGCCTCGACCGATCCCGCGGATTCCTCGCGAACCACCCCAGGCAGCGTCTGGCATTGCCCGTCATCGTGCCGAGGAATGGCAGGTATCGCGAGCAATAGCTCGTCCTCGATCAGATCGAGCACGCGAAGCGGCTGATCGCCAACGACGAGGGACTCCAGCTCGGGCTGCAGATCCGATGCGCTAGCCTCGGTCTTGAGCAGCACCAACGCGAGGCTTGCGTCTACATCGATCCGGACCTCGCCGAGACAGCGCTGACAGACGAGCCAAAGCCCTGAGCGCACCCATCCTGTGAGCAGGGCGCGCCTTTCGAGGTCACGCCCGAAACACAGCTCGTAGCTCACCTGTGTCGCCTCGCCCTCTGGATCCGAGAGAACAGCGGCCGACACTCGCGGAAAGCTGCGCAACGGAAGCGTGCCGGCGAGCACGAGGCCGGATCTGACTGCACGCCACGGGTCTAACTGATCAGGTAAGGCAGCCGACATAAGCGCGCAACGTTAACCCAGGCCCGGCTCTGTCGTCAATCGGATCAGCAATGCCGCACAAAAAAATTCCCCCATCGTTTCGCCGGAGTCGGGGCGAAACGATGGGGGAAGTAGGAAGGCGACTACGCTCAAGTATCGAGCCTGAGCCCGCCCGGGCTGCCGTGCATGCGGCTTCCCGGCGCGTAGTTTCTTGATGATTAGGCCGGAGTGATCCCGTTCCGATGCCCCTCCTCGTCTTCTTCTCGTTATTCGTTAGCCGACTTCCGTCTCGGCAGTGACTTCAAACAGGTGCGCTGGCAGTCCGCCCAGCCAGGAGAACTCGCTCACGGCGCGACAGATAGGCCTGGCGCGCAGCGCCGGAATCCTGGCCCGCGGCCGGCTTCAGCTCAGGCAGATCCAAAACGCTCCAGTGATTCGCGGAAGCCGCGTCACGCCAACGCGCCGCTTCCTCCTTCACCAGCTCAGAAACCGTCGGGGCGATACCGGGAATGGCACCTGTGTCACGGTTCATGGTCTTCATTCGAAACCTCCGCGTTGACTGCAGCTGCGCGCGGGATGCGCGGGCGGCCTTTGAGTAACCTGCTTTCCCAGCAACTCAGCGAACCCTTGACTGGCTCGCCGCACGGCGGGTAATCCATGGCGGTGTCGTGTCGGACCGAAGCTGGAAGCGTGAATCCCCCTTGAAATTGACGGATATGATAGAGAGGCGGGGAATCGAGAGATATCCGTAGGACCACTCAATTCGCGACGTCTAATAAACCGCGGCACATGCAGCGCCAAGACCGGCCCGATCGGCGAAGTCCAAGCGCCCGGGGCTGACCGCACGACCTCGCGGCCAGCCGGACGCACACAGCGCGACCTCTACCCGGCGATCTCGCGAAAGGGAACGGATAGAAGGTGACCGAGCATCCGACCTAATGCATCTGAGACGATGGCTGGCACACAGAGGACATCCGGCACAGCTCGGCGAGATTGGCCGCACCCATCTTCTCCATCATGCGCGCGCGATGATTCTCGACGGTGCGGGGACTGATGCCGAGCTGGCGGGCGATGTCCTTGTTCGTGAGACCCTGTGTGGTCAGGGTCAGGACCTCGTGCTCGCGAGGGGTGAGCTGGTGGAAACGCTCCAGGATGGTCTGCTCCGTCGCGAACTCCTCGCGCCGGCGCTGGTCCTCGGCCAAGGCGGCCTGGATGCGCTGGAGCAGGACTTCGGTGCTCGCCGGCTTTTCGAGGAAATCGATGGCGCCGCCCTGAATCGCCCGGACGGTGGTGGGCACATCGCCGAAGGCGGAGAGGAAAATGATCGGCAGCAGACAGCCGCGCTCGATCAGAACAGCCTGCAGATCCAGCCCGCTCATCTCCGGCATGCGTTGGTCGAGCAGCAAACAGCCGCGCTCGTCAGGCGCGAAGTCCTCCAGAAACGCCTTCGGGGACTCGAAGCTCTTGACCCGATAGCCAGCGAGTTCCAGGATCAAGGTCAGCGAGTCTCGCATTCCCTGGTCGTCGTCGACCAAAAAGATGGTTTGGACATCCGTCATCGATCCACCTCAGAAGCATTCGTCAGGACCGCAACAACCTCAGCTGCCCGCTGCAATCGACTATACCCACTGTCGACAGGGCCGGGCAAACCACTGGCCTGTTACCCTCAACGGCCCACCATACACCCGAGAGATGTCCCTGCGCGGCCTTCGGGAGACGAGAGATCATGACAGATAAGACCTTCGGGGCCTATGTGGCGCTGGGCTCCAATATCGAGCCGGATGAGAACATCCGCCGTGGCCTGGCGCTCCTGCGGGAGGTTCGCGACACTCGGCTCGTCGCCGAGTCGTCCAGGTATCGCACGGCACCCTGGGGGATCGAGACGCAGCCGGATTTCATCAACCTGGTCGTGGCGCTGTCGACAGGTCTGACACCCCTGGAACTCTTAGAGGCGACGCAGGAGATCGAGCGGCGCCTGGCACGCAGGCGGGATCTGAAGAATGGTCCGCGGACCATCGATCTGGACATCCTGCTCTACGATGGCCAGATGCTCGACGAAGACGATTTGAAGATCCCCCATCCAGGGCTGCTGATCCGGGACTTCATGCTGGTGCCCTTGATCGAAATCGCACCCGAGGCCATGCACCCGGTCCGCGGCCTCCCGGTGCGGGCGCTGACGGAGGAGATCCGCTACCGGCAGATCCTAGAGCGGCTGCCGTCGGAGGATGAACATCAAGGTTGCGGATAGAGATCCGGAATCACCTCGGATTCGGGCCGCGACCGCGCCTTGCTGGAGGCATCGAGCAGGGGCTCCAGCGATGCCCAGGCGGCCTCTCCGCTCCAGGCGACACCGGGCGGCGCATAGATGGCCCGGTCGATCGACCTCAGCAGCGCTCCCATCTGGCCCTCATCAAGGCGGACCGCGATCCCTTCCAGTCCATGCGGTGGATCCTGAGGCCAGCGCAGCCGCGCCCAGGCGAGCAGTGCGCTGCGCGCGGCACGTGGATCGCCCTGCGAGCAGGCACGCCCAATAGCGCGGACCGCGGCCTTCAGCGATTCGCGCTCCCGTCCGCCGAACTCAGGCTCCACGCGGACAGGCGTCGGCTGGGCGGCGCGACGCCGCCGGTCCCTCAGCCACCACACCAGGGTCATCAGCCAGCCGCCCCCCAGGAGCAAGGTCAGCCAAGGCCAGAACCCGAGGCCCCACCAGGTCGCGCCCGGCTCCGGCTGCGGCTGGGGGATGGGCGCCGCGGCGGATGCAGAGGGGGCGGCAGCCGCCTGGGTTGGCATCGGCTCGGGCGGCGCAACGCTGGCTGGCTGCTGACTGCCAGCCGGAGCTGGCGCGACCTGGACGGTGCGCTCCGGCACCACGACGACGCGCGCGGCGTCCGCCGTCGTGTCCCACCAGGATAAGCGGATCTCCGGGAGCTTCAGGACGCCGGCACGGGTCGGCACCAGGGCGACCTTGAAGGTCTTCACGGCCGCAGGCTCGGGGCTATTGCTGAGATCCTCCGCCCGCGGCTGATCCGGGTAGACCTGAGCGCCGTCGAGCGTGCCGAGATCGAGATTGGGCAGCTGCGCCGTCGTCGTCCCCAGCGCCGTGAGCGTCAGCGTCCGGGTCACGGGCTCGCCGACACGGAAGACCGGCGGGCTGGGCGCCCATTCGTCCGCCACCTGAACCGAGGTCGCGGGAAGCCAGGGCGAGCCGGAGCCGGCCGGCTGGGGACGCACCTGGATCTGGAGGTTCTGGGCACGTTCGACCACGCGCCGACCCGGATGGGTCACGCCAGGTATCTGCGGAAAACTCTGGAACAGGGTGCCGCCGAATGCCTCGTCGAGATCGGCGAAGGGATCGCGGCGCGCACCCCGGCTGGTATCCGGCAGCATGGCCTCCAGTCGGGGGGACTGGATCTCCAGCTCACCGCTGCGCTGCGGGATGATCTGATAGCGCCGCTCGATCACGCGGTAGAGCTGACCGTCCACGGACTCGTCATAGCCGCGGTCATCGCCAACCTGCTGAATGGTCGCCCCGTCGGCCTGAGGCTCGGACAAGACCGCCCGCTGGGGCTCCTGGCTGAAGTAGATCTTGACCCGATAGTCCATCACCTGCTGGACATAAGGCTGTTCCGTGTTCACCTGCGCCTTGAGGAAGAGGGGTTTGGCGCCAGCCGTGTCCGACGTCTGCGGGCGCGCCACCACCTCGACCGCTACGGGCTCGCTGCGATCCCGCCCGACCGAGAGTGCCGGAATCGACAGTCGACCCTGACGCTTGGGCGCCAGCTGTAGATTCCACTGACGGCTCTGGGAGATCTTGCCATTGACGATGCTGGTCACCTGGCTCTGACCCTGACTCAGGATGTCGAAGTCCTTCGTCAATGGCGTGAAATCCGGGTCGCCCTTGCTGTCTCCTTCGGCGACCACTTGCACGCCCAGGACATCGTCCGGACCCAGCTGCTTGCGGTCCACCTGAACCCGAAGCTCGGCGGCCCATGCCGGACTCAGCGCAAACGCAAGCATGGCGAGAACTAGGAACGGGCGGATGTGGGTGATGTAGCGGCTGACTGGACTCACGGCAAACGTCCCTCGCGACGGAGATGTTGAAGCAGAAAACGCTGACGGATGAGACCGGCAGGGTCGTCCGGAACGCGGCGCAGCTGCGCCTCGATGGCCTGCTGTTGCTCACGCTCCTCCGGGGAAAGCGATTCCATCCCGGCAACGGCGGATTCGGGTTTATCCTTGGATTCCTCCCCTTCCTGGCCTGAGAGCCCTTTGAGGTCCGCCCCCGCATCATTGTCGCCGTCCTGCTCGCCCTCAGGCCGAGACGCTCCGTTCAACGCCTCCTGACTGAAATCGTCGGCTCCCGGCGCATTTGGAGCCGTATCCGGCTGCTTGCCCTCAGCCGCATCCTCGGAGGACTGGCGCCCCTCGGCACTCTGACTCGCGGCGCTCTTGGCGTCAGCTTCAGTCTGAGACCCATCCTGCGACCCGTCCTGGCCAGAAGGCTTGGTATGATCGGCGCCCGCATCCTCGCGCGCGTTGCCGGTGTCACCCTGCTGCGACTGCTCACCCTCACTGCCCTGACCTTCTCCCTGCTCACCGGAAGCCTGCTGGTCTTGCTTGTCTTGCTGATCGTGCTCGCCCTGCTCTGAGTTATGGTCTTGCGACTGCTTCTGCTCGCTCTGCTTCTGGTCGCCTTCCTTGCCATCTTCGCCAGACTGCTGCTTGTCGTCCTGCTCTTTCTGCTCCAGCAGCTGCTGGACCAACTCGAGGTTGTGCTGCGCGTCCGCATGTTCGGGCGCCTGCTCAAGCGCCTGCTGGTAGGCTGTCACGGCGTCCTCGAGCCGCCCCAAACGTGCCAATGCGTTGCCGCGATTGTAGTTCGCGTCCGCGCCATCAAGACCTGAAACCTGCTCCAGCGCCTCGTTAAAATCTCCAGCACGGTAGCTGGCCGCGGCCCGCCAACCGGGGTCGCGGAATCCCTGGGCCGCCTCCTGCGCCTGGCCGGACTCGAGCTGGCGCGCGGCCTGCTGGTCTTGGGTCAACCAGAGATCGGACCACCCGAATGCCTGACTCGGCGTTGGTGGCAAGACGAGAAACACGGCGAATAGGGCAAGCAGCCAACCACGCCTGAAGGCCAGCGCGGCCAGCGGGAGCACCAGCAAGAGCAGCCAAGGGCCCTCCTCCCGCCACTGATCGGCTGTGAGCGTCGTTTCCTGGATCTCCTGATCCAGGCGCGGACCTCGGGCCGTTAGCGCAGCCGTATCCCGATCGCCGACGCTGGCTTCCAGATAGCGACCGCCGCCAGCCTTGGCGAGTTCGCGCAGCGCGGAAGCATCCAGGCGCGCAACCTGGATGCTGCCGTCGTCGTTCTGGAGGAAACCACCCTTGCCGCCCGGAACCGGGGCGCCCTTGGCCGTGCCGACCGCGAGCACCGAGACACGATGTCCATCGGCCGCGAGCGTCTGGGCGGCCTGGAGCGAACCGGCCATGCCACCCACGCCGTCGGTGACCAGGATGACGTCGGCATTTCTGGCCTGCGCGCGGTCCAGCATGTCGCCCGCGAGCTTCAGCGCCAGATCGGTCCGGCGCGGTCCAGGGGCCGGAATCAGGTCGGTCGAGAGCTGCGGTACCTGAGCGGCGATGGTGTTGGCGTCTCCACTCAGCGGCGCGACCACGAAGGGCTCGGGACCGAAGGCGAGCAGCGCGACCTGTCCCTCTTTGGATGCGCGAAGCAGGTCCATCATCTCGAAGCGCGCACGCGCCAGCCGCGAGGGCGCGACATCGGCGGCATTCATGCTCGGCGACAGGTCGAGCAGGATGGCGCGCTGCGCGGTGGTGCCGAACACCGGCTGGGGCAGTTTCTCCCAGACAGGCCCGGCCAGGGCCGCGACCAGGAGAACCCAGCCGAGCGCGGCCAAGATCAGAGGCAGGCGTCTCGGCCCGCCCTCCTCGCCCGTGAGCAGGTGCGGCAGCAGGTGCGCATCCACCAGCTTGCCCCAGATGGCGGCCCCGACCCGGCGTCGCCAATAGAGAACCAGGATCACGGCGAGCGGCAGCAGCGCGGCCAGCCAATAGGGTCGGATGAAATGGAAATCGGACAGCATGCTCAAGATCCTAAACGAAGCCGTCAGCTCAACTGACAACTGACAACGGCCAACTGACAACTCCCTTCAATCCAGCCGCCTCATCAGCCCGCCAAGCGCCAGTGCGGTCGAGAGCAGCAGCGCAGCGCCGGCGGGCCACATGAAGAGTGCGCGTTGCGGTCGGTAGGTCCGCTCCTCGCGCTCGTTGGGCTCAAGCCGGTCCAGGTCGGCGTAAACGGCCTCCAGCTCCTCGCGATTGCTCGCCGCAAAGAAGCGACCGCCGGTGATGCGGGCGATCTCCTTCAGGGTCGTGGGATCGAAGTCACTGCCCTGCTTGAGCAGCCGGATGCCCAGCGGGGTGCGGATGCCGACGTCGCCGCCGCCGATCCCGATCGCGTAGACGCGGATGCCCGCCTTCGCCGCCAGCTCGGCGGCCTCCAGCGGCTGCAGCGTGCCGGCGGTGTTGTCGCCGTCCGTCAGCAGCACCAGGACGCGTTGTCCCTCGGGCTGATCGCGCAGCCGCTTGACCGCGAGCCCGATGGCATCGCCGATCGCGGTCTGACGGCCGGCCAGCCCGACCACGGAATCGCGCAGCATGGTCGCGACCGTCTTGGCATCGAAGGTCATGGGTGTCTGCAGATAGGCCTGGGTTCCGAAGAGGATGAGACCCAATCGGTCCTGCTCGCGCCGCTCGATGAAGTCGGCCGCAACCGCCTGCACGGCGGCAAGCCGCGAGACGGCCTGGCCGCTCAGCTCATAGTCGACCTGCTCCATGCTCTGGGAGATATCCACCGCCAGCATCAGATCGCGACCCGCCACGGGGAGTCCGATCGGGTCGCCGAGCCACTGTGGGCGCGCCGCGGCCAGCAGCAGCAGGAGCCAGATCAGGATCGCGGCCGCCAGGCGCCACCAGCCCGAGCCTCGGCGCGCCTCGGGCGCCAGCCCATCCAGGCCGGCATCGAAGGGCAGTCTGAGCGCGAGGCCGACATCCTGCGCAGCCGGCCGCAGCAGACGCGCGAGCAGCGGCAAAGGCAACGCCGCCAGCGCCCAAGGCCATTCGAGCACGATCATGCGCGCGCACCTCCGTTCGCGTCGACCCAGCGGGCCGCCAGACGGCCAAGCTCATCCAGATGCTGATGACCTGGCGCCTGCTCCACGGGCCGATAGGCGTCTTCAACCAGGAGACGCCCCGCGCCCTGGACGAAACCGCCCTGGCCGCCGGTCGCATCCAGGAACTCCAGCCAGGCCCGGCCGCTCAGGCCGGCGACCCGCTCGCGCGAGTAACGCACCAAGGCCAGACGCCGCAGCAGTCGGGACAGCTCCGCGACGTAGCGCCGTCCGTCCTGATGGTCGGCGAAAGCGCTGCGAAGCGCCTCCAGTTCCCGTCGCGCGAGGCGGACGACAGCCGACCGCCGGCGTTGACGGACGAGCCAGCGCGCGATGGTCCAGACCAGGATCAAGACCACCACTAGGAGCAGCCACCAACCCGGCGCGGGCGGCCACCAGGAAATGGCTTCAGGCGAATGCCAGTCGCGCAGCCCCGCCAGCGGATCGGCGTTCATCGCGCCCTCCCCCTGGCACGCAGCGCCCCACGTGCGCCCAGTCCGACAGCCAGCGTCGGCCCGACTGGATCCTGCGTCGAGAGCCGCAGCAGGTGGAAATGCTGTCGGCGCTCGAGTCGTGCTAACAGCTCCAGCCGCTGCTCGAACTGGCGCTGATAGCGCTCGCGCAGGCGCCGGTCGGTCAAGTCCAGCACGGCTCGCCGCCGCTCGATCGCCACCGGATAGCGGCCCGGCGGCGGGACATTGGCTTCAATGGGATCGGAGACGAGGATGAGCAGTAGCTCACTCCCTGCTCCCAGCTGGGTCAGCCAACTGCTGCGCTCCTCGCGCAGGTCGGCGAAGTCGCTGATGGCGGCGACCAGGCTGCCGGGCCTAACCAGGTGCACCAGGTGCTCGGCCGCCTCCGCGAGCGAGCCGTAGCCCCCCTGGCTCGCATCGGGAGGCACCGCCAGCCGATCGAGCAGCGGCAGCAGACCGGCACCGCGCGCCGCCGGGCGGCGCTCCAGGTGGCCGCGCTCGTCGAACACCAGTCCGCCAACGCGATCACCGCGATCCACGGCGGACCAGCCCAGCAATGCCGCCGCCTGGGCGGCGACGACGGACTTGAAGGCGACCCGGGTACCGAAGCGCATGGAGGAGCCCTGATCGACGAGCAGCCAGACCGGGCGCTCCCGCTCCTCGCGGAAGAGCTTGACGTGCGGTGTCCCGGCTCGTGCGGTAACGCGCCAGTCCATGTTGCGCGGATCGTCACCCGGCTGATAGACGCGGGACTCGTCGAACTCCATGCCGCGACCGCGAAAGCGCGAGAGGTGACCGCCGCTGCGGGTTGCCAGGACGCGCCCGCGCGGCGTCAGATCCAGGCGGCGGGCCTGGGCGCGCAGCGCGATCAGGGACTTGAGGTCTGGCCGCAAACCGGATTGCTGGTCTTCGCTCAGGCGGGGCTCAGGGGGCTTCATGGGGACGTTGTCAGGTCTCAGGTATCAACTGCAGTGGACAGTCCGCAGGCGTGGGAGCGCCGCCCCGGCGCGACCGGCACCGCTGCGACGAACCCGGTCGCGGCGGGGCGCCGCTTCCACCCGGCTGCGGGCACGCCTCAGGGCGCGGGCACGCGTGCCAGCAGCGCCTGGACGAAATCATCCGGCTCACGGCCCTCGGCCTCGGACTCGTAGGACAGCAGCACGCGATGGCGCAGCACGTCGGGGGCGATCGCCTGCACGTCCTCGGGCGAGACATAGTCGCGTCCATCGAGCCAAGCCAGGGCGCGCGAGCAGCGGTCGAGCGCGATGGTCGCGCGGGGACTGGCGCCGAACCTCAACCAGCCGTCCAGATCCTTGGCGTAAGCCCCGGCATTTCTGGTCGCCATGACCAGGTGAACCAGATAATCCTCCACCTCTGGGGCCATGAAGAGGTCGAAGATGGCGCGGCGCGCTGCAAAGACGTGCGCCTGGCTGACCACGACACCGGCGCCCTTCTGCTGATCGTGCCGCGCCTCCGCCCGGTTGAGCTGCAGAATGGCACGCTCGGTCGCGAGATCCGGGTAGTCCACGCGCACATGCATCAGGAAGCGGTCGAGCTGCGCCTCCGGCAGCGGGTAGGTCCCCTCCTGCTCGATCGGATTCTGGGTCGCCATCACCAGAAACAGCTCCGGCAACGGATAGGTCTCGCGGCCAACCGTGACCTGGCGCTCGCCCATGGCCTCCAGCAGCGCCGACTGGACCTTGGCCGGGGCGCGGTTCACCTCGTCGGCGAGGAGCAGATTGTGGAAGATCGGACCGCGGTCGAAGCGGAAGCTGCCGTCGTGAGGACGGTAGATTTCGGTACCCGTGAGGTCCGCGGGCAGCAGATCAGGCGTGAACTGGACACGATGAAAGTCGCCCTCCAGTCCAGCCGCCAGATGCTTGACGGCGGTCGTCTTAGCCAGGCCGGGCGCGCCCTCGACGAGCAGATGGCCATCCGCCAGCAAGGCGATCAGGAGTCGGTCGATCAGCGTCTGCTGACCCAGGATCATCTGCCCGATCTGCTCGCGCAGGGCGGCGAATTCGGCCTTGGGATCGAGGGCTGCGTGCATGTCTGGATTACCTAGGGCTTGAGGCTTGGCTAGCAGTGAGTCGTCCAAAACGTCATGATCTCCGTACTGTCGACCGACACCCTTCATGGTCGCGGTGGTGCCTGCCGGAAGCATCCTATGTAGGTTGCGCCGAGATACGAGGCCCAACGAAACGCCCTGTGTTGGGCCTCCTGACGTGAGCCCAGCCTACACCGTGCGTCATCGTCCTGGGTTCCGGCGCTCCCGCGTGGTCGTTGCTTACCTCATAGCCTTGCAGGTTTCTCGGACTGATGCTCGTTAAATCTTGTTAAGGCCAACAATTCCTTTGGATGATCAATGAGATAGTCTGGGCTTGCGAGCGCCAGTCTGTCCCCGGAGTTATAGCCCCAGTCGACGGCCACGGCACCGACGCCAGCGGCGCGCGCCGCCTCGACGTCCCGAACCTCATCACCCACGTAGAGCACCTGACGTGGGTCGAGGCGTTCGTGTCTGAGCAGCTGGCGAAGGGCCGATTCCTTCTTGAGCAGCGCCGCGCCGCCAATGACGAAGCTGAAGCCGCCGAGGCCGTAGCGCTCGGCATATTCCTCCACGCTGTCGCGTGCGTTGGAGGACAGCACGCCGATACGATGGCCTCGAGCCGCCAGCTGCTCCAAGACTTCCGCGATGCCGTCCACCGGCGGCGTCTCCATCAACTCCGCGCGCATGGCCTTGCGCATGCGCTTCGCGAGCCGGGGGACACGATAGAAGGGGATGCCCATCTCGCGGATGACTTCACGGACATGCATCCCGCGCATCGCGAGCAGCTCATCGCGCGTCAGCGGCTTGCAGCCAAGCTCCGGGCCGACCCGCTGAAAGGCATTGAAGGCGGCGTCCATGCTCTTGACCAGTGTCCCGTCGAAATCGAAACAAAAACAGACTGCCAAAACGGATCCTTAGAGAGCGTTTCCGGATGAAAAAGGTGCGCGCAAAGCGCCGAGGCCGCGCGGCACAGGACGCGCATCGAGTGATGGCGTTGAAGATGTGACGCTTGCCCCAGTGCGCCGACCTGACCTCGGCGCCCTCGGGCTATTCCTCTTGGCCGCGAAGTTGCGCCTTGAGGCGCTCGATCTCGCCGAGAGCCGCTTCCTTGGCATGGCGCTCAGCCTCCGCAATTGCCTGCGCCTGCTCCTTGGCCGCGCGCTCCTCCTCCTTCGCCGCGCGTTCTTGCTCCTTCGCCGCGCGTTCTTGCTCCTTCGCCGCACGTTCTTGCTCCTTGGCCGCGCGCTCTTGCTCCTTGGCCGCGCGCTCCTGCTCGGCTTCGGCTCTCAGCTCGTCGAGGTGACGCTGGATGCTGCGCTGCTCGCGCAGATAATTCTGCCGCGACTGGTAGGCGTGGTAGGCCCGGTCTTTCTCGGAGAAGGTCTTCAGCGTGCTCATGGCTTGCCTCATCTCGGGTGTTTGCATCCACGACGGCAAGGCTTCGCTGTCGAGCGAGGCGCCGTCCTTGAAGAATTTTAGCCACCGCTCCTGCTCGGTTCGCACCTGATCGGCGTGGAATTTGCCCAACTCCAGCAGCCAGAGGCCACCATGGTCGAGCAGACAGCGTGCGCTGGCGTCGCGCAGACGGAAATCGTGGACGTAGTCGGCGGTATCGAGCAGGAGATTCTCACCCAACAGCCAGATGGCATAGGTCGGCCTGAGCTGGTGATAGTCCTCACCGCTGTGCAGTTGGGAGCTGTAGAGATCCGCCCATGTGTAGAGCATGCGCGCGGGCAGATCCCGATTGTTGAGCAACTGGATCTCGATCTGATAGAGACAGTCGCGCGCATCGCGCGCCTTGACGTCGACGATGCTCAACTTGTCGTCGAGAAACTCGCGCTCGTTGTAGGGATTGAGGATCTCGACCCAGGTGATGGGCGCTTGCAGCGCGCGCTCCAGGATGGCATTGAGGAAATGGATCAAGAGCGCGCGATTGGGCTCCGAGCCCAGCAGGGCCTTGAAGACACAATCGATTTTTGGATCGATGGGATGCTGCATCGCCGCAGTCTAGGTCAGCCTCGGTCGCCGAGGCAATGCGCGGGCGGGCCTGATTGACGCGATGATGGGGCTTGCGCCCCATCGCCCCCGACGGAAGCGGCGCTCCCACCACTCGCGGCGCTCAGCCGGCGGTCCCAAGCTGAACCAGGAGCTCCGAGTTGACGGGCAGCACATCGACCTCCGCCCCGGACTGGATGAGCTGCTCGGTCTCCATCACCTCCATGACCGCGTTCAGCACCTCGGGGTCCTGCTGGGCGATGTTATTGAGCGCCTCGCCAACGATCGCCGGCCTGGCCGCGGCGGCCTCCGCCATCTTCTGCGAGACCTTGAAGGCGGTCTGGCTCTTGATGAGGCCGACCCGGTTCTCGCCGTCCTGCTTCATGGCGCTGGTGACCTGGACCAGGCGCTTGACGACCTTCTCGGTGATGTTGTCGACCATCTGCCGATCCGTGAAGGCGACCTTGCGGATATAGACGGAGCCCAGCTTGTAACCCCATTGCTCGGACAGCGGCGAGACGGCCGCGCGCACGCGCCGGCTGAGCTGGTGTCGGTCCTCCAGCATCTTGTCCATCTCCAGGTTGCTCAGGGTCGAAATGGTCGAGCTAGCGACATTGGCCTGCAGTGAACCCTCCGGATTGGCGTTGCTGAAGAGGTAGGCGACCGGATCGCTGACCTGCATCTCCGACCAGATGCCGACGCCCATGGGCGTCCCTTCCTCCGAATTGACCATCTGGTCGCGCAAATAATGCTGCCTGAGCGTGGTGGGAACCCGGTAGAGCTTGCCGAAGAAGGGCACCAGCAGCGCCTTGAGCCCGAAGTAGCCGATCGGGAAACGGATGCCCGGCTCGTCCAGGGTGCCGATGACCTTGCCAAAGAGGGTGAACACCTGGGCCTCGCGCTCGCGCACGATGGCATAGAGCCCCAACACACGCGCGACGGCGAGCAGCACGGGGATGTAGAGCAGCCCCACGCCGAAGGCGATGATGGGGCCGGCGGCCAGATCGAGTCCGAAATTCATGAGTGGATCCTCCCCCGCTTCACTGGCTCGACGCCAGGGTCTGGACGATGCGCTTGGCCTGCCCGAGCAGCGGCACGCGTAGATTGCGGATATAGGCACGCAGTGCGCCCGGACCGCCGGATGCCTTGATCCTGGCCAGGGTGTCGGCCAGCTCCTTGAGGGGAGCGACCTCCGCCTGGGCATTGTTGCGGGCGATGTCGACGGCGCGCTTGCTCATGGTGATCTGCTGCTCGGCATCCGCCCTGGCGGTGCTGATGTCCGCGGCGACCTGGTTGCGCGTGGTATTGATGGCGGAGAGCGCCCGATCGACCTCGGGCGGCGGGTCGATCTGGGTGATGAGCGCCGCATCCAGCTCGATGCCGTAGCGCGCACCCGTGGATTTGCACTGCTGCTCCATGTAGTCGTTCAGCAGCGGCAGGTTCTTGCGAAGATCGTTGATCGAGACCCCTTCCGACAGCTCCGAGGGCGCCCCTGTCTCCGGCAGCTCGGTATCCCCGATCAGGCTTTCCCCCCTGGGATCCACGAAGTTGGCGATCCGTTCGCGCAGCACCGAGATGAAGTAGCCCATGACGTGCTCCAGCGGGCTGTCGACGCCGAAGAAGTAGGCATAGAGGTTGTTCTCCGAGACGCGGAAACGGATCTGCCCGCCCACGCCGGTGGTGAGGTTGTCCTTGGTCACGGCCTCGACCGTGCTCTGCGTCTTGGTTGGATCCCAGGTCAGATCGACGGACTGGGTGACCACGCGAACCTTGTGCACCTCCTGCCAGGGCCATTTGAAGTAGGGGCCGCCCGGGCCGATGACGCGCAGGCGCGGGAAACGGTAGCGCTGACGCTCTTCGTCATTGAGCGAGGCGTCCTCGACCATGAGCTTGCCGAGCCGCTGGGCGCGCCCGAAGGAGGTGATGATGGCGCGCTCGTCCGGCTTCACGGTGTAGAAGGCACGGACGAAGACGCTGTAGACGATGAAGAGGATCAGACCGAGCATGAAGGCGGTCAGGTGCATGGCTGTCTCCGTGGATAGCGTTCAGAACGCTAGAGCATAGGCCATGCAGCGTAGCGATGGGTCGAAAGGGTTCACATCGAACGCACACAGCACCGTCTGCAAGTCCTCAACGGCATCCAGGAAACCTGAGGCGCGCCGAGCGGCACTTGCGGATCGATCGGGGCCTTGAACCCGCTCCCCGCCGCCGGCGACCCGACAGGCTCAGTCGCTCTTGAACCCAGCGGCACGGTGACTGCCGTCGCAAAAGGGCTTGTTGGCGGATGCGCCGCAACGACAGAGCGCCGTGGCGGTGCCCTGCCACGCGGTGCGGCCCGAGCCGGACTTGATGGTCAGATTGCCCTGCAGCTTGAGGGGGCCGTCGGGCATCGCCCGGACGCTGAGCGCACCATCCTCAGCCGTGAGGCCCGGACCCTGCTCGCCCACGGCGCCGGGGTCTTCGAACCGCGCCTGCGCATGGCTGTTGTCGCAGAAAGGCTTGTTCTTGGAGGCGCCGCACCTGCAGAGGGCGGCGCGATGGCGCAGGCCGGGCATGTCATCGGCAACGCCCTCGATCTCAAGGTCGCCACTGAGATAATAGGGGCCGTTGTAGACGACCATGACCTCGTTCCGCGGCAGCGGCGCCTCGGGCGTCCCGGCCTTGTCATGGTAGCTGAGCGCGCCGCTCGGACAGCGTTCGACGATCTCGCGCACCTGCGCCTTATCGACCTCGTCGGGCATGCACCAGGGCTCGCGGCTCCCCACGAAGAGGTTTCCCGCGGCCTTTCCGCATTCGCCGATGTGGATGCACAGGCGCTCGTCCCAGCTGACGTCGATCTCCTGACCCTCGAATTTGGTGATGGGTGTGTCGCTCATCGGTGCGTCCTCGTAACGATAGTGGCTTCGACAGCGCGACATGGACGGCGCGCTCACAGCTAAGCAGCATGGGGTTTCGGCAGATACAGACAAGGCTTGATTTCGCGCGATGTCCGACCGATGAACTAGGCTATTGAGAGTGCCAGCCGTCTCGGGCACTTCAGCGCCGCCGCCGGGCAATCCGAGAGGCCGCGAGCCCTGTCGTTCGAACGATGGCTGAATGCCTGAACGACGGGTTGGGACGCGCGGGTGAGCTCTGGGACCCCGGCGGCACAGATACTCATCGACTATCCGCCTTCTGTCTGGAGGAACCGCCATGGGAACGCATGCCATCCGTCATTCACACACGCAAGGGCCGGACGTGACGCAGGTCCGGCACGTCGACATCACCGAGCCCCTGGAGTGGCTTGGAAAAGGGATCCGAACACTCGCGAAGAGCCCGCTGCATGGGCTCGCCTATGGCGCACTCTTCGCAGCGGCCTGCTGGGTCACGCTCTGGCTCACCTGGTCGCTGCCCTGGTTCAGCATCGCCTTCTTGACGGGGCTCATGCTGCTGGGTCCCTTCCTCGCGGCCGGACTCTATGTGGCGGCCCGTCAGCAGGAGGTGGGCGCGAGCGTGAGCATCCGCCAGAGCCTGGAGCTGATTTGGGACCGGCGGACCAATCTGAGCCTCTTCGTGCTCTTCCTCGGGCTCATTGCCGCCGCCTGGGTTCGGCTCTCGGCCCTGCTCTTCGCCATCCAATTCAACACCCTCTCACCGAGCCTCGATCGCGACCAATCCCTGCTGACCCTTCAGGGATTCGACCCACTAACCGCCGCCTTCTTCCTCGGCATCGGGTTGATCCTGGCGGCAACGGTGTTCATCACGAGCGCTGTCGCCATCCCCATGATTCTCGACCGGGACGCCGGTCCCATCACGGCCATCCAAGCGAGCGCGCGCGCATTCAAGGAGAACTGGCCAGCCATGCTGCTCTGGGCCGCCCTCATCGTGGCGCTCAGCGGCATCGGGATCCTCACCTTCTTCGTCGGCATGATCGTCGTCTTCCCCGTTCTCGGCTACGCGACCTGGCACAGCTACAGACGCATGCTCGCCTGAGGGGCTGTGAAAAGACTCCACCCTGCCTGGGCTCGACCCGATGGGCAGAGCGAGAGCGATGCCCATCTCGGGTGAACGGCAGATCCATGCCGGGCATCAAGATGCCCGCATTGGCGTCATCACGAAGGTCCTATCCACGCGTTCCGAATGCCGCCGAGGATGCTTCCATTCGCCGCCTCGCCAGAACAGAATGGGCGGTGAACACAGCGTTGAAAGCTGGTGGCGGAGCGCGCCTCTCAGGTCGGCGCGCCAGCGAGAGCCAAGCCAGGATCGGCCCCTCCCCGCTTGGCTCCACCTCGGATCGGACATCCTCACGGAGATCGATATGCGAAAGACGCGCCAGACCAAACCAACACCCCCTGCCAAGACGCCACGCACCTGGCGACTCCCGGCAACCTTATTGCCTCTTTTCTGGACGCTATCCGCGGGAGCGGCGACCATGGCCGACGAGCAACGCATCGAGGATTCTGCCCAAGCCGCTCTGGCCGTAACCATTTACAACGACGATCTCGCACTCATCAAAGACCAGCGCCTGGTGAAGCTCGGGCCTGGCGAGAACCGCCTCGCCTGGCGCAATGTCTCGGTCGAGATCCGCCCTGAGACAGCGCTGCTCAATGCGCAGACTGGCGGAATGGATCTCACCCTGCTGGAGCAGAACTTCGATTTCGACCTATTGACGCCCACCAGTCTGCTCAAGAAGTACCTCGGGCGCCGCGTCGACGTCATCCGCGCCAACGATGCCGGCGAGCGAACGACCGAGTCGGCGACCGTGCTCGCGGTCAACGACGGCGTCGTGCTGCGCTACGACGACCGCATCGAGACCCAGCTGGTCGGTCACCTGTCGTTTCCCGACGTGCCCGAGGATCTGCGCGATCAGCCCACGCTGGTCCTGCACATCGACGCCCGCCAAGGCGGCGAGGGCAAGCTTGAGCTGTCCTATCTCACGGGCGGACTCTCCTGGAAGGCCGACTATGTCGCGGACCTGGCACCGGACGGTCGCACCATGGACCTCAACGGCTGGATCACCCTGACCAATGCGAGCGGGATCGGCTACAAGGGGGCGCAAGTTCAGCTGGTCGCCGGTACGCTCAATCGGGTGCGGCCCGCCATGCCGCCGCCCGCCATGGAGCGCATGGTGGCGATGGCCGCGGCAGCGCCGATGCCGCAGGAGGAGAGCCTGTCGGAATATCACCTCTACAGCTTGCCGCGCCCGACGGACGTGCTGAATCAGCAGACCAAGCAGGTCGCCCTGCTGTCGGCCCCTCAGGTCGGCATCACCAAGGAGTTGGTGGTCCAGGGGCAGCCTTACAGCTACCGGGCCAGCTCGGGTGACGGCTGGACGCCGCTGCCGGTCGCGTCCATGCTCAGGTTCGTCAACCAGGGCGGCAGCCTGGGCGTCCCGCTACCGCAGGGCGTCGTCCGCGTCTACTCGAAGGACAGCCGCGGCAATGCCCAGTTCATCGGCGAGGATGCCATCGACCACACGCCCAAGAACGAGACCCTGAAGCTCAAGCTCGGCGAGAGCTTCGATGTCACGGCGCGGCGCAAGCAGACAACGTTCAAGAAGCTGGCGGGCTCCTCCGCTTACGACTATGCCTACGAGGCGAGCTTCGCGATGGAGCTCAAGAACGCCAAGGCGGAGCCCGTGAGCATCATCGTCAGGGAGAGCATCCCGGGCGACTGGGAGATCTCGAATGAGAGCCAGCCGCACACGAAGGAGGCGTCGAACCTGGCGGCCTGGACGGTCGCGGTGCCCGCGGAGGGCAAGACCCAACTGACGTGGACGGCACGCGTCAGACATTGAGGCGGGCAAGCCTGCCCGGGATCAGGCACGCTCGATCGGGAAGGCGAGCACGGCGTCGATGTGGTCGACGCCGGTCGCGAGCATCAGCAAGCGATCCAGCCCGAGTGCGACACCCGCGCAGTCCGGCAGCCCGGCCTCTAGCGCCGCCAGAAAGCGCTCGTCCATGGGCGGGCGCGAGCGACCGAGCCGTTGGCGCTCATCCAGATCCGAGAGGAATCGCTTCCGCTGCTCGTCGGCATCGCTGAGTTCGTGGAACCCGTTGGCAAGCTCGATGCCCTGGATGTAGAGCTCGAACCGCGCGGCAGCCGGAACGTCGCCCGAGCGGATGCGGGCGAGCGCCGCCTGGCTCGGCGGATAGTCGTGAAGGAAGGTCATGCCGTCCCGCCCGAGCCCCGCCTGCAAACAGTGCGTCAAGAGGAGGTCGAGCCAGCCATCCTTGTCCAGCACCAGCCGGTCGGCGTCCGCGATGCCCGCCTTGCG
Organism: Thiocystis violacea; assembly: GCF_016583565.1. GTDB lineage: Bacteria > Pseudomonadota > Gammaproteobacteria > Chromatiales > Chromatiaceae > Thiorhodococcus > Thiorhodococcus violaceus_A. Next base: position 51,894 of record NZ_NRRF01000011.1, on the reverse strand, counting down.
GGCCGCCACCGCGAGTTCGCGCTCATCGGTGTGCCATGGGTCTAGTTCCAGACCCTCGATGAAGAGCTGACGATAGGTGATGCGCTCCACCCGCATCTCCGGCCGATCGAGCGCCGCGCGCACGACGGCCGCGACTTCATCCATGAGGCGGTGGTCATCCCAGCCCGGACGGTACCACTCGAGCAAACTGAACTCGGGATGGTGCAGGCGCCCCCGCTCTTCATCCCGAAAGACCTTGCAGATCTGGTAAATGGGACCAGCACCTGCCGCCAGGAGCCGCTTCATGGCGAGCTCCGGGGAGGTGTGGAGGTAGAGCGGTCGATCCGCCCCGAATCCGGGCAGGGAGACCCGGGTCATGAGGCTTGCCAGCGCCGGGTCTGTAACCGCAGCCTGGGAGAGCAGAGGCGTTTCCACCTCGAGCACGCCGGCCGCCGCAAAGAAGGCACGCACCCGCCCGAGCAGCGCGGCCCGTGCCCTGAGATGCTCGGGCTGGGCGCTTGGAGACCAGACCGGCGTTCGCATCAGCCCCGCACCAACGCCAGCGCGGGACGGCAGGGATCAGGCATCCTTGGCGCGCGAGACATAGTCGCCGGTCCGCGTATCGACCTTGATCAGCTCACCGGTCTGGACGAAGAGCGGGACGCGCACGACGGCGCCGGTCTCGAGCGTGGCCGGCTTACCACCACCGCCGGAGGTATCGCCTTTCAGACCCGGGTCGGTCTCGGTGATCGCCAGGACGACGAAGTTCGGCGGCTCGATCGAGAGCGGGACGCCGTTCCAAAGTGTCACCTTGCAGATGTCCTGCTCCTTGATCCATTTGGCGGCCTCGGCGACGGCGGCCTCGCCGGCCGTCATCTGCTCGAAGCTCTCCGGATCCATGAAGTGCCATTCCTCACCGTCGTTGTAGAGGTACTGCATATCGGTATCATGCACGTCGGCGGCCTCGACGGTATCGCCGGACTTGAAGGTCTTCTCGACGACGCGCCCGGTCTTGAGATTGCGCACGCGTACGCGGTTGAAGGCCTGCCCCTTGCCGGGTTTGACGAACTCGTTCTCGACAATGTTGTACGGATCTCCGTCCAACATGATCTTGAGCCCGCCCTTGAATTCGTTGGTGCTGTAGAAAGCCATGTCATCCTCAGTTCATGTCAAGCTAAACCGCACAATGGTAGCGCGAAGCACGGTCACTTGTCAGACCGACCAATGGCAACGAGATCTTGCGGGTGCCTATCGAGACATCGACGCGCTGCTGGACGCGCTGCGGCTGAGCCGGACGCAGATTCCCGACCTCGACCCCGAGCCCAGCCCGTTTGGCATCCTTGTCACGCGCAGCTTCGCGGCCTGCATGACGCCCGGCGACCCGACCGACCCGCTGTTGCGCCAGGTGCTGCCCCTCAGCGCCGAGCGCATCCTCAGCCCCGGCTTCCTCAGCGATCCGGTCGGCGATATCGACGCGACCCGCGTCCCTGGCCTGCTGCAGAAGTATCACGGCCGGGCGCTGATGATCGTGACCGGCGCCTGCGCGGTCCATTGCCGCTACTGCTTTCGCCGGCACTTCCCCTACGCCGACGTCGGGCCGACGACTGAGCGCTGGAACGCGGCACTCGCGCACATCGCCGCGGATGACTCACTGCGTGAGATCGTCTTGAGCGGCGGTGACCCCTTGATGATGGCAGACGGACAGATTGCGGATCTGGTCGAGCGTCTGAACGGGATCGGGCATCTGCGCCGGCTGCGCATCCATACACGTCTGCCGGTCGTGCTGCCTTCGCGTGTCTCGGATGGACTCTGCGAGGCTTTGACCCGAGGGCACCTTGGCACTATCGTAGTCGTCCACGCCAATCATCCACGGGAATTGGACGCCTCGGCCAGCACGGCGCTCGCCAGGCTTCGGAATGCGGGAATCCAGCTCCTCAATCAAAGTGTGCTGTTGCGCGGGGTCAACGACGACCCAGCGGTCCTGGCCGAGCTCAGTGAGCGTCTCTTCGATTGCGGCGTCATCCCCTACTATATCCACCAATTGGATCCGGTCGTGGGCGCCGGCCGTTTCCAGGTGAGCGATGATCGCGCGAGAATGCTGTTGGATAACCTTCGCGCACGGATCTCTGGCTATCTCGTCCCACGGCTGGTCAGGGAAATACAGGGAGAAGGGTCGAAAACATGGCTGGGCTGAGGGAATCATGGTCCAGGTGAGAAGCAGTCCGCGAAACCGGCGTTTTTCTTTCCCTTCTCGACGGCGAAGACAGATAATCGCGGTCCAGCAATCGCTCCAAGCCTAGAGCTCCAAGCATGCCCACGCCAAGTCGAAAACCCACGCTACTCATCATCAACTCGGAGACGAGCGAGGCCGAGCGCATCGTGAGCACGCTGCGTGATGACGGCTTGGCGGAGCGAAGCGTGTCCATCCCGAACGGCGAGCGCCTCGAGACAGTCTTCACGGATCGTGGCTGCGATCTCGTCATCTGCTGTGGCTACGACAAAGACGTCGATCTGGACGAGGTGCTGGCGGCCTATCGGCGCGTCACGCTCGACATGCCGTTGATCCTGATCAGCGACCCCGAGCACTGGGCCTCGGACACGCAGAAGGCGCGACACGCCGGGATACGCGGCCTGACCCGGAGAAACGACAGCGAGCACCTCAAGATGCTCGTCGCGCGTGAGTTCGCCGATCTGCTGAAGCGCCGGGAGGCCAGCGGCCTGATCTCCCGCTTGCAGAACTGTGAGCAGAGCACCCTGAGCCTGATCGAAGTCACCCGCGCAGGCGTCGCCTTCGTGCAAGATGGTCTGCATATCGAAGCCAACGCGGCCTATGTCGACCTCTTCGGCTATCAGACGACGGATGACCTCCTCGCCATCCCCTTTCTGGACCTCATCGCCCCGACCGAGCACAAGCAGATTCGCGATCTCCTCAAGAGCGCCGAGAAGGCCGCGCTCACGGAGTCGACCACCCTGGATGTGACCTGCACCCGCGCCGATTCGAGCGAGTTCGCCGCGCGCATCCTGGCCGCCGCGGCCGAGATCGAGGACGAGCCCTGCCTGCGCATCATCCTGCAGCCCGTCCAAACCGCGCCGAGCGCGAGCGGTGCCGCGGCGGGAGCCGGCGCGAGTACCACCCACGAGGTCGGCCTGAGTCAGCTCCTGGAGGAGATCGAGGATCGCGTCGGCGAGGACCGCGTCGTGCTGCGTCCCTTCGCCATCTTCTTCCTGCGCATCGCGAAGAGCCTGGATCTCTCGCGAGACATGGGTTTCACCGTGGCGCGCGGGCTGTTCGAGGAACTCGGGCAACGCATCCTCACCATCGTCGGTGAGCGCGGCTCGGTACGTCGCGTCAGCGACGACGCCTTCGTGATCGTCGTCGAGGGACTTGGCGAGTTCGACGCCAAGGCGCTTGCCGAGCAGATCAAGGAAGAGGCGCGGCTGGACGTGCGCGCAACCGGTCATGACAGCACCACGCCCGATTGCGACATCGGCTACTTCATCGTCCAGGACCGTGCGTCGGCAGCCGAAGACATCCTCAACGCGGCCCACCGCCTCTGTATCGGCCACGAACTCACGGACCACGACCACAAGGCCGGCCAACAGGCCCCGACCTCATTGGCAGCGCGCTCCAAGCAAGAGGTCGAGGACGACGACGTCGCCATTGCGCGCAAGATCGAATACGCCTTGCGCAACAACCAGCTCAAGCTCGTCTATCAGCCCATCATCAGCCTGATGGGCGATAACCAGGAGAACTACAGCGTTCTCTTGCGTCTCTTGGACGAGGAGGAGAACCTGCTCGAGGCCAAGGACTTCATCGGACCTGCCATCCGTAGCGGCTTGATCGAAGAAGTGGACAAATGGACGATCCGCGCCGCCATTCAGGTGATCGGCGAACAGCGGCGCGCGGGACACAACCTGAGTCTCTTCATCAATCTCTCCGAGGATACCTTCAGGAACCCAAGCATCGTGCTATGGATCTGCGATTGTCTGCGCGAGTTCGATGTCCGCGGCAACTGGCTGACCTTTCAATTCCAGGAAGAGCTGGTGGTGGGCAACCTGGCCAGCATTGGCAAGCTGGTCGAAACCCTCAAGAAGATCAAGTGCAGAGTGGCGGTCAACCGCTTCGGTGTGAGCGATCGGCCAGAGATGTTGCTGCAAGGTCTGTCATTGGATTTCGTGCTGCTGAAACCAAGCTTCTCCCAAGGGCTCGCAGACGACACCAACAAGCAGCAGCGCCTGCTTCAGCTCGCCACCCTGGCGCGCGAGTTCAACGTCAAGAGCATCGTCACGGGTGTTGAGGACGCACGCGCACTGACCGTGCTCTGGACGGCGGGCGTCGACTATGTGCAGGGTAACTTCCTGCAGCGCCCCTCCCCGACACTTGAGGTCCAGGCCTAGCCACCCTCACAACCAGCTGCGCGGGCTTTGCCCCTAGCCCGCGCTCGACTCATTGCCGCGGATAGCCCGTACCGGAGAACCCCCGCACGGCGTCAGATTCGATGCGTGATGCAGGCATGCGTGGCGAGGGCCGATAGATTCTGCTCCGCAACATGGTGTTCGATGGCGTCTCCAAGCGTGACGAGAGCCTGCTGACGTCCTTGCGCTCCGCGGTGCCGGGTGAGGCGCGCAGCGCCGGTGCTCCCGGCGAACGTACCGACATGGAACGACGAAGCTGGGCGTCGAGATCGGCCACTGGCTGAACCATGGCCGCACTGGGCTTATCGGCCGCGCCGACGGTCGCCATGTCCGGCGTCAGCTTCAGCCCGAGGTGCACTTCCGCAATCGACGAATAGGGCAAGATCCCCTTCTGGACCAGATACTCGCTCAATACCTGATGGGTATAGCGTTGGGTTTCCGGGTAGGCGACGAAACCATCGCCGCGCTCCAGGGCACCCTCCCCGGCGTTGTAGGCCATGACCGCAGGGCCAGGCTTCCCGTACTTCTTGATGAGCCGCTTCAGATGCCGTATTCCGACACGCAGATTGATCTCGGCATCGAATAGGAGATCGGCAGAGACGACCCCGTATTCACTCGCAGTGGCAGGCATGACCTGCATGAGTCCAATCGCGCCGGCGGGAGACACAGCGAAAGGGTCGTAATGCGACTCAGCATGAACGACTGCACGAATCAACAAGGCATCCACACCATAATGAGCGGCCAAATCGTCGATGGCAGACTTGATGACAGAGACCTTGGGCCTTGATCGATCCGGCACAGTCAGCGACGACTTCCTGGAAGCGCGGCGCGCATCCTCCTGAACAGCGAGATTGGGGGCCGAAACAGCCTCCATCAGCATAGCTGATTGCGCTGAAACCGGTTTTTCTGGAACCAATTTCGCTGAAACCAATTCCGCTGAAGAATCGTCGGCCATGATGATGGGCGCACAATGGATGATGGGCGCACAATGAATCAGCATCAAGGAGACAAGCATTCGAATCGCTCGCATCAGATCACTCCGCCCTCGGCTTCAAATGAAACACATGCGACACTCATTCAGCTCATACATGCCGCCCATCCCGCATCACGCTGCCAACCTCGCCTTTTCGACTATCGGAGGATAACGACCAAAGCCCAAGTCCTCACGATGCAGGCAACTCCTACTTTGGACGGAATCATCGACCAATGACGATCGAGGCTAGGCCATTCCTGCGGACCTATCGCGAATTGAGTCGCGATCCCGGCACTGAAGGGTCCGAGCCGAGCCGGCAGCCACATCAGCGGCGATCAAACCAGAAAAAGACGCTCAACGAAAATAGCCCAGTTTGCTAGACTGCTCGCTTCGTGAAGCCGCACTAATCATCTCCGATAGTCGCGATGGACGCGCGCTCCTTCAACTGGGAACCTGAAGATGTACGAATCCTTCTTTGGTCTGAATGAAAAGCCCTTCTCGCTGCTGCCCGATCCCAGCTTCTTCTACCTCAGCAAAATCCACCGGGAAGCCCTGACGCTCGTCGAGTATGGCTTGTACAACCAGGCGGGCTTCACGGTCCTGACGGGAGAGATCGGCTCTGGCAAGACGACGCTGATGCGCTATCTGCTGGAGAAGCTGGACGACGACCTGAGCGTCGGACTCATCTCGCACACGCATCAGTCCATCGGTCAGATCATGGACTGGGTGTGCGTCGCCTTCGATCTCAAGGTGCCCGCGGGAGACAAGATCCAGCAGCACCAGGCGCTCGTCAACTTTCTGATCGACCAGTACGGACGCGGCAAGAAGGCGCTCCTCATTATCGACGAGGCCCAGAACCTCGGCCTCGACAAACTCGAGGAAATTCGCCTCCTGTCGAACATCAATGCCGACAAGGATCTCGTGCTCCAACTGCTCCTGCTCGGCCAACCCCAGCTGCGTGATCAGCTGCGCAACCCCGACCTTGAGCAGTTCGTCCAACGGATCTCGGCCTCCTATCACCTAGGCCGACTCTCAGCCGAGGAAACATTTTACTACATCAGGCACCGCATCAAGGTTGCGGGTGGTCAGAAAGCCATCTTCACGCCCGACGCCTGCCACGCCGTCTTTCACTACAGCAAGGGCGTGCCTCGCGTCATCAATCTCATCTGCGAGACCGCCTTGGTGTTCTCCTATGGCGCCGGGGAGAAAAAGATCACGGGCGAGGCCATCGACGAGTTCATCAAGAACGACGCATCTCATCTCTTGCTCGCCATCAATCAGGAAAAGCGTCAGGCCTCGCCAGATTACGGCGAGGTGTTCGATGACGACTCCAACCTGATCCAAGACGAGTCGCTCACATCGCTTCTCGACGAACAGGACGACGACGCACCGCCAGCGCGCGCGCATCACATGCCGGCTCCCAACGCGGCTCGCACCGAAACGCCCGCGCCAAGAACCCTCGCCGACGAGGACATCACGGCCGCTAGCCCCTTTCGCCAAGCCGATAAGCACGCGACCTCTGACGCTGCGCCCGCAGCTGCCCCTGAAACGGAAGAAAAGGCACCCAGCGCCGCGCAGGACAAGAGCACGGACATCGACGCCGACATCAGGCCCGACGACACCGATCAGAGAGAGGACGAAACAGAGGAGCTATCACTGGCAGAGCTCATCAAGTCCACCCGATCGGGACGGCGCTGGACGAGGGAGGTGATCGCCATCGCGGCCGGGGTGATCCTCGGCCTAGGACTCGTCGGCTGGTACCTCTTCGATCAGAGCGGAGACGGACGCAAGGCGTCGACCGCCGGCACGATCGACACCCCGAGAACGAGCGAACCATCGCATCAAGGCGAACGCGCTGAGCCCGGCATCGGATCCGATGCCCGTCCTGCCGCGGGCACCGACTTCGCGCACGCCGCTCGACTCAACTCAGAGGTTGGCGCCTCGACGGGAGCCCAGGATGCGGCAGCACAATCCGTAGCACTGGGGGGAACCATTGGCAAAATCGATCCTCCGGTCATGCCCGATTCGTCTCCCGCATCACGCCCAAGCGTATCGGATCAGGAGACGGAAACCGGCGCCTCGGATAGCACGGATTCAACGGCGATGGTTGAAGGATCCCTCGCCCCCGTCGGCACTGGGACAGAGGACACGACGTCCCCGGACACCTCCCGCCCCGCGCTCGACACCCTCGCAAGCGCCCTCCAATCGCTATCACTCCCCGTCGAGTCGATGGGACCCCACGCCATGAAGGCCGACTTCTCTCAGCTGATTCGATTCCCAGACGGCAGCACGACATTGGATGCGGGGGCCAAGCGAATCCTTGAGGACTTTTCCAGCTTGGTGAAGGATTTGGGTTCTGTTCGGCTCAAGGTCATTGCCCACACCGACAGCAAGGGCGGCAGAGAGTCGAACAGGATCCTCTCAGAGCGACGCGCGAAAAACGTCGCTGACTTCATTCAAGACCTTGGCATCGACCGCGCTCGAATCGACCATGAAGGCAAGGGTGAAGATGAGTTGAAAGCCGATCCAGAACAGGAAAAGACACTCGGCCCTTGGGTCAATCGCCGCGTCGAAATCGAGATCGTCGAACCTCAATGAAGCGCATTGACCGAGCCGGAGCCGAGCGATGACTTACCGTCTTCGACTATTTCACGCGCATCCTGATCCACGCGCATCCTGATCAATGCGAAACCAATCCACTCGAAATCGCGGTCAGCGCGCGATCCAAGGTCGCGCTCAGCTGCGGATCACTGGTCGCGAGCGGAGCCGTCAAGCGCATGAAAGAGAATCTTGGCGCATACCGCGCCTTGAGGTGAGAACCGCTGCATGGAGAGTGAGCACATCATCGGGCGTCGAGACCTGTCCATACCCGCCAACATCGGGCGCGGCCTACTTCCCAAGCACCGACCACTTGCTCAGCGATTCCTTGGCCATGGTGTACTGCAGGCTCAGATAGACCGCATTGGAAGAGGCGTCGCTCGTTTGCAGATCGTACTCCTGCCAACGGTAGCGATAGCTCAGATCCAACCGCAGTGATTCCGTCAGCTGGTGCTGAAGACTCGGCGAGAACGCGAGGTAGTCACGGTCGTCACGCGAGACCTCTCCATCGGGGGTCCTGTTTCGATACCCTGACGCACTGAACAGAAACTTCCACCTGGGCTCGAACTGGTAATCCCATGAGAGACGCAGAGCCGTCGTATCCAGAAGCGTCCCGCTGCTGCTCGGAAGCAGCGAACGTTCGGCGCTCATACGCAACTGCCCCTGATCATAGGACTTCTTCAGCTCAACCTGGAAAATCGGTCCGGTGTTGTCGGTCTTTTCCGTTCCGAAGAAGGTCGGTGTCTCGGCATGCGTATTACGGACGCCAGCATAGCTGCTGAGCGACATGGTCTCCGTCAGCAGATAACTGGCACCTGCCTGCACGCCATAATTGCTCGACTGGGTGTCGACCTGATCAGCGTCGTATTTGTCATAGGACAGACCGCCAAAGACCTGGGCACGCTCGGTCAACCCATAGATGAGACTCATCCCCGCGGTGGTGAAGCTGTAATCGAAGAGCGGAATGACCTCCACATCCTGATAGGTATCGTCCTGATAGCTCAGGTTGGCCTCCACGCGCGCGCGGTCGGTGAGGGTGTAGGCCCAAGAGGGCTTGACGCGGACGCGCTGGTGGCGCTTCTCCACCTGCACCAATCCCGATGTCTCGACCTCGCTCGTCAGCGTCGAGTCATAATCGAACGTCGCATCCAGCCCAAGGCGGCTACGCCCAAGCTGATAGATGCTCGTAAATCCAAGATATCCGTCCGTCTCGTTCAAGTCGGAGGCATCGGTATAGTAAAGCGAGAGGACCTTTGCACTGAGACCGATCTCCGATTCTTCCGTCCGCCGACCCGATTCCACGGCGGCGGTCAGGTTACCTCCCGCCGTGCTCCGAGGATCGATGGTACTGAGCCGGACATTGTCGTCATAAAAGGTGTCCAACGACACCCGCGGCTCGACATACCATTGGCTCGCCCGCGCGGACGCCGTGAGCAGAACCAGGCAACTGCACGCCCCGCATTTCAGGATCCCTGTTCGCAGCCTCGAGTTCGTTGTTCTTCCCATCATCTTCTAGCCCAGCTCTGTGTGATCCGAAGCCGCTCCCCGACCGCCACCTAGGGAACGACGATGACATCACCCGCCTGAAGCGTGATGTTCTGATCCAAATTCTGGCCTTTGCGAACCTGTTTGTAATCGAAGGAAATGGACTGTTCTTTTCCGTTGATCTTACGTAGAACCTTGATTTTACGTTCATCCGCAAAGGGCGTAAGACCACCGGCCATCGCAAGCGCCTGCATCACCGAAATGTCGCGGGTGACCAGCGGAAAGTCCCCTGGCTTGTTCACACGGCCGATGATGTAAATGCGATTGCCGGGGATCTCCTGCAGCGTGACCGTCACGACAGGATCCGAGATGTACTTCTTCAACTTCTGCTTGAGTTCGGCCGACAGCTCTCCGACGGTCAGACCGGCAGCGGTCAAATCCCCTGCAAGCGGGAAAGAGATCCCCCCGTCCGGACGCACCAGGACGAGTTGCTCCAACCCTGGCTCCTGCCAGACGGAAACCGCCACGATATCGCCCGACTTCAAGCGGTAGCTTTCGGGCACGGAAATCTCTTCGGCATGCAAGCCCAGGGCGGTCAGCAGAAATACCAGCATCATTCCCAGTCGGACACCGAGGAAGGGCCGCCCCCAACATCTAAGCCTCGTTTCCAAGAACATGATCCTCACACCTCGATACGATGAGTACGAAAGAACGAAATCTTTGCCGAATTACAACATCGGCACTCCTGTTTTTCCAGTGCAGATCTCAGAACACTTGACCGGGCTCGCACAAAGTCTAGCGTACAAACAAAAAATGAGTATTTGCAGCAACGTTACATATTTGCCACGCCATGCGGGACATGGCCGGTGGCGACGTGCAAGCGGGCGGCCTCGCAATGGTGGGTCTGATCGTCGAAGAAGATGTCGGCGCTGAAGGCCGCCAGAAAGCGCGCCTTGCTCAAGCCGCCGAGGAAGAGCGCCTCGTCGATCCGGATCCCCCAGGCGCGCAGGGTCCGGATCACCCGCTCATGCGAGGGCGCGCCACGCGCCGTCACCAACGCCGTTCTCAGAGGCGCGGCATCCGCCGGGAAAAGCGCCTGGAGCTGATGGATCGCGAACAGCAGCCCTTTGAAGGGCCCCTCCCGCAGCGGCTCGTGCGCCGCCGCCGACTCGCTCTGATTGAAGACCGCGAGCCCCTGCTCCCGATAGAGACGCTCGGCGTCGTCCGAAAAGAGCACGGCATCGCCATCGAAGGCAATTCTGACCTGATCATCGCCATCATGCGACGCGGTGGTCGAGGACGGCAGCACGGTTGCCGCCGCGCAGCCGGCCGCGAGCGCAAGCCGCACGTCTTCCGGGTCGGCCGAGAGAAAGAGGTGAGCCCCGAAGGCAGCGACATAGCGATAGGGACTGGCACCACCGGTGAAGGCCGCCCGCGAAATGTCCAGGCCATGATGGTGTGCGGAGGTCAGGACACGCAGCCCCGTGTCCGAACTGTTGCGCGAGAGCAGGATGACCTCGACCCGGCCGCGATCGGCCAAGGCCGCATTCAGGTTCATCAGCTTGCGGACGAGCGGAAAGGCGACGCCGGGTTCGAGGATCTCGGATTCGTGCGCGACCTGATACTCATGATAGGCCCGCACACCCTGGGTCTCGAAGATCCGATGGGACTCGGTGAGATCGAACAGGGCGCGCGAGGAGATGGCGACGATCAGTCGGACGGTGTCTGACGTCTTGGGTGCGTCATCAGCCATGATCCTAGGAACAGTCCATCTTATAGATCCTGATTTGAGCCTGGTAACGAAGCTCGAGCTTCGTCACCCGCGAGACGAAGCTCCGCTTCGCGAACTTGAGGATCAGCACCTGGATCGACCCAATCAAGGGCCGGAAGCCGCCGAAGTCGTGAAGTAGAGCTTCATCGCTGAGGTCACGAAGCTGGATCTTCGCGACCAGAAAAGCGGGAAAAAATCGATGGACAGTTCCCAAGTGTGGGTCTCCAGACCAGGGTCTCCTTCCCATGGCCAGCCCGGGGGCTCGACCCTCTACCAGGGCATGAACGAGTTCATGAAATGCATCGGCCGGCTGATGTTCTGATTCATCACCGCCATGTCATTGCGCATGGATGAGGTCGAGAGCGTCATGCTCTGAATGGCACGATCGATATCCTGCATGCTGACGAGCATCGGCTCGAGGGTGTTGACATCACGCGCCATGGAGTCGACGCCGACCGCCATGGTCCGAACATTGGCGCTCATCTGAGAGATATTGTCGGAGATGGATTGCATGTTGCTGGCCATGACGGTCATGTTGGTATCGACACTGATCGCCAGATAGTGGACATCCTTCGCCAGGCTGAAGACGAGATAGAAGCCGTAGGCCGCCAGGATGATGAAGGCGAACAGGCTCGGGTAGACGATCAGCTCCCAGCGCTTGGCGCTGGTCTCGAATGCCTGCGAGAGTCGATCGATGGCATAGGCGTTGACCTGCGGACTGGACCCAGCATTCGATGAGTCGGAATCCGGGAGGCCTTGCGGCATGTTCCCAGCGGTCGAGTTCTCGTTGTCCGGCATAAGATTGACTGCGTCTTATCGTTGGAATCGTCTATCAGCCACAGGCCGAAACGACCAAGTCACTGATGTTGAATGGGAGCTTAACAGAATGGTCAAGCCGAGCAAGGACGTTGGACTCGCGTGGATCGAATTGGATCCCGGCGTCTGACGACCGACCGGGCATCGGCGCATGCGATCACTTGATCAGATGCGGATAAAGCGCGGCCGCCAAGCCCAAGAACTCGCGCGCCGCCTTGCCTCGGGGCTCGAGTTCGAACACGGCGAGCCCCTCGCTGAAGGAGCGCCGAAACACGGTCCGCTGAGACAACCTCGGCTTGATGAACTTCAGCCCAGGGAGAGAGACCAGGGCCGCGGCGGCCTCGTTGGTCTCCTGGACGGCATGATGGGTGTCACCTCGGTTGATCAAGCCGATGATCTCGGGCGGAGACTCACGCTCGATGGCCGAGATCATCTGAATGAAGCGTTGGGTCGACCAGATGTCCGCCTGAGACGGAGGAACCGGGACCAGGACCCGATCGCAGAGCGCAACGGCCCGCTTGAGACTCTCCATGTCAGAGGTGCCGACATCGATCAGGGTCTCGTCGGCCTCCTTCAACCGCGCCTGCGTCAGGGCCGACTTATCGTTCGCCGTGAGCCGCGGCTTGAACCCCTCCTCCCTGCGCACATCGATCACATCCGCCAAGGTCGCCTGAGGGTCGGCATCGACCAGCAGGATCTTGACCTCCGCCAGCGCGAGCCAGACCGCGAGATTGAATGTCAGCGTACTCTTCCCAGAGCCGCCTTTCAGACTGCCGACAATGGTGATCATGCTGGGATCTCTAGGAGTCCTTGAGGGCGAAAAACCTTCGTCGATGCACCGAGGCTCCCAAGCCCCGCGACGAGATAACGACAGCTTTCGCGAAACCGCTTGGCTGTGGGCAAGCTGAGAGGTGTCTGCGAATCCCCGCTTTGGCAAGGGTCAACGCGCCGCCATTGCCGCGCATCGTCCCTCAACTCAGCCCAGGATGGCGGGGCGCCAAGCGGCATCACGGCCTCTGTTCACGCGCCCCTCCGGCCAATTCCCTCAGTTCTTGGCGGGCGGAGCCTCCATCTTCGTGTAGTCGGAAGGCACCGCGAAGAGACCATCCGCCTGCTTTCCGATCTGGATATTGTCCAGCTCGCGCACGTAGCCGCCTGGGAACTCCTCCCTGACCGACAACTTCAGCTCGGGGTCATACCACTGGAAGGTCTCGACCGGCTGCTGGTTCGGTGCGGTGGTCGTCATCTGCCACTTCTCGACCGGGCGGCCGGCGATCGTCTCGGAGCCCAGCATCTTGAGCTCCATCGCCTGACCATTGGGCATCTGGTACTTGAGCGGCAAACCACGCTCGACATCGATCCACTGGGCGCCAGTCGTCGTCTGGCCGTCCCGCGTCACGGTCATCTCCCATTTCACGGCTGGGCGCCCGGCCACCTCTTCCTGCCCCGCTTTTTGGCACGTCAAGCCAGACACGCCTTCACAGGGACTGGTATCGGCGGACGGCGCGGACGGCGCACCCGCACTCTGAGGAACGGAACGCTCGAAGTACCCCTTCTCCGCCGGGAAGACGATCCACTCCATGCCACGTCCCTGATCGGTGATGCGCACCATCTCCTTGCCCTGCTGCGACATCTCGACCCGCATTCGGGTATCGCCCACGTACATCTTCCCGGTCGTGGTCTGGCCGTCCGGCCCGTGGCTGACCATATCCGCCGAGAACTCCACGCCAGCGATCTCGGCGTGGGCAGACATCGAGAGCACAGCACCCAAGAGGGTTGCAAACTGCAGTCGCTTCTGGATTCGCATGGTAACAATTCCCCTATTGTGGTCGATGATGGCGTTGCTCGTTCTACTTCTTCGATCAAACTCGGTTGCGATCAAACTCGGTGTTCAAGCGGCACATGGGTCATCGCCGAGAAACCAACAGGCCCAGCCGCGCAGTGAGTCAGCCGGTTGGCGCGTGGCGCATCCCCTGCCCCACTAGCGCGGCCATTCGCCATACGCCGGGTCGCCTCGCCCCTGGTTCTCACGCGACATTGAATCGAACAGGTCGGCCGGCCGATCCGCGTCCGTCTCTCGCCGCCAAGGCCGCCATTGCGGGGTCGCTCTCGCGTCAGCCTGCTCCCCAGCCTCCAAGGGGCGGAAGCGGAACTGCTCGGCATCACCGAATGGACTCGCCGCAGCGCCAACCGAGGGCATATCCGGATCGCCGCGGAAGCGGTAACCCATGAGGTCCGCCGCCTGGCCCGCGGGGCGTCGGTCAAGCCGATTGGGGTCGAGTTCGAACGAGGGTCGGAGCGAGCCCGAGGGGGCACTCGGCTGAGAAGGATAACCCGGCTCAGTCGGGCGGCCATAGCCATAACCATAGCCACTGCCAGCAGGCTGCCTCCCCTCGAATCCCGCTTCATAGGGCGATCCAGGTCGAATGAAGGTGGGATCGACAGCGCCTGGATCGGAGAAGCCGGCGCCTTGTCTCCAATCGCCCTGGAAACCACGCCCGTCCCAATCGGGATTGCGGCGATCCTCAGCGTCACGACCCCGGGGGCGCATGTAGTCGGTTCCAAACCCCTTGTCGCCGCGTCCTTGGTCAGGCTCCCAAGCCCCGTCCCGGTAGGAATCCCAGGGATTCCCAACGCCCGATTGCGCAGCGGTTTCGCCCGTCACGGAGACCGCAGCCGCAAGGATCAAGGCAAGGATGCCGAGCGGTGACAATCCTCGAAAACGGGTCTCGCGCGGCTCGGGTCCAGTCACCATTCTCGAATCTCGGATTCCCTTATCCCAGCACTGAAAGGCCGAAGACCGACGCGGCGGCCCGGTCGGGCTTGGAGGGGTGACTGGCCGAATGCCAGAAACAGACCAGTCGCTCGCGATCGATCGCTCTCAGCAGCATGACGACAGCATCGCCCGCATTGGGACCATCTCTCCATCCTGCGGAAACCCTGTCGTTTATACCTGAATTAGACCAAGCGCCGTGGACATTTCAGGCTGGCCTGCCCCAAACCCAAGGCGCAAGCCGATACCGCCGATTCGTCGCAAGCTCAGGAGTCGTCGGCCCCGGAATCCGGCCCATTGTCGATCTTCAGACGAATACCCCGCCTGGCCGCGCGTTTCGACACCGACTGCGCACCATCCTCCTGGCGCACTGAATCCACCGCGGACGGCTCAGGGGCGGACGGCTCAGGGGCGGACGGCTTGGCGACCGCTTTCTTGCTGGCGACCTTCTTGGTCGTCGTCTTCTTGCTCGTTCGCCGCTTGGTGGCGGCCGGCTGTTTGGCCGCCTTTTCCGGCTCGACCGCCCGAGATCCGGCCTCGGCCGCCTGGACTCTGGGCGTTGTCTGCTCGGACTGCGACGTTGCCGAGCCGGCGGGCGGCGCGGGTTCATCGGTCCGCTTGGCGGTCTCGGGACGCAGGCTCGCCGCGGCCGGCACGGCAGCGGAAGGGCGTGCAGGCTTCTTTGCGTGCTTGGGTTTGCGCAGTCCCTTGAAGACCTCGAACAGCAGCAGGAAGATCCCGCGCACGGCGTAAAACGCCAACACCAGGGTCTCCACGACCATGCCCCATACACGCAAGCCCAGACCACTGCTGGAAGTCTTCGGGGTTTCCTTTGGAGCAGGCGCCGTTTCCATCCGGCAGGGAAGATCGACCCCAGCCGGCATGCCGGCCGCCGCGACCTTGCACATATCCTCCTTGGCGGCCACGCAACCCAGCGGGATGACGATCAGTGTCAGCAGGGTCGAGACCAGAACGCCAGACAGCAGCGAAATGGCCATGCCCTGGAAGATCGGGTCCGTGATGATGACGCTGGAGCCAGCGACCAGGGCCAAGGCCGTGATCAGGATCGGACGCGTTCTGATCTTACAGGCGCGGATCATCGCCTCGGCGACCGGGACACCCTTCTGGATCTCGTGAATGGCGAAGTCCACCAGCAGGATGGAGTTGCGCACGATGATGCCGGCGAGCGCGATCCAGCCGATCATGGAGGTCGCGGTAAACTCTCCACCCGCACCGAAGGCGAAGATGACCGCATGGGCCGGGATGATGCCCAGCAAGGTCAGCGGAATCGGCGCCATGATCACCAGGGGGATACGGAAGTTGCCGAACTCCCAGACCACCAGGATGTAGATCAGCAGGAGCGCCACCATGAAGGCCGCGCCCATGTCCCGGAAGGTCTCGTAGGTCACCGTCCATTCACCGCCCCACTCCCAGGCAAGGCGGTTGTCGTCCGCTGGCGGGCCGAGCCAGTTGAAGGCGTCATCGAAGCTACCACCCGCGGCCGGCTTGGAGCCGTCCGGCGCCGTGTAGCCCTGCTCGGCCATCAGGTCCTGCACCTGGAACATGGCATAGACGGGGGCCGCCAAACGGCCGCCAACATCGGACACCACGTATTCCACGGACCTGAGATCCTTGTGGAAAATGGTGTCCTCCTCCGGCGCGCGCTGGAAGTCGCCCAGCTCGCTCAGCGGAACCGTATAGCCGAAGGTCGACTGCACCGGGAGATCGCCCAAACGCTGGATTTGGGAGCGCTCCGCCAGCGGAACCTGCAGCACGATCTGGATGGGCTCGTGTCCGCTTTGACGCCCGCTTTGCTGCTTGATATCGCCCAAGGGCGTTCCGCCCAGGGCCATCGACAGGTTTCGGTTAATGGTGTCGACAGAGATGCCGCGCCGCACGGCCTTTTCGGTATCGACGTTGAAGCGCCAATAGTCGTAGGGATCACGCAAGTAGTTATCGACGTCGCGCGCGCTCTCGGCTTGCTCGAAGATCGCAGTCACATCCCGGGCGAATTGGCGTCGAAGATCCGCGTTCGGACCATAGATCTCGGCAACGACCGACTGCAGCACGGGCGGACCAGGCGG
This sequence comes from Thiocystis violacea, assembly GCF_016583565.1. Lineage (GTDB taxonomy): Bacteria > Pseudomonadota > Gammaproteobacteria > Chromatiales > Chromatiaceae > Thiorhodococcus > Thiorhodococcus violaceus_A. The sequence continues at coordinate 34,999 of NZ_NRRF01000011.1, read as the reverse complement.
CATCTCGACCACCGCGATCCGCGCACCCGACCCCTCATTCAGCTCGGCCAGCAGCTGACGCGCCTGAACGGCGATCTCGTGACTGCTGCGCTTGCGCTCGGTCTTGTCCTTGAGCTGCACCTGCATCTCCGCCTGCCAGGGATCTGAGCGCAGATAGTAGTGCCGGACCATGCCGTTGAAATCGAAGGGACGCGCCGTCCCGGCATAAAGCTCGATGGCCGTCACTTCGTCGATCGACTTGAGCCGCTCGGCCATCCGATGCGCCAGGTTGGCGGTCACCGGAAGCGCCGTGCCCTCCGGCATGTCGATCACGACGGAGAACTCGGGCTTGTTGTCGAGCGGCAGCATCTTCACCGCCACCCAGTTGAAATAGAAGAAGGAGCAGGTGAAGAGGAAGGTTCCCCAGAGCGTGAGCCGGAAGATGCGGCGCTTGCGCGCGTCCTCCATCAGCGGCGTCAGCACCCGTCTGAAAAAGCGCTCCAGCCGCTCGGCGCCGCGATGCTCGCGTTTCTCCGCCGCCGTCAGATAGCCCATGGAAGGCCGCAGCACCTTGGAGATCGCCAGATACGGCGTGAAGACGAAGGCCGCGAACAGCGAGATGAACATGGCGACCGAGCCGAGCTTCGGGATCGGCGCCATGTAGGGCCCCATCATGCCGCTGACGAAGCCCATGGGCAGCAGCGCCGCGATGACGGTAAAGGTCGCCAGGATGGTCGGATTGCCGACCTCGCGCACCGCATCCACGGCCGTTTCATCGTCCGTGCGGCCTTCCTCGAGCCAACGGCGGTAGATGTTCTCCACCACCACGATGGCGTCGTCCACCAGGATACCGATCGAGAAAATGAGGGCGAAGAGGCTGACGCGATCGATCGTCATCCCCCAGACCCAGGCGGTGAAGACCGTCATGAAGAGCACGACGGGAATCACCAGCATGACCACGATGGCGGGCCGCAGCGCCCGGAAGGCGACCAGCACCAGCAGGAAGACGAAGGAGGTTGCGACGATCAGCTTGAAGATGAGCTCGTTGACCTTCTCGTCCGCGGTCTCGCCATAGTTGCGGGTAATGCTGACCTCGACATTCTCCGGGATACGCGACCCGCGCAGCTCCTCGACCTGCGCGATGATGGCGTTCGCCACGGTCACGCCATTGGTCAGCTCCTTCTTGGCGACCGCGATGGTCACCGCGGGGCGGCCATCGGCGCGTTCGTCGATCTCGGCCGCCGCACCCGTGTAATAGCTCACCAGCTGCGAGGCGTCCGCCTCCGGCCCGAGCCGGATGTCGGCGACATCGTGCATGTAGACCGGCACCTCGTTGTAGGTGCCGACGACCAGGCGACTGATGTCCTCCACGCCCGTGAGGAAGGCCCCGGTCGTGACCGAGAAGCGCGACCCGCTGACCTCGACCCCGCCCGCCGTCTGCTCGGCATTGGCGCTCTTCAGGGTCTGCGCGACCTGATCCAGACTGATGCGATAGCCGGAGAGGCGTTCCGGTGAAACGTCGATGGTCACCTGCTCGCGGCGTCCACCGACGATGAAGGCGTTGCCCGTATTCTTGACCTGCTTCAGGGCTTGCAGCACATCCTGCGCGAGCAGGCGCAACTGCGCGTCGTCGACATCGGCTCCGCCATCGCCGTCGATGTCCTTCGACCAGAGGGTGAGTGTCACGATGGGGACGTCGTCGATCCCCTTGCTCTTCACCAGGGGCGGCATGACCCCGGGCGGGATCTTGTCCATGTTCGAGGCGAGCTTGTCGTTGACCTTGACCAGCGAGGGTCCCATGTGCTCGCCGACGTCGAACTCGATGGTGACGATGCCCTGCCCCCGCTGGGAGGCGGAATAGACGTGCTTGATGCCCGGGATCTCGCTCATGATCCGCTCGAGCGGCTGAATCGCGAGATTGGCGACCTGCTGAGCGGAGGCACCCGGATACTGCACCATGATGTCGATCATGGGCACCGAGATCTGCGGATCCTCCTGCCGCGGCGTCAAAAAGAGGCCGAGCAGCCCCATCATGAGCATCGCGAAGTAGAACAGCGGGGATAGCGGAGAGCGAATGAAGAATCTGGCAGTGCGACCCGCGATGCCCAGATTGTCTTCGTTCAGTACAGTGGTCTTGTCGTTCTCAGCGTTAGAGGCGAGGTCTTGGCTCATATAGAATCCAGGTTCTCCGGGCCTTCTCCGGCTTGCCGCAATCGGCCGTCAGGGTTGTCGCCAAAAAGGCTGGGGCTAGTGGTCCGGGGTGACACCTTTCGCCCAACCGGCAGTGACTCTGGAGCCCGGGTTCGCAAGCACCCGCTCCCCAGCCCTGAGGCCGCTCAGCACGGTGATGAATCCGCCGCTGAGCTCCTCACCGACGCGGATCAACCGCAGTTGGGGCTCGCCGCTATCGGTCAAGACGTAGACGCCCGGCAGACTGCCGTTGTAGCGCACGGCAGTAGCGGGAATCACCGGGCTCGAGCGCGCCGGTGCATTGAAATCCGGGACCAGAACCTTGGCGTACATGCCTGGCTCAGAGACGCCCTGCGGCAGGTCGAACTTGATCTTGACGGTATGGCGCTGCGGATCCGCCATGGGGAAGATCTGAGCCACCCGCACGGGAACGCGACGGTTGGACGGATCGATCTCCGCCTGCAGCATCTCGCCCTCTCGAAGCCCCGGGCGCAGGCGCGCCGGCACGTCCACCTCGACCTGCAGATACTCGACGTCGGCGAAATTCAGCAGCGGCTGACCGGGTTGCACCGTGTCCCCGACCTCGATGAACTTCTTGACGATGACGCCCTTGAAGGGGGAGATGCTGCGCGCATCCCGGATCTTGGAGTCCAGTGCCTGCAGCTCGGCCTGCAGACGCATCATCGCGCTCTGCGCCTCCTGGATCTGGATGCCGGAGGCATAGATGTCGGCGGAGCGCTCCGTGCCGTGATCGCGATCGCCGATGAAACTCTCCACCGGCCGGGTGAACATCTGGTCGAACAGATTCGGCAGACCCATGCCTCCGGGCGCGTTGCGCGACTGCGGGGAATAGATCTCACGGGTGTACTGAACGCCAGCGTTGCGCAATTGCGCATCCGCGGACGCCATCTGCGCCAGGATGGCACGGCGTTTGGCGACCAGTTCTTCATCGCCGATCGCAACCAACAGCTTGCTCTCATCGAAGCCATCGCCTTCCCGACCCGCGAGGTAGGTGACCCGGCCTGGCAGTTGAGCGGACAGAGTGACCTCCTTGTAGGGCACCACCGTACCGCCAAGCGACACCGTGGGAGCCCCCTGGGCCTGCTGGACGACGAACGATTCGCCCGCATCCGCGAACGCGAGACCGGGGATCACTGCAGCACCCAGGACGAGCATGCACGCAGCAGAAGCGTTTTTCATCTTTATTCCCATCGGATTGGATACCACACGGATTTCACGTCAAACGGACTGCACGTCAAACCGACTGCTGGTCAAACGGTTCACAACGCGCTCGATGCCCGACGGGCTGGGTCGCGACCAGGCCAACTTCATGATCGGGCCAGCGACTCCGGACTTTTGGCATCACAACAGCTTAGAGATCGTGCCAGTCCTTATCATGTATTTATCGGGTGAAGGAGGGCGACCCGGCCTTATCTGAGATGACCGAGGCGAAGGCACCGCGCGGATTCGAACCAATGCGCGACCTTTCGCCAAGCCAAGGCACGCGGCGCAGTTGCGCAGTATGCATTCAGCCACGCTGGACATTCAAGCTGCGTCGCGCGTCGAGCCTTCGCCGAGCGGCGCTTCCAACGCAAGAAATTTGGCCAGAAAGACAAGTGGCTACCGTTCGTCACGGGGATCGGTGTAACATCGCGGACCGCCGCCGACGAGGCTCGCCCCGCCCTCAGACAGGCTCGCGACCTTTGTCACCACATCATCCGCTGGCATCGACCTATCGCGCTCTGCGCGGACCGCCGAGAATATTCGAGGAGCCTGACCCATGACCTCTACGGCCGACGCACTCCAGCATCGCCTGCAAGAACTGGAATCCCACCTGGAGCAAGAGAATCCGGTTCTCCTGAGCACGGTGCAGAGCTTTCGCGCGCTCGACCGCGTCGCCTACCGCATGGAGCTGCTCGAGCGCAACGAGTCCTTCGCCACGCAGATCCCCTGGTGGCCGTTGATTTCCATTCTCGGCACCTTCTCCGCCGGCAAATCGACCTTCATCAACTATTATCTCGGCCAAAAGCTCCAGCGCACCGGCAATCAGGCCGTCGACGACCGTTTCACCGTCGTCGTCTACAGCCCGGAAGAGATCAGCCACACCCTGCCCGGCGTCTCCCTCGACTCGGATCCGCGCTTTCCCTTCTTCCGGATGTCACAAGACATCGAAGAGGTCGCCGGAGGCGAAGGCAAGCGCATCGACGCCTATCTGCAGCTCAAGACCTGCCGCAGCGAGCGGCTGCGCGGCAAGATCATCATCGACTCCCCCGGATTCGACGCGGACGCCCAGCGCACGGCCGTGCTGCGCATCACTGACCACATGATCGACCTCTCCGACCTGGTGCTGGTCTTCTTCGACGCCCGCCACCCCGAGCCGGGCGCCATGCGCGACACCCTCAAGCACCTGGTGGTCGACACCATCAAGCGGGCCGACTCGGGCAAATTCCTCTACATCCTCAACCAGCTCGACTCGACCGCGGGTGAGGACAACCCGGAGGATGTCGTCGCCGCCTGGCTGCGCGCCATCGGCGAGGCAGGCCTGACCGCCGGCCGCTTCTACACCATCTACAGCCCGGATGTCGCCACCCAGATTCCAGACGAGTACCGCCGCACACGCTTCGAGAAGAAGCGCGACGAAGACCTCGGAGAGATCTATCGACGCATGGAGCAGGTGGAGATCGAGCGCGCCTACCGCATCGTGGCCGCGCTGCGGAAGACCGCGACCGATTTCAGCCGCACGGCCGTTCCCCTGCTGCAGACCGCGCTGCGCCGCTGGCGCCGGCGCACCCTGTTGGCCGACACCCTCGTCTTTGGCACTGCCATCGGCGCCTTCCTGTTCTGGAGCCTCAAGCTCGGCCAGTGGGAGGGGCTGAACTACCACGCCGCCTGGCTTGACCTGCTCAAATCCGTCCCCTGGGGGCTAGAGGGCTTCGAGGGGGTGCTCGCCCTTCTGGTCCTCGGCATCCACTTCGGGATCAGGCGCCTTTCCGCGCTCAGCGTCATGCCCTGGCTGCGCAAACAAGTGGCGAAGAGCGAGGCACCCGGCAACATCCTCGCGGGCTTTGAGCGCAACACCAGCCCCTGGCGAACCGTGCTCCTTGGGCGCCCCTTCGCCTGGAATGGCCAGTCCCGCGCCGAGATCGACGAGGTGCTGCAGGGCTGCGAGACCTACATCCAGACCCTCAACGAGCGCTTCACCAACCCCAAGGGGATCAACAACGGCACCTGGCACCCGATGCCTGCCGCGACGCAGGCGTCCAGCGACGCCCAGCCGCAAGACCTGGCCGCGGAGACCGGCTGAACCCTCGGCGAGAAAAGCGGCCATAGGGTCATGAATGTCTGAGACGCGCTTCGTGCTCCGACGAAGCGCGTCTGTATCTTCGACGTGAGCGCACATCCCAGTGAATTCCGAACGTCTGCGTCTCGGCTGGATGCCTAGGGTGGGCGCGCTCCTGGATCCCGATGCGGAGGATGAACATGCCGAGCACGACCCAGCCGGGTCTCCCCGATCCCATTCCCCCGGCGCCTGAGATCAAGGTGCCGCCACACCCGCAGTGGCCGATGCTGGACGCGCACGCCAAGGCCGCGCTCAAGGAACGGATTCGTGGTCTGCTCGTCTCCCAGAACGCCGTGCTGGTCGCGCACTACTACACGGATGAGGATCTCCAGGCGCTTGCCGAAGAGACCGGCGGCTATGTCGCCGACTCCCTCGAGATGGCGCGCTTCGGGACCGAGAGCCGCGCGCAAACCCTGGTCGTCTGCGGCGTGCGCTTCATGGGCGAGACGGCCAAGATCCTCAACCCAGAGAAACGCGTGCTGATGCCGGACCTGCGCGCCACCTGCTCGCTGGACGAAGGCTGCCCGGCGGATGCCTTCACGGCCTTCTGCGACGCCCATCCGGACCACAGCGTTGTGGTCTACGCCAACACCAGCGCCAAGGTGAAGGCGCGCTCGGACTGGGTCGTCACCTCCAGCATTGCCCTCCCCGTCGTCGAGCACCTGGCGGCGCGCGGGGAGAAGATCCTCTGGGCACCGGACAAGCACCTCGGTCACTATGTCCAGCGCATGACGGGCGCGGACATGCTGCTCTGGAACGGCGCCTGCGTAGTCCACGAGGAGTTCAAATCCTTCGCCCTGGAGCGCGTGCGCAAGCTCCACCCCGAGGCCGCCGTACTGGTGCACCCGGAGTCACCGGACGAGATCGTGGATCAGGCGGACGTCGTGGGCTCGACCACCCAACTGATCAAGGCGGTCAGCGAATTGCCGAACCAGGAGTTCATCGTCGCAACGGATGCCGGCATCTTCTGGAAGATGCATCAGCTCGCACCCAACAAGACCCTCATCCCCGCCCCCACCGCCGGCGAAGGCGCCACCTGCGAGAGCTGCGCCCACTGTCCCTGGATGGCGATGAACGCCCTGCAGAATCTGGAGCGCGTGCTCGAGACCGGCGACCAGGAAATCCACATCGACCCCGAGATCCGCGCGCGCGCCGTGATCCCGATCCAGCGCATGCTGGATTTCGCCCGCGAGCGCGGAATCGGGAGAAAACCGGGCTGATTGGGGCTCTTTGGCAGAACCACACCAAAGCCGACCGCACCGATCACGCGAGCTGAAACTCTGCCCGCCCAGACGCCGTGACGGAATCCGCCCGGCGCCCCTCTGTCTCGAAGCAGGCTGTCGGCTCCCAGCCTCCAGCCGTCCTGCATCAGCGCCTTGATGCCCATCGACACGCGCGAAAGCGCTTCCAGCCGACGAAAGATTCCGCATAGAGACGGCCTCGACGAAGTGCCGCCTCGCGGCTGACGGTCGACGCCGCGTGCCGTCCCTCGCCCGACACCTGGAGCGGCGCGCTCGACCGTACCGCAGAGGATGACGCCCATCCATCCGCGACGGTTTGGTTCTTGGCATCCGGGGAGACGTTCACGTAGACTCCATCGACGATACCAATACGAAGCATGTCGGCAGGTCGACGCCCGTCGCCGCCGAACAGCCAGCATGAGCGGCCTCAGCAGAGAGCCGCCGGAGGAGGATGACCAGAATGTCCAAGCCAGATACTGGCCGGGGCCGTATTTCATTGACCTTTGCAGGGTTGTTGTTCGCTGCGGGAATCCTCTTCGTCTGGGGGATTGACTTCGCCATCAGATCGACGAACACCCTCGAGTTCTGCACGTCCTGCCACACGATGCAGACCAATTTCGAGGAGTATCAGGCGTCCCTTCACTTCAAGAACCCCTCAGGCGTCAAGGCGACCTGTGCGGATTGCCATGTGCCGAAGCCGCTCGGGCCGAAGCTCCTGACCAAGTTGATTGCGGCCAAGGACGTTTATCACGAGATCGTCGGGACGATCGACACACCGGAGAAATTCGAGGCGCGCCGCTGGCACCTTGCCAACATGGTGTGGGACCGGATGCGGGCGAATGACTCGCGCGAATGCCGCAGCTGCCACGATTTCGACGACATGGATCTCTCGGAGCAGGGCCGCTCCGCGCGAAGCCGGCACGCTGCGGCTCGGGACAAGGGTCAGACCTGCATCGACTGCCATCGCGGCGTCGTCCATCACGAGCCGGATGACCCCGGCGACACCGCAGCGGTAAATGCGGACGCCTCCTGATCCGGCTCCGGAAGCGAGGACCAGCGCACACCATGCACCATTCCACCAAGGCTCTCATCGGCGCCGTGCTGATGCTCGGCGGTCTACTCCTGAACACGCAGCCCGCCCGATCGCAGGACGAGGATCCCGCCACGGACCTTCGGCTCGCCGCCATAATCGGCGACGCGGAAACCGTCTCCGCACTGCTCGATCGAGGTGCCCCCGTCGATGCGGCCAACCAGTTCGGCAAGACAGCCCTGATGATGGCGGTCGAGGCGGACGAGATGCCGACGGTCGCACTCCTCCTCACCCGCGGCGCGGACGTCAATGCCCGCACCGTCGCCGGCTGCACTCCCCTGACCTTCGCGGCCGAAACCGGCCACATCGGGATCAGCGCCCTCTTGCTCGAGCGCGGCGCCCATGTGAACGACCGCACGCGCTCCGGCTGGGACGCGCTCATGATCGCGTCGCGCTACGGCATCGCCGACATGGTCGAGCAGTTGCTCTACCGCGGCGCCGATCCCAAGGCCGCGGACCGCGACGGCAGAACCGCTCTGATGCAGGCGGCGGAGAAGGGCCAGACCAGCGTCATGCCGCTCCTGGTCAAGGCCGGTGCCGAGGTCGAATCCCGCGACAAGGAGGGCGCCACGGCGCTGCTCATCGCCGCCGACCGCGGGCAGCTCGACGCTGCCCAGACGCTCGTCGACCTCGGCGCGGATCGCGAGTCGCGGGACGAGACGGGCGCCACCGCCATCATGCTGGCCGCCGGCCAGGGGCACGCAGAGCTGGTCCGCCGGCTGCTCGCGTTGGGGGCCGACCCGAACGCCCGGGACGCGGAAGGCGCGACGGCACTGATGGAGGCCGTCGGCATGGGGCACAACGCCGTGATCGAAACCCTGATCGGCGCCGGTGCCCGGATCGATGCGCGCGATGCCCAGGGACGCACAGCGGCGGACCTCGCGCGTCAGAGAGGCAACCCGGAGGCTGCCGCCTTGTTGGCGGCGAAGCCGCACCAGTGATCCCCGGCGGCTTCGGCAACGGACGCATCAAGCGAAGGACCTGGCGAAGGATCTGAAAAGTATTCCATCCCGCGATGGGCGACACGACGGGCCGGCAACGCCAGCTGGAACGACCAAGTCGGCCACCACCACAAGAAGAAGAGGAGCGAAGAAAACCATGAACAGAGGAAGAGCGAAGTTTGCCTGCGCGATCGGCGCGGTTGCACTGGGACTCTCGTCCTTGGCCAGCGCCGATGCCACTCCCGAGATGCTGGCGGAGGCGTGCGCCGGATGCCATGGACCGGGCGGGAACAGTGCGGGCCCAGCCGCCCCTTCCATCGCCGCCATGGATCCGATGGTCTTGGTCGATACCATGGAGACCTTCAAGAGCGGCGATACCTACTCGACCATCATGGGCCGGATCGCCAAAGGCTATTCCACCGAGGAATTCCAGAAGATGGCCGAGTACTTCCACGCGCAGGAGTACCAACCGGCCAAGCAGACCTACGATCAGGCGCTCGCCGACAAGGGCGCCAAGCTCCATGACAAGTACTGCGAGAAATGTCACGCCGAGGGCGGCAAGCCCCTGGTCGACGAAGAGGACTACAACATCCTCGCCGGACAGTGGTCGCCCTATCTGCGGTTCACCATGTCTGACTTCCGTGAAGACCGCAGGGAGATGGAAAAGAAGATGCGTAAGAAGCTCGAGGAGATGCTCGCGGCCGAGGGCGATGCCGGTCTCGACGCCCTTTTCGCCTATTACGCCAGCCAGCAATAAGGAAACCGGAGGAGGAGCACAGACATGACATTCAGCAGACGCGATTTCATCAAGGTCTCGGGAGCCGCCGCGGCGGCCGCCGCCTTGGGTTTCCCGCACCTCGTGCTTGGAGCTGGCCACAAGGTCGTGGTCGTGGGCGGCGGCACCGGCGGCGCCACCGCGGCCAAATACATCAAGAAGGCAGACGCGAGCATCGACGTCACCCTCATCGAGCCGAACAAGGACTACTACACCTGCTACATGAGCAACGAGGTGCTCGGCGGAGAGCGCACGCTCGCTTCGATCAAGCAGGGCTACGACGGCCTCAAGGCGCTCGGGATCAATGTCGTCCATGACAGCGCGGCCGGCATCGACCCGGATAAGAAGGTCGTGAAGACCGCTGGCGACAAGGAATTCGGCTACGACCGCTGCGTCGTCGCGCCCGGCATCGAGCTCATGTACGACAAGATCGAGGGCTATAGCGAGGAGGCCGCCAACCGCATCCCGCATGCATGGAAGGCCGGCGAGCAGACCGCCCTGCTGCGCAAGCAGCTCGAGTCCATGGCCGACGGCGGCACAGTGGTCATCGCCGCGCCGCCGGACCCCTTCCGGTGTCCGCCGGGACCCTACGAGCGCGCCAGCCAGATCGCGCACTACCTCAAGAGCCATAAGCCCAAGTCGAAGGTCATCATCCTCGACAGCAAGCAGAAGTTCTCCAAGCAGGGCCTCTTCACCCAGGGCTGGGAGCGCCGCTACGGCTTCGGCACGGACAATGCTTTGATCGAATGGCGTCCGGGTCCCGATGCCGCCGTCGTCAAGGTGGACGGAGGCAAGATGGTTGCCGAGACCAGCTTCGGCGACGAGATCAAGGCCGATGTCTTCAACCTCATCCCGCCCCAGCGCGCCGGCAAGATCGCCCAGAGCGCCGGCCTGACCAACGATGGCGGCTGGTGCCCGGTCGACAAGAAGACCTTCGAGTCCTCGATTCACAAAGGCATCCATGTCATCGGCGACGCCTGCATCGCGACCGGCATGCCCAAGTCCGGGTACTCGGCCAACAGCCAGGGCAAGGTCGCCGCGGCCGCCATCGTCGCCCTGCTCAAGGGCCAGGAGCCTGGAACGCCCTCCTACATCAACACCTGCTATTCCATCATCGCCCCGGACTACGGCATCTCGATCGCCGCCGTCTATCGTCTGAGCGAGGATGGGTCAGAGATCGCATCCGTGCCAGACTCCGGTGGTCTCACGCCCATGGACGCGCCCGACTGGGCGCTTGCCCGCGAAGTCCAGTACGCGTATAGCTGGTACAACAACATCGTGCACGATATTTTCGGATAAGCGCGAGATGCTCGACCCCAGGCTAGGGTCGATTTCCGGGGGGCCATTTGGCCCCCTTTTTACTGATCGCCATCGCCTCTTGCCGCAACACCCTGCATGACCGATCTTTTTCGATTCGGCGGCGAGGGCTGAGGACGCGAAGATGCCGGCCGGCTCCTTGGACGGGCGGATGCTTGCGGACCGACCGCTGGAGCTGGCGACCCGAAACGGCCTGTTCCCTCGATCCTGAGCGCCGGACTCCGGGCAGGCCCAACTCATCGAATGATTCTTCGCGCCCGCTCTCACCGCCCCGCCCTTGAAAAATTGGCGGAACCCTGAACAATCTCCATGACGATCGCGGCACGCGCCTAACCAAAGGCGCGATCGGCGCCGGCGATTGGCGACACCAGTGGAGAGCGTCCTGATGACAGAAGAGATCCTGGGTCACTGCTGGCGCTGCGCTCGCGCGCTGAGCACGCTGGATTACGGGCGTGAAACCAGTTGTATCGGCTGCGGCAAACCGACGCGCTGCTGCCGCAACTGCCGCCACTACGCGCCTGGCCGGGCGAACGAATGCGTCGAGCCCATGGTGGAGCGCATCCTCGACAAGACCGCCGCCAACTTCTGCGAGCTCTTCGAGCCGACGACGCCCGGCGCGGGCGCAAGCTCCGTCGCCCCAGAAACCGATGCGCTGCGGCAAGCCGCCGAGGCGCTCTTCAAGTAGGCGCGCCCCGTCCCGTGAGTATCCCACCCATGCCGTTTCCAGTGACCGCCCTCCGCTGGGCACGCGCCTGGTTGATCGCCGTCTCGCTGTCGGCGTTGGGCCTGCCGGCCTGCGCCGAGGACAATGCCATGACTGAAGAACGCCGCCATCTGCTCGCTCAGATCCAGGCCGAGGTTGGCGCGACGGCGCGCGAGCTGGGCTTCTCGGCACTGAGTCCGGCCGTCGAGCGGGCGATGCTGGAGGTGCCCCGCCACCGCTTCGTGCCCGATCGCCAGCGCGACCTGGCCTACCTCAACGCCCCTCTCCCCATCGGCGGCGGGCAAACCATCTCGCAGCCCTACATCGTCGCCATCATGAGCCAGCTGCTCGAGGTCGGGCCGGGAGACCGCGTGTTCGAGCTGGGAACGGGCTCCGGCTATCAAGCCGCCGTTCTCGCCGCCCTGGGCGTCGAGGTCTACACGGTCGAGATCGTCCCCGAACTGGCGGAGCGCGCGGCCCGAACCCTCGCGGATCTCGGCTACCCTCAGGTCCATGTCCGTGCCGGCGACGGCTGGCTCGGCTGGCCCGAGGCCGCCCCCTTCGCTGGCATCATCGTAACGGCCGCCGCCCCGCACATCCCTCCGCACCTGATCGATCAGCTCACAACGGGTGGGCATCTGGTGATTCCCGTGGGCGCGCCGGACAGTGTCCAGCAGCTCGCACGCTTCACCAAGAACGGCGATGGAAGCCTGTCCCAGGAGAACCTCCTACCCGTGCGCTTCGTGCCCGTCACGGGCGCGATGACGCCATGACCCAGGCGAGCGCAGACGACCCGTCACCCTGGAGCCCAGTCGCCGACGCCGCACTGACGGAGCGACTGACCGCGCTGCATCGGCGAGCCCTGGCGGCCAACCACAGAGTCGCCATCCGGCTGAGTGGCACGCCGGACTGGACGCATGCCGCGGCCACCTCCATCTGCCGCCTCTTCCCGCTGCGGCAGCCGGTCTGGCTCACGGATCGGGCGCTCGCTGCTGACGCCCTCCCACTCAGATCGGCCCACAAGCTGCTCGGGCGCGACCTGGACCTGCTCCTCTATGACGCCCACAGCGGTTTCGACCCGGACGGCTTCGGCGCGGCGACCGGCGCCATCGTCGGAGGCGGCCTACTGGTGCTCCTGACACCACCGCTCGCCACCTGGCCCGCGCTACCCGACCCGCAGGCCGAGCGCATTGCGGTCTGGCCGCACAGGTCCAGGGATGTGAGCGGGCATTTCCTGGAGCGGTTGACGCGTGTCCTCCAAGAGGACCCGCACCTCATCCAGATCGATCAAGGACAGCGCGGGCTGCCCCCACTGCCAGCCGCAGCGACAACGGCGACGGCGGCCGGACGGCCGTCGCGCGCGCTCGCACACGCCTGCACGCCGGATCAGCAACGCGCCCTCGCGGCCGTGCTAAAGACCGCGCGCGGCCGCGCCCGCCGCCCGCTCGTGCTCAAGGCGCACCGGGGGCGCGGCAAGAGTGCGGCGCTGGGGCTTGCGGCCGGCCAGTTGCTGTCGACTGGAGCGCGACGCATCCTGGTCACGGCACCCAGCCAGGCCGCCGTCGAGAGCCTGTTCCGACACGCGCGGGCCGTGCTGGCGTCGGGAGAGGGCGCACCCCTGGCCCCAGAGCGCGCGCATCACCTGAGCTTCCTGCCGCCGGGCCAGCTCGTCAGCGAGCGCCCGCCCGCCGACCTCCTCCTGGTCGACGAGGCGGCCGGCATCCCCGCGCCGCTGCTGGAGTCCATGCTCGCGCACTATGGCCGTATCGTCTTCGCCACCACCGTCCATGGCTACGAGGGCACGGGTCGCGGCTTCGACATCCGTTTCCGCGACCGCCTGGATCGCCTGACCCCGGACTGGCGCGCGCTCGAACTGGAGCAGCCGATCCGCTGGGCCGATGGCGATCCCCTGGAGGCACTCTGCTTCCGCGCCCTGCTCCTGGATGCCGCGCCCGCCCCGGACGATCAGGTCGCCGCGGCCACGCCGCTCAACTGCGCCTGCGAGCGGATCGACCCAGCACGCCTGGCGCGTGACGATGAGACGCTGCGCCAGCTCTTCGGTCTCCTGACCCTGGCGCACTACCAAACCCGCCCCATGGACCTGCGCATGCTCCTCGACGGACCCAATGTGCGCATCCTGGTGCTGCGCCACGCCGGCAGCGTCGTCGCCACCCTGCTCGCCGCGGCCGAGGGCGGGTTCGACGACGCGGACCTGCGTAACGCCATCTACCGTGGGCAGCGCCGGCCGCGCGGTCATCTCCTGCCGCAGACGCTCTCGGCACACGCCGGCATCCACGGGGCGCCGACCCTGCGCTATCTGCGCGTCATCCGGATCGCCGTCCACCCGGCGGCCCAGGGCCGCGGCCTGGGCCGAAGGCTCCTGGATGCACTGCGCCAAAAGGCGCTCGCCGAAGGCCTGGACTGCACAGGCGCCAGCTTCGGCGCGACGCCCGGGTTGATCGACTTCTGGCAGCGCTGCGGCCATGTCCCGGTGCACATCGGCTCCAGCCGCAACGCCGCGAGCGGCGAGCATGCCGTCGTCGTGCTCCAGGGTACGACCCAGGCGGGACAGAGGCTCATCGCCGGGGCGCAGCGCCGACTGGAAGCCGCGCTGACCGTGCTCCTCCCCGGCCCCCTGCGCGCCTTGGAGCCTGGCATCGCGCTCGCCATCAGCGCCCTGCTCCCGGTCCACGAGGCGCCGGAACCGAACGCTCCCGAGGCAGACCGGGAGCTGCGCTGCTTCGTCGCGGGCCATCGCGCCCTGGAGCCCAGCCTGCCGCTCCTGGCGGACCTCAGCCGCCGCCACCTGGCGGAGGCACTCGCGCGCGGCCTCATCGCAGTCGAAGACGCTCAGGTGCTCATGGCCGCGGCGCGCCAGCTACGGCCCATCGGCGAGCTCGCGCGGGCGTTTGAGCGCAGGGGCCGCGACGACGTCCTGAGCTGGCTGCGGCAGGCCGCCCGCGGGCTGCAGTCCGTGCGGGAGTCGCGTGCCGACCATCTGGACGAAGTGGCCTCGGCTGTGTAAAACAGGGCTGATCGATGCGGCCGAGCCGCGCGCACCCTAGCCGTCCCAAGAACCACGAGCACCCTACCCAAGATGTCCAACGACCTCGACTCAGCTGCTGCGGCCCCCTTCCTGACACCCGCCGAGGCCCGCGTCATCGGCTGTCTGATGGAGAAGCAACGCACCACGCCCGACCAGTACCCCCTGACGCTCAACGGCCTGATCAGCGCCTGCAACCAGAAGAGCGCGCGCCACCCGGTCATGAACCTGTCACCGGGGGAGGTCGGGCACACCGTCAACCAACTGAGGGACAAGGGGCTGGTGCATGCCAGCTTCAGCGGCCGCACGGAGCGCTATGACCACAAGATGGTCGGCACCTTCTTCCTCAGCCGCGAGGAGCAGGCCATCCTCTGCGTGCTCATGCTGCGCGGCCCGCAAACCCCAGGGGAGCTGCGCACCAATTGCGCCCGCCTGGCGGATTTCCGCGATCTCGACGCCGTCACCAAGACGCTCCACGCCATGATCGAGCGCGAGCACGCGCTCGCGGTGGAACTGCCGCGGCTGCCCGGCAAGCGCGAGCAGAGGTTCGCCCACCTGCTGTGCGGCAAGCCGTCCGAGGAGGATCTCGAGCCGCCGTCGCAGACGTCGGGCCACGCCGCGCCCGGACCCCAGGGCGCCCGTCTCGAGACGCTGGAGGCGGAGGTGGCCGCACTGCGCGCGGAACTCGACCTGCTCTGGGAGCTGACGGGCCTCGCCGATCGGCGCGAGGATTGAGCGGGAGCGGCGGGACGTCAGCCCCCCGAGGGGCCGGGCGCCCGACGGCGAACCTTGCCGGGCGCCGGCCCGGCATGCTAGTTACCAGAGACTGCAACGCCGTGCAGGAGCGCCGATTTGCGGGCGCTCTTGAGCAGATCGGTCTGGAGTCCGGATCACCACGGAGTCGGAGGAGTCCATTCCCCCACTCCAGAACCTCGGCGACTGGCGGTCGTCGAGCCTGGCGGCGCCAGCGCGTGCCGCCGGGAGGCCCTGAATCGGTCAGCGCCTCCCTCTTCCGCTGCCTTGGGTGGACCTGCCATGTCACAGCTTTCGACTGACGCGACCTCGACCGAACCTCTGCGCATCGGAGTCATGCCGCCGCTCTCCGGATTGGGCGCGCTCTATGGACCCGAGATGTCCTGGGCCGGCCAGATCGCCCGTTCCGAGGTCAACGCGGCGGGGGGTGTCCTGGGGCGCGCCCTGGAACTCATCATCGCCGACGACGGCGGTCTGCCCGAGACCGCCATCCACACCGCCGAGCGGCTCCTGGATCTCGGTTGCGTGGCCCTGATCGGCAATCTGCCCGCCAGCACCCGCACGGCGGTCGCCACCCAGGTCGCCGAGCAGCGCGAGACGCCCTACCTCAACTGCGCCTTCTACGAAGGCAGCCTCTACAACCCCTTCTTCTTCTCCTTTGGCGCCCTGCCCAATCAGCAGATCGACCGCATGATCGCCCACATGGTGAAGGTGGCCGGCCCCAAGATGTTCTTCGCCGGGAGCAATCAGGAGTGGCAACGCGCCGCGGTCGAGACGGCGAGACGCGCACTGAGCGAGCAAGGCGGCGAGATCCTGGGCGCGGACTTTCCAGCGACCGGCAGCAACGGGTTCGAGCAGATGCTCGACCACGCCCAATGCTCAGGCGCGGACGTGCTGATCCCCTTCTTCGAGGGCGAGGAGCAGCTCGATTTCCTGACCCGACTCAACCAACGCGGTCTCAAGCGTCACATGGCCGTCGTCATGTGCAACTTCGACGAGGCGCTGGCCGCCCTGCTGCCACCGGAGGTGCGCGAGGGGCTCTATTCGAGCAACACCTACTTCATGACGGTCGAGACGCCGGCCAACCGGCGCGTCCTCGCCGCGCTCGCCGCGCTCGAGGACGTCGAGGGACTCTGGCCGACCGGCAAAGGGATCCTCACCAACTTCGGCGAAGGGGCCTATGTGGCGCTGCATGCCTTCGCCAAGGCCGCCAACGCGGCCGGATCCCTCGCGCCGGCGGCCTTGGTGAAGGCCCTGGAGCAGGTCCAGATCGAAGGTCCACAAGGGCATGTGCGCATGGATGCCCTCACCCATCATGCCGAGCTGAACCACTACCTCGCGCGCTGCAGCTTCGACGGCAGCTTCCGCGTGCTCAAGCATTTCGGCGCCCGCCCCCCGATCATCCCCGAGCGCTATCGCTATTGCCTGCCAGCAACGCCGGACGGGGACGCCGCGTCGAGCCAGGAACCCGCGCTCAGTGAAGGCGGCATGGCCATCGCCGTGGCCGGGATCGACCGCGAGGGCAAGATCGAACTCTTCAACCGGACCCTCCTGCGACTCTGGGGCTTCGCGGAGGACACCCAGCTCACTGGGCTGCCGATCACCGATCTCTGGGACGATGCGGAGGCCATTTCGACCATCCTTCCCTCGCTGGAGCGGATGCCCGAATGGAGCGGCACCCTCACCGCGCGCCGTGCCGACGGAACGCTCAGGCGTCTCGCGGTCGTTGCCGAGCCCATGCTCTATGAGGAGGGCGTCATCAAAGGCTATACCCTGGCCTGCGTCGACACCCGCGCACTCACCGCACAGCAGCAGCACGCCTCCTACCGCATCCTCGCCATGGCGGACGTCGCCGTGGTGGCCAGCACGTCCGACGGCACCATCATCGAAGCCAATCGGCGGGCCGGCGAACTCTTCGGCTACCGCCCGGAAGCGCTCATCGGTCTCTCCATCCACGCCCTGGTCCCACCACAATTCAGGCAGCAGCACCCGCACCAGGTGGAAGGCTTTCTGCGCAGCACGCAGGCGGAGCGGCGCATGGGGCAGCGCCGCGACGTGAGCGCGCTGCGCCAGGATGGCACCATCTTTCCGGCCGAGGTCTCCATCTCCAAGATCAGGGCCGACGATCAGTGGATCCTGGTCGCCTCGCTGCGCGACATCACCGACCGCAAGCTCGCGGAGAACGAGCTCGTCTGGCGCGCCTCCCATGATTCGCTCACCGGGCTGCCGAACCGCACCCTCATCCACGAGCGCCTGACCCGCGCGCTCGAGCGCTCCAAGCATCAGGGACAGGGCGTCGCCCTGCTCTTCATCGATCTGGACGGCTTCAAGCTAATCAACGACAGCCACGGCCATGCCACCGGCGACGAGCTGCTCAAGACCATCGGATGGCGCCTGCTCGATCAGGTGCGCCCGGGCGACACCGTGGGCCGGCTCGGCGGCGACGAGTTCGTCATCCTCTGCGACCAGATCGGCTCGCCGGTGGCCGTCAGCGGTCTGGCCGAACGCATCAACGACATGCTGCGCAAGCCGCTTGAGATTCAGGGACACCGGCTCTTCGCCACCGCGAGCATCGGGCTGGCCATGGGCCACGGCACCACCCACAGCGCGGACGACCTGCTGCGCAACGCGGACGCGGCCATGTACAACGCCAAGGAGCAGGGCCGCGACAGCTGGCGCTTCTTCAGCGAGGAGATCCACGATCAGGTGCGCAAGCGCCTGGACATCACCAACGGGCTGCGGCTCGCGATCGAGCGCAACGAGCTGCAGGTGCGCTTCCAACCCATCCTCTGCGTGGAGCGGCAGCTGATCCGAGGCGCCGAGCTGTTGCTGCGCTGGATGCCGCCGGAGGGCGAGGTCTCGCCAGGCCAATTCATCCCGATCGCCGAGATGACAGGCTCGATCGTCCCCATCGGCAAGTGGGTCTTTCACCAGGCATGCCTCGCCGAGGCGCAGTGGCGCGCGCTCCATGGCGAGCAAGCGCCCTATGTGAGCGTCAACATCTCCGCCCGCCAGCTCAATGACGAGACCCTGGTGAACGCCTTCCAGTCCAGCCTGGAGGCAACCGGGGCCGATCCGAACCGCGTGCTGCTCGAGCTGACCGAGACGTCCCTCATGAGCGACGTCACGACCAACCTGCGCGTGCTGCGCCAGCTCGCCGAATTGGGGCTGCACGTTGCCGTCGACGATTTCGGCACCGGCTATTCCTCGCTCTCTCAGCTGCTGCGCATGCCGGTGAGCACCCTCAAGATCGACCGCGAGTTCATCGACGGCATCGAGAAGCGCCACGACAGCAAGGCCATCGTCTCCGCCGTGAGCAGCATGGCGCGTGCCATGCACTTGAAGGTCATCGCGGAGGGTGTCGAAAACGAAAACCAGCTCGATTACCTGCGCGACATCGGGTGCGACTATGTGCAAGGGTTCCACTTCTATCGCCCCATGAAACCGGATGACCTCCTGGCGCTGCTCCACGACAGAATCCCGAGCGGCGATCCTGAGGTCACGGAAGCGCTCTACACGATCCTCTACGTGAGCGTGGCCACCGAGCCGATGAGCGATGACGAGCTGCGCGCGCTGCTCGAACACTCGCGCTCCGCCAATCGCGCCAGGGGGATCACGGGTTTCCTGCTCTACCTCAACGGCTCCTTCATGCAGGTGCTGGAGGGCAGCCGTTCGCGTGTCGAACAGCTCGCGCAGCACATCGGCCAGGATCCCCGTCACCACTCGGTGCGCACCATCTTCGAGGGGTCGATCCGCAAGCGGACCTTCGTCGACTGGAGCATGGGCTTCCGCAACATGAACCATATCGACCAGGGCAGCGACTTCCAGGCCTGGCAGGCCCGCACGCTGAGCTTCGTCGACATGTGCGAAGACCCACAGGTCTGTTACAGCGTGATCACCGCATTCGCCCGTTAGCCGGGCTCGCATGGCGTTCCACGCACCCTGCCCCCAACGACGAGGCGTGCCTTGCCCTGACCATCCGGCCCCATGGACCCTTGCCCAAGCGGCCTCGCCGCATCGCCCGGCAGCACTCGGGCTCGCGACCTGGCCACAGGTCCGCGAGGTCGATGCACAGCTGATCGGCGAGCATGACCACCTACCTCCAGATCCATCCTGATGTCGTTGTCTGATCTGCTCGGCTATGCCGCCGCCCTGCTCACCACCTCGGCCTTCGTGCCGCAGGTGGTGCAGACGCCGCGCACCCGCGACACCCGAGCCATCTCGCTCGGGATGTATCTGCTCTTCAGTGCCGGAGTGGCCTTGTGGTGGATCTACGGGATCCTGCTGGCGGCCTGGCCGATCATCCTCGCCAATGGGATCACCCTGCTGCTCGCCCTGGTCGTGCTGGGATACAAACTGACGGAATCCCAGCGGTTGTGATGGCGCCCCGGCGCGGCGTGGCGCCGGGCACGGCCTTGCGCATCGGTCGGGCCGCGCGGCTCAGGCCGCCAGGCAGCCCCGCTCGTAGTCCTGAATCGCCCGCCCGATCTCTTCCTGGGTGTTCATCACGAAGGGGCCGTAGTGGGCGACCGGCTCGCCCAGCGGTCGGGCGGCCAGGACCAACGCCCGGGCACCCGCCTCAGCCGCCTCCAGTCCGATGCCCTCTCCCGTCCCCAGCACCGCCATCTGGCGGGCAGCGAGCCGCTGGCCAGACACCTCGAGCTGCCCCCCGATCAGATACACCAGGGCGCGGTATCCCTCCGGGATAGGGACTTCAAGCGCCGCGCCGACCGGCAGCCGGACATCCAGATAGAGCGGATCCGTGGCGATGCCCCGCGCCGCGCCGGTGATCGGGGTCTCACCGTCCGCGAAGACCCCGGCGATCACCTTCACCTGGACGCCGTTCGCCAGATTCGCGGCAGGGATGACTTCCGCCGGGAGATGCCGATAGGCCGGGGCGATCAACTTGTCCTTGGCGGGCAGATTGATCCAGAGCTGGAGCCCATGCATGCGCCCGCCGTCCTGCCGCGGCATCTCGGAGTGAATGACCCCGCGTCCGGCCGTCATCCATTGCACCCCGCCGGCGAGGATCAGTCCCCGGTGACCGAGATGATCCTCATGGAGCATCCCGCCCTCCAGCATATAGGTCACCGTCTCGAAGCCGCGGTGCGGATGGGCTGGGAATCCGGCGATGGCCTCGTCCGCCGTCTCCGCGCTGAAGTCGTCGAGCAACAGAAAGGGGTCGAGTCCGCGCATCCCCTCGGGTCCGACGATGCGGTGGAGCTTGACCCCGTCACCGTCGGAGGCGGGCATGGCGGTGAGAATGCGTTCGATGGTCATGGTCTGCGTGGTCATGGTCTGCGTGGTCATGGTCGACATGGTCTCGACTCCTCCGTTGAAGGCTCAGGTGGCGGCGAGTTGTTGAATGGTCTGGGTCGCCGCGGCCAGGCTGTGCTGGCGCTCGGTCTCACCGAGATTCAGTCCTTCGGCGTAGACGAATTCAAGGTCGGTGATCCCGAGGAACCCCAGCATGGTGGTGAGGTAACCACTCTGGGTATCCGTGGGCTGATCGCGATGGCGGCCGCCGCGACTGGTGACGACGACCGCCCGCTTGCCAGTGAGGAGCCCTTGCGGCCCGGTCGCCGTATAGCGGAAGGTCACCCCGGCGCGCGCCACGTGGTCGAACCAGGCCTTGAGCACGCTCGGGACCCCGAAGTTGTACATGGGCACGCCAAGCACCAGACGATCGGCCGTCTGCAACTCGGCGATCAACCGGTCCGCCTCCTCGGCGATGCGCTGCTGCGCGGGGGTGCGCTGCGCGGCGGCGGTATTGATGGCGGAGAGCCGCTCGGCGTCCAGGTGCGGGATCGGCGCGCGGCCGAGATCGCGATGGGTGACGCGCATCTTGGGATCCCGCGCGCGCAGGCGCTCCACGAACTCACGGGCCAGGGTCGAGGAGACCCCGTCGCTGGAGAAGAGACTGGCGTCGATGTGCAGGAGCTGGGACATGATCGATTCCTCGCATTGGGATGATGGTGGGCTTGAGAGTGCTGAGCTTGCGCATGAAGATAGATCCAATGAGGCAATCGATTTATGCTCATTCTTGGCCTATTCCATCGAATATCTTGATCAACCATGTCCAGCGAGCCTCCCCGCACGACCCTGGAGCAATGGGCCACCCTGCGGGCGGTGGTCGATCACGGCGGCTTCGAGGCCGCCGCCGAGGCACTGCGGCGCAGTCAGTCCTCGGTGAGCTACAGCCTGAAGCGCCTGCAGGAGCAGCTACCGGTGACGGTGCTGGCCCCGCAGGGCCGGCGCAGCCTGCTCACCGATCAGGGACAGGTGCTGTTGCAGCGGGCACGCCTCCTGCTCGAGGAGGCCCGGCGTCTGGAGCAGTTGGCGGCGACGCTCGCCCAGGGCTGGGAGACGCAGGTCCGACTGGCGGTCGAGATCGTGATGCCGCCGGATCCGCTGCTCGGCGCCCTCGCCCGCTTCGGCGCCGAGGTACCCCAGACGCGGGTGCAGCTGATCGAGACGGTGCTCTCCGGGACCAGCGAGGCATTGCTCCAACACCAGGTGGATCTGGCGATCACCGGGCAGGTCCCGCCGGGCTTTCTCGGCGAGCCGCTGGTGCGGGTGGACTTCCTCGCCGTCGCCCGCGCGGACCATGCGCTGCATCGCCTCGAACGTCCCCTGACCCTGGAGGATCTGCGCGCCCACCGACAGATCGTGATCCGCGATACCGGACGCTTCCGTCAGGTCGACAGCGGTTGGCTGGAGGCCGAGGAGCGCTGGACGGTCTCGCACCTGCTGACCGCCATCGCCATCCTCAAGCGCGGCCTGGGGTTCGCCTGGATTCCGCGGGCGCACATCGCCACCGAGCTGGCGCGCGCGGAGCTGCGGCCGCTACCGCTGGAGCAAGGCGCCACACGCCCCGAGACGCTCTATCTGGTCTATGCCGACCCGGCCGGCGCCGGTCCCGCGACCCGCGCACTCGGGCGCTGGCTGATCGAGCAATCGGCCAGCGCCGCCACCCCGCAGAGGACTGACAAAGGATGAGGACGCCTGCCATGGGACAGCCTTGCTTCGTCGGACTCGACATCGGCACCTCCGGCTGCCGGGCGATCGCGATCGATTCCCTGGGTGGGGAGGTCTCCCACGCCGAAGTCGCCATCCGCGCGCCCGCCAGAGCCGCCTCCGGTCGCATCGAGCAAGACCCCGAGCACTGGTGGCGAGCGAGCTGCCAGGTCCTCGGCGCCTTGGCCGCCAGACTCGGCTCCCATTCCCCGGCGGCCCTATGCGTCGACGCGACCTCGGCGACCCTGCTGCTGGCGGACGCGCGCGGCCGGCCACTGGGGCCAGCCCTCATGTACAACGATCAGAGCGCGGCAGAGGCCGCCGCGCGGATCGCGCCTGTCGCGCCGGCGCAGTCTCCGGCGCTGGGCGCAAGCGCGAGTCTCGCCAAGCTCATCGCCCTGGGCGACAGGCTCGGGGCGGCGCCAGGCACGCGTGCCTTGCATCAGGCCGACTGGATCGGCGGCCGTCTCTCGGGATGCTTCGACGTCAGCGACTGGAACAATGCCCTGAAGCTGGGCTTCGACGTCGAAGGGCTGGGTTGGCCCGGCTGGGTGCTGACCCTGGTCCCGCAGACGATCGCCTTGCCACGAATCGTCGCGCCCGGATCTCTCATCGGCAGACTGGATGGCACCGTCGCGGCGGCCATCGGCTTCCCGCCCGAAACCGCCGTCCTCGCCGGGACGACCGACAGCACCGCGGCCGCCATCGCCGCTGGCGTCAGTCGCCCAGGCGACGCCGTCACCTCGCTCGGAAGCACGCTGGTCGTCAAGGTCGTCTCCGAGCACCCGGTCAACGCCAGCCGCTATGGCGTCTACAGTCACCGTTTCGGCGACCATTGGCTCGTGGGCGGCGCCTCGAACAGCGGGGGCGCGGTGCTGCGGCAGTTCTTCAGCGACGGCGAGCTGGAGGCGTTGAGCCGCGCCATCGATCCCGAGACCGACACGGGTCTCGACTACTACCCGCTTGCGGGGAGAGGCGAGCGCTTTCCGCGGCAGGCGCCGGACCTGGAGCCGCGCCTTCAGCCGCGCCCGGCCGATCCCGTCCGCTTCCTGCAGGGGCTCCTGGAAGGCATCGCGGACATCGAAGCCGAAGGCTACGCGCGTCTGGCCGAACTCGGCGCCGCCATCCCGACCAGGGTCAGGACGGTCGGGGGCGGAGCCGCCAACGCGGTCTGGACACGGATTCGCGCGCGCCGGCTCGGCTGCCCCGTCGAGCCAGCCGCGCGGCCGGAGGCCGCCTTCGGCGCGGCTACCTTGGCACTCAGTGGCGCGCGCGCCGCGGCGCTGGTTCGCAACGGTGATGGCCGATAGAATCCCGGCAACAGCCGTCGATCAAGGAGAACACCGCGTGGCCGCTTCGTTTCAACTGGACCTGAGTCGGGTCAAGATCGCCATCATCGGGCTTGGCTATGTCGGGCTCCCGCTCGCCGTCGAGCTCGGCAAGCGCTATCCGACCCTGGGATACGACGTCAACCCGGCCCGGATCGCCGAGCTGCGCGAGGGGCGCGACTCATCCCTCGAGGTCGAGCCCGAGGAGCTGCGTCAGGCGCGCCACCTGGCCTATGCCGACGCCCCGGAGGATCTGGCGGCCTGCGACCTCTACATCGTCACCGTCCCAACGCCCATCAACGCGCACCGTCAGCCCGACTTGAGTCCGCTGCAAGCGGCCAGCCGTCTCTTGGGCGAGGTCATCCGACCTGGCTGCGTCGTGGTCTTCGAGTCCACGGTCTACCCAGGGGCGACCGAGGAGGTCTGCATCCCCATCATCGAGGAGCACTCGGGCCTCACCTATAACCAGGATTTCTTCGCCGGCTACAGCCCCGAGCGCATCAACCCCGGCGACAAGGAGCACCGCCTGACGACCATCAAGAAAGTCACCTCGGGCTCGACCCCGGAGGTCGCGCGGTTCGTCGATGCGCTCTACGCCTCGGTGGTGACCGCGGGCACCCATCTTGCGAGCAGCATCCGCGTTGCCGAGGCGGCCAAGGTGATCGAGAACACCCAACGCGACCTGAACATCGCCCTCATCAATGAGCTGGCGCTCATCTTCAACCGGCTGGACATCGACACCCTGGAGGTGCTGGAGGCCGCCGGCACCAAGTGGAACTTCCTGCCCTTCCGACCGGGTCTGGTCGGTGGCCACTGCATCGGCGTGGACCCCTACTATCTGACCCACAAGGCGCAGGAGATCGGCTATCACCCGGAGGTCATCCTCGCCGGGCGGCGGCTCAACGACAGCATGGGCGCCTACGTCGCCGGGCAGGTCATCAAGCTCATGACGCGCCGGCGCTCCATCACCCCGGAGTCGCGGATTCTCATCCTGGGATTGACCTTCAAGGAGAATTGCCCCGACCTGCGCAACACGCGCGTCGTGGATATCATCGCGGAGTTGCAAGACTATGGCCTGCGGTGCGATGTCCATGACCCTTGGGCGAACCCCGCGGAGGCCGAACACGAGTATGGCATCCAGCTCGTCGCTCAGCCGCAACAGGGTGCTTACGACGCCGTCATCCTCGCCGTCGCGCACCGCCAGCTCCTTGCGATGGGCGCGTCCGGCATCCGCGCCCTCGGCAAACCCGGCGCCATCCTCTACGACGTCAAGGCGCTGCTTCCACGCGCCGAGGTCGACGGCCGGCTCTGACACATCACCGCACGCACGCATCCAGACACGCACTCATCCAGAGAAGTCATTCATGAAGGTCTTAGTCACCGGCAGCGCCGGCTTCATCGGCTCCGCCTTGTCACTGCGCCTGCTCGAACGCGGCGATACGGTGATCGGAGTCGACAATCTCAACGATTACTACGACGTTCGGCTGAAAGAGGCGCGGCTTGCCCGCACCCAAGCCCACCCGGCCTTCAAGGACCAGCGGGTGGACATCGAGGACACCGGGGCGCTCAACCGCGTCTTCGCCGAGCAGCGCCCGGATCGCGTCGTCAATCTCGCCGCGCAGGCGGGGGTCCGCTACTCGATCGAAAACCCCATGGCCTACGTGCGGACCAACCTGGTCGGCTTCGCCAATGTGCTCGAGGCCTGCCGTCACCACGGCGTCGAGCATCTGGTCTATGCCTCCAGCAGCTCGGTCTATGGCGCCAACACCGAGATGCCCTTCTCGGTGCACGACAACGTGGACCATCCCTTGAGCCTCTATGCCGCGAGCAAGAAGGCCAACGAGCTGATGGCGCATACCTACAGCCACCTCTACCAGCTCCCGACCACCGGCCTGCGCTTCTTCACCGTCTACGGCCCCTGGGGCCGGCCCGACATGGCGCTCTTCAAGTTCACGCGCGCCATCCTCGCCGGGGAGAAGATCCCGGTGTTCAACTACGGCAAGCACAGGCGCGACTTCACCTACATCGACGACATCGTCGAGGGCGTCATCCGCGTGCTCGATCGGGTCGCGGAAGGCAATCCGCAGTGGTCCGGCGCTGCGCCGGACGCGGCTACCAGCCTAGCCCCCTACCGGCTCTACAACATCGGCAATAACAAGCCTGTTGAGTTGATGGAATACATCCAGGTACTTGAAGACTGTCTGGGCAAGAAGGCCGAGATGGAGCTACTGCCGCTGCAGCCGGGGGACGTTCCGGATACCTACGCGGACGTGGAGGATCTCGCGCGCGACACCGACTATCACCCCGACACCCCTGTTTCGGAGGGCATCGCGCGGTTCGTCCAGTGGTATCGCGCCTTCTACGGCGTCTGAGACGCGGGGCAAGCGCATCGCTGCGCGGGGCGAGTTGTCAGGTGTCAGGTGTCAGACGGACGCGCCTCGCGGCGCGCCCTCGGGCTACGCTGGACTCAAGCCCGAAGCTCGTCAGATCTCCCGTGGCGCCAAGCCAAACACCTCGTCGAGCCTGGCGATCAATTGCCGCATCTGCAGCGCCAGGATGGCGAACTCCGCATCCAGCCGCATCGCGGGGTCGAGGTCGTCACCGTCGAGCTCTTCGAGCAGGGCCTCGCCGACCCGCAGACGCTTGAGGGAGAGATCGTCCGCCAGGGTGAAACTCAGTCGCTCGTCCCACTCGAGGGCAAGCTTGGTCGCGCGCTTTCCGGCGCGCATGTGATTGAGGATCTCATCGCTGGAGAGATCCTGCCCGCTGCAGCGGACGACGCTGGCGTTGTCCTCGGCGTCGCGCAGCTCACAGGCATCTCCGGAGACGAAATCGTCCGGGGCGGTGCCATCCAGGAGCCAGGAGGTCATGATCGTCGCCGGGGTCTTCTCCGGGGCCGGCAGCTTCGCCGGGAGGCTCTCCAGGGTCTCGCGCAGCAGCGAGACGATCTCCTCGGCCTGCTTCTCGCTCCCGGCATCCACGACCAGCCAACCGGCTTCGGTATCCACATAGAGCTGGGTTCGGCGCGAGCGGGTGAAGGCACGCGGCAGCATCTCGGTGACGATCTGCTCACGCAGCCGGCGGCGCTCGGAGCGGCCCACGTCGCGCGCCTCTCCCGCCTCCAGTTCGCTGACGCGCTCATCGAGCGCCTCCGCCACGGCGGCGGACGGCAGCAGACGCTCCTGCTTGCGCGCGCACATGAGGAAGCAGCCGCTCACCGCATGGACGAGCGCGGCGGTCTCCTCGCCCAAGGGCGCGGCCCAGCCCAAGGTCGCCGTCTCCACCGGCCCGCAGGGGCGGAACCGCCGTCCACCCAGGCGCTCCTCCAGCTCAGTGGCATCCAGACCGAACGGCGTATCCAAACGGTAGAATCGAGCATTCTTGAACATCGTGAGCCCCTGTCGAAAAAGGGCCGGAGTATGCCCGACTCACAGGGAACTGCAAGTGACCAGATCCCCGCGCTCCAGAAGCGGCCACCCATTCGCGGCGGGCGCCCCGTTTCGCTAGAATGGGCCAATCTTCAGCCACCCATCGGCTTTCCGTGAACGAACTGCCATTACCCGGCCTCTTTCTCGCGCTCTTCGTCCTGATCAATCTCTCGGCCTTCTTCTCGGGCTCGGAGACCGCGCTCTTGACCATCAACCGCTACAAGCTGCGGCACATGGCCGATCAAGGCAACCGTGGCGCCCGGATCGCACGCAGACTGCTGGATCGGCCAGACCGCCTGATCGGGCTCATCCTGCTCGGCAACAACTTCGTCAACATCATGGCCGCGTCCATCGCCACCGTGATCGCGCTGCGCATCGGCGGCGAGGGGGCCATCAGTCTGGGGGCGGGGATCCTGACCCTGGTGATCCTGATCTTCGCCGAGGTCGCACCCAAGACCTACGCGACCCTGCACCCGGAGCGGCTCGCCTTCCCCGCGGCCTATATCTACGCCCCGCTGCTGAAGGTGCTCTACCCCTTCGTCTGGCTCGTGAACTTCTTCACCAACGGGCTGCTGAAGCTGATTGGCATCGTGCCCGAGGGCGGCCAGGGTACCGATCTCAGCCGAGAGGAGTTGCGTACCGTCGTCAGCGAGGCTGGCGCCATGATCCCCGAACGCAGCCGCTCCATGCTCCTGGCCATCCTGGACCTGGAGCATGCCACCGTTGAAGACATCATGATCCCGCGCAACGACGTGGAAGGTATCGACATCCAGGACGACCAGGATGAGATCCTCCACACGATCCGCAACACCAGCTACACCCGCCTGCCCCTCTATGACGGCAGCATCGACAACGTCATCGGCATCCTGCATGCCAGGAACGCCCTGCACGCCTTGCTCGAACAGGGCCTGGATCGGACACGTCTGCGCGAGATCGCTCAGGAGCCCTATTTCGTGCCCGAGGGCACGGCGCTCTATCAACAGCTCCTCAATTTCCAACGCCGCAAGCAACAGATCGGAATCGTCGTCGATGAGTACGGCGACTTCATGGGCCTCATTACGCTGACGGATCTGCTCGAAGAGATCGTCGGCGAGTTCACGACCGATCCATCCGACAGCATCGGCGACGTCCATCGCACCGAAGATGGCAGCCTCCTGATCGACGGTGCCATCAGCGTCCGCGACCTCAATCGCGCGCTGCGCTGGGAGCTGCCAACGACAGGTCCAAAGACCCTGAACGGCCTCATCCTGGAGTATCTGGAGACCATCCCGGAGCCAGGAACCAGCCTCAAGCTGCATGATCACCCCATCGAGATCATCCAGACCTCCGACAATGGCGTGAAAACGGTCAAGATCGTCCCTCGCCCGCCCCGCAAGACAAAGCGCTAGGGCCGAATCTCGATCGGCGTCCCGTCCGGGACCAGGCGCCAGATCTCCGCCATCTCAGCATTGGTGACGGCGATGCATCCCGCCGTCCAGTCGCGCAGACGGTGCAATCGCCCCCAGAAGCCGCGGTCATTGCGCAGCCCGTGAATCATGATCATGCCGCCCGGCGAGACCCCCTTCGCCTGCGCGCGTGCGACCTCGGTTGCCGTCGGATAGGCGATGTGGAGTGACCGATAGAAACGGCTGTTGGGGTTGCGGTAGTCGATCACATAGCGCCCCTCGGGCGTCTTGCCGTCACCCTCGCGCTCCTTGGCGCCGCGGGGCGCGAAGCCCAGCGAAACCCGATATTCGCGCAGCAGCTCCCGACCACGATAGAGCCTGAGCTTGCGCTCGGACTTGAGCACGAGCAGGTGATCCGCGCTCGCATCCAGAGGCAGCGCAACAGGCGGCCAATGCGCATACGCCCAAACCAGCAGGGCCGCGACGACCAGTGCCAGTGTCAGGTTCAACATCACATTCACCCTCGGCATTCGGCTTCCAGATGATTCTCGGAGCACCGCGTCAAGACCGCGATGCCTCCTATCCGTGTCAGGTTGAAGACTACCCCCTTGGGGGATGCACGGCGCACGAGAGTCGCCCAACGTTTCGTGGTAACTCCGACATATCGGAGTCTCGGGCAACCCTGCGGTTGGTGGAATGGGCAGACGGTCTCTTCAAGTCGCTGATTTGCTGGACGGTGCCGACCGCTCGACGGACCACATCAGCGTTGGCTGCGTTCTTGCTCTAGCACTCGCATGGTCCATCCGAGTGTCCTCCGGTCCAATGATCCGATTTTCATTGAGCGTCCTGATCGCGCCATCCTGCCGCGACGACGTCCTGAAGGCCGTCCGAGCACTCCTTGAACCGACACGTGTGACACCTGGCTGCCTCGGCTGCCTGCTCTATCATGATGCCGAGGAGCCAGATGCCATCATGTTGGTTGAGGAATGGACATCGCAATCGGAGCTGAACCGCTATCTGGCCTCCGATGCCTGCAAGACCCTGATCGCGGCGATGGAGCTGTCGCTGCAGCCGCCGCTGATCCGATTCGACGAGATCGCGTCCCGCGCGGGGATCGAGGTGATCGAGGCCGCGCGGCGCGCCTATGGACTGCTCCAGGACTTCCCTTCCGATGCCCGCGAGGACAGGTCATGAGCGTGACGAAAAACCAGGCGCGCTACGCCGACTATCTCCGCGCCATCGGTGCCGGGCGGCGTGAGCTGAGCTTCAACGCCATCATCCCGTCCGCGGGTCGCGATGCGCGCGGCCGCCCGCTGCCCGCGCCCGCGACCGGCCCCATCCGGCTGCATCCGGACGAGGTCGCGCGTCTGCTGCGGCCCTATGTCTCGGTGCGCTTCCTGGATCAGCTCAAGGCCGTGGTGCCACTGGCGGTCTATCTCGCGCTCTTTCAAATCCTCATCCTGCGCCAGTTGATCGCGGACTCCTGGCTGGTCACCGGCGGGCTCTTCGCGGTGATCCTGGGTCTGATGTTTTTCATGGAGGGGCTGAAGCTGGGTCTGATGCCCTTCGGCGAGCTGATCGGGCATCGCCTGCCGCGCAAGTCGCCGCTGCCCCTGGTGCTACTCATCACGCTACTGCTCGGCATCGGCGTGACCTTCGCGGAGCCCGCGATCGGGGCGCTCCAGGCGGCGGGGCAGAACGTCTCGCCCGAGCGCGCGCCCTATCTCTGGGCGCTGCTCAACCCCTGGTCCGGTGTGCTGGTGCTGGTCATCGGGGCCAGCGTCGGGCTCGCCGCGGTACTGGGCACCCTGCGTTTTCTGTACGGCTGGAGCCTCAAGCCCCTGATCTACGCCTCGCTGGTCCCGGTGCTTGGGCTGACGCTCTATGGCGCGAGCCAGCCGGAGCTGGCCAAGGTGCTGGGGCTCGCCTGGGATGCCGGGGCCGTGACCACCGGGCCGGTCACGGTGCCGCTGGTGCTCTCGCTCGGCATCGGCATCGCGGCCGCCGCCGGGCGGGGCGACTCGGGTCTGTCCGGCTTCGGCATCGTGACCCTGGCCTCGCTCTTCCCCATCATCGGCGTCCTGCTGCTGACCTTCTATGTCGCCGGAACCGTCACGCCGGCGGAGATCCTCGCCGCCGCGACCACGGTTGCAAGCGCGTCCACGGAGCATCTCGCCTGGTACGCCCGCAGCCCCGGCGCCGAGGTGCTGATGGGCATCCGCGCCATCCTGCCGCTGGTGCTCTTCCTGCTCGTCATCCTGAAGCTGGTGCTGAAAGAGGCGTTGCCGCGCCCGCGCGAGATCGGGCTCGGCATCGCGCTGACGGTGATCGGCATGTGCCTGTTCAACCTGGGGCTGACCTACGGGCTCTCGGCGCTCGGCGGGAGCGCGGGCTCCCTGGTGCCGGCGGCCTTCATGGAGATCCCCGGCGCGGACGGCTCGCCGCTCTATCGCTATGGGGTCGGACTCACGCTCGCGGTGGTCTTCGCCTGGGTGCTCGGCTTCGGCGCCACCATCGCCGAGCCGGCGCTCAACGCCCTGGGCGTGACCGCCGAGCAGCTGACCAACGGCTTCTTCAAGAAGCGCACGCTCATCCTGGCGGTGTCGGTCGGGGTCGCCTGCGGGATCGCCCTGGGCCTGACCAAGCTGGTCTTCGACCTGCCGCTGGTATGGCTGATCGTCCCGCCCTATCTGCTCGCCGCCGCCCTGACCCTGGTGTCCTCGGAGGAGTTCGTGAACGTTGCCTGGGACAGCGCCGGTGTCACCACGGGGCCGATCACCGTGCCCCTGGTGCTCGCGATGGGGCTCGGGTTGGGGAACGCGACGCACGCCGTCGAAGGCTTCGGCATCCTTTGTCTGGCCTCCATCGGCCCCATCATCAGCGTGCTGCTGACCGGGCTCTGGGCGCGCCTGCACCTCTGGCGGCAAGCGCGCGCGGCCCGTCGCGA
The DNA here is from genome assembly GCF_016583565.1 of Thiocystis violacea. GTDB lineage: Bacteria > Pseudomonadota > Gammaproteobacteria > Chromatiales > Chromatiaceae > Thiorhodococcus > Thiorhodococcus violaceus_A. The sequence goes on along the minus strand of NZ_NRRF01000011.1, from coordinate 3,522 downwards.
GCCGGCCACTCATTCAGCGCTGGAGGCTCAGTCACCGCTATGAACGACGACAAGATCACCTATCTGACCGACGTGGCGCTCATCACCTGCATCGTCGAGGCCGGGCGCGGCGACGCCGTCATCCAGGCCGCCCAGGCGATGGGCGCGGCCGGGGCGCTCGTCTACCACGCCCGCGGCATCGGACCGCGCGAGCGCCTGGGGCTGCTCGGCATCGCGATCGAGGCGGAGAAGGATGTCGTCAGCATCCTGGTCGCGAGCGACTACCAGGAGGTGGTCTTCGAGGCGGTGTACCACGCCGCCGACCTCGGCCGCCCCGGCGCCGGTCTGGCCTACATCACACCCGTCGAGCGGCTCGCGACCTACATCCCGCGCGAGGTCTTGGCGCGGGTGCCGGGGCAGGAGACGACCTCATGAGCGCCCCCGAGCCCTTGAACCCCGTTCCCGGCGGCGCGGCCAAGCTGATCTCCTGCATCCTCCCCGACGACGGCAGCGAGCGGCGCCTGCTGGGATGGCTGCGCGACCGGCAGGGCGTGATACGGGCGAATTCCGTCTATTGCCGTGGTCATTCCGTGCTGCGGGAGACCAGCGCGCGTCGCGGCACGCTCCCGGAGCCGACGCTGGTGCGACTGGTCAGCATCGTCGTGGCGGCGGCCGAGGCGGACGCGCTCTTCGATCGCCTCTACGTCCAGGCGGAGATCGGCCGGCCGGGCGGCGGGGCGCTCATGATGACGCCGCTCAGTTTCGCCACGCCCTTCCTGCTTCCGGAGGGCGTCCCCAACGAGCCCGGCGAGCTTTCGGAGTGAATCCGCGATGAGTGCCATCCCAATGCGCGACTGGCTCGGCGGCTACCAACCGGAGTGGTTGCGTCTGGACCTGGTTGCCGGCCTGACCACCGCCGCCGTGGTCATCCCCAAGGCCATGGCCTATGCCACCATCGCCGGGCTGCCGGTGGAGGTGGGGCTCTACACCGCCTTCGTCCCCCTGGTGATCTACGCCATCCTCGGCACCTCGCGGCCGCTCAGCGTCACCACCACCACGACGCTCGCGATCCTCACCGGCACCCAGCTCGCGCTGGTGGTGCCGAACGGGGATCCGACGGCGCTGCTGACGGCCTCGGCGACGCTCGCGGTCCTGGTCGGGGTCATGCTGATCCTGGCCGCGGTGCTGCGGCTCGGGGTCGTCGCCAGCTTCATCTCGGAGCCGGTGCTGACCGGGTTCAAGGCGGGCATCGGGCTGGTCATCATCCTGGATCAGGTGCCCAAGCTGCTCGGCATCCATATCGAGAAGACCGGCTTCCTGCGCGACTTCCTCGCGCTCGTCGCGCACCTGCCCGAGACCTCGCTCGCGACCCTGGCGGTCGGCGTCGCCATGCTGGCCATCCTGCTCGGGATCGAGCGCCTGGCCCCGCGCGCCCCGGCGCCGCTGGTCGCGGTCGCGCTCGGCATCGCCGTCTCGGGGCTGCTCGCGCTGCAGGACCAGGGCGTGGCGATCGTCGGCCACATCCCCCAGGGTCTGCCCGCCCTGAGCCTGCCCAACCTGGCGCTGGTCGAGCAGCTGTGGCCCGGCGCGCTCGGCATCGCGCTCATGAGCTTCACCGAAACCATCGCCGCCGCGCGGGCCTTCGCCGGGCGGGGCGAGCCGCGCCCGGTGCCCAACCAGGAGCTGGTGGCGACCGGGCTCGGCAACGTCGCCGGCGGTCTCTTCGGCGCCATGCCGGGCGGTGGCGGCACCTCGCAGACGGCGGTGAACCGGCGCGCCGGCGCGCGCACCCAGATCGCCGGCCTGGTGACGGCCGCGGCCGCCGTCGCCACCCTGCTCTTGCTCGCGCCCCTCATGGGCCTGATGCCGCAGGCGACGCTGGCGGCCGTCGTCATCGTCTATTCGATCGGGCTGATCCAGCCGGCCGAGCTGTTCGCCATCCTGCGAATCCGGCGCATGGAGTTCCTCTGGGCGCTGGCCGCCTTCGCCGGCGTGGTCGTACTCGGGACACTCAAGGGGATCCTGGTGGCCATCATCGTCTCCTTGGTCTCCCTGGCCTATCAGGCCGCGCATCCGCGCCTCTATGTGCTCGGGCGCAAGCCGGGCACCGAGGTTTTCCGGCCAAGATCGGACGCTCACCCGGACGACGAGACCTTCCCCGGACTGCTGATGGTGCGGCCCGAGGGGCGCCTCTTCTTCGCCAATGCCCAGCGCATCGGCGAGCAGGTCTGGCCGCTGATCGACGCCGCCGAGCCGCGAGTGCTGGTGATGGACTTCAGTGCCGTGATCGACATCGAGTACTCGGCGCTCAAGATGCTCACCGAGGGCGAGGAGCGGCTGCGCGAGCGCGGCGCCCAGCTGTGGCTGGTGGCGCTCAACCCCGAGGTGCTCGCGATGGTGCAGCGCTCCCCGCTCGGCGAGACGCTGGGCCGCGAGCGGCTGATCTTCAATCTCCCCCTGGCGGTGGAGCGTTTTCGCGCCGCCACGTCTGAAGGCATGGATTCGACGGCGAAGGAATCGCGCACATGATCCGCAACCCTGAAGAGGACCACCGCATGAAACCCTTCGCCACGTCCCTGGCGGCGCTGCTCCTAGCGAGCCTCGCCGGCGCGAGCCCCGTGCTGGCCGAAGCGCCGGCGCAGGAGCCCGTCGACCTCCCCGGAATGCCCGTGATCGACCCCGCGGCCATGCAGGCGCTGGGACGCATGGGCGCCTATCTGCGCACCCTCGAATCCTTCAGCGTGCGGGTCGATGACGCGACCGACGAGGTACTGGACTCCGGTCAGAAGATCCAGCTCACCAAGACGGTCGAACTCCAGGTGCGCCGCCCGGACCGGCTGCGCGCCGACGTCGAGACCGACCGCAAGGCGCGTGAGATCTACTACGACGGCAAGACCTTCACCCTGGTGGCGCCCGAGACCCGCTACTACGCCTCGGTCCCGGCCCCGCCCACCATCCGCGAAGTGCTCGACAAGGTCCAGGCCAAGTTCGGCATCGAGTTTCCGCTCGTCGACCTTTTCTACTGGGGCGCCGCGGAAGACGCCTCCGAGGGCATTCAAGAAGCCATGACCGTCGGCACGAGCCGGATCTCGGGCCAGTTGGCCGATCACTACGCCTTCCGCCAAGCGGACGTGGATTGGCAGATCTGGATCGCGCAAGGGGACGCCCCCTTGCCGCTGCGCTATGTGATCACGACCAAGGAGGTTCCGGGTGAGCCGCAGTTCGTGGCCAATCTGACCTGGGACACCAACGCCCGTCCGGCGGATGCCGTCTTCACCTTCACCCCCACGAAGGACGATCACCCTATTACCATCGTCGCCGCCGACGCCGCCCCCGCCACACCCTAACGGAGCCCCCACGATGAAGCCTGTTCTCAAGCGATCCATCCTGATGGGCTCCCTGGCCCTCGCATTCACCAGTCTGGCCCTGATGACCCAGGAGGCCGACGCGCGCGGAGGCGTGCATGCGTCCGCGCGGGTCTCCGTGCATGGCGGCGGCGGACGTCCCCCGGCGCGACCGGCGGCCGGCCGCCCGCCCGCGGGA
>NZ_NRRF01000010.1 GCF_016583565.1 Thiocystis violacea | reverse complement strand
GGCGCTGCCCAAGCTCGGTCTGAGACCCTGTGACGCTCACCTCGAAGGTGCACGCGGCGGGACGCAGCTTGGGCGCTACGCGATCCAACAAGGCGTTGGCCGCTGACACGTCGCCGGCTTCGGCCGCTTCAAGCAGCTTCGCGACCAGCTTGGGCGCGTGCTCCTGAATCGCTTTGCGGATCTCGCCAGCGTGAGATCGGACGGTTCCGCGAGGTCGGCCGCGCGGTCGGCCGGTGCGAGGTGTAGCCATCGAATTTCCTGCGTTGAATAAATCGGGCAGGCGTATTTTCAGGCCGGTTTAGGCGGGTCAATCGGGCGATTTTCCCGATTTAGCGGTGCGGTTGACTCCAAAAATGTTCTGTGTGCGATTTCCGCGATTTCGGGCGCCTTCAGGTCCGGCGCCGGAACCGGAAGCCGCCAGATCGGCGGTTTTGGTACACGAATGCGGTAGGGCGCGACCTGCGTCGCCATTTCAATGACGCAGCACGCCGAGAACGAGATCCGCAAGGACTTCGATAACGTCGAGCGCGTGGCAATCGCGAAGCGATCCTGAAGCAATACAAGGAAAACGAGCGGTGCGGACGGCCCAAGCAACAGGACGAAGCGCAAACGTCGCTGCTCGTCGAGCCGGGAAAAAGTGTGCAAATGCCCACAATTTCGGACGGCGCAACCTGCGCCCAGATCAGGCCAGCTACCTGCGCGGGAAGCGGTACAGCATGGAGAAGAAGCAAGGGGCTCGGACTGATCTCACTTCAAATCAAAATGATCCGAAGTCGCAGACCGCCGACAAGCTCGCCGCCGAGTACAAGGTCAGTCCTGCCACCATCGAGCGCGATGGCCTTGATGACAGAACGCAGATATTGGCCGTACTGCTCGGCGTCAGGGATGACAGCCAAGCGTGCGCCAGCTTCCTTCTCAAGCGCATTGAGCGCCCGGTAGCGCTCAGCTCCAGCCTTGAAATCGGCCTTCCCGAACTTGTGACCCTTGCGGCCCTTGCCCTTGGCAAGAAGGCGGCACAGGTCGAGTTGTTGGTATGGCTGAAGGTCGAGGATGTTTCTGAGCAAGCCTTCGGTGAATGGCGACGCTGTACCAATTGGTACAGCGTCTGTACCATCATCTAAATCTTGGCTTGTACCAAAAAACGAAAACGTTGGTACAATCGCTTGATCCCAAGCGCCAGCCTCTTTCAGCACCCGCAGCGCCTTATAGCGCGCCACATCCACGCGGGTATTCCATCCCATCGTCTGCGCGATTTGCTCTTGGGTGTTGCCGGGGACTTCAACCAGCCGCCACACCAGTTCCGCATCATCGACAAAGGTTGTCGGGACAACGGTTTCCGATGCCTCGTTGGATTCGCGCGCCTGCTTGATAGCGTCCAATTCAGACGCTGGCGGATCGACGATGACGGCATAGACGGATTCGAGGAAGTCGGCGCCCTGGCCGAGCTGATCGACGCCGAGCTGATGATCGCCTTCGGAGACGAATACCGCGCCTTCGCAAAAATCGATGATCCCAAATGGCGCGTCAAAGGACTGCTGACGGCGATCGAGTCGGATCGGCGGAATGGGACGGAGTACGTTACCCATAAATTTATGGGTAAGGTCGATTCCATCTTCAGCGGCTTGCCCAAGCAAAAAGAGCGGCGGTCTTTTACCGACAACGACCTCCCACTCATCTTCACCTCCGACGACGTGCAGCAATTCGCCATGGCGCAGCGACTCAATAAGTCGCAGACCAAGGCCGTTGCTGAAATGGCGCGTCAAAGGACTGCTGACGGCGATCGAGTCGGATCGGAAGCATTCGACGGAGCACGTTGCCAACAATTTTGTTGCCAAGACCGATTCGGTATTCACTGGCCTTCCCAAGCCGAAAGCCGATCAAGCCCTTGAGATCCTGAAGCGCGACATCTCCGCCCATGCGGCGCAGCTCGACCAGGGCTGCATCGAACCATGCTCACAGCTCGCAGGAGCCGCCCTGAGCCCGCGCCAGCGGGCGCGATCGGGTTCCTATCTGGCCAGAGCTGTCCAGTTCCGAACTGGCGCAGACTGGCGCGCCTCCAGCTCGGCCTTCGGACTGACGCTGGCGGTTCCCTCGGTTCCCCGTGAATTGGTCATGCGGCTTTTCCCCTATTTGCATCAGTGACGAGAAATCGTCTCGCCAGGTTCGGCCAGCGCTCACGCCCTGGGCGGCGGTCGGGATCGGCTGGACCTGGGAGATACGCAGGGCAGCGGTGCAGGGTCTCAGGGTCGGGTGCATACGATCGCGAGGTCTGTCGCAGCGCGCCGCGACGAGCGGCCTGACAGGCGCCATCGCGGGCCAGCTCCGAGCAGTCGGAGCACTGGCGGCGATCGGTGTCGAGGTAGCGCGAGACAGGCGCCGGTGCGGCCGTGCACAGCGCCTCCGGCTCGATCCGAGCACCTGGGTACTCGGCTTGAAGCTCGGCCAGGGTCGAGGGCGGTGTGCGCGAGATGCTCCAGCGGGTGCCGTCCAGCAGGGTGATGAGCCAGCGGCTCCGGGCTGGACTGGTGTCGTTGGCGGCCTGGGTCAGCAGTTCGACCAGTGAGGTTCTGTTCTCGCGAATCAGCTCGCGCTGCACCTTGGTCAAACGGCTGGCGGGAGACACCATCAGCCGCTCGCGCTCGACATCCAGGGTGAAGCCGGCAGTCATCAGGTCGTTGCGAATCTGAGCGGCATCCATGATTTAGAACGCCTCCCGGTCGTCGCTATCAGCCAATTCCGCCAATTCCGCCGCATATTCGCCAATCCCGCCGGCGGAATGCGAAGGGGACTGGGGAAAGAACGGCGCGGCAATATCGCCGCCGTTTTTTTCCCTTAGGGCGGCGGCGATATTGAAGGGGGTATCGGGGGTGCCTGAGACGGGGCAGTCTTGGGGGGGTATTTCGCCGCCGTCGTCGGAAAAGTCGGCGGAATACTCTGCGGGGTGCAAGTAGGTCTTGCGGCGCCCTTGCTTCTCGTCGTCCGATAGGTCCGCATCGTAGACACGATGGGAGGCTTGCAGGGTCGCAAGCGCGCCTCGAAGCTCCGCGCGCGTCATGTTGATGTCGGCCCGAAGATCCTCCAGCGTGCTCTTGGTGTGACGCATTCCGTTCTTCAGCTCCGAGATCAGGAACCGCTCAAGCTGGTCGGCCTTGCTCGCGCGGATCTCGCCCTTGTCTCTCGGCGCCTCAACGAAATGCTCGAAGCGCCATCCGGTGCGCTTGACCCAGATCAGCGGTAGGTTTGGCTTGGCATAGCTGAGCTTGGCGCGCGCCAGGATCGAAATGCTTGAGTCCTTGTCCGGGGTGCATCCATAGGGCGGCGTAAGACCGCCAGAATCGCTAGGCGCCCATGTCTGCATCACGGTCGTCATGCGCGAGCCGTCCGCCAGGGCGGAGCCGCCGCGCCCGCTGTACTGGTCGAGCGTCTTCTCTCGCCCGTTGGCCTTTCCGGTGTGATGCACCAGCCGGACGCAGCAATCGAGGCCGTTCACAATGCGCCGAGCAGCCGTCACGAGCCCTTGCTCGTTGTCGTTCACCATGCCCTCGGACGCGCCAAAGGACACCAGGGGGTCGAAGATGATGACGGCCGGCGGGTCATCCTTGCACGCCTCGACGATCTGATCGGCTAGTTTGGTCAGGATGACATTGCCGTCATGCGCCCGAACGAGCTTCAAGGACAGACCGGACACGTCCCAGATGCGCACCGAGCGGATTGCCGTCGAGCGCTCGCTGGGTGAGAGCTGCATGGTGTTGATGATTTCCCGCAGACGCGCCAAAAGCCGCTCGCGCTTGTCCTCTGCGGTCACGATGAAGGTCCAGCCGGGCGATGTGACGGTGAGCCCATAGAGCGGCATCCCGAGCGCCATTCTGATGGCTTCATGGATCAGCAAAGTGGTCTTTCCGGTGCCGCCGGGCGCTACGATCTGAGCCGCATCGGCGTAGGTGTGGTCTTCGACGATGCAGCGAGGCGTCAGCCGTGCGTTCTCCAGTTCCTCGTCAGTCGCGATAAGCTCGGCTATCGGCGGCAAAACTCCCTGAGCCGCTTCGCTCGCCGCGTCATTGCTGGCGGCTCTATCGTTCAGCCATTGCGCCTCGATTTGCTCCCGCACGGCCTCCAGCCCGAGCGCCTGGTGCAAGTCGTTGAAGTCGGTCGCGCCCTCGGGCCGGTCGGGTCCGAAGTCTGGCGTCACTAACGGGATATGCGGTCTGAACTGCCTAGACGCCTTCACCGCCGCCTCGATCGGCTCGCCGGTCTGCTTGTCCAGGTCAGCCGCCAGGATCGGACGCAGCCGCTTGTAGCCCGCGTGGATGGCAGAAATCGTCTTGGCGAAGTTCGACACCGACAGCGCCGCGACTACAGGTAGCCCGGTTGCCATCCGGATCGATAGCGCGGTACTGACACCCTCGCCAACGATGACGGTGCCCTCGATGGCATCGAGCGGTTGAGCGGCCCAGTAGGCGCCGGTCTTGGTGCCCTTGCCCTTCAGTGCGGCCTTGGTCCCGCTGGCGTCGATCAGCTCCAGACTCACCAGCTCGCCGTTGCGATGCAGGGGCACGACTAGCAGCGAGCCCGTCAGCCGTTTACCGTTGGCCGTCGGGTGATACCCAAGGATCTTGGCGGCGGTGTCCGTCTCGATCTGCCGTAGGGTTTCCGTTGCCGCAACGCCTTTCCGTGTCAGATACGGATTTTCCGTTGCCGCAACGGATTCATCGCAGATCACCGCCGCCTTCCTCGCGGTCTCGGCTTGCTGGCGAGCGGCATCCTCGGCGTCCCGTGCCGCCCGTTCGTCGGCTTGGCGCTGGCGCTCGGCGATCTCGGCGGGTGTTGGCTGAATGATCGGTCCCGAGCCGATGACGCCTAGATGCTCCGCCACGGCGAGATAGGCATCATGCTTGTCGAGCCCCAGAGCGTGAGACAGCAAATCGAACCCGTCGCCCGTCTGGCGGTCTCCACCGCCACCACAGACCCATGTCCCGCGCCCGTCCTTGTCGTCGAAGCGAAAGCGATCAGTCCCGCCGCAGCCAGGGCATGGACCATGCTCATCGCGAAGCCGCTCGCGCTCGACCCCGAGCGCCGGGAGAATGTCGAGCCACTTGCCATTGGCGGTATGCGGCAGATCCGCCAGGGCGCGTTTTCGTGCCTCGTAGCAGTCATGGCACAGCGTCGCGTCTGGTGCGGCGTGTGGCGGTTTGAAGTCGGCGCCGCAGCCGGTGCAGGTCGCCGCCCGGTCTGGCGCTGGAGGCTCGAACGAGTCTGCGGGCGCCTGGAAGGCCATCTGCGCCCGCACATCGGGCGGAGGGGTGTCGAGGTTGACGGCGGGGGCCGAAGCCCCCGGTCCTTGGGGGCTGCTCATCAGTGCGCGCCCTCCTGGGTGTTCAGCTCAGGGCAGCCATCGCGGGCCATGGCGCCGCAGATCGCATCCCACAGGCGGTCGTCTATGATCCCGCCGTTCCAGACGTCGGCGAGTGCCTGGAGTCGCGCGGTGTGCGCGGTGTCATGTGACGCGCACTCGACATCAAGCGTGACCGATTCCACCAACGCGGCGACTTGCGTCAGGATATAGAGGGATGCCCATGCCTGACTTGCCTCGTGGGTCGCTTCCATATCGACCACGGCGCCGCGAAGGGTCTCGATAGCGGTGTTGAGCATCGCGCCGGCGGTGTTGATTGCCAGGCTTGTGGGGATGTCGGCGGCAACGGCGAAAAGATGCACGTCCGGTCCAAGGACCGGCATTGCCATGAACGGGGTATTGCGGGTTTTCATGTGTCGATCTCCTGATGGATGGAGACCGAGCTATCGGGCAGGGCGACGCGAGCGAGCGGGCGCACTGAGGGCGCTCCTCGGGTATACTTTCAGTCGCGTCGGTGACCGGTTGCTTCGGTCTTTATGCCGGGGATTGGCGTCCCCGGTGACGGCGCCTTTCAGCGTCATCTGCGTTACACGATAAGCCTTGAATCGAGTCCTTTGCAACGCCTCGCGAGCCGGTTACTCGCGGGGCGCTTTCGTTTCTGGCCCATCGCTCTGTTCGTTTCGCGCGCCTTTCAGCGCGGATCTGTCTGGATTTGCTGCTCATCTCGCGCTCCCTCACGCAGCCTGGGTGCCGCACTGCGACAACCAAGCAACGAAGCGAGGACGAACCACGAACAGCATCGCTTTCTTGGCTTTCGGATTGATGCGTCGCTCGACGATCGCGCCGGATGCGAGGAGCCCGTTTACGGCGCGGAACCTCAGCCACCATTGGAGCTGGCCTTTGGTCGCGATCCCATTCTTTTCGCATTCGCGAATGAAATCAGATAGCTGGGTGATGTCGGATAGATCCAGCGGGGTGCTGGCGGGTGCGGAGGGTAGAGTCATCTTTGCGCCTCACGGGTTGTTGTGTGAGGCGCAGTGTCGGGAATCGTGCCGGAGAAATCGCGAAATGAAACCCGGCTATTTCGTTTCGCATGGCGCGAGAGATAAAGCCCTTCGTCGGTCGCGATGCCTTTTCCAGTAAACCTTGACCATGGGAGCGTCTATTTCGCGAATCCCGCCTTGCAGCAATTCGGCAACAACCTCATTGGCATCAGGTTCCGACATCAGTAGATGATCGACAAGGAGCCCGACCTGCGCAGCCACGCGGTGCTCCCACCAAAGCTGGTCGATAGGGTCCAGCGAAACCCCGGCGCGCCGCTTGACGTGCATCGCAGTGCTGGCGTCTTGACCCTGCGCGACCCCCATCAGCGTGCTCGCGAGAAAAGACCGCAGTCCCTCGGGCATCTCGGAATATCCATGAGCCAGGCATAGAGATCCGAGCGCGTGCAATTCTCGCGCGGCCTCGGGCGATGTGTTCTTGCGACCTTGGCGCGGGGTAGTCGCCATGGTCAGCCATAAATCAACCCAGCCCCACGATTCAAGCACGGCGATCAAATCAGCCACATCTGCGGCGGATTTGATCTCGGCGCACATCTGCGGCGTGAGCATCGGCACATATCCCACTGGCCGAGCCTTTGGCTTTGGCGCCTTCCTGATCGACTCCCTTATCGCCAAAGCCTCGCGGCTTAGAGGAGGCTTGGTGGCGCCTACAAGTCTCTTGATCGCGTCTCTCAGTAGAGTTTTGGCGGGTCGGCGGCTCATTCAGCCGCCCTCCCGCCGAGCACACCAGCCAAGGCGCTTTCCATGAGCCCTCGGGAGTCCTCCGCGACCAGATGCACATAGCGCGCGGTGAGCCCTGGGCCGGAGCGGTGCCCGAGGATCGCGGCAATCTGGAAGGCGGACGCCCCAGCTCTGGCCAGATAGGAACCGCAGGAATGGCGAAGGTCATGGATTCGCAGGGTCTCAACCTGGGCGGATTCCTTTGCCTTGCGCCATGCGTATTCGACGTTGGCTTCCTCGCCGGCTGATCCGCCAGGAAAGACGCGCATGTCGTCCAGCTTGCGGACCTTGGCGCGGGCTTCGAGGAGTAAGCGCGCGTCTCCGAGCAGCGGGACGCGCCTGTCATCGCCGTTCTTGGTGGCGCGCAGTAGGATCGATCCGCCCTTGAGGTCCACGTCGCGCCATTCGAGCTTGAGCAGCTCGCCTCGACGGGCACCGGTCGCCAGAGCTAGCCGGACGAAGAGCCCGAGATCCGGCCAGGTCGATGACTGATCGCAGGCTTCGAGCAGCCGAGCACGCTCGTCGTCTTCGAGGCACCGACCGAACCGGCTACTACCCTCCTTGCGCTGGCGCACTCCCGCAAACGGGTTGTCCTTGAGCCCATACCATCCCCGGTCGAGCCCCGCCTTGAAACAGGCACTCAAGGCCGACTTGTAGCGGTTGATGGTCGAGCCACTGCGCGGCTTGCTGTTCTCCCCGGCCGGGTGAGAGCCGCGACCAACTCGCTCCATCTCCAGGCTGGCCAAGGCTTCGCGCGCGGTGTCGGCGGTGAACTCAGCCAGAGTCACGTCCCCATAGCGATCCCTCCACCAGCCGAGCCGGGACGATAGGTTGTGATCCTTCCCGTCATGGACCTGCATGTAGCGGTCGATCAGGTCGGCTAGGGTATGCTTTCGCAGCTCGCCCCCGAGCACCTTGCTCCAGCGGTCAAAGTCGGCCTCGACCTTGGCGGCGAAACCCTTGGCCTCGGTCTTGGTGCGGAAGTAATTGGGTGGGAGGGTCTGCCCCTTGCGGGTGATACGGACCTGCCAGGGTTTCGCCCTGCCGTCCGTCAGCTTGCGGATGGATGCCATGGAACCGGACTCCCGAAGTCCGGTCGGCTACAATCGGATGGAGCCATTGCCGAACCTCTGCACTAGGTTGGTCTTGGTCAGAAGCCTCGCGGTGTTCTCAGCACCCCGAGGCTTCGTCGTTTGTGGGCTCAGAACAGCACCGCACGACACAAGTTTAGCGCAGTTTTTTGGAAGTCTTGGCTCAGATTTGGCTCAGGAGAGGATTGAAAACCATGCGGCTATCAGAAGCCATCCGGCCAAACGATTGATTTTTAAGATGGTGCCCGGAGCCGGGGTCGAACCGGCATGACCGAAGTCGAGGGATTTTAAGTCCCTTGCGTCTACCAATTTCGCCATCCGGGCGGGAGTGCGGCGCCCTCTGCCTTTCGTCTTCCAGAGGGAGGCGTTCATGCTACATGATTTCGAGCCAACTGAGCTCCCATCCAGCCTCAGAGGCACGCCATCCGGGAATGCCCAAGCGCGGGAGGCATGCTCGAACTTGAGCCGAACACGCGGGATTCTAATCCACTGCCGCGAGCGAGCAACAAAAAAAGGCCGATCACGCAGTGCGTGATCGGCCCTCCCATGAACCCCAGTCGGGGGGGTGAGGTTCATCGGACCCAAAGAGATCCAACGGCTAGCCGGGATCCCGCTACGTTCAAGGATTGTCGTGAGAATTGTCGGCGCCGATCACCCGGCAGGGGGCGGGCACCTCTACCAGATCCTCGCCGCTGCGCCCGTCTGCCGACGCCACGCCGAGGATCCAGGGTCTTGCTTACTGCGCGTTGATCTTCACGCGACGCTGCTCAACCGAGTAGATATCGACGCCCGGCAGCATGTCGAGTTCGCCACGGCTATCGACCGAGACGATGTCCTCGGCGGGAACGCCACGGCTGATCATGTACTCTTGCACGGTCTGCGCACGACGCATGCCGAGCTGATAGTTGTAAGCCTCGGAGCCCTTGGCGTCCGTGTGGCCGGTCAGCGAGATCTGCTCGCGCGCTTCCGTCGCGTTGACGTTGGCGATGTAGTCGTCCAGGCGACGCAGCTCGTTGTCATTGACGATGTTATCGATCCGATACTTGTCGAACTCGAAGTTCAGGCGAACGGTGAACTCGGCGGGCACGACGACGGGCTGAACGCACGGCTCCAGATCAGTCGGGCCATGCAGGCTCTGCCAGCACTCGCCGTAGTTGGTCACCCACGCCGTGCCGTCTGGCTTGGCAGACCAGAAATGCTCGTAGTTGTAGTCGCTCGCATTCACGGCCAGCGGAGCTGCGAGCATGGTGGCCACCGCGAACGGAGCGGCCATCAGGGCGAGGCTTGCGATTTTCAGTTGTTTGCGCATCTTTTCGTTTCCTGTTCAGGTGGGTGGAGATGATCGAATCGGAGACTTTGGGTTAAGCTGAGTAGACGTCAGTTAAAAACAACACGTCGTGATTCTTCTCTCGCTCACGCCACGTTCCCGCCTCGCGAATCTCACTGGCGAAATTATCGGAGCGCTGACGACGTTACCAGAGCCGCTCGTTTGACACAGACATTTTAGCCTACAAAAAGAGCAAAAGTGCAACTTTTTTCTGGTCTCGCAACATATTTACAACGCCCAAGCGTTTCCCGCCACGATCCGTCCATCAAGTCGAGTGAGAAATGAGGCAAATCAAGTCAAGCAGGACCAGATCGCGCGTGCCAAATTTACAACATTTACGTGCCGGGCGCGCCTTTTCGTACAGGCATTCGGCGGCCGGATGTATGTATCAAGCATCGATCAAAAGCGATGAGGCAAGTTGTCTATGTCCAAGTCCATCGACTACGAGGGCCTTGAGCTTGGCGTCTCCCATGAGCCGCTCGAACTCGACCGCATGGCCGCTATCCGCGACATCAGTGGCAACATGGCACGCCAGGCGCGGCGGGAGCTCCTGCTCTTCGGACGTACCATCGAATCCAACCTCTACGACCAGCAACCCTTCCTTGATGCTGTTCGCCGTCTAGCGCTGTCCCGACCGACCCTTTCGGTGCGCATCCTGGTCTTCGACCCGCGGGATGCCGCGGCATCCGGTCACAGACTCGTCGAGCTCGCGCGACATCTGACCTCGCGGATCGGGATCCGCAGCGTCGACGAAAACGACCGAGACCGCCTGGATGCCTTCCTGATCGCGGACGAACGCGGCATCGTGCACCGCCGCTTCGCCGACACCATGGCGGCCATCGCGGATTTCAACAACCCGCTTGAGGCTCGCAAGCTGAGGACGGATTTCAACCAGATCTGGGAGAGAGGCACACCAGACACCGAACTCAGGCGGCTTTACCTTTGATGCATCGGCTGCGGCGCCCGAGTCAGTCGGACACCCGATCAGACACGCAAGCCCCCTGCCCGAGAGGCGGCACAGGCGCGTGCCGGCGGGCGTCACGGCCATGACGCATCAAGAACGCCCCACCCGGCAGCGCCTGCGGCGTTGGCCGCGCCTCCTGCCCCTGACACTCGTGATCCTGGCCAGCACGCTGTCGGGATGGATCTGGTGGGCCGAGCACCACCCCGACAAGGAGCGTGCGCTCAGGGTGTTGGCCCAGCAACAGCTCGAAGCCTGGCTGCCCGATGCCATGGGGACCGACCAGGATGGCTGGCATGGCCTGCAACACCACGGGGCGAATCCGCACCCAAGCGCAGGGCGCGTGCTCTTGGTTCACGGACTGGACGAACCCGGAAGCATCTGGGACGCGCTCATTCCGGCCCTGCAGTCCGATGCCTATGACGTCTGGGAGCTGCGCTATCCGAACGATCAGGGAATCGACCGCAGTGCCGCCTTCCTGGCGGGAGAATGGCCGCGACTGACGGCCGAGTCGCCTGTCTTCCTCATCGGGCATAGCATGGGCGGACTCGTCATCCGCGACTTCCTCACCCGCTGGCGATACCCAGCCGGCGAGGCGCCTCGGGTCGCCGGCGCCGAGGTCGGCGGAGCCATTCTGGTTGGGACACCCAATCACGGCTCGGAGTGGGCGCGCCTGCGGATCTGGCTCGAACTTCGGGAGCACTTCGCGCTCAACGAGCATCGCCGCTTTTCCTTGCTCGCCTCCCTGCGCGACGGAACCGGTGCCGCCAAGATCGACCTCAGACCGGACAGCGAGCTGCTCAAGCACCTCAACGCCCGCCCCTGGCCCGCGCAGATTCCGCTGCAGCTCATCGGCGGCCGGCTCGTGGAGCCGACCCGCGAGATGACCGACAGCCTGGCCGCCATCGCCACGCACACAGGCTCGAAGGGGCTGCAAGAGGGTCTCTCGGACTGGTGGTCGACGCTCGGGGACGATCTCGGTGATGGCGTGGTCGCGCTCGCCTCACTCAGGCTGCCAGAGGCCCCGCCTCCGATCCTCGTGAACGCGTCGCACCGAGGCATGCTGACGCGCCTGATGCCCTCCGACGCCCTGCCGCCAGCGATCCCGATCATTCTTGAGATCCTGCAGCAGTGGCGACCAGACGCGCCAGACGCCCCTGAGACCGCGCCAGTGCACTGATCGACATCAGTGACGCAGGATGCGTCCGTCCAGACCTGACGGTGGCTGAGCGCCAGAGCGAATCGCCGCGATCACCACCTCCGCGACAAGACGCCCGGTCATGACCTGCTCGCCATGCTGGGCCAGCATGGCGTAACCGTCACCGCCCGCCGCAAGGTAGTCCGGCATCACGACCCGGTAGCGTCGGCTCGGATCGATCGCTTGGGTGCCGCGCCCTGCCGCGTCAAAACGGGCGGACAGGAGACGACCATCGGCGATCGCATAACGCAGACCGGAAACCTGCAGAAAACCGCCCGGCTCCTCGGCCGGGTCAAGCCCGGCGCTGCGCTCCAGCGCGGCGACGATCTGGGCGCCGGCGAGTTCGCCGACGACCAGCTGGTTGCCAAAGGGCAAGGCCTCGTAGACCTGCTTGAGGGTGACCTCGCCCCTGGGGATACTGGCCCGGAAGCCACCCCCGTTGAAGAGCGCAACATCCGCCGCCGTGATGTCGCGCGCGAGATCCGCCACGAAGTCGCCGAAGATGGCCTCGCCACGACGGATCCCCTCGCGCGCGGCACTCAGATCCACGTCGACCCTGCCGATGACCTCGCCCATCCCGGCCTCCGCCTGAGCGACGATGCAGTCGACCTCGGCGGCGATCTCAGGATCTTCTGGCAGGCTCGCGACGACAGGGATGAGTTGGTAACGGCTCGGCTGCAAGCGGCCCTGCACGCAGCCCAGATCCATCCTGCCGAGCCACTGTCCACGCGCGCCGGCCTGCAGGATGCTCACGCCGGACTCCACGACCGGCGCGCGCAGCGCCTTGTGATCATGGCCGCCAACGATGACGTCGATGCCCGCGACCTCGCGCGCCAGGCGCCGGTCCGCCGCAAGTCCGAGATGCGACAGGACCACGACCAGATCCGCGTGCGCCCTGAGCCGGGGTACCAGAGCACTGGCAACCGCGACGGGCGACTCCGCCCGCAGCCCCTGGGTGTTGCGCGGATGGGTCGTGGTCAGCAGCTCGGCCGTGGTGAGCCCCAGCACAGCGATCGCCGGCTCCGCGTCTCCGCCCAGCATGAGATGCGACTGCACGGGGAGCGGCCGGGGCCTCGCCTGCACATTGGCGCTCAGGAAGGGAAAGGACGCGAGTTCGGCCAAGCGACGGAAGTTGTCCTGCCCGTCGTCGAATTCATGATTGCCGAGGGCCGCGGCGTCGAGGCCCATGCGCTCCAGCAACAGAACGTCGGGCTGCCCCATGAAGAGGCTTGAGGTCAGGGTTCCTTGCAAGAGGTCGCCAGCGAAGAGGAGCAGAACCGGCCGATCAGGATCTTCGGCCCGAACGTCGGCGACGCGTCGGGCGATCCGCGCGATGCCGCCGGCCTGGCCATCGACCGCACCCGAGATGGGCGCAAGTTGACCATGGAGGTCATTGAAGTGCAGGAGGGTCAGCTGATCCCCGAACCGGCATTCGGCCTTCGCCGGCCCCTGCAGGGCAATCAGCGCGAGCAGGGCGAGGAGCCCATCCCGAAACGCGCCTGTGCGCCACACGTGAACACCTCGCTGATGCCTGGAAGCACCCCGCGCTTCGATCTCTCAGCCCGACGGGCCGCAGGTCCCGCGTTGCAGTGGCACCCGCGGCAAGGGCTGCGCAGCCAGGATGCCGCGCAGCCCGATGGGGCTTATTGCTGCGGACGGCTCAAAGGCCCGAACTGCAGCATCCAGGCAGGCTGTGGGCGCTGCACCGGGGGTGCCGGCTTAGCCACTGGGGCGGCGACCGCCTCCGCAGGAGCCGTCGGGGCCTCTTCAGGCGCCGCCGCTGGTGCGGCGTCGGCCTGAGGTGCTTCTTCAGCGGGGGCAGCAGCGGCCTCAGCCGCCGCGGCCGGCGCCTCCTCAGGCACCGCCACAGCCTCGACCGGGGCAGCGGCCGGCGCCTGCTCGGACGCGGCGGCAGCCTCGGCAGCAGGCTCGGTCGGCGCCTCAGCCTCGGCGGGGGCAGCGGCCTCGGCGGCCGGCGCCTCGGTCACATCCGCTGACTCGGGCGCCATCTTGGTCTCGGCAGGCGCCACGGCCTGCTCAGCAGCAACCGGCGCCTCCGCGGCCGGCGCTGGCTCAGCCGGAGCCGCCGGAGCCGCCTCCTCGGCCACTGGCGCCGGGGCGGCAGGCGCCTCGACCGCCGCTGGTTCGGCGGCAACCGGTGCCTCGGCAGGAGCCGCCGCCGGTTTCACGCTACGCGAGGATGGCAGAGGCGCAAAATGCTCGAGACCCGGCTGCATGATGATCATGGGCTTGGCACTGGGCGTCTTTGCGGCAACAGGCGCGGGCGCGCTGCTCGCCGGTTCCGGCTCGGCGGCGGCTGCCTCTGATGCCGGCGCGGGCGCCTCAGCAGCGGCGCTAGCCGCAACCGGCTCGGCCACCTTCGCCGTCTCTGCCGCCGACGGCGCTGGAGGTGCTGCGGGCGCGGGGGGCGCCGCTAACGCAACCTGCCCAATCGGCGCGATATTCGCCTCGACTTTGCTTTGATCGAGCGGCTTCGGGTTCGCGATCAACGCCTCGTGCGTGGTCATGTAAACGGCTCCCGCCACGACCAAAGCGCCTACGCCGCCAACGATCAGTTTGGTCGAATCGACGGACTCCAGCGATGCCCGCAGGCTTGCGAGACCGGGCACGAGTTCATTCATCAGGTAAATCCTCTTGGTTCGAAAATCTGCTAGTCATTAGGAAACTATCCGCATAGCCTATCTAGGCTGCCTGAACGGGCGCATTGGTTCAAGTTGAGTATGGATTCCGAGGGTCTGCACTACCTCGTCTTTTTTGGCTGCTCCTCCAACGTCAATGCGAATCCTTCGGTGATTGCCATGAAACAACATCTCGGCAGAGACCATTCCGCCGGATGGACGACACCTGCGCCCTCCCCGCTGAGAGTCTGCACCGACCGGTGACGGGCGCGCCCATCCTAGCGCCCATCGTCTAAAGGTACAGCGCCGGAGCCGCGAGCGACCAAGACGCAAATCCCCTTTCTTGTTACAGGTTACTCAATCCTGAAGATTGATTCACTGTTCGCGCGTTCAGGATCCGAGTCGGTTATATTTTCACGATTGTATTGCGGCTTTCGCAACAGACCCTCGCGCCCCGAAGGTCGCCAGGTAGAGATCCTGCGCCGAGCCTCTGCGTCCTGATCGTTTCCGGCACCTCGCTGAGTGCCGCGCGATCCCGCCATTCCCAAAGACCGGAGAACGACTACGATGACCGACTACGTCCGCTGGCTAAGCGACCTCGGTATGGACGATGTACCCGTCGTCGGAGGCAAGAATGCCTCCCTCGGCGAGATGATCCAGAACCTCACCCACCTGGGGGTCCGCGTGCCCGGCGGTTTCGCCACCACGGCCGATGCCTATCGCGAGTTTCTGGCACACGAGGGCCTGGACGAGCGCATTCAAGCCGTGCTCGACGAACTGGACGTGGACGACGTCACCGCACTGGCCGAAGCCGGCCCCCGCATCCGCGCCTGGGTGATGGAGCAGCCCTTCCCCGCCGCGCTCGAAGAGGCGATCGACACCGCCTATGCCCGCCTGACGAGCGAGGCCGGCACCGACGACGTCTCCTGGGCCGTGCGCTCCTCCGCAACCGCCGAGGACTTGCCCGACGCCTCCTTCGCCGGTCAGCAGGAGACCTTCCTCAACGTCCACGGCATCGACAGCATCAAGCACCGGATCAAGGAGGTCTTCGCCTCCCTGTTCAACGACCGAGCCATCTCCTATCGCGTCCATCAGGGCTTCGAGCATCGCAACGTCGCGCTGTCCGCTGGCATCCAGCGCATGGTGCGCAGCGACCTGGCCGCTTCCGGCGTCATGTTCACCCTGGACACCGAGTCCGGCTTCCGCGACGCCGTCTTCGTCACCGCCAGCTACGGCCTCGGCGAGATGGTCGTGCAAGGCGCCGTGAATCCGGACGAGTTCTACGTCCACAAGCCGACCCTGGCCGCCGGTCGCCCCGCCATCCTGCGCCGCACCGTCGGCGACAAGGCGATCCGCATGGTCTACAGCGATCCGGAGCACGACGCGCACGTCAAGACCGAACCGGTCCCTGAGGACATGCGCCCGCGCTTCAGCATCACCGACGAAGAGGTGCAGGAGCTGGCCAAGCAGGCGCTGCTGATCGAGAAGCACTATGGCCGACCCATGGACATCGAGTGGGCGAAAGACGGCACCGATGGTCTGCTCTACGTCGTCCAGGCGCGCCCCGAGACCGTCCAAAGCCGCTCCGGCAACGTCATCGAGCGCTACGTGCTGCGTCAGAAAGGCCCAGTCCTGACCACCGGGCGCAGCATCGGCAGCCGTATCGGCGCCGGCCAGGCCAAGATCGTCGAGAGCATCGCCGACATGGATCGCGTTAAGCCCGGTGACGTCCTCATCACCGACATGACCGACCCCGACTGGGAGCCGGTCATGAAGCGCGCCGCCGCCATCGTGACCAACCGCGGTGGGCGTACCTGCCACGCCGCCATCATCGCCCGCGAGCTGGGCGTACCGGCCGTCGTCGGCTGCAACAATGCCACGGACGTCGTCAAGGATGGCCAGGCAGTCACCGTGAGCTGCGCCGAGGGCGACACCGGCTACATCTACGACGGCAAGCTGGACTTCGACTACAAGACCGTCGAGCTGACCGCCATGCCGGAGATTCCGGTCAAGATCATGATGAACGTCGGC
Organism: Thiocystis violacea; assembly: GCF_016583565.1. Taxonomy (GTDB): domain Bacteria; phylum Pseudomonadota; class Gammaproteobacteria; order Chromatiales; family Chromatiaceae; genus Thiorhodococcus; species Thiorhodococcus violaceus_A. The sequence goes on along the minus strand of NZ_NRRF01000010.1, from coordinate 102,606 downwards.
AACCCGGACCGCGCCTTCGCCTTCTCGGCCACGCCCAACGCCGGCATCGGCCTGGCGCGCCTCGAGTTCATCATCAACAACATGATTGGCATCCACCCCAAGGCGCTGCTGGAATTCGATCAGCTGCCGCAGGACCTCAAAGACCAGATTTCGCCGCGCATCGCCGCCTACGCCAGCCCGCGCGAATTCTATGTCGCCAAGCTCGCCGAGGGCATCTCGACCCTGGCCGCGGCCTTCTCGCCCAACACCGTGATCGTGCGCATGTCGGACTTCAAGTCCAACGAGTACGCCAATCTTATCGGCGGCCCGCGCTACGAGCCCGAGGAAGAGAACCCCATGATCGGCTTCCGCGGCGCTGGCCGCTACGTGGCCGAGAACTTCAAGGCGTGCTTCGAGATGGAGTGCGAGGCGCTGAAGCGGGTCCGCGACGACATGGGCCTGACCAACGTCGAGATCATGATCCCCTTCGTCCGCACCCTGGGTCAGGCCAAGGCGGTCAGCGAGGCGCTGGCGGCTCAAGGTCTGGAGCGCGGCAAGAACGGGCTGCGCCTCATCATGATGTGCGAGCTGCCCTCCAACGCCGTGCTGGCCGAGGAGTTCCTGGAGTACTTCGACGGCTTCTCCATCGGCTCCAACGACATGACCCAGCTGACCCTGGGTCTGGACCGCGACTCCAGCCTCGTCGCCGAGCACTTCGACGAGCGCGATCCGGCGGTGAAGAAGATGCTCTCCATGGCCATCGCCGCCTGCCGCGCCCAGGGCAAGTATGTCGGCATCTGCGGTCAGGGTCCGTCCGACCACAAGGACTTCGCCGACTGGCTGCTCAAACAAGGCATCAGCAGCATCTCGCTGAACCCGGATACCGTCATCGACACCTGGATCTATCTGGCCGAGCAGGCCAAGACGCTCTAGACATCCCGCCAGCCTCCAGCCGTCGGCGGAAACGTCCGCCGGCGGCTGGTGCTCACCGAGAAGCAACCCCATCCCTTCCCCGGCAGAACGGGCCTGTCAGCCTAGCGCACCAACTAGCCGGCCCGACCGGCCTCTTCTTTCCCTTCCGAACGCTCCGCACCTGGCTCAGACGCGCCATCCTCCGTCTCAGGCTCGTCCAGCGCGCAGGTATCGACCAGACCATGCTCCTCGCCGAAGTCGAGCAGCAGCGAGTCCACGTCCGGCAGCACGTCCGCAAACTCCACCCCGTAGATCTCCCAGATGGAAATGAGCAGCGAGGCGATCAGCGGACCGATGAAGAGCCCCGCCAGCCCGAACATGAAGATGCCGCCGAGGGTGCTGAAGAAGATCATCAGCTCGTGCATCTTGGTGTCCTTGCCGACCAGGATGGGACGCAGGACGTTATCCAGGCTGCCCACGATCAATCCGCAGAAGAGCCCGAGCATCACGCCGGTTGCCGTATCCCCCTGAGCGATCAGAATGATGACGGCAGGGATCCAGACCAATGCCGCGCCGACGTTCGGGATGACCGAGAGCACGGCCATCACCGTACCCCAGAAGACCGAGTTGTTGATTCCAGCGAACGCAAAGGCGATGCCCGCCAGCGTGCCTTGTAGCAGCCCGATGAGGAGCGAGCCCTTGAGCGTCGCGCGCGTCACCGAGGTGAACTTCTCCAGCATCAGCCGCTCATCGCTCGTCTTGAGCGGCAGGTAGTAGAGGATGCGCTCGACCAGCTTGGGACCGTCCATCTGCAGGAAATACATGCTGTAGAGCAGCACGAAGGCCATGAAGATGAAGTTGGCGGTCCCCAGGGTGGCTGAAGAGACCCAGTCGACCAGCAGCTTGCTGAGCAGGCTCGCGACGGTGCCGGCCTGCTGCAGGATGAGATCACGGTGGGCCATCACCTGGTCGTAGAAGGGCAAATGCTGCAGATAGGCGGCGAGACTGGCCGGATCCTGCATGGCACCCTTGAACCAGACCGAGAGCAGCTGACTGACATCCAGCGCCTGACCGATGAGGACGGCGATGAGCATCGCGGTCGGGATCAGCACCACGATCGCCATGACGAAGAGCGTCAACAGGGATGCCAGTGACGCCTTGCAGCCCAGCGTCCGCCGCAGCCGCACATAGAGCGGCCGAGCCAGGGCGCTGAAGAGGCCGGCGAGAAAGAGCGCCATGAGGAACTGCTTGATCATGGCGAGGAAGAGCGCCGAGATCCCGAGCGTCATCAGCAGGATGACGGCCTTGTTCACGGTGTCCTGGCTCACGTTGCTCATTGAGATCCCCACTCCTCGACTGGCACAGTGCGATGGTCGGGAGTGTATCTCAAACGGGGAGGCGGGCCGTCAGCACAGCCGAGGGAGACCGCTCCCACTGCGTCAGTGCCCGCCGCCCTTGAGTGCGGCGTTCATCCCCTCGATGGTGTCCTTGGCATCGCCGAAGACCAGATAGGTGTTGTCCTGATAGAAGAGCAGGTTGTCCACACCCGAGTAGCCAGGGCGCATGGAGCGCTTGAGGAAGTAGACCTGCCGCGCACGGCCCGCCTCCAGGATGGGCATCCCATAGATCGGGCTGCTGGGGTCTTCCTTGGCGGCGGGATTGACGACGTCGTTCGCACCCACGACCAACACCACATCCGTGCTCGGGAACTCGGAGTTGATCTCGTCCATCTCCAGGACCTGGTCATAGGGGATATCCGCCTCGGCCAGCAGCACGTTCATGTGCCCCGGCATCCGCCCAGCCACCGGATGGATGCCGAACTTGACCTCGACACCACGGGCCGTCAGCAGCTCCATCAGCTCCTTGAGGGCGTGCTGGGCCTGCGCGACGGCCATCCCATAGCCGGGCACGATGATCACCCGACCCGCGTCCTCCATCCAGTAGACGGCGTCTTCCACGGCGGCGGACTTCACGCCCTTCTCAGCCGCTTGAGCACCCGCACTGTCCGCCGATCCGCCGTCCGACCCAAAGCCGCCAAAGACGACATTGATGATGGAGCGGTTCATCGCCTTGCACATGATGAAGGAGAGAATCGCGCCCGAGCAGCCCACCAGCGCGCCGACGATGATCAGCAGGTTGTTGTGCAGCGTGAAACCGGTCGCCGCCGCCGCCCAGCCCGAGTAGCTGTTCAGCATGGAGATGATGACCGGCATGTCCGCGCCACCGATCGGGATGATGAGGGTGACGCCGATGGTGAGGGCCAGCAGCGTCATGAGCAGCAGCGAGAGCAGGCTCCCCGTCATGGCAAAATGCACGGCAAGCGCCACCGCTGCCGCACCGATGAGCGCGTTGAGCAGGTGCTGCCCCTTGAACTTGACCGGCGCCCCGCTCAACAGCCCCTGCAGCTTGCCGAAGGCGATCACGGACCCGGTGAAGGTGATGGCGCCGATGACCACGCCGGCCGAGATCTCGCCCATCAGCAACGGATTCAGCAGCCCACCGGCCTGCTTGTGGAAGAAGGTGCCAATTCCGACCAGCACCGCCGCCAGACCCACGAAGCTGTGCAGGGCCGCCACGAGCTGCGGCATGGCGGTCATCTGGATGCGCATGGCGACGATGCCGCCGATCACCGCGCCGCCCGCGATCCCCGCGATGATGAAGCCGTAGGACTGAACCTCGCGCCCCAGCAGGGTCGCCACAATGGCGATCAGCATGCCGAGCATGCCGTAGAGGTTGCCGCGCCGCGCGGTGGCCGGATGCGTCAGGCCCTTGAGACCGAGGATGAAGAGGACGGCGGAGACCAGATAGGCCACCGCCTGTTGGTTGACTGATAGATCCATCGATGGCCGTCCTTATTTCTTCTTCTTGAACATGGAGAGCATGCGGTGGGTCACCAGGAAGCCACCGAAGACGTTGATGGAGGCCAGCAAGACCGCCACGAATCCGATGAGCTGAACCAGAATTCCAGACTCCGGGTCGCCCGCGACCAGCAGCGCGCCGACCAGCACGATGCCGGAAATGGCGTTGGTCAGGGCGACCAAGGGGGTGTGCAGCGAGGGCGTCACGCCCCAGATCACCCAATAGCCGATGAAGCAGGCAAGGACGAAGACGTACAAAGCAACGAGCGAGGGATCGAGTGCCTCGGGCATGTGCGTGGCTCCTGAATGGATGTGATGTGCGCGCCGCGCGCCGGGAAGACCCGGCGAACCGCGGCGCAATGCTCGGATGTCGGCCTCGGCGGCGCGATCAGACGGCGGGCCGCGCCAGCATGGCCGCCGTGATGTCGTCGGCGTCCAGATCCTTGAGCGCGGGTCCAGCCTCGCCGGATTCGATCATGATCTCGATGAGATTGAGCAGATTGCGGGCATAGAAGGCGCTCGCGTCCGCGGGGACCAACGCCGGGTAGTCGGTGAGTCCGACAATGGTGACGCCGTGGCGCTCGACGATCTCGTCCACGACCGTGAGCGGGCAGTTGCCGCCGCTCGCCGCCGCCAGGTCGACGATCACGGAGCCTGGACGCATGCGCTGGACGACCTCCTCGGTGACGAGCACGGGTGCCGGCCGACAGGGAATGAGCGCCGTGGTGATGATCACATGGGCCTTGGCGAGCTCATCGCTCAGCGCCGCCCGCTGGCGCGCCTTGGCCTCTTCCGACAGCTCCTTGGCATAGCCGCCCTCCCCGGCGCCGCTCTCGCCCAGGTCGAGGTCGATCGGCTTGGCGCCGAGCGACAGGATCTGCTCGCGCGTCTCGGGGCGAACGTCGTAGGCATGGACGTCCGCACCCAACCGACGCGCCGTCGCGATCGCCTGCAGACCGGCCACGCCGGCACCCAGCACCACCACCCGCGCGGGCTTGGCGGAGCCAGCAGAGGTCATCATCATGGGGAAGAAGCGTCCGTAGCGGGCCGCGGCCTCCAGCGTCGCGCGATAGCCAGCGATGTTGCTCTGCGAGGAGAGCACGTCCATGGATTGGGCACGCGAGGTCCGTGGCACGCGCTCCAACCCCAGAACCCGCAGCCCTTTGGCCAGCATCGCCGCCACGATCGGATCCTCGCCGCAGGACTCCAGCAGCCCCATGTAGAGCCCGCCGGGCCGCATCGCCTCGACGTCCGCCTCATCGGGCCGGCGGACCTTCAGGAGGAGATCGACATCATAGGCGCCGGCCCGATCGGCCAGCCGCGCGCCGGCCTGCGCATATTCAGCGTCCGGATAACCGGCCAGGACACCGGCCCCGGCCTGCACCACGACCTCCAGCCCCTTCCCAACCAGCTTCTTGACGACATCCGGCGTCGAAGCGACACGCGTCTCGCCCGTGCGCGTCTCCATAGGGATTCCGATCTTCATGCTGCGATTCGCCCCGTGCTTCGGTGTCACCGCCCTCAGGGCGGAAAAATCGGCGCATTATCATTGGGTCCTTCGATGATCGCAACCGTGGGGACGCGTAAACCGAGCTGCGCGGATGATATGAAGGCGCCGACGGTCGCCGCCTGCGCTCCACGCGCAACGCCCAACCCGCGCTTGGCCAGCCTCCCGGACGCAACCGATCGACCGCGAGCCGGAAAGACAGAGCCAGAAGGGCACGCCCGAGAGTCGGCCGCTGAATTCCAACCGCGACCAAGCCGCCAGGCCAGGCGTGCTCAGCCCGCGTAGCGTTGCGCCAAATGCCGGAGCCGCTGCACCATCGAGGCGAGCCCATTGCGGCGGGACATGCTCAGGTGCTGATCCAGACCGATCCGCGTGAAGTAGGCCTCTGCGTCGAAACCGAGGATCGCGGCGGCATGCTGACCCGAGTAGAGCTGCTGGAGCAAGGCGATGAGGCCGCGCACGATGTTGGCGTCACTATCGGCCAGGAACTCGATGACATCCTCTGTCCCGGGCTTGAGCCGCGCGGCGATATGGACCGTGCTCTGACAGCCGCTGACCGAATTCGCCGCCGTCTTGAGGAAATCCGGCATCACCGGCAGTTTGTCCCCGAGGTCGATGATGTGCTGATGGCGCATGGGCCAATCCGGCAGAAACTCGAAGAGATCGGCGATCTCATCTGCGGCCGCCTCGGGTGACTGCGCCGCGGCAGCGGGATACGTCAGATCCTGCGTCTCCGCCAGCGACTCGGATGCGGGCGTTATCGGCGAAACAGAGGCCGACACGCGCGTCCGAACCGACGCCACGATCTCAGTCAACGCCTCGGCCAAGCGGTCGATGTCGTCACGCCCGTTGTAGAGCCCCAAGGACGCCCGCGCCGTCGAGGTGACGCCAAGCCGATCCATGAGCGGCTGACAGCAGTGGTGTCCCGTGCGGATGCAGATGCCACGCAGATCCAGCTGGACCCCGATATCGAGCGTCGCGATCGGCGGATCCCTCATGACCCAGGACACCACGCCGCTCTTCGCGCCCGCCTGCCCCTTGATCTCCAGCCCCGCGACCTGACTCAGCCGCTCGGTCGCGTAGCGGAGCAGCGCCTGCTCGTGGGCGCTGACGCGATCCAACCCAAGTGCCTCGATCCATCCGATGGCCGCCCCCAGCCCGACCGCGCCCGAGATGTTGGGCGTACCGGCCTCGAACTTGTTCGGCAGCGCCGCGTAGGTCGTCTTGGCGAAGGTCACACGCTCGATCATATCGCCACCGCCCTGGTAGGGCGGCATGCAATCGAGCAGGCGACGCTTCCCGTAAAGCACCCCAATCCCGGTCGGGCCGTAGAGCTTGTGGCCGGAAAAGGCATAGAAGTCGGCGTCGAGGGCCTGCACGTCCGTTGGCCCATGGGCCACCCACTGAGCCCCGTCGATCAGCGCCAAGGCACCAACCGCGTGGGCCTCGGCGATGATGTCGCGCACGGGATTGATGGTCCCGAGCGCATTGGAAACATGATTGACCGCGACCATCCGCACCTGCGGCGAGAGCAAGGCCCTGTACGCCTCCAGGTCGAGCTCACCCGCGTCGTTCATGGGGATGACCTTGATGCGGGCGCCCGTCGCCTCTGCCACCAGCTGCCAGGGGACGATGTTGGAGTGGTGCTCGAGGACGGAGAGGATGATCTCGTCGCCAGGCCTCAGAGTCGCCCGGCCCCAGGTGGACGCCACGAGATTGATCGACTCGGTCGTACCGCGCGTGAAGAGACACTCGGCCGGCTCCGCGGCGTTGAGCAAACGCGCCACGCTCGCCCTCGCCTCTTCATACATGCGCGTCGCCGTCTGGGAGAGCTGATAGACGCCGCGATGGATGTTGGCGTGATGCAGACGGTGATAGTCGCTGACCGCCTGAATCACCGCCTCCGGCTGCTGGGTGCTGGCGGCGCTATCGAGATACACCAGAGGGCGTCCGTGCGCGCGCGCCTGGAGGATCGGGAACTGAGCACGGATCTCCCCCACTGAGGTCGAGCCATGATCCGATGTCGCGAGAGACGGGGAAGCTGTCATAAGCACTCTATGCTGAGCAGAGTTTGGAAGAGTCAAACGCTCAAGGCGATGACCCCAGTATGACAGTTGGTCAATTTGAGCGGAAGCAGCCGAGGGGCTGGCGCGCATTGACTGAGCAGGGAGTAGACGCAGGGATTGACCCCTGCCGAAACGAAAAACAGCGACCGAAGTGGTCGCCGTTTTGAAATTTGGAGCGGGAAACGAGACTCGAACTCGCGACCCCAACCTTGGCAAGGTTGTGCTCTACCAACTGAGCTATTCCCGCTAACAGCCGCCTATTATAGCGGCCTATTTTCGCTTGTCAAGCATTTTTCACCGTGATGCGATGGCGTTCTCGTCAGCCTTGCCGGAGAGACTCGGCCAGGCCGCCATCATATAGAGCACCATGGACCAGAGCGTCAGGATGGCCGCGACGTAGAGCAGCACGATACCGATACCGTAGACCCAGGGGCCAAAGACGGAATCCCTGAGGATCAGCAGAACGATGGAGATCATCTGCGCGGTTGTCTTGATCTTACCGAGATTGGAGACCGCGACAGCGGCGCGGGCACCAATCTCCGCCATCCACTCGCGCAGCGCCGAGACCGTGATCTCTCGACCGATGATGACCATGACGGGCAGCGCGATCAAAATACGCGGATCGGCCTGCAGCAGGACCACCAGGGCGACGGCCACCATCAGCTTGTCGGCGACGGGATCGAGAAAGGCACCCAGTGGCGATGTCTGCCCCAGGCGACGCGCCAGATAGCCATCGAGCCAATCCGTCAGCGCGGCGGCGCCGAACACCGCTGCCGCCGCATAAGGCGCCCAAGGTTCCTCGACGTAAAAGACGGCGACGAAAACGGGAATGAGCACGATACGCAGCATCGTGAGGATATTCGGCAGGTTCCACATCGCTTCAGGATCCCGAGACGTCTTGGTGAAAGGCATCGTAGATATGCTGGGCCAACTGCCGGCTGATGCCATCGACCCCAGCAATCTCCTCGACCCCGGCGCGGGACAGACCTTGCAGCCCGCCGAACTGCCTCAAAAGGCGCTGGCGGCGCTTGGGTCCAACCCCGTTGATCTCTTCCAGCACTGACGTCGTTCGCGCCTTGGCGCGACGCTGACGGTGACCAGTGATTGCGAAGCGATGGGCTTCGTCGCGCACCTGCTCGATCAGATGCATGGCCGGCGAATCACTCGGTAGTATAACGGGCACCCCCTGCCCCAACAACCAGAGCTGCTCGGTTCCCGGACGTCGGTCAGGCCCCTTCGAAACGCCGACCAGGAGCATGCCGGTCACGCCCAGCTCCTGGAGCGCGGCCGCAACGGCCCCCATCTGACCGCGCCCACCGTCGATGAAGAGGATGTCCGGGATCGGATACTCGCCCCGCTTCACCCGGGTATAGCGGCGTGTCAGCGCCTGATGCAGGGCGGCGTAGTCGTCTCCGGGCGTGATGTCGTCGATATTGAAACGCCGATAGTCCGACTTGCGCGGCCCTTCCACATCGAAAACGACGCAGGATGCCACGGTGCGCTCCCCGCCCGTGTGGCTGATGTCGAAGCACTCCATGCGCGATGGCAGCTCCTCGAGGTCCAAGGCATCCCGCAGCGCCTCGAGACGACGGGCATAGCCGGCTTGGCTCCCCAGGCGCGACTTGAGCGCGATCCGCGCATTGTCCAGCGCCATGTCCAGCCAGCGCGCCCGCTCGCTCCGCACGCTGCCGCGAATCTGCACGCGGCGTCCGGCCTGCTCGGAGAAGGCCGTTTCGAGCAGCTCCAGGTCATCGGGCTCGACGCTGACGATCAGCTCCGACGGAATGAGCTTGTCCACGTAGAACTGGGCCAGGAAGCCGGCCATGAGCGCGGCGGCCTCCGTATCGTCCGGCGCCTGCGGGAAGAAGGCCTTGTTGCCGAGGTTGCGCCCGCCCCGCACGAAGAAGACCTGAACGCAGTTGACGCCGGCCTCCTGCGCGCAGGCAATGATGTCGAGATCGCCGCCCTCCCCGTTCACATACTGGCGCTGCTGAATGCGCACGAGCGTCGAGATCTGATCGCGCAGCACCGCCGCACGCTCGAACTCCAGCGCGGCGGACGCCTGCTCCATGCCAGCCGCCAGCTCGCTGACGACCTCGTCGGTGCGTCCTTCGAGAAACTTGATGCTGTGGGCGACGTCCTCGAGGTAGTGCTCCGGGGAAATCAGTCCGACGCAAGGCCCGCTGCAGCGCTTGATCTGATACTGCAGACAGGGCCGCGACCGGTTGCGGAAGAAGCTGTCTTCGCACTGGCGCACTGGAAAGAGCTTCTGCAGCAGCTGCAGGGTCTCGCGCACGGCCCAGGCGCTGGGATAGGGCCCGAAGAAACGCCCGGGCCCCTTGCGCGAGCCGCGATAGAAGGCCAGCCGGGGATAATCGTCCTGAGTGGTCAGATAGATGTACGGATAGCTCTTATCGTCGCGCAGCAGCACGTTGAAGCGCGGTCGCAGCAACTTGATGAGATTGCTTTCGAGCAGCAGCGCCTCACCCTCGGTGCGCGTCACCGTCACCTCGATGTCGGCGATCTGGCTCACCATGAGCTGGAGACGACCGTTGAGCGAGCGGCCGAAGTAGCTGCCGACCCGCCGCTTGAGGTTCTTCGCCTTGCCGACATAGAGCACGGTCCCGTCCTCATCCACCATGCGGTAGACGCCGGGCGACTGCGGCATGCCCTTCAGCAGCTGACGCGGATCCTGGTCCGTCATTCCGCCGCGACGCCCGCCGCGTCGACAGCGCTCAAGAGGCTATGAGCCCGGCTGAAGACGGCATGGAACATGGACGCCGTCAGGCGGCCAGTCTGCGTGTTGTAGCGGCTGCAGTGATAGGAGTCGATCAAGACCCCGCCAGCGGGCAGGCGATGCTCCGCGCCGTGCGCAAAGCTGAACGCGGCTTGCCGCAACCCCAGGGCGCGCAGCACGGCGGTGTGCGCAATGCGCCCGAGCGCAACCACCACGGCGTGCGGCGGCAACTGCGCCAGCTCGGCCGCGAGAAAACCATTACAGGCGCGAATCTCGTGCGTCGTCGGCTTGTTGGCGGGCGGCAGACACTTCACCGCATTGGTGATTCGGCAATCCCTCAAGGTCAGGCCGTCATCCAGCGCGGTCGAGACCGCGCGGCTACCGAAGCCGAATCGGTGGAGCGTTTCGTAGAGCAGGATCCCGGCGTGGTCGCCGGTGAAGGGCCGCCCTGTCGCGTTGGCGCCATGCATCCCTGGCGCAAGGCCGACGATCAGCAGGCGCGCGCCCTGCGCACCGAAAGGCGCGACCGGAGCTGCATGATAGGTCGGATAGGCAGCGCGCACGGCGGACAAGTGAGCCGTGAGGCGCGGACAACGGCGACATTGGGGATCGAAGTGCTCAAGTGTCATCGGTCACGACCCAGACTGGATCCTGCAGGCGTCGGGGCGGAGATGAAGAGGCGGGTCTGCGGGCCAGCTAGCCCAGCGGACAGACGGGAGAATTCGAGCATGCGGGAGACGCGCTGTGTGGCGGAGAGGGAGGGATTCGAACCCTCGATAGGCTATTAACCTATACACACTTTCCAGGCGTGCTCCTTAAGCCACTCGGACACCTCTCCGGGATTGACGAGGGTCGATCTCAGCTCAATTTGACGCACCGTGAATCGGTGAGCGCCCCGCTGACGATCTTTCCTGTCGTTCAAGAGCGCGGAAAGATACATGAACTGGACGCGGGTTTCAAATCCAACCTCGAGCGCGCGCGGACCGCATAATAGTCCGACTCGAAAATCCGTCAGCCGGAATGCAATCACCGTGTCGCCACGCCGTAAAACCCAGGGGCCGTCGGCCGCCGATCGGGCGGACCGCCATCGCCTCTATGAACTCGCGGTCCAGAATCCCGCCGCCGAGGTCGATTTCGTCGACCGGACATTCCGCATGCTGCGTGGCCGCGGCGCGCGCCTCTTGCGCGAGGATTTTTGCGGGACCGGCGCGGTTTGCTGCGAATGGGTGCGCAAACGCCGGTCGAACCGTGCCTGGGGGCTGGACCTGGACGCCGAGGTGCTGGCGTGGGGCCAAGCGCATCACCTCGCGGCACTGACGGAGCATGCCCGCGCGCGCGTCGCGCTGATGCACGCGGACGTGCTTGCGCCACAGGATCGGCGGGCCGAGATCGTGCTCGCGATGAACTTCAGCTACTGGCTCTTGCGTGATCGCACCACGATGCTGCGCTACTTCCAGCAGGTGCGCGAATCCTTGACCGATGACGGCGTGCTGTTCCTCGATGCCTACGGCGGCTATGACGCCTTCCGCGTCCTGAGCGAGACACGGCGGGTCAGCGATCCGGATGGCGGGGAGTTCAGCTACGTTTGGGAGCAAGCCGCCTACGACCCCATCTCCGGGCGCCTGCTCTGCCACATCCACTTCCGCTTCGACGATGGCTCCAGCCTGGAGCGCGCCTTCAGCTACGACTGGCGCCTATGGACACTGCCAGAGGTGCGCGAGATCCTGATGGAGGCAGGATTCTCGAGGATTCTGATCTACTGGCAAGGCTGGGATGAGGACGACGAACCGGACGGCCACTTCGTTCCGGCCGAGACCGGAGAGCCGGATGCGGGTTGGATCGCGTACCTGACGGCGGAGCGATGAAGCTGACGGCCGCATCCGCGGCCGATGGGTCATGATCAGTCGCTCCGGGCGGAACGCAGGCGCCCGAGGGATTCCAGACACCCTCGCTCGCGCTGCGTGCGCCATCCTGGCAAGGGCTGACCCACGCGGCCTTCAAGACGCCGGATAGGGCAATCGACCGTAGAGCCGACTCATGGCGTGCAGCCTCTCGGCGGCGCTCTCCTCAAGCATGTCCGCTCGGTAACGCCACACCCAGTTGCCTTCCTGCGTGCCGGGGCGGTTCATGCAGGCATCCGCGCCTAGCCCCAGGAGATCCTGCATCGGGAAGAGCGCCATGGCCGCGCTGGAGCCGAGCGCGGCACGGATGAAGTCCCAGTGGATCTCGCTTGTGTCGCTGTTGAGGTAGAGGCCGATGTTGCGTCGCAGATCCTCTTGCCGAGCCTCCCACCAGCCGAGCGAGGTATTGTTGTCATGGGTTCCGGTGTAGACGGCGAGCCGCTGGCGGTGGTTGTGCGGCAGGAAGGCGGAGCGCCCGAAGCCGTCTTCCAAGTCCTCGAAACCGAACTGCAGCACCGCCATCCCGGGCAGCTTGAGGGCGTCTCTGAGGGCCTCGACGTCCTCGGTGATGACGCCGAGATCCTCCGCGATCAGCGGCAGGTCATCGCCGAGCGCCGCGCGCAGCGCCTCGAACAGCGCCATGCCCGGCCCGGGAACCCAGTGACCGTTGATGGCCGTCTCTTCGGTGGCGGGGATCTCCCAATAGGCGGCAAAGCCGCGGAAGTGGTCGATCCGTACCACGTCGACCATCTCCAGGATCCGTCGCAGCCGCTCGACCCAGAAGCTGTAGCCATCCTCCGCGAGCTTCGACCACAGATACAAGGGGTTGCCCCAGCGCTGGCCGGTGCTGCTGAAATAGTCCGGCGGCACCCCGGCGATCGAGCGCGGGCAGCCCTGCGCGTCCAGATCGAACCACTCGGGATGCGTCCAGACCTCGCTGGAGTCATGGGCGACGAAGATGGGCATGTCCCCGATCAGCCGAACGCCGCGGGAGCGCGCATAGGCGCGCAGATCCGCCCACTGCCGGTAGAAGACGAACTGAATGAAGCGCTGCAGCCGCAGCTCCTCCTGATGGCCTTGCGACCACTCGACCAAGGCGCGGGGATCGCGTTGCGCGAGTTCGGGTGCCCAGTCGGTCCAGGGGCGCAGGTCGTGGTGCGTCTTGAGCGCGAAGTAGAGGGCGTAGTCGTCCAGCCAGAAGCCATGCGTCTCGCAGAACTCCGCGAAGGCGGCGCGCTCGGCCTCCCCCGCCTGGGCGTCGAAGCCGGCCATCGCGCGCGCCAGGCGCTCGTATTTCCAGGGTGCGACGGCGCCGAAGTCGACCCAGTCCTGCGGGAAGTCCGGCGCCACGAGATCCGCGTCTGCGAGCCATCCCAGATCCCGCAGCAGCTCCAGGCTGATCAGGAGCGGATTCGCCGCGAACGATGAGGTGCACTGGTAGGGGGAGTCGCGATACCCCGTCGGCCCGAGCGGGAGCATCTGCCAAAGCCCCTGCCCCGCGGCGGCAAGGAAATCGACGAACCGGCGCGCGGAAGGTCCGAGGTCGCCGATCCCGAGGGGACCTGGCAGAGAGGTCGGATGAAGCAGAATGCCGCTCGAGCGGTGCATGAAACATTGACCTCCGTTGATGGCTGGGGCAAGAAGAGTGCGGAGTCTAACCAAAGCGCCATGCAAAAATCTTGTTCGATCGCACTGAAGACGAAAACCCGATCGCGCCGCGGGCTCCGCGCGCATGAGGAGACGCCTGAATACAGGGCGAATTCGCGCCGGGCGCGAGCCGACGCGCGGTCGTGGCTCACCGCCGATTCGATGCTCGACGCGAGGTGTCTTTCGCCCGGATAATCCCAGGTCGGATTCATGAAGACGAGGCCAAGTCTAAAGAGCTTGAGGAGACGACAGATCGACCTCCACCCGATGCGATAACCAGGCGATGCGATAACCAGGCGATGCGATGAAATCAACCAACGATCTGGCGTCAGCCGCCAGCATCCGCGAACAGGTGCGCCAATTCCTGCGCGAGCGAACGCTCGAGAGCATCATCGATCAGCTGAGCCGCGGCGAGCTACAACTCGCCGACGTCCTGGAAGAGCTGTATCTCTGCCACAGCGAGCTCAAATTGCAGCAGGAGACATTGCGCGATAGCCAAATCATCGCCGAGCAATTGGTGGCGCGCTTCGTCCAACTCTACCGCAGCCTGCCCGTGCCCACGCTCCTGATCTCGCTGGACGGCGCCCTCAAGGAGGGCAACACCGCCGCAACCGAGACCCTGGCCCTCGACTGCAAGCGCTTTACACAGCTGGCAACCCCCAGGGACACGCCGATTCTGGAGGACGCCTTGCGGCAGGCGCGCACGCACGGGCAGGCCGCCTGCACGGAAGTCACGCTGCGCAGCGCCCGTTACGACACCCTCATCGTCGATCTGAAGCTGTTCCTGCTGCCTGGCGTGGACCACAATCCGCCCGAGCTGATCTGCACCCTCATCGACCAGACCGATCGAATTGCCCAGCGCAAGGCGTTGATCTCGACGGCACAGGTGGTGGATGCCAGCACCACCATCGCGGTGCGCTGGGAAGCCAAGCCGGGTTGGCCGCTGGTCTATGCCTCGGAGAACGTGCGGCATTGGGGCTTCCCGATCCACGCATTCGCCTCGGGCTATATCCACTTGATCGACCTGGTGCACCCGGAGGACCGGGAAGAGGTCGAGGCGGTCTTCACGGATGCCATCCTCAAGCGACGTCCGCATTTCACCCTGACCTGCCGATTCATCTGGGCCGACAATTCCGTCCACTGGGTCGAGTTGGAGACCAGCACCCAGAAGGTCGATGGCGTCAATGGCAGCTGCTACCAAGGTTTGATCAGGGACGTCACGGAGCGCGAGCAGGCACAGATCGCCCTGCGACGGCAGCTCAGATTTCAGGAACTCATCGCGGACATCTCGGGGTTCTTCGCCAACAGCCTGCGCGAAGACCTCGACCGGGTATTGGACGAGGCCCTGGATCGCATCGGGCATTTCTTCAGGGTCGACCGCTGCTACCTCCATCACTGCCACCCTGACGACCAGGCACCGGCACACACCCACAACTGGTGGACCGAGACCCTGCGCGCCGACAAAGACAGGCGCCGCCGGGTGGAAGGGGGCCAACTGGACGCCTGGCTGGACCGAATCCGCCAGACGGGGCTGATCTGCGTCCCGGACGCCATGCGCATGGCGCCGGAGGGCGACGCCCTGCAATCCGAGCTCGTGCGACGCGTCATCCGCTCGCGGCTGATCCTCCCGCTCAATAGCGAGGGCCACCTGCTCGGCGCGCTCGGGCTCGACACGCTGGTCAAGCCACGCGCCTGGACCGAGGAAGAGATCCGACTGCTGCGCCTCCTCAGCGAGACCATCGCGAGCATGTTGGTGCGCCAGCGCATCGAGCACGAACGCCAGACCAGCGAGACCCGCTACCGCCACCTCAGCGCGACCATGAGCGACGTCGCCTACTCCTGCGTCAGGGAGCCGGAGGGCACCTTCGCAATCGACTGGATCACGGACTCGGTCGAGGCCCTGACCGGTCACACCAGGAAGGAGGTGTTGGCCCGTCATGGCTGGGGTGCCTTCGTTCTGCTGGAGGATCGGGAGACCTTCGAGGGCCAGGTTTTGGGACTCGCCCCCGGCGAAACGACATGCTGCGAGCTGCGGCTGCGCCATCGCGACGGCTCCCTGCGCTGGGTGCGCGCCACCACGGAGTGTCAGGCGGATGCGACCGCGTCCGACACCCTGCGCCTCTATGGCGGATTGGTCGACATCACCGAGCAGAAGACGCGCGAGACCGAGCGACAGCGGCTCGCCTTACTGGTCGAGCAGAGCCCGAGCATCGTGGTCGTAACGGACCTGTCCGGCATCATCGAATACGTCAACGCGCGCTTCTGCGAAGTCACCGGCTACCTGCCGGATGAGGTTCGCGGACAGAACGTGCAGCAGTTCCAGGCCGACACGGCCCCGTCCGAGACCTGGAGCGCGCTGTGGAGCAACATCCGCCGTGGCCAGGTCTGGCGGGGGGAGTTCCAGAACCGCACGAAGTCGGGAGAGACCTTCTGGGAGCATGCACTGGTGACGCCCTTGCGCGACGAGCACGGCGTCATCTCGCATGTGGTCAAGCTCGGCGAGGACGTCAGCGACAAGAAGGCGCTGACCGAGCGGCTGACCTACCTCATCCACTACGACCCGCTCACAGGACTACCCAACCGGTCGCTGATGCGCGAGCGTGTCGATCGCGCCCTGGCACGAGCGCGCCGCAAGGGCCATGGACTGGCGCTCCTCTCGATCGATCTCGACCGGCTGAAGCTGGTCAACGATACCCTGGGCCACAGCGCGGGCGACCTGCTACTGCGCGAAGTCGCCCAGCGTCTGCAGGGACTGCTGGAGAAAGAGGACACCCTGGCAAGACTGGGCGGCGACAACTTCGTTCTGCTGTTGGGCAGGCTGGCGCAGGTGGCGGATGTCGTCTTGTTGGCCGAGCAGATCCGCAGCCTCGTCGAGCAGCCCATCCTCCTCGGCAAGGACAAGGCCCGCATCACCTCGAGCATCGGCATCTCCCTCTACCCCGAAGACGCCCAATCCACCGAGGCCCTGATGAGCCACGCCGACGCGGCGCTTCACAAGGCCCAGAGCGAAGGGCGGCGGCTCTACCGCTTCTATACCCCAGCCCTCAACGAGCAGCTACTCGAGCAGTTCCAGCTGGAGCAGGCGCTGCGACACGGCCTGGATCACGACGAGTTGCTGCTCTACTACCAACCCAGGGTCGACATCCGTACCGGAGAGATCCTCAGCCTAGAGGCCCTGGTGCGCTGGAACCATCCGCAATGGGGATTGATCGAGCCATCGCGCTTCATCCCGATCGCGGAATCGACCGGCCTGATCCTGGAGCTCGGACCGGTCGTCCTCCGCCAGGCTTGTCGACAGCTCAAGGCGTGGCAAACCGCGGGGATTCCGGTGGTGCCGGTCGCGGTCAACCTCTCGGCCAAGGAACTCTACCAGGACGCCCTCTCCAGTCGTATTCAGGCCATCATGACGGATGCCTGTGTCGATCCGGGCCAGTTGGAATTCGAGATCACCGAGAGCGCCGCGATGCACTCCGTCGACGAGGCCATCGACATCCTCTCGGCCTTGCGCGGCCTGGGTTTCGCGCTGGCGATCGACGACTTCGGCACGGGCCACGCCTCACTGAGCTACCTCAACCGACTGCCCACGCAGACGATCAAGATCGATCGCTCCTTCCTGCTCAAGATCGGCGGCGAGGCCGAGGGCGAGGCCCAGGGCGCAGCCATTGTGAAGGCCATCATCGGACTCGGCCTCAACCTTGGGCTGCACATCATCGCGGAGGGCGTGGAGACGAACTCCCAACGGGATTTTCTGATCGAGAACGGCTGTAATGTCGCTCAGGGGCACCTCTTCAGCATTCCCTTGCCGGCCGACAAGATCGAGCCGCTGCTGATGACAGGCAGCGTCTCGCCGACCCTTCACTGAGCGCAGCGCTTTGCCGGGCCGATAAGCGCCCCCAGACTCGGAGCATTGAGGCGATCGATCGGAGCATTGAGGTGATCGAGCCGTGTCTCGCCGCCTTGAGACACGTCAGAGATCGGCATGCGCGAGGCGGATTTGAGCGACAATTCGACGCATCCGTCCCCCAACATGAGGAGCAAGCACCGTGGATACAGGCGCCGCCAAGGCCATCGAAGTACTCGTCATCGCCGCACTCGTCATCGGCTTCTATGTGCAGCAACAAAATGCGCTGAAGCGCACGAACACAGACGAGAGCAAGACCAAAGAGGACGCTGACGCACCGTCAGCGGAGCCTGACAAGAAGCCGTGATCCGAACCCATCGGCGACCGAGCGCACGCGCCGCGGATGGACGCGCGCCTGCCGAGCACGCCACGGACTGCCCCAAGATGCGCGCCGCGTCGGGGCAACGGACGTCACAACTGGAGATCGACGCAATGAAACAGCTTCTGAGCGCGGCGCTGCTGTGCGCCTGCATCGCGGGGCCGGCACAGGCCTATGACACCTACCGCCAGGAGGAAATCATGGAGAAGGTCGAGACCTTCTTCGGACAGGGCGCGCAGAACCTCGGCCAAGTCGTTCAAAAGGCATTCGCGGATCAGGGGGAGCCCAACGCCTACATCGCCGGTGAGGAGGTGGCCGCCGCGTTGGGGATCGGCCTGCGTTATGGCCGCGGAGCCCTCAATGTGAAGGGTGGCTACGAACGACCGATCTTCTGGCAGGGACCCTCCCTGGGGCTGGACCTGGGCGTGAACGTCTCGAAGGTCTTCGTTCTCATCTATCGACTCCCGAGCGAAGAGACGCTCTTCCAGCGTTTCCCTGGCGTCGAAGGCAGCCTCTATTTCATCGGGGGCGTCGGCGTCAACTATCTGCAGTCCGGGGATGTCGTCGTCGCCCCCATCCGCTTTGGCGCGGGCTGGCGTCAGGGCCTGAGCGCCGGCTACATGGATTTCACCGAGCGGGCGTCCTACAACCCGTTTTGAGCACACGAAGGATGCAGCCGCCCGTCGCGGGCGGCGCGTCTCGAAGCTCGAGTTCGCACAGGCGAGCAGCCGCCAGCCAGAAGGCTCGACGGGCTCCCGACCCGACGTCTATCTGTCGTCATAGGGGCGAGGCGGCCTCGGACCGCGGTCATCATCGCGACCTGGGGGCGGTGGCGGTCTGCGGTCGTCTGGGCCGTAGACCCACTCATCATTGTGGGTCAGATCGTCAATGCGTCGATCGGCGTCGCGCAGGCGCTCTTGCAGCAGGCGACGACTCTCGTGTGGTGGATAGCCCTCGCGCCGCAGACGATCACCAAACTCCTGGATCTCACGCTGCTGACGCCTGAGCGAACGCGCCTCATGCTTGGTCAAGGCGCCAGAGTCGATACCGCGCTGGATCTCCTGCTGCTGTCGGTCCAGCCAGCGCTGAATGTCTTGCCGGCCGGGTTGAGCAACAGCCGTCAAGGCGGTGCATACACCCAGCGAGAGTAGAAACAGCCGACCAATCCACGTCTTCATCAACCGCTCTCCTGTTAACATGAGTTGCACATTGGCGGTCCAGCGTCGCGCCTGGATCATGAACGCCACGTGAGAGGTTCTGAAAGAACCCGCCGAGCCTGAGTGTGTGCACCGAGAGGCCACTGCCCAGCGCGCACGAGCACGCGTTGGCCTGCCCGCTCACCGGAATCGACGCCATGCATCCCACCGACATCAAGGCATTGACCGCACGCATCGGCCGCGCACACCTGCGCCAACGCCTGGGGCTGGAAGGGGATCATGAGGTCTTCGTGATCAACCGCCCTGGGGCACACTTCTTCTACCCTGAGAATTGGTATTCAGTCCACGGCTTCATCCGCAACTGCCTGCGCGTCGCGGGGCTCTATCAGCGCGCCCAGCATAATGCCTGCAACCTTCACGTCCGTCACCATCGCCTGGAGATCCCCCGCCTGCCGACGAGCTTCGCCGGCTTTCGGATCCTGCATCTCAGCGATCTGCACCTCGACATGGACCCCCGCAACGCCCAGGCGATCTGCGCCGGGGTCCGCGACCTCGACTACGACCTCTGCGTGCTGACAGGCGATTACCGCGCCAAGACCTTCGGACCCTTCGAAGCCGTCATCGCCGCCATGCGCTCCCTGCGTCTGAACCTGAAGGATCCGGTCTATGCCGTGCTGGGCAATCACGACACCCTCAGGGTGGTGCCGCATTTCGAGGCCCTCGGGATTCGCGTGCTCCTGAACGAATCGGACCGGATCGAACGCGGCGGGCACGGCATCTACCTCGCCGGGATCGACGACGCGCACTACTACCAGGTCCACAACATCGCCAAGGCCGCCGCCGACATTCCGGAAGATGCCGTCTCCATCCTCTTGTCCCACACCCCAGAGGTCTATCGACACGCGGCACACGCCGGATTCGATCTCTGCCTCTGCGGACACACGCACGGCGGACAGATCTGCCTCCCCGGTGGGATCCCCCTCACCTGGGATGCACGCTGTCCCCGCCGGATGGCCGCGGGTGCCTGGCGCTACCAGGACATGATCGGCTACACCTCGGTGGGCGCGGGCACCTCCGTGGTCAACGCCAGACTCAACTGCCCGCCAGAGATCACAGTGCACGAGCTGCAACCGGCCGCGACCTAGCGCCCAGGACGGGCGTGACGGCCGGTGACCAAGGGCGTCAGAACCAGATCGATCACAAAGAAGCCAAGGGCCACCAGGAGCAGTTCCAGAGCGCTCAGCGCCAGAGGCTCGCGCAGCACCAGAAGCGGGAGCAGGGACTCGGGAGCCTGATCCAAGACGAGCACCGACTGGCTCGCCCGCACACCAAGGCGGCGCTTGGCGAAGCTGGCGATCGCATCGCCAAGCATGGCGCCGGCCGCGACCCACAACCCAAGGCACCAGGAGAAGCCGAGCAGCAGCGCGACCAGCGGAGTGGTCACACCGCTCGCGACCCAGCCACGCCAGGTCTTCGAGCCACCCAGGATGGGTCGACCGTCCCACAGCAGGCGGCCGGAGTCGACCGGACGTGCCCAGCGCGATCCCAGCAGCAGGCGCGCAAGCACGGGCGAGGCATTGGCCCAGGTCACCAGAATCAAAGCAGCTAGCATCAACGATCTCATTGAGGATGCCCGGCAAACGAGGCGAATCCGGACGATGGCCGATACCGATGACCAAGATCCGAAGATTACCCTGAAACAGCAAACCTCTCGCGACACCGCAGAGTGGTGTCGCGAGCGAGCGCCAGCGTTTCATGTTCCGGGGTGCCGCCACTCCCGCATGCTCGTTAGACGAACTCCAGGGTGTGTCCAACCCTTGGAGTGTGTCCAACCGCTGGATCTAGACTCACGAGCGGCTTGGTTGACTCGCCCCAGGAGCCGGCGCTCGTGGCTGACGGCACCGCATGCGCACTGACGACCCGGCACCAAAGCCACCTAAAGGTGAACGGAGCGACATCTTCAGCAACGCGCTACCAACAAGGCGATGACTTTGGTGTATGTTGCGCGCCATGAACGCAAACTTCTCTGACTATCTCCTGCCCGACGTCCTGTTACGCGGTCTCGCCAAGGCCGAGCTCGTAACGCCAACCCCAGTGCAGACTCAGGCCATTCCGCTCGCAATGGACGGGGTGGACCTCCTGGTCTCGGCCGCAACGGGCTCTGGCAAGACAGCCGCCTTCCTCTTGCCGATCATGCAGCGCTTCATCGATCAACCCAGATCCCGCGGGGGGACCCGAGCGCTGATCCTGGTCCCCACGCGCGAACTCGCCCGGCAGATCTTCGAGCATTTTCTCAAGCTCGGCAGCTATACGCGCCTGAACGCGGGCGTGATTATGGGCGGAGAGTCCAAGGCGCACCAGATCGCCAGCCTTCGCAAGAACCCTGAAATCCTGATCGCGACACCGGGGCGCCTGCTCGAATTCATCGAGAGCCGGCAAGCCGATCTGACGGACCTGGAGATCCTGGTGCTGGACGAGGCCGACCGCATGCTCGACATGGGATTCGCCGACGACGTGCTGTCCATCATCGGCGCCACGCCGACGCAGCGCCAATCCATGCTGTTCTCGGCGACCCTGCACCATCGCGGACTGAGCCGCATTACGGATACCCTGCTGCGCGCACCCGAGGTGCTGGTAATCGACCCGGTGCGGGCACAGCACCCGAATATCACGCATCGCCTCATCCTCAGCGACGACCCCGCCCACAAACAGCTGCAACTCCTCTGGATCCTCGCGAACGAGACCTTTGCCAAGGCGCTCGTCTTCACCAATACGCGTGAGGGCGCCGCCAGTCTGGGCGATTTTCTGAAAGCCCAGGGGCAACGCGCCGCCGCCCTGCACGGCGAGCTGGAGCAGCGCGAGCGCAACCGCATCATGGGGCTCTTGCACAGCGGTCGAGTCAATACCATCGTCGCCACGGATATTGCCGCGCGCGGCCTCGACGTCCCCGGCATTCAGCTCGTGATCAATTTCGATCTACCCCGCAGCGGCGACGACTACCTGCATCGCACCGGCAGGACGGGGCGCGCGGGAGAGGCTGGGCTCGCCATCTCACTGGTCGGCCCGCCCGACTGGAACCGCATGGAGAGCATCACCCGCTACCTGAATCTCGACCTGCAGCAACAGGCGATCGAGGGACTCAAGGCGACCTTCCAGGGACCCTCGAAGCGCAAGGGCGCAGGCAAGGCGGGCAGCGCTCATCGCAAGGCCGCGCTCGCGACCAAGGCGAAAGACAAGCCCAAGACGAAGAACCGATTGCGGGACCAGAAGAACATCGGCAAGCGGCGACAAGCATCAGGAACGCGTACCCTCGAGGCCGGACATCGCCCCCTGGCCAAGAAGCAGCCCGCTGCAGTCGCGTCCCCCAAGCCGCGCAAATCGCCCGAGGACACTGACTAGCACCATCACGCCCGAGCATGGATCTCGGGCGCGCCCAGCCATCCGGGCACGCACTCTCGCCCGCTCCTCGCCGCGTCTGCGCTCAGAGTGCGACGCCCATCGCCTGGTGAATGTGCTGGACGACCATGGGATGCAGCCCGGTCTTCTCGGCCAGTTGACGCAGATAGTCGCGCTCTTCCTGGGTATCGACCTCGACGGCCAGCAAAGAGGCGGCATAGACCTCGGCGGCAATCTCCTGATTGGGTATCTCGGCGACGAAGGCATCGAGGTCGAGTGGCTGGCGCAGCTCCGCCATCAGCCAGGCCTGCTCCTCGGCGCCCATCCCGTCGGACTCCGCCTTGCCGGCAATCCGCGTGATCTCATCCACGCTGACCTGTCCGTCCGACTTGGCGATGTTGATCATCCCCTTGAGGATCAACTGGGCCTTGGTCTCCATGACCTGCGCCTCCGCGGGTGTCTCCGCCGGCTTGAGACCCAAGGGAAGATTTCCGGTATTGAAGGGTGCCTGCAGAGCGGCCCCAGCCTGCCCTTGCCCAGCGTTCGTGAGTGCCTTGAAGGCGACTCCGGCGAGCATCGCCAGGGCACCACCGGTCAGCGCACCCTTGATGGAATCCCCCCCACCACCCAGGAAAGAACCGAGCACGGCACCAAGCCCACCGGCCTGCGTAGGGTTGTGCGCGGCATTGCCGAGTGATTCCTTCGCCATCCCCATGATGGTGCCGAGCATGCCGCCCGCCCCACCTTCTCCTCCCAAGACGCCGCCCAGATTGCTTTGCAGATCCTGCAGGGCACTGCCCATGCGCGCCTGACCGGATTCACCCATATTGCTCTGCAAGAAGCCGCCGAGTAAGTCGCCAAAGTTCGCCATGACCTCATTCTCCCGGATTCGTCGATCATTAGAAGGGGGTTCGACTGCCAGTGAACGCATTCAGCACGCCGAGCGTCATCGTCCATGTCAGGCCGGCCCATTGTCCACGTCTCGCAGCGATTCGAAAACAGCTGATTTGGGCACCCAGGCCGAGCAGGACGGATGCCCAGAGGCCGCTGAGACACTGCTCTCGTCGCTCCGGGAGGACCGCCGCCGACGCTCGACTGCCGCGCCATGGCGGCTATTCGACGTCAGGCAACAAGCCGCCGACACGGTCCCCCGCGGCGAGACCCAAGAGGCTATCCGCACGCCCCTGATTCACGGCGATCTCGACCAGGCCCAGGGCATTCTCGTACCAGAACGCCTCCCCCGACTCCACCTCACAGAACGTCCTTGCGTGTCTGAGTCGACGCCATCCCAGCGGAAGCACCTGGCCTTGTACAACGCAAGGTGCACGCATGCCGGTCATGAGGTTTCCATACCTGTCGATATAGACCACGGCCTCCAGATCCGCCGGCCAGTCCGCCCCCACCATGGCGGTCACGGGCATCTCGGTGAGCTGCAAGTCCTCGCCCTTGCAGAGGCGTGCGGCCGCGGGTGCGAACCAATCGCGTCCGTGGAAGCTGGAGGACATCGCGTTCGGCTGCCAGCCGATTCGCCAGACCCGAGCCGACGGCACACGTGCGGCGAGGGGTGCGAAAAGCCCATTGTCCGGCCCTATGAACCAGTCTCCAGCCGCCTCGACGACGAGCGCGGCACGCGCCCCCCCCACGCCAGGATCGACGACACACAGATAGAGCGTCCCGCGCGGCATATCGCGCACGAGCGCTGGGAGCAGGTAGGCGGCGAGATCCGGCCTGAACGGCGCTAGATCCTGGACCAGGTCGATCTGCTCCACCTGCGGCACCAAGGCACTCAATCGGGCGCGCATCTGCCCGACATAGAGTCCGTCACCGAAGTCCGTCACCAGGGCGATGCGCGCGATCTCGGTCGTCGTCACTCCAACACCTCCATCCCTTGCTCGGCCATCGGCCCGCGCCTGCCGAGCTTAGCGTCACCTTGGTACCGCACAGCAGAGCTTTGAAGGTGCGAAAATACAACTTGTATAATCAGCATCTTACGCAGGCACCTAGGCGGTGCTCCGGTGGTTAGCATCGGATTTGAGGCAGCGCAAAGCAGGTAAATCAATCGGTTACGTTTCTACACTTTTCGTGACCTTCACAGCCCTGGTACCGCACAGTGACAGACACAAAAAAGCCGGGCGAGTGCCCGGCTTTTTCACGACCCGCTTGCGCGTGCCTCAATCTTCGTCGTCCTCGGCGGCCGTCTCGACCACTGGACGATCGACGAGTTCGACATAGGCCATCGGCGCCGCGTCGCTCGCACGAAAACCGCATTTGAGGATGCGCAGATAGCCGCCAGGACGATCCTGGTAACGCGGCCCCAACTCGACGAAGAGCTTACCCACGGCATCCTTGTCACGCAGACGTGAAAAGGCAACGCGGCGCTTGTGCACGGAATCCGACTTCGCCATGGTGATCAAGGGCTCGGCCACGCGACGCAGCTCTTTGGCCTTGGGCAACGTGGTCTTGATCAGCTCGTGACGAAACAGCGATGCCGCCATGTTGCGAAACATCGCCTCACGGTGAGAGCTGGTACGATTCAGATGCCTTCCGGCTTTGCGGTGACGCATGGTCCTGATCCCAAGTAATCGTTATATCATTGAATTCATTGATTAGAGGCCGCCAAGGCGACCTCAACCCAAGCTATCGGATGCTGAGCTCCGCGATATTCTCAGGCGGCCAGTTTTCGAGCCGCATGCCGAGCGAGAGTCCGCGCGTCGCCAAGACGTCCTTGATCTCGGTCAAAGACTTCTTACCGAGGTTCGGAGTCTTCAGCAGCTCCACTTCGGTCCGCTGGATCAGGTCGCCGATAAGATAGATGTTTTCTGCCTTGAGGCAGTTCGCCGAGCGCACGGTGAGTTCGAGGTCGTCGACCGGCCGCAGCAGAATCGGATCGTAGGGCGACTCGTCGCGCGATTCGAGCACCTGACTCTCGACCGGCCCGGTCCCCTCGAGGGCGACGAAGCTGGACAGCTGATCACGCAAAATGGTCGCTGACCGCTGAATGGCCTCTTTAGGGTCGATCGTGCCGTTGGTCTCAAGGTCGATCACGAGCCGATCCAGGTCTGTCCGTTGCTCGACGCGCGCCGACTGTACCTCGATCGCCACCCGCCGAACTGGACTATAGGAAGCGTCGATCGGGAGCTTCCCAATCGGGCGATCTTCGCTATTATCGAGCTCGCGCTGCGTGGCGGGCTCGTAACCCCGACCACGCCGCACGGTCAGCGTCATGCTCAGCTCACCCTCGGTGAGGTTCGCAATCACCAGATCCGGATTCGCGATCTCCGCCGAATGGTCGATCTGGATGTCAGCCGCGGTCACTGCACCGGCCCCACTCTTGCTCAGAGTGTAGGTCGCCTCGTCCTTGCCCTTCAGTGAGATCGCCAGCTGCTTGAGATTCAGCAGAATCTCAAGCACGTCTTCCTGGACACCTTCCAGCGTCGTGTACTCATGCAGCACACCCTGAATCTCGACTTCCGTTACGGCGCAACCGTCCATCGAAGAGAGCAGGATCCGCCGCAGGGCGTTTCCCAGGGTGTGGCCGAAACCGCGCTCGAGGGGCTCCAACGAGACCTTGGCATGGCGCGCGCTGCCATCGACCAGTTCGACCTTAACGATGCGCGGTTTCAAAAATTCGCCAATAGCGTCAGTCATTCAGTGCCTCTCTGGGTGCTCCTTACTTGGAGTACAGCTCAACGATCAACGATTCGTTGATATCGGCTGGCAAATCCGAACGGTCCGGAATGCGCTTGAAGACGCCTTTCAGACCCTTGGTGTCGACCTCGACCCAGTCGGGGAACCCATACTGCTCAGCGAGCGCGAGCGCATTCTGGATACGGACCTGCTGGCGCGCGGCCTCGCGAACCTCGACCTGATCCTCCGCGCTGATCTGGAAGGACGGGATGTTCACGATGCGTCCGTTCACCAAGATCCCTTTGTGGCTCACGAGCTGACGCGATTCCGCACGCGTCGCGCCGAAACCCATCCGATAGACGACATTGTCGAGCCGACGCTCGAGGAGCTGCAGCAGGTTCTCACCCGTAGCACCCTTGCCCTGCGCGGCTTTCTTGTAGTAATTGCGGAACTGCTTTTCCAGAACGCCGTAGATGCGGCGAACCTTCTGTTTCTCACGCAGCTGGACACCATAGTCGGAGAGGCGGCGGCGGCGATCGGTCGTCTGACCGGGCTGCTTCTCCAGATTGCACTTGGTATCCAAAGCGCGCGCGCGACTCTTGAGCGAGAGATCGGTGCCTTCGCGCCGCGCCAGCTTGCAGGTAGGGCCTGTGTAACGTGCCATGTCTCTTCCTGTTGAACTGTCAGACGTCAGACGCGCCGCTTTTTCGGCGGACGGCAGCCATTGTGCGGGATCGGCGTCACGTCGGTGATACTGGTGATCTTGAAGCCAGCGTTGTTGAGCGCACGCACAGCGGATTCACGTCCGGGCCCAGGCCCTTTCACGTTCACGTCCAGATTGCGCAGCCCGTACTCCTTCGCGGCCTGGCCAGCCTTATCGGCAGCAACCTGGGCCGCAAAGGGCGTGCTCTTGCGCGAACCGCGGAAGCCGGAGCCGCCAGAGGTCGCCCAAGCGAGGGCATTGCCCTGGCGATCGGTGATCGTGATGATGGTGTTGTTGAAGGAGGCGTGGACGTGAGCGACCCCGTCCGCGACCTGCTTCTTGACCTTCTTCTTCGTGTTGCGAATCGGTTTAGCCATTCGACGTAATCCAGCTCATAGGCAGCGCGCAGGCGCTTAGCGTTTAATCGGGCGACGCGGACCCTTGCGGGTCCGGGCGTTGGTTCGGGTCCGCTGTCCACGCAGCGGCAAACCACGGCGATGACGGATGCCACGGTAGCAACCGAGATCCATCAGACGCTTGATGTTCATCGACACTTCGCGGCGCAGGTCGCCTTCGACCGCGAATTTCGCGACTTCGCCACGCAGCTTGTCGACTTCTTCTTCGGTCAGGGCCTGAACTTTGGTTTCGCGCGGGATGCCCGCGGCGTCGCAAATTTGACCCGCACGAGTGCGACCAATGCCATAAATCGCAGTCAACGCGATCACGGCGTGTTTTTTATCTGGGATATTGACGCCGGCGATACGGGCCATAGTTTACGAACCCCTTTGTCCTAAATGCTCAGCGGGTAAACCGCGTAGTATATCAAACGGTCTGATCAGGTCAACCGGAGAGTGGTCAACCCTGGCGCTGTTTGTGGCGCGGGTCAGAGCAAATAACCCGGACTGCCCCGTTGCGCCGGATGATCCGGCAGTTTCTGCACAACTTCTTGACTGATGCACGCACTTTCATTGTTTATCTCCTAAGACTCGAGCGCCCCAGCGCTTCAAAATGGACCTAGCGCAACATGCCGGCGCCCGGCGACTTCAGGTTGGCCTTTTTCATCAGACCTTCGTACTGATGCGACATCAAATGCGCCTGTACCTGGGCCATGAAATCCATGACGACGACCACGACGATCAACAGCGAGGTACCCCCGAAGTAGAAGGGGACGTTGTAGCCGACGATCAAAAACTCAGGCAGCAGACAGACAGCCGTGATGTAGATCGCGCCCGCGCCCGTGAGCCTCGTCATAACCCCATCGATATATCGCGCCGTCTGCTCACCGGGCCTGATGCCAGGGATGAAGGCACCAGAGCGCTTCAGGTTGTCTGCTGTCTCCTTCGCGTTGAACACCAAGGCGGTGTAGAAGAAGCAGAAGAAGACGATCGCCGTCGCGTAGAGCAGCACATACAGCGGCTCCCCTGGCGCAAGCTTCGAGGTAATGTCAGCAATCCATCGCAGATCTTCATTGCTGCCGAACCACTGCCCCAAGGTGCCAGGGAACAGGATGATGCTCGAGGCGAAAATCGGCGGAATAACACCCGCCATGTTGAGCTTGAGCGGCAGGTGCGTACTTTGCGCCTGCATCATCTTGCGGCCCTGTTGCCGCCGGGCGTAGTTCACGGTGATTCGCCGCTGACCACGCTCCACGAACACCACGAATGCCGTCACCCCCAGCGCCATCGCGAAGAGCGCAAGCACCGCGAGGGAATTCATCTCGCCAGTGCGCGCGAGTTCGAGCGTTCCCCCCAGCGCCGCCGGCAGACCGGCCACGATTCCCGAGAAGATGATCATCGAGATCCCGTTGCCGATTCCGCGCTCCGTAATCTGCTCGCCGAGCCACATGAGGAACATAGTCCCCGTGACCAGCGACACGGTCGCAGTGAACACAAAACCAAATCCGGAATGCGTCACGAGCGCCGAGCCACCCGCTGTCTGGCCCTGCAGGGCCACCGAGATCCCGATCGCCTGGAAGGTCGCTAGAAACACCGTCCCGTAACGGGTGTACTGGGTGATCTTGCGCCGCCCGGACTCGCCTTCCTTCTTCAGCTGCTCGAGCTGCGGTACGACGGATGTCATCAGCTGCACGATGATGGATGCAGAGATGTAGGGCATCACGCCCAGCGCGAAGAGACTCGCGCGCATCAAGGCGCCACCCGAGAACATGTTGAACATGCCCAGGATGGAGCCCTGATTCTGCTCGAAGAGGATGGCGAGCGCCTCCGGGTTCACCCCGGGGACCGGGATGAAGGTACCGATGCGGTAGACCAGCAGAGCCCCCACCAGGAACATCAGACGCTGCTTCAGCTCGGTCAGCTGACCGGCCGCGCCCAGCGCCTTACCCATGGATCCGACGTTTCTAGCCATCCGTTTCGCGCCTTTCGCTTAGTCTTCGACGTTGCCGCCAGCGGCCTCGATCGCGGCCCGAGCGCCCTTGGTCACGCCGAGACCACGAACGGTCACCGCCCGACTCAATGCCCCAGACGCAATGACCTTCGCCACCTTCACGGCCTGATTGATGACACCGGCCGCCTTCAGGGCCTGCAAATCGACGGTATCACCCTCGACCAGCGCCAGCTCTTGCAGACGGACCTCGGCGGAATAAAGTGCCTTGCGGGAGCGAAAGCCGACTTTCGGCAGACGACGCTGCAACGGCATCTGACCGCCTTCAAAGCCAACTTTATGGTAGCCGCCCTTGCGGGACTTCTGCCCCTTGTGGCCGCGGCCGCAGGTCTTGCCGAGTCCGCTGCCGATACCCCGCCCGACCCGCTTCGGGGCGGTGCGGCTGCCCTCAGCGGGCTTCAGATCATTGAGATGCATCTCAGGACTCCTCCACGACCTTGACCATGTACGACACGGCATTGACCATGCCGCGCGTACAAGGCGTATCTTCGACTTCCACGACCTGGTGCATACGGCGCAAGCCCAGCCCCTGGACGCAAGCCTTGTGACGATCGAGGCGACCGTGGGCGCTGCGCACCAGCGTCACCTTCATGGTTTTCTTGTCAGACATCGCTTACCCCAGAATCTCTTCAACGGTCTTGCCGCGCTTGGCAGCGATGGTCTCGGGGTCGTTCATCTCGCGCAGCCCGTTCACCGTCGCACGTACGACGTTGATCGGGTTGTTGGTGCCGATGCACTTCGCCAAGACGTTCTGCACCCCCAGCACCTCGAACACTGCACGCATCGCGCCACCAGCAATGATGCCGGTACCGTCGGACGCAGGCTGCATGAAGACCTTCGCGGCGCCATGCTTACCCTGCAGCGGATACTGCAAGGTGGTGCCGTTGAGCTTGACCTCGACCATGTTCTTACGGGCGCTTTCCATTGCCTTCTGAATCGCGATCGGCACCTCGCGTGCCTTACCACGTCCGAAACCGACCCGCCCCTTGCCGTCGCCGACCACCGTCAGCGCGGCAAAGCCGAACTGACGCCCGCCCTTGACCACCTTGGCGACGCGATTGACCGACACCAGCTTCTCGAGAAGGTCGTCGCCTTCTGCCTTTGGATTGAAGTTCGCCATGATCGACCCCTTAGAATTTCAGTCCGGTCTCACGCGCGGCATCCGCCAACGCCTTGAGACGACCGTGGTAACGGAAGCCGGAACGGTCGAACGCAACCGAATCCACACCAGCGGCCAAGGCGCGCTCTCCGATCGCCTTGCCAATGACGGCGGCTGCCGCGACATTTGCCTTGTTTCCCTCGATCGACTGACGGAGTTCTTTCTCCAAGGTCGATGCGCTCGCGACAACCTTGTCGCCGGTCGGGGCGATAATCTGCGCATAGGTGTGACGCGGCGTGCGATGAACGCACAAGCGATACACACCAAGCTCCCGGATCTTGGCGCGAGCCCGCGACGCGCGACGCAGACGAGCCTGTTTCTTATCCATTTCTGAGACCCCTTATTTCTTCTTGGCTTCCTTACGCAGGACGTTCTCGTCCGCGTAACGAACACCTTTGCCCTTATACGGCTCCGGCGGACGGAACCCCCGAATCTCGGATGCGACCTGACCGACCTGTTGTTTGTCGGCGCCACTCACGACGATTTCGGTCTGACTTGGGGTCTCGATCGTGATGCCCTTTGGCACTGGATAATCGATCGGATGAGAGAAACCGAGGCTCAGGTTGAGGACATCGCCCTTCGCCTGCGCACGATAGCCCACGCCAACCAGCGTCAGCTTGCGGATAAAACCCTCGCCGCAGCCAACGATCATGTTGTTCAGCAAGGCACGGGTGGTCCCAGCCATGGCCCAGGCATCATTCTGCCCCTCGGCCGGCGCGACCTTGATCGCACCCTCGTCCTGGCAAACGGCAACCGCCGGGTGGACAGTCCACTCCATGTTGCCCTTCGAGCCCTTGACTTTGACGGTCTGGCCAGCGATCTCGACAGTGATACCCTTTGGCACCTGAATCGGCGCCTTCGCGACACGTGACATATCCGCCTCCCTTTAAGCGACGTAGGCGATGATCTCGCCGCCGTGCCCTGCTTGACGGGCCGCGCGGTCGGTCATCAGACCCTTGGAGGTGGAAATGATCGCAATACCGAGTCCCGCCCAGACCTTGGGCAGCTCGTTCTTATTGCGATAGATGCGCAGACCTGGGCGCGAAACGCGCTTCAGCATCTCGATGACTGGCTTGCCACGGTAATACTTGAGCTTGATGATCAGCTCGGACTTGCAGCCATTGGCCTCGACCGTTGCGTCGGCGATATAACCCTCTTCCTTCAGCAAGTTCGCGATCGCGACCTTTTGCTTGGAAGACGGCATCACAATCGTGATCTTGCCGCGCTGCTGGCCGTTGCGGATGCGTGTCAGCATATCCGCAATCGGATCCGACATACTCATGTGGTTTCTCCTGGGTCAGGCCACCTTTGCGGTGCGATACCCTGAAATCAGTTGACAGTTGTCAGTTGACAGTTGTCAGTCAGGCAGCCGAGCGGCTGACCCCTTCCTGAGCATGACTGACAACCGCATTGCTGCACCCTCGCCGCGAGATGACTTGCATCCGTCTCGCTCGAAGGTGCTTTGGTTAAGTCGCCCTTGGACGGTCGTGAGTCTCAGGAATCACGAAGACAGCCAAACGACCGCTTCGATCCTGACAACTGAGAACTGTCCACTGACAACTTGAGCTACCAGCTAGCCTTGACGACGCCGGGAACGTCACCGCGCATCACGGCCTCGCGCAGCTTGTTGCGCGACAGTCCGAACTTGCGATAGACAGCGTGCGGACGTCCGGTGATCCGGCAACGACGCTGCTGACGCGTGGGGCTGGCATCGCGCGGCAGCTTCTGCAGCTTGGCCGTCGCTTCGTCGATCTGCTCCGGACTTGCAGTGCGATCGTTGATCACAGCCTTCAGTGCCGTGCGCTTCGCGGCGTATCGGGCAGCAGTCTGGGTGCGCTTGACGTCGCGCGCAATCATGCTTTTCTTCGCCATAATCCTGTCTCAGATCCCTGGTCTTAGGTACGGAACGGGAAATTGAAGGCCTCGAGCAGCGCTCGACCCTCCGCGTCCGTCCGGGCCGAGGTCGTGATGGTGATATCGAGGCCGCGGAGCGCATCGATCTTGTCGTATTCGATCTCCGGGAACATGATCTGCTCACGCACACCCATCGAATAGTTGCCACGACCATCGAACGCCTTGGGGCTCAGTCCGCGGAAGTCGCGGATACGCGGGATCGAGACATTGATCAGTCGGTCGAGGAACTCATACATCCGCTCGCGGCGCAGCGTCACCTTGCAACCGATCGGCCAACCCTCGCGGATCTTGAAGCCGGCAACCGATTTGCGTGCGAAGGTCACGATGGGCTGCTGCCCAGCGATCGCCCGCATGTCCGCCACGGCGTTGTCCATCACCTTTTTGTCGGCGATGGCTTCACCCACACCCATATTGAGGGTGATCTTCTCGATGCGCGGCACCTGCATCACGCTCTTGAAGCCCAAACGCTCCTTGAGCTGGCCGACGATGCGCTCGTTGTATTCAGTCTGTAATCTGGACATCTCGCTTCCTTCCCTCAGACGTCGATGACTTCGCCGTTCGATTTGAACACGCGAACCTTGCGACCGTCTTCCAGGGTCTTGAAGCCAACGCGATCCGCTCCACCCTTCTGGGGGTTGTAGAGCGCGACGTTGGACACGTGGATCGGCATCGCCTTGTCGACGATCCCGCCCGGCTCACCGGCCTGCGGATTCGCCTTCTGATGCTTGCGGGCGATATTGATGTTCTCGACGATCAAATGACCCTCGTCGACCACCTTGAGCACGGTCCCGCGCTTGCCCTTGTCTTTACCGGTGATGACCATGACGTCGTCACCTTTTCTGATCTTTTGCATGACGTCGTCTCCTTACAGCACTTCAGGCGCCAGCGAAATGATCTTCATGAAGCGCTCGCCGCGCAGTTCGCGCGTCACGGGGCCGAAGATACGCGTGCCGATCGGCTGCAGCTGGTTGTTCAGCAGTACGGCCGCATTACCGTCGAAGCGGATCAAGGATCCATCTGGACGACGCACACCCTTGCGCGTGCGCACGACGACGGCATTGTAGACATCGCCTTTCTTGACCTTACCGCGCGGAATGGCATCCTTGACGGTGACCTTAATGACATCGCCGATGCCCGCGTAGCGCCGATGCGACCCGCCAAGCACTTTGATGCATTGCACGCTCTTGGCGCCGCTATTGTCGGCGACGCTGAGATTCGTCTGCATCTGAATCATTGTCTTTTACCTAAAGCTCGTTGCTGATCCGGGGTTGAATCCGGTTGCTCTGCGAATGACCGCGCCGACCGCGAGAACGGACGAATGCCTGCTAAGCAGGACGAGGGGCCGTCTCAGCGTGCCTTCTCGACGATCTCGAGCAGACGCCAGGACTTAGTCTTCGAGAGCGGACGGCACTGCTCGACGCGCACCAAGTCGCCTTGGTTGCAGCTGTTGTCTTCGTCGTGCGCATGCACCTTCGTGGAGCGCCGCATGAACTTGCCATAGAGCGGATGCTTGACGCGTCGCTCGATCAGCACGGTCACCGTCTTATCCATGGCGGCGCTGACAACGCGCCCTTCCAGGGTCCGATTGGTCTTGTTCTCGTCGCTCATGATTTACCGCCCGCCGTCAGTTCTGCCATCACCGTCTTGATCCGGGCGATGTCCCGGCGTACGACCTTCATCTGCGAGGGCTTGGACAGCTGCCCAGTACCCCGCTGCATACGCAGGTTGAATTGCTCGCGAAGGAGGTCGACCAGTTGCTTCTGCAGCTCTTCGACGCTGGTGGTTCTAAGCTCGTTCGCCTTCATCACAGAATCGTCCGCTTAATAAAGGTGGTCTGCACAGGCAGCTTCGCCGCAGCCAGCTTGAAGGCCTCACGCGCCAGCTCCTCAGTCACACCCTCGATCTCGTAGAGCATCCGGCCCGGCTGGATGAGTGCCACCCAGTATTCGACGTTACCCTTGCCTTTACCCATACGAACCTCGAGAGGCTTTTTCGAGATGGGCTTGTCGGGGAAGACACGGATCCAAAGCTTGCCACCGCGCTTGACGCTGCGGGTAATGGCACGACGCGCCGCTTCGATCTGACGCGCCGTCAGGCGTCCGCGCTCGGTCGCTTTCAGGCCGAACTCGCCAAAGCTCACGCTATTACCGCTCTGAGCCAGGCCACGATTGCGACCCTTGTGCTGCTTTCTGAATTTGGTACGTTTTGGCTGCAGCATGACTTACCCCTTCTTACCGGCCGTCTTGGACGCCGGCTCCTCAGGGTGTTGATCGGCAAAGACCTCACCCTTGAAGATCCAAACCTTCACGCCGAGAACCCCATAGGTGGTCCGTGCCTCGGCGAATCCGTAGTCGATGTCGGCACGCAGAGTGTGCAAAGGCACACGTCCATCACGCGCCCACTCGCTCCGCGCGATTTCGGCGCCATTCAGGCGGCCCGCGACGTTGACCTTGATGCCCTCGGCACCCAGACGCATGGTGTTCTGGATGGAGCGCTTCATGGCGCGGCGGAACATGATGCGCCGCTCGAGCTGCTGCGCGATCCCTTCCGCCACCAGCTGTGCGTCGAGCTCCGGCTTACGGATCTCCTCGATGCTGATGTGGACCGGAATCCCCATCATGGCGGACACCTTCGCCCGCAACTTGTCGATGTCCTCGCCCTTCTTGCCGATCACCACGCCAGGACGGGCCGTGTGAATGGTGATATGAGCGTTCTTGGCAGGACGGTCGATCTGAATGCGGCTGACCGAGGCCTTCGCGAGCTCCTTGCGCAGGAAGCCCCTGACCTGAAGATCAGTGTTGAGCAGATCGGCGTAATCTTTCGAATTCGCGTACCACTTGGACGTCCAATCCTTGACGATGCCAAGTCGGATACCATTCGGATGAACTTTCTGTCCCATGCTGGTCCCCTGGATCCCCTAGGCTTCGGCCACAGTCAGTGTGATATGACTGGTGCGTTTCATGATGCGGTTCGCGCGGCCCTTGGCGCGCGGCATGATCCGCTTCATGGTCGGGCCTTCGTTCACCTGAATGGCCGCGACCTTGAGCTCGTCGATATCCGCACCTTCGTTGTGCTCGGCGTTGGCAATGGCGGACTCTAGGACTTTCTTGATGAGCCCGGCACCCTTCTTGGTGCTGAAGCTCAGCGTGCTCAGGGCTTCCTCGACATGGCGGCCCCGAATTAGATCCGCGACCAATCGGGCCTTCTGGGCCGAGATTCGGGCGTACTTGAGTGTTGCGACGGCTTGCATCCTCGATCTCCGACTAGCGCTTCTTGGCCTTACGATCAGCCGCATGTCCACGGTAGGTGCGGGTAATCGAGAATTCGCCCAGCTTGTGGCCGATCATGTTTTCATTGACGAGCACCGGCACGTGCTGACGCCCGTTATGGACCGCAATGGTTAGACCAACCATCTCGGGCAACACCATGGAACGGCGTGACCAGGTCTTGATCGGGCGCTTGCTGTTTTGGGCGACCGCCTCTTCCACCTTCTTGACAAGGTGGTGGTCCACAAAGGGTCCTTTTCGAATCGAACGTGGCACTTGCTCAACCTCGCCTTAATTACTTGCGACCGCGGCGACGCACGATCATGCTGTCCGTCCGCTTGTTCTTACGTGTCTTGTGACCCTTGGTCGGCACGCCCCAGGGAGTGACCGGATGACGGCCACCGGAGGTACGGCCCTCACCACCGCCATGCGGGTGGTCGACTGGGTTCATGACCACACCACGGACCGTCGGGCGAACACCGCGCCAGCGGCTCGCGCCGGCCTTGCCGAGCTTACGCAGGCTATGCTCGTTGTTACCGACCTCGCCGATCACGGCGCGGCAATCGGCATGCACCTTTCGCATCTCGCCGGAGCGCAGACGCAGGGTCGCGCTACCGGAGTCACGCGCCACGAGTTGAGCCGACGCGCCCGCTGAGCGAGCGATCTGCGCACCCTTGCCGGGGCGCATCTCGATGCAGTGCACCTGCGTACCGACAGGGATATTGCGCAAGGGCATGCAGTTGCCCACCGAAATGGGCGCTGCATCGCCAGCCTGCACAGGAGCGCCCACATTCAACCCCTTAGGGGCGATGATATAGGCGCGCTCGCCATCGGCGTACTTCAGCAGCGCAATGTGCGCGGAGCGATTCGGGTCGTACTCCAATCGCTCGACGGTCGCCGGGACGCCCTCTTTATTGCGCTTGAAATCGATGATGCGATAACGCTGCTTGTGACCGCCGCCTTGGTGGCGAACGCTCACACGGCCCTGATTGTTACGCCCGCCGTTCTTGCTCTTCTTCTCGAGCAGCGGCGCATGCGGCTCCCCCTTATGCAGCCCAGGGGTCTGCACCTTGACGACGAAGCGGCGCCCAGCAGACGTCGGTTTAGTCTTTACGATTGGCATCTTGGTCTATCCGTTGCTATCCGCTGCGCAATCAAGCTGCGCCGCCGAAGTCGATGTCTTGACCTGGCTGCAGACGGACATAGGCCTTACGCCAGTCCTGCCGCTTGCCGAGCCGCTGCCCGAAGCGCTTCTGCTTGCCCTTGACGTTGAGGATCTGGACCTCGTCGACCTTGACCTCGAACATCAGCTCGACCGCCTTGGCCACTTCTTGCTTGCTCGCGTCCCGCAGAACGCGGAAGGCGACATGCCTGGAGATCTCCGCCATGCGGGTCGATTTCTCCGAAATGATCGGCGACAGCAGCACCTTCATCAGACGCTCATTGTTCATGCGAGGCGCTCCTCAAGCTTCTTGATCGCTGCCTCGGTTGCAAGCACGTGTCCAAAGGCGATCATGCTGACCGGATCGACCTCCTGAGCCGACAGGACGTCGACCTTCGCCAGGTTGCGAGCCGCCAGGTACAGGTTCTCGTCGAGACCATCGGTCAGAATGAGAACATCCTGCACGTCGTAGGTCTTCAACAGGGCCACCATCTCCTTGGTCTTCGGCGCGGAGACCGAAAGGTCGGAGGCGATGATCAAACGCTCGCTGCGCACCAGTTCCGAGAGGATCGAGCGCACCGCACCGCGGTACATCTTGCGGTTGACTTTCTGACTGTAGTCACGCGGTTGAGCGGCGAAGGTCACACCACCCGAGCGCCAGATCGGGCTGCGCGAGGTGCCCGAGCGTGCACGGCCGGTACCCTTCTGGCGCCACGGTTTGGCACCGCCACCAGAGACCGCCGAACGGTTCTTCTGTGCCTTGGTGCCGGCACGCGCGCCCGCCATATAGGCGGTCACGACCTGGTGAACCAGGCCTGGTTTGAATTCCACGCCGAAGACGGCGTCGGAAACTTGCACACTGGCCGCGCCAGTGTGGTTTCTGATGGCGATCTCCATGAGTGCTTAGCCCTTGTTCTTCTGCTTGACGGACGGCAGCACGATCAAGCGCCCGCCTGTCGGACCGGGCACACCGCCGCGGACCAGGAGCAGGTTGCGGTCGGCATCGACGCGTACTACCTCGAGGTTCTGCTGGCAACGATTAGCGGCACCCAGGTGCCCCGCCATCTTTTTGCCTTTCCAGACACGACCAGGTGTCTGGTTTTGGCCAATCGAGCCGGGCGCGCGGTGCGACAGCGAGTTGCCATGCGTGCGATCTTGTCCGGCGAAATGATGGCGGCGGATGACGCCAGCGAAGCCGCGACCCTTGGTCACGCCACGCACATCCACTTTCTGGCCCGGCTCGAAGATCGCTACGCTGATCTCGTGCCCGACCTGCATGTCTGCGCCTTCCTCTCCTTCCAGAGGGAACTCGCGCAGCACCTCGCCGGCCTCGACCCCTGCCTTCGCGTAGTGACCCGCCATCGGCTTTGTCACGCGGGAGGCCCGGCGCTCGCCAAAGGCGACCTGAATGGCGCGATAGCCATCGGTTTCCACGGACTTGACCTGGCTGACGCGATTCGGTGACACCTCGATCACGGTGACCGGGATACTCTCCCCGTCCTCGTTGAACAGGCGCGTCATGCCGGCTTTGCGCCCGATAACTCCAATCGTCATCGTTTCGTCCTCAGCTCAGCTTAATCTGGACGTCGACACCGGCGGCCAGATCCAGTTTCATCAGCGCGTCGACCGTCTTGTCTGTCGGGTCGACAATGTCCATCAGGCGCTTGTGGGTGCGCAGCTCGTACTGATCGCGCGCGTCCTTGTTGACATGCGGCGAGACCAGGACCGTGAAGCGTTCCTTTTTGGAAGGCAGCGGAACCGGACCCCGCACCTGTGCGCCCGTGCGCTTGGCGGTGTCGACGATTTCGCGAGCGGACTGGTCGATCAGACGGTGATCGAACGCCTTGAGTCGGATTCGGATTCTCTGATTCGCCATTTCCTTACTCGATAACCTTTGAAACCACACCAGCGCCGACGGTCCGGCCGCCTTCGCGCACGGCAAACCGCAGACCTTCTTCCATGGCGATCGGCGCAATCAGCTTGATCGTCATCTTGACGTTGTCACCCGGCATGACCATCTCGATGCCCTCGGGCAGCTCGCAGGCGCCCGTGACGTCGGTGGTGCGGAAGTAGAACTGCGGGCGATAGCCATTGAAGAACGGCGTGTGACGACCGCCCTCTTCCTTGCTCAGCACGTAGACTTCGGCTTCGAAGTGGGTGTGCGGGGTGATCGAGCCGGGCTTGGCCAGTACCTGACCGCGCTCGACGTCTTCACGCTTGGTGCCACGCAGCAAGGCGCCAATGTTGTCGCCGGCCTGACCCTGGTCGAGCAGCTTGCGGAACATCTCGACACCGGTGCAGATGGTCTTGACGGTGTCCTTAATCCCGACGATGGCGACTTCTTCACCCACCTTGACGATGCCGCGCTCGACACGACCGGTGACGACGGTGCCGCGACCGGAGATGGAGAAGACGTCTTCGATCGGCATCAGGAAGGCGCCGTCGATCGCACGCTCGGGCTCGGGGATGTAGCTGTCGAGCGCCTCCATCAACTTGTCGATGGACGGAGTGCCAATCTCGGAGGTGTCGCCTTCGAGCGCCAGCTTCGCCGAGCCGGTGATGATCGGGGTGTCGTCTCCCGGGAAGTCGTAGCTGGAGAGCAGCTCACGCACTTCCATCTCGACGAGCTCGAGCAGCTCGGCGTCGTCCACCATGTCAGCCTTGTTCAGGTAGACCACGATGTACGGCACACCGACCTGACGCGAGAGCAGGATGTGCTCGCGGGTCTGCGGCATCGGACCGTCGGCCGCGGAGCAGACCAGGATCGCGCCGTCCATCTGCGCCGCACCCGTGATCATGTTCTTGACGTAGTCAGCATGGCCGGGGCAGTCGACATGGGCGTAGTGACGCTTGTCGCTCTCGTACTCGACGTGCGCGGTGGCAATGGTGATGCCGCGCTCGCGCTCTTCGGGGGCGTTGTCGATCTGGTCATAGGCACGTGCCTCACCACCGAATTTCTTCGCCTGGTGGGTCGTGATCGCCGCCGTCAGCGTGGTTTTGCCGTGATCGACGTGGCCAATGGTGCCAACGTTGACGTGGGGCTTGCTACGTTGAAATTTTTCTTTAGACATCCCGCTCTACCTATAACTCGATGACTATTTCTTGGAGACCGCTTCGGCAATGCTGGCGGGCACCTCGTTGTACTTGCTGAACTCCATGCTGTAGGTCGCGCGACCCTGAGTCGCAGAACGGAGGTCGGTTGCATAGCCGAACATCTCCGAGAGCGGAACCTCGGCACGGATGATCTTGCCGGACGGCGCGTCCTCCATCCCCTGGATCATGCCGCGACGGCTGTTCAGGTCGCCCATGACGTCGCCCATGTTCTCTTCGGGCGTCACCACCTCGACCTTCATGATGGGCTCCAGCAGGACTGGCTTGGCCTTGGCCGCGGCCTCCTTGATCGCCATGGAACCGGCAATCTTGAACGCCATTTCGCTCGAGTCGACCTCGTGGTAAGAGCCGTCGTAGAGCGTGACCTTGATGTCGACCATCGGGAAGCCCGCCAGGATGCCGTTCTTCATGGCCTCCTGGATACCTTTGTCGACGGCCGGGATATATTCCTTCGGCACGGTGCCGCCAACGATCGCGTTGACGAACTCGTAGCCAGCGCCCGCCTCTTGCGGCTCAGCCTTGATATAGACGTGGCCGTACTGCCCGCGGCCACCAGACTGGCGAGCGAACTTGGTTTCCTGCTGGACGGCAGTGCGGATGGTCTCGCGGTAGCTGACCTGAGGCGCACCGACATTGGCCTCGACCTTGAACTCGCGCCGCATGCGGTCGACGATGATCTCCAGGTGCAGCTCGCCCATGCCGGAAATGATGGTCTGGCCGGACTCTTCGTCGGTATGCACGCGGAAAGACGGGTCTTCCTGCGCCAGCTTGGAGAGCGCGACACCCATCTTCTCCTGGTCGCTCTTGGTCTTCGGCTCGACCGCAACGGAGATGACCGGCTCGGGGAACTCCATCCGCTCCAGGGTGATGATGTTGTTGAGATCGCACAGGGTGTCACCAGTGGTGACGTCCTTCAGACCCACCGCAGCCGCGATGTCGCCCGCGCAAACCTCCTTGATCTCCTGGCGGTCGTTGGCATGCATCTGCAGGATACGGCCGATGCGCTCCTTCTTGCTCTTGACCGGGTTGTACAGGGTATCGCCCGACTTGAGGACGCCCGAGTACACGCGAAAAAAGGTCAAGGTACCGACGAAGGGATCGGTCGCAATCTTGAACGCCAGCGCAGAGAAGGGCTCCGAATCGGACGAGTGACGCTCGGCTTCGGTCTCGTCCCTGTCGTCGAGAATACCCCGGATCGCAGGCACGTCGACCGGCGAGGGCATGTAGTCGATCGCGGCGTCGAGCATGGCTTGCACGCCCTTATTCTTGAAGGCGGAGCCGCACATCATGGGGACGACCTCGGTCTTCAGCGTGCGCGCGCGAAGGCCGGACATGATCTCCTGCTCGGTCAGCGCCTCGCCCTCGAGATACTTCTCCATGAGCTCTTCGCTGGCTTCGGCGGCAGCCTCGACCATCTTCTCGCGCCACTCCTCGCAGGTCGCGACCAGATCTTCCGGGATATCGCGCAGCTCGTATTCCATGCCACGCGAGGCATCATCCCAGTAGATGGCCTTCATCTTGACGAGATCGACGACGCCCTTGAAGTCTTCTTCGGCACCGATCGGCACCTGGATCGGCACCGCGTTACCGCCGAGGCGATCCTTGACCTGCTGCACGACGCGAAAGAAGTTCGCGCCCATGCGGTCCATTTTGTTGACGAATGCAATGCGCGGCACGCCGTACTTGTCGGCCTGACGCCAAACGGTTTCGGATTGGGGCTCGACACCACCAACCGCGCAGAAGACGGCGCAGGCGCCGTCGAGGACGCGTAGCGAGCGCTCGACTTCGATGGTGAAGTCGACGTGTCCGGGGGTGTCGATGATGTTGATACGATGCTCAGGGCGCTCACGGCTCATGCCTTTCCAGAAGCAGGTCGTGGCGGCAGAGGTGATGGTGATTCCACGCTCCTGCTCCTGCTCCATCCAGTCCATGGTGGCAGCGCCGTCGTGCACTTCGCCGATCTTGTGCGAGACACCCGTGTAGAACAGGATGCGCTCGGTCGTAGTGGTCTTCCCGGCATCGATGTGCGCCATGATGCCAAGGTTGCGGTACCGCTCAATGGGTGTGCTACGTGCCACGACTAAATCCGCCCTGATGAATCCGAAAAACTAAAGAACTCGAACAAGCACGCGCTCGGAGCGCGGAAGGAACGAACTACCAGCGGTAATGAGAGAATGCCTTATTGGCCTCTGCCATCCGATGCGTATCTTCCTTCTTCTTGACCGCCGTGCCGCGCGACTCCGCCGCATCCATGAGCTCGCCCGCGAGCCGTTGCGCCATCGACTTCTCGGAGCGCTTGCGCGCCGCGTCGATCAGCCAACGCATAGCGAGCGAGTTGCGGCGCGTCGGACGAACTTCGACAGGAACCTGATAGGTCGCACCACCGACACGGCGCGACTTGACCTCGACGGCCGGACGCACGTTCTCCATTGCCAGCTCAAGCAGCTCGATGGGCCGACCACCCTTTTTCTCAGCCATTTGATCCAGGGCTTTGTAGATGATCCGCTCAGCAACGGACTTCTTACCGTCTTCCATCATCATGTTGATGAACTTGGTCAACAGCTCGCTTCCGTGCTTGGGATCCGGGAGGATCTGGCGACGGGCGGCAACGCGTCTTCTCGGCATGATCTTTAAGGCTCCGACCTTATTCGTTAGTCATTGATCGCTCTGGCGTGGATCGCCCCAGCAACCAACTATTTCTTCGGGCGCTTGGCACCGTACTTGGAACGACCTTGACGGCGCTTCTCGACACCAGAGGTGTCCAGGGTGCCGCGCACGGTGTGATA
Source organism: Thiocystis violacea (assembly GCF_016583565.1). GTDB lineage: Bacteria > Pseudomonadota > Gammaproteobacteria > Chromatiales > Chromatiaceae > Thiorhodococcus > Thiorhodococcus violaceus_A. The sequence continues at coordinate 60,095 of NZ_NRRF01000010.1, read as the reverse complement.
ACGCACACCCGGCAAGTCCTTGACACGGCCGCCACGGATCAGCACCACCGAGTGCTCCTGGAGGTTGTGCCCCTCGCCACCGATGTAGGAAGCAACCTCGTAGCCGTTGGTCAAGCGCACACGCGCGACCTTACGCAACGCCGAGTTCGGCTTTTTCGGTGTCGTGGTATAGACACGGGTGCAGACACCACGGCGCTGCGGGCAAGCCTCCAGCGCGGGCACGTTGGATTTCGCCACGTTCCGCTTGCGGGGCTTCCGGACGAGTTGGTTGATCGTAGCCATGCAAAGAGTCTCCAGCGGCGCCCTCGCGCCATGATCTCGATGAGTCAAACGACAGCTGCGCGAAATCCTACCAGCGTAACCAGCGCCAGCGTTCACGCATCAAAGCCATCGCTTGCTCGGGGACCGGGCAGGTGCGCCCAGACCAAGGAACCGGACTAGTGAAAATGAGACTAGCCGGCAGAGTGCCGGCTAGCTGAGACAAAGCAGTATAGGGATACGCCTAGGTCATGTCAACAACCACAACAAGAACTGGGTAGGCATCCCCAGCGACCGCTATTCGGCCTCGGAGGTATTGAGCGCCTTCTTCAACGCCTCTTCGAGCTCCTCGGTCGCCATCTCGACCTTGGCCGAGCCCTGCCCATCCATCATGGCGCGCTGGCGACGGCGCTCCTGGTGATAGGCCAGACCCGTGCCGGCCGGGATCAAGCGCCCAACGATGACATTCTCCTTCAGCCCAGTGAGCCGATCCGTCGAGCCGCGAACGGCCGCCTCGGTCAGCACGCGGGTGGTCTCCTGGAAGGAGGCGGCGGAGATGAAGGACTCGGTCGCCAAGGAGGCCTTGGTGATACCGAGCAGCAGGGGCTCGAAGAGCGCGGACTGCTTGCCTTCCGCCGCGACCCGCTTGTTCTCGTCCTGGAGATAGGCGTACTCCACCTGCTCGCCGCGCAGAAGTCGGGTATCGCCCGTGGCGGTCACTTCGACCTTGCGCAGCATCTGGCGCACGATCACCTCAATGTGCTTGTCGTTGATCTTCACACCCTGCAGGCGATAGACGTCCTGGATCTCCTTCACCAGGTACTCGGCCAGCGCGGTGACACCCTTGAGCCGCAGGATGTCGTGCGAGGACAGCTCGCCGTCGGCGATGACCTCGCCACGCTCCACGCGCTCGCCCTCGAAGACGTTGACATGACGCCACTTCGGGATCAGCTCTTCGACCGTCTCACCGTCATCCTTGGTGATGATAAGCCGCTGCTTGCCCTTGGTGTCCTTGCCAAAGCCGATGGTGCCGCTGGCCTCCGCCAGCAAGGCGGGCTCCTTCGGCTTGCGCGCCTCGAAGAGGTCGGCAACGCGCGGCAGACCACCCGTGATGTCGCGCGTCTTACTGGACTCTTGCGGGATACGGGCGAGGATGTCGCCGACCCCGACCTGAGCCCCGTGGGACACGCTGACGATGGCCCCCGAGGACAAGGCGTAACGTGCCGGCAGATCCGTGCCGGCGATGTTGAGCTCGTTGCCATGCTCGTCGAGCAGCTTGACCATGGGACGCAGATCCTTGCCCGTGGCCGGACGCTGCTTGGGATCGATGACCACGAGCGAGGTGAGGCCCGTGACATCGTCGACCTGGCCCTGCACGGTGACGCCCTCGATGAAGTCCTCGAACTCCAGCGTACCCGCCACCTCGGTGACCACCGGGTGAGTGTGCGGGTCCCAGCTCGCGACCACGTCGCCCGGCTTGACGCTATCGCCGTCAGCCACGCGCAGGGTCGCGCCATAGGGCACCTTGTAGCGCTCCTTCTCCATGCCGCGCTCGTCAACGACCGTCAGCTCGCCGGAGCGCGAGACGGCCACCAGGTTGCCCGAGTGGTGCTGCACGGTCTTGATGTTGTGCAGACGCGCCGATCCGGCGTTCTTGATCTCGATGCTGTTGACCGCCGCCGCTCTGGACGCCGCGCCACCGATGTGGAAGGTCCGCATGGTGAGCTGCGTGCCCGGCTCGCCGATGGACTGTGCCGCGATGACACCGACGGCTTCGCCCATGTTGACGCGATGCCCGCGGGCCAAGTCACGACCGTAGCACTGGGCGCAGACGCCCAGACGCGATTCGCAGGTGATGGGCGAGCGTACGCGGACCTGGTCGATACCCACTTGCTCGAAGCGCTCGACCCAACCTTCGTCCAGGAGCGTCCCGGCGGAACAGACCAACTCGTCGGAGCCCGGGCGATAGACGTCGACGGCGCAGACACGCCCCAGGATCCGTTCGCGCAGCGGCTCGACGACGTCGCCACCCTCGATGATCGGCGCCATCAGCAGACCTTGATCGGTCCCGCAGTCCACCTCCAGAACCACCATGTCCTGGGCGACGTCGACCAGACGGCGCGTGAGATACCCGGAGTTCGCCGTCTTGAGTGCCGTGTCGGCCAAACCTTTGCGCGCACCGTGCGTCGAGATGAAGTACTGAATGACGTTCAGACCCTCACGGAAGTTCGCCGTGATGGGGGTCTCGATAATGGAGCCGTCCGGCTTGGCCATGAGGCCGCGCATACCGGCGAGCTGGCGGATCTGCTGGGCAGAGCCACGGGCACCGGAGTTGGCCATCATGTAGATGGAGTTGAAGGAGTCCTGCTTGCGCTCGGCGGCGACACGCGCCTTGGCCTCCTTCAAGCCACTCGCGCCCCGATCCCTGGCATCCTGGCCCTTGGTCTGCTCCAGATCCAGATACCCGAGGGCCTGCGGGCGATAGGTCTCGGTGAGGGCGTTCGCCCGCTCACCGAAGTCCTCGGACGTCAGTCCACCTCCGGCCAGCTCATCGCAGAGGCTCTTCAGCTCACCCTGCCAAGCGGAGAACAGCTTTCGCACGGCATTGCGGTTGCCGTCTTCCACCGCGCCCACCACCACCTGGCGATACTCGGCGACGATACGCTGCGCCTCGAAGGCGACATTCGCCGCGGCAGTCTCGGTGCCAAGCTTGGCCATCATGGCCTTGGCCACCTGGTCGTTGGTACGCGACCAGATGTCGACGACCTTGTTGTAGCGCTCGCCGTTGGTGACCAGACCCGAGGCATACTGCTCCTGGATCTCCTTGACCTCCGTCTCCGCGGCGGCCAGCAGGGAGCCTTTGTCCATCTTGGCATCCAGGTCGTCCGTCGGGACCTCCATATCTTCCAGGCCGATGGACACACCGGCCCTGGTCGCCATGCGGAAGCCCAGATACATGATCTGGTCGGCGAAGACCACGGTGTCCTTCAGACCCAGTCGGCGGTAGCAGACATTGATGAGCAGGGAGATCTGCTTCTTGCCCATGGCGCGGTCGACCAGTGCGAAGGGCAGTCCCTCCGGCACGATGGAGAACACCAGGGCGCGACCCAGGGTCGTCTCCTTGATGCTGGTCAACTCATGCAGCGTGCCATCCTTCTCCTTGATGACTTCACGGAGACGCACCCGGCAGCGGGCATGCAGATCGGCGCTGCCCGTCTCGTAGGCACGGCGCGCCTCGTCGATATCGGCGAAGCTGCTGCCCTCGCCCTTCGCATTCACCCGCTCGCGGGTCATGTAGTAGAGCCCAAGCACCACGTCCTGCGACGGCACGATGATGGGCTCGCCATTGGCCGGCGAAAGGATGTTGTTGGAGGCCATCATGAGGGCACGCGCCTCCAACTGGGCCTCCAGCGAGAGCGGCACGTGGACCGCCATCTGGTCGCCGTCGAAGTCCGCGTTGAAGGCGGTACAGACCAGCGGGTGAAGCTGGATGGCCTTACCCTCGATCAGCACCGGCTCGAACGCCTGGATGCCGAGACGATGCAGGGTCGGCGCGCGGTTGAGCATCACCGGGTGCTCGCGGATCACCTCTTCGAGGATGTCCCAGACCTCCGGCGTGCCGCGCTCGACCATCTTCTTCGCGGCCTTGATGGTCGCGGCCAGGCCGCGCAGCTGCAGCTTGCTGAAGATGAAGGGCTTGAAGAGTTCCAGCGCCATGCGCTTGGGCAGACCGCACTGGTGCAGCTTGAGCGTCGGGCCGACCACGATGACCGAGCGGCCGGAGTAGTCGACACGCTTGCCGAGCAGGTTCTGACGGAAACGGCCCTGCTTGCCCTTGATCATGTCGGCGAGCGACTTGAGCGGGCGCTTGTTGGTACCGGTGATGGCGCGACCGCGACGACCGTTGTCCAGCAGGGCGTCGACCGACTCCTGCAGCATGCGCTTCTCGTTGCGCACGATGATGTCGGGCGCGACCAGATCCAGCAGGCGCTTGAGACGGTTGTTGCGGTTGATGACGCGACGGTAGAGGTCGTTCAAGTCCGAGGTCGCAAAGCGTCCGCCGTCCAGCGGCACCAGGGGACGCAGCTCGGGCGGCAGCACCGGCAGCACGGTCAGGATCATCCACTCCGGCCGATTGCCGGACGCGAGCAGCGACTCCATCAGCTTGAGCCGCTTGGAGAGCTTCTTGATCTTGGTCTCGGAGTTGGTGCCCTCGATCTCCTCGCGCATGCGGCGGATCTCGGCCGCCATGTCGATGGTGCGCAGCAGCTCGTAGACCGCCTCGGCACCCATGCGTGCGTCGAACTCGTCGCCGTTGGCCTCGAGGGCCTCCAGATACTGCTCATCGTTGAGCAGCTGACCGCGCTCCAGCTCCTGCACCAAGCCTGGATCGATCACGACGAAGGATTCGAAATAGAGGATGCGCTCGATGTCGCGCAGCGTCATGTCGAGCAGCAGGCCGATGCGCGACGGCAGCGACTTGAGGAACCAGATGTGCGCGACGGGGCTGGCCAGGTCGATATGACCCATGCGCTCACGGCGCACCTTCGCCAGCGTCACCTCGACGCCGCACTTCTCGCAGACGACGCCACGGTGCTTGAGCCGCTTGTACTTGCCGCAGATGCACTCGTAGTCGGTGATAGGCCCGAAGATCTTGGCGCAAAAAAGACCGTCGCGCTCCGGTTTGAAGGTACGGTAGTTGATGGTCTCGGGCTTCTTGACCTCGCCAAAGGACCAGGAACGGATCATCTCGGGGGAGGCAAGTCCGATCTTGATCGCGTCGAATTCGAGTGCCTGACCCTGTTGCTTGATGATTTTAAGTAGATCTTTCAAGACCTTAATCTCCTGCCTGGGATAATCGGCGTAGGATGGGTAGAGCGACAGCGAAACCCATCGCAACAACGCTGAGCGCGTGAGGCGACCCAGGACGTGGCGACTACGTCGGCACGCCCTAGGATCACCCGCTAATCCTGCTGAAGCTCCACGTTGATACCGAGCGAGCGGATCTCCTTGACGAGCACGTTGAAGGACTCGGGCATGCCCGCCTCCATCCGGTGGTCGCCATCCACGATGTTCTTGTACATCTTGGTGCGGCCGTTCACGTCGTCGGACTTGACCGTGAGCATCTCTTGCAGCGTATAGGAGGCGCCATAGGCCTCCAGGGCCCAGACCTCCATTTCACCGAAACGCTGGCCTCCGAACTGCGCCTTACCGCCGAGCGGCTGCTGCGTGACCAGGCTGTAAGGCCCGGTCGAGCGCGCGTGCATCTTGTCGTCGACCAAGTGATTCAGCTTGATCATATACATATAGCCGACCGTCACCGGACGCTCGAACTGGTCGCCGGAACGCCCATCGAAGAGGACGGTCTGGCCGCTCGGGATGCCCTGCGCGACGTTATCGCGCTCGGCGAGTACGAGCATCGCCTTGATCTCTTCCTCGGTCGCGCCATCAAACACCGGTGTCGCCAGGGGTACGCCCGCCGTCAAGTTCTGCGCCAGCTTGATGATTTCATCATCCGAGAAGGAGTCCAGATCTTCCTGCTTGCCGCTGGAGTTGTAGACCTGATCCAAGAAGCCGCGCAGCTCCGCCACAGCGACCTGCTGCTTCAGCATGCGATCGATCCTGTCGCCGAGGCCGTTCGCCGCCCACCCCAGATGGGTCTCGAGCACCTGCCCAACGTTCATACGCGAAGGCACGCCCAGCGGATTCAGCACGATGTCGACCGGCACGCCGTCAGCCGAGAACGGCATGTCCTCGACCGGCACCACCTTGGAGATGACACCCTTGTTGCCGTGCCGACCGGCCATCTTGTCGCCTGGCTGGATGCGACGCTTCACAGCCACATAGACCTTGACCATCTTGAGCACGCCGGGTGCCAGGTCGTCGCCGCTTGCGATCTTGCGCTTCTTGACCTCATAGCGCTCGCGGAACTCCTCGCGCTGCTGCTTGACCTGAGCCGCGACCGCCTCGAGCTGGGTCGCGATCTCTTCGTCCTGCATGCGGATCTCGAGCCAGGCATCACGCGAGCCCTTGGCCTTGAGTCCGTCGAGATAGTCCTTGGTAACGGTCGAGCCGGGGCGCAGATTCGCCGGGCCGCCATCCGCCACCTTGCCAATCAACATCTTCTCGACGCGCTGGAAGGTATCGTTCTCCATGATGCGTTGCTGGTCGGCGAAGTCCTTGCGGACCCGATCGAGTTCCATTTCCTCGATCTGCAGGGCGCGCTTGTCCTTTTCCACTCCGTCGCGGGTGAAGACCTGCACGTCGACCACGGTGCCGTTCATGCCGGTCGGCAGACGCAGGGAGGTGTCCTTGACGTCGGAGGCCTTCTCACCAAAGATCGCGCGCAGCAGCTTCTCTTCAGGGGTCAGCTGCGTCTCGCCCTTGGGCGTGACCTTGCCCACCAAGATGTCGCCGTCGCGCACCTCGGCGCCCACGTAGACGATGCCCGACTCGTCGAGCTTGGACAACGCGGACTCACCCACGTTCGGGATGTCACCCGAGATCTCTTCCGGCCCGAGCTTGGTGTCGCGCGCCAGACAGGCCAGCTCTTCGATGTGGATGCTGGTGAAGCGATCTTCCTGCACCACACGCTCGGAGATGAGGATGGAGTCCTCGAAGTTATAGCCGTTCCAGGGCATGAAGGCGACGCGCAGGTTCTGCCCCAACGCCAGCTCGCCCATATCGGTCGAGGGACCATCCGCCAGCACGTCGTTGCGCGCCACCACGTCCCCCGGCTTGACCAGAGGACGCTGATTGATGCAAGTGTTCTGGTTGGACCGGGTGTACTTGGTCAGATTGTAGATATCGACGCCTGGCACACCCGGCACGGCCTCGTCGTCGTTGACGCGCACCACGATACGCGCGGCGTCGACCGATTCGATGGCACCGCCGCGCCGCGCGACCACGCAGACGCCGGAGTCCTTGGCGACCACGCGCTCCATGCCGGTACCGACCAGCGGCTTCTCGGCACGCAGCGTCGGCACCGCCTGGCGCTGCATGTTCGATCCCATGAGGGCGCGGTTGGCGTCATCGTGCTCGAGGAAGGGAATCAGCGATGCCGCGACCGAGACGATCTGTCGCGGCGAGACGTCCATGTACTGGACCTCTTCCGGCGCGCGCATCGTGAACTCGTTCGCGTGACGGCAAGAGACCAGCGCGTCGGTCAGATGACTCTCTTCATCCAGGGTCGCGTTCGCCTGTGCGATGACGAAGTTGCCCTCCTCGATCGCCGAGAGATAGTTGATCTCATCGGTGACGCGACCGCCATCGACCTTGCGATAGGGGGTCTCCAGGAAGCCGTAGGAGTTGGTCCGCGCATACACGGCCAGCGAATTGATCAGGCCGATGTTCGGACCTTCAGGGGTCTCGATCGGGCAGACGCGGCCATAGTGCGTCGGGTGGACGTCGCGGACCTCAAAGCCTGCGCGCTCGCGGGCCAGACCACCAGGACCGAGCGCCGAGACGCGACGCTTGTGGGTGACCTCGGACAGCGGGTTGTTCTGGTCCATGAACTGCGAGAGCTGGCTCGAGCCGAAGAACTCCTTGATCGCGGCCGAGACCGGCTTGGCGTTGATCAGCTCCTGCGGCATGAGCCCCTCGGACTCGGCCAGGGACAGCCGTTCCTTGACGGCGCGCTCGACACGCACCAAACCAACGCGGAACTGATTCTCGGCCATCTCGCCGACGCAGCGGATGCGGCGATTGCCGAGGTGGTCGATGTCATCGACGGTGCCGCGGCCATTGCGCAGCTCCACCAGGACCTTGAGGGTATCGATGATGTCGGAGACGGCTTCGCCCTGGGCCGCGAACAACGACTTGGAGAAGTCGTCCGCGCGCGCGCTGAAGTAGCGCCCGTCATAGACCACACCCGGCCCCTCCTCGGTGGGACGGCCGAGGCGGCGATTGAACTTCATCCGGCCGACCGCCGAGAGATCGTAGCGGTCCGGGGTGAAGAAGAGGTTGTGGAAGAGGTTCTGCGCGGCCTCCTTGGTCGGCGGCTCGCCAGGACGCATCATGCGGTAGATCTCGACCTGGGCCTCCAGATCGTTGGTCGTTGGGTCGATCCGCAAGGTCTCGGAGATGTAGGGGCCTTGGTCGAGATCGTTCACGAAGAGGGTTTCGAGCGTCTCGATCCCCTTGTTGAAGACGGTCTCGAGGATTTCGGGCGTGATCAGCTCGTTGGCCTCGGCGAAGACCTCGCCAGTCTCGGTGTCGACCTGCGCATGGGCGAGCGTGCGGCCAATCAGGAACTCGGCGGGCACCTCAAGGCGATCGACGCCGGCCTTCTGCAGCTCGCGGATGTGGCGCGCGGTCACGCGTCGGCCAGACTCCACGAGAACCTCGTCGCCGATCTTGACGTCGAAGCCGACCGTCTCGCCGCGCAGACGCTCCGGCACCAGATCCAGGGTCACGCTACGGTCCTTGATACGGACGATGTCCGTCTCAAAGAAGCGCGCAAGGATGTCCTCCACACCATAACCGAGCGCTCGCAGCAGCACCGTCGCCGGGAGCTTGCGCCGACGGTCGATACGCACGAAGACGTTGTCTTTCGGATCGAACTCGAAGTCGAGCCAGGAACCACGATAGGGGATCACGCGCGCCGAGAAGAGCAGCTTTCCGGACGAGTGGGTCTTGCCCTTGTCGTGATCGAAGAAGACACCTGGCGAGCGATGCAGCTGGGAGACGATGACTCGCTCCGTGCCGTTGATGATGAAGGTGCCCGTCTCGGTCATGAGCGGCAGCTCGCCCATGTAGACCTCTTGCTCGCGGATGTCCTTGACGACCTTGGAGCCTGCCGGCGCCTCCTTGTCGTAGATCACCAACCGCAGCAGGACACGCAAGGGCGCGGCAAAGGTCGCGCCGCGCAGATGGCATTCACGCTCGTCGAAGACCGGCTCGCCGAGACGATACTTCACATACTCGAGGACGGCGTTTCCTGAATAGCTCTCGATGGGGAAGACGGACTGGAAGGCTGCATGCAGCCCCATATCCCGACGGTCTTTGGGCGCGCGGTCGGCCTGCAGGAACTCTCGATAGGAGTCGATCTGCGTCGCCAGAAGGAACGGCACGTCCAGAATGCTGGGACGCTTGCCGAAGTCTTTGCGGATGCGCTTTTTTTCGGTGAACGAATAGGCCATTATGCCTTCCCTCGAGGTGCTTGCGTGGGTCCCTGACGGGGCGCGGACACGGATGCAGATTGCGGACGGCTTGGAACGAGCATCGATCCGGTACCTTGGCCGGCGTCACGGTCAACATGGGGGCCAAGGCGAAATCTGTAGTCGGACTGCAAGAGCCCAACGGGAAAAGGCCGGCAGCTCGGAGCCGCCAGCCGATTCCCAGGGTCGAAAACGTTTCGACGCAATGCGCCGTTACTTGATTTCGACAGTGGCGCCAGCCTCTTCGAGCTGCTTCTTCGCGTCTTCGGCCTCGCTCTTGGAAACGGCTTCCTTCAGCGTCGTGGGAGCGCCTTCCACGGCGTCCTTCGCTTCTTTCAGGCCAAGACCGGTGAGACTGCGAACAGCCTTGATGACACCAACCTTATTGGCACCGAAGGACGCGAGAATCACGTCGAACTCAGTCTGCTCTTCGGCAGGCGCGGCATCGCCACCGCCGGCACCAGGTGCTGCTGCCATCACGGCGGCAGCGGCGGTCACGCCGAACTTCTCTTCCATCGCGCTGATGAGGTCGACGACCTCCAGCACGGTCATGTTGCCAATCGCTTCGAGAATCTCGTCTTTCGAAACGGCCATGGTCTTCTCCTAGAATTTAAAACGATAGATCGGATTGCTGATGAACGGAGACGGCCGATCAGGCCGCCTCTTTGGCATCGCGAACCGCGGCAAGGGTACGGACGAGTTTGCCCGGCACCTCGTTGATGGTCGCTGCGAGCTTCTGCACCGGAGCCTTCATGGTGGCCATGAGCATGCTGATCGCCTGGTCATAGGTCGGCATCTTCGCGAGATTACCGATCTCAGAGGGATCCAGCAGCTTGCCGCTCAGGGCGATGAGACGCACCTGAAACTTGTCATGCTCCTTCGCAAATGCCTCGAAGACGCGCGCCGCCGAGCCCGGATCTTCCTGCGAGAAAGCGAGAATCATGGGGCCAGTAAGCCCATCCCGCATGCAGGCAAAATCCGTCTCTTCCAGCGCGCGCCGCGCCAGGGTATTCTTGACGACGCGAACATAGACGCCGCTCTTGCGTGCTTCCACGCGCAGCTTTGTCAGTTGCCCGACGGTCAAACCCCGGTACTCGGCACCGATAGCCGAGTAGGCAGTCTTAGCGACTTCCGCGACTTCGGCGACGATTGCTTCTTTTTGCGCAAAATTGAGCGCCATTGTCGTCACCTCTTTCACTTATGAGCCCGGCGAGTGCCGGGCGGCGAAGCGACTGCCACCTCCAGTGGCACCCCGTTTCGCCGGGGTCGTGCACCTTCATCAGCATTCGATCTGAATCCGGAGCACCGTCTGCGCAGGCGTGATCTGCATTAAGCCCAGGCAGCCAGATCCCAATGGACGCCCGGGCACCTGCGGTCTTTAACGGTCTCCGGCCATTGCCGAGACCTCAAAGAAACGCGATCCAACTCCGGCGCAAAGCGCCGGTGCCGATCATCAAAAACTGAGCGAAGAGTGATCGATGGTGACGCCCGGCCCCATGGTGCTGGAGACCGTGACCTTCTTCATGTAGATACCCTTGGCCGCGCTCGGCTTCGCCTTCATCAGATTGGAAAGCAGCGCCTCAAGATTCTCACGCAGCTTGGCAGGCTCGAAGTCTGCCTTGCCGAGCGGGCAGTGGATGATGCCGGCCTTATCGGTGCGGTAGCGAACCTGGCCAGCCTTGGCATTGTTGACGGCCTGCGCGACGTCAGGCGCGACGGTACCCACTTTCGGGTTTGGCATGAGCCCGCGCGGACCCAGGATCTTACCCAGCTGGCCGACGACGCGCATCGCATCTGGAGAGGCGATCACGACGTCGTAGTCGAGCTGACCGGCCTTCATCTCTTCCGCCAGATCCTCGAAACCGACACGATCGGCCCCGGCGGCAGTCGCGGCATCGGCAGCGGCACCCTGCGCGAAGACAGCAACGCGCACGGTCTTGCCGATGCCATGAGGCAGCACGGTCGAACCGCGAACGACCTGATCCGACTTACGCGGATCGACGCCCAGGTTCACCGCAACGTCGATGTTCTCGACGAACTTGACCTGAGAGACCTCTTTCAGAAGGACGAAAGCCTCTTCGGCTGGATACAGCTTGCCGTGCTCGACACGCTCGCGGATTGCACGCAGGCGCTTAGATAGATGAGCCATCAGTTCACCCCCTCGACGTTCAAACCCATCGCACGCGCACTACCCGCGATGGTGCGGACGGCCGCATCCATGTCCGCGGCCGTCAGATCAGGCATCTTCGCGGTCGCGATTTGCTCGAGCTGCTCGCGCGTCACGGTACCAACCTTATTCGTATTGGGGTTTGGGCTGCCCTTGGCCAAACCAGCCGCCTTCTTCAGCAAGATGGACGCCGGCGGGGTCTTGGTGATGAAGGTGAAGCTGCGATCCGAGTAGACGGTGATGACGACCGGGATCGGCATTCCCTTCTCGAGTTCTTGCGTGCGCGCATTGAACGCCTTACAGAACTCCATGATGTTCACGCCATGCTGACCAAGCGCAGGACCGACAGGCGGACTTGGATTCGCCTCACCCGCCTTCACCTGCAGCTTGATGTAGGCATTGATTTTCTTTGCCACAGTTTGTCTCCAATGGGTGCAAGCGCCAGCGCAACGCGAACTGGCTCCCCATGCGTGACCCCTTGCGGGGCTTCATTAAATTCGCCAGACCGAAGAAAAGGCCCGGCCATGAAATTCGTCTCGGCCCGAGGAACGGCAGACGCCGCTGCGGAACGATCAGCCTTTTTCGACTTGGGAGAACTCGAGGTCGACGGGCGTCGAGCGCCCGAAGATCAGGACAGACACTTTGACGCGGCTCTTGTCGTAGTCGACATCCTCGACGACCCCATTGAAGTCGGTGAAAGGCCCATCGACGACGCGAACCACTTCGCCCGGCTCGTAGAGGATCTTTGGCCGCGGTTTCTCACCGCCTTCCTGAAGCCGCTGAAGGATGACATCGGCCTGCGAATCCGGCACCGGGGCTGGCCTATCGCCAGTTCCGCCGATAAACCCCATGACCTTTGGCACGCTCTTGACGAGGTGCCAGGTCTCGTCGGTCATCTCCATACGCACGAGGACATAGCCCGGAAAGAACTTGCGCTCGCTCTTGCGTTGCTGACCGCCACGCATCTCGACGACCTCTTCGGTCGGCACCAGAATCTCGCCGAACTCCTCCTCGAGACCAGCCCGCTTGACGCGGTCTTCGAGCGCACGTTTGACTTGACCTTCGAAACCTGAGTAAGCATGGATGACGTACCAACGCTTGGACATCATCAGCCTCCCTGGCCAGTCAAGAAACGCAGAATCGACATGAGCACCATATCGAAGAGCCAGAGGACGATCCCGACGATCAGGACCATGACCACGACGACCAGGGTCGTCTGCAGCGTTTCCTGCCGAGATGGCCAGACGACCTTGCGGACCTCCATGCGTGAATCGGCGACGAACTGCCACAATAGCCGCCCGCGCTCCGTCTGGAACGCGATCACAGCAGCACCCGCACTGATCACCAAGAGACCGATCACCCGGAGAAGGGTTGAAATGCTCGCAAAGTAATAGAAGGCAAAGATGCCAATGACGAGCAAGAAAATAGCGACGGCCAGCTTGATTGCGTCCAAGCTGGCGCCACGGGCCTCTGCACGTGAATTCATGAAATCGCCTGTTGACTAAGCGATGGATAAATGGCAGGCCAGGAGGGAATCGAACCCCCAACCTGCGGTTTTGGAGACCGCTGCTCTGCCAATTGAGCTACTGGCCTAGAAAAGGATGGCTTGCGTAATATGGAGCTGCGGACAGCTCCATTCAACACAAGCACTAAGAGCTTACTCGATAACCTTTGAAACCACACCAGCGCCGACGGTTCGGCCGCCTTCGCGCACGGCAAACCGCAGACCTTCTTCCATGGCGATCGGCGCAATCAGCTTGATCGTCATCTTGACGTTGTCACCCGGCATGACCATCTCGATGCCCTCGGGCAGCTCGCAGGCGCCCGTGACGTCGGTGGTGCGGAAGTAGAACTGCGGGCGATAGCCATTGAAGAACGGCGTGTGACGACCGCCCTCTTCCTTGCTCAGCACGTAGACTTCGGCTTCGAAGTGGGTGTGCGGGGTGATCGAGCCGGGCTTGGCCAGTACCTGACCGCGCTCGACGTCTTCACGCTTGGTGCCACGCAGCAAGGCGCCAATGTTGTCGCCGGCCTGACCCTGGTCGAGCAGCTTGCGGAACATCTCGACACCGGTGCAGATGGTCTTGACGGTGTCCTTAATCCCGACGATGGCGACTTCTTCACCCACCTTGACGATGCCGCGCTCGACACGACCGGTGACGACGGTGCCGCGACCGGAGATGGAGAAGACGTCTTCGATCGGCATCAGGAAGGCGCCGTCGATCGCACGCTCGGGCTCGGGGATGTAGCTGTCGAGCGCCTCCATCAACTTGTCGATGGACGGAGTGCCAATCTCGGAGGTGTCGCCTTCGAGCGCCAGCTTCGCCGAGCCGGTGATGATCGGGGTGTCGTCTCCCGGGAAGTCGTAGCTGGAGAGCAGCTCACGCACTTCCATCTCGACGAGCTCGAGCAGCTCGGCGTCGTCCACCATGTCAGCCTTGTTCAGGTAGACCACGATGTACGGCACACCGACCTGACGCGAGAGCAGGATGTGCTCGCGGGTCTGCGGCATCGGACCGTCGGCCGCGGAGCAGACCAGGATCGCGCCGTCCATCTGCGCCGCACCCGTGATCATGTTCTTGACGTAGTCAGCATGGCCGGGGCAGTCGACATGGGCGTAGTGACGCTTGTCGCTCTCGTACTCGACGTGCGCGGTGGCAATGGTGATGCCGCGCTCGCGCTCTTCGGGGGCGTTGTCGATCTGGTCATAGGCACGTGCCTCACCACCGAATTTCTTCGCCTGGTGGGTCGTGATCGCCGCCGTCAGCGTGGTTTTGCCGTGATCGACGTGGCCAATGGTGCCAACGTTGACGTGGGGCTTGCTACGTTGAAACTTTTCTTTGGACATGAACGGCTCCCCGCATGATTCAAATCGACTGAATGCGCCTCGGCGCACGCGAAACCAAAATATCAATGGAGCCCATGACCGGAGTCGAACCGGTGACCTCACCCTTACCAAGGGTGTGCTCTACCAACTGAGCTACATGGGCCAAGACAAACTCTACAAATTCGCCACGCTCGTATGACATGGAGCGGGTGATGGGAATCGAACCCACACCATCAGCTTGGAAGGCTGAGGTTCTACCATTGAACTACACCCGCCAACGAAATCTGCACCGATCTTTAGTGCCGCCAGACGACGCACCAAGAACGGCGCGAAACTAGCTGCAAACACGGAGAGCCGAAATCGGATGCGTGTCCGTGATTTGGTGGAGGGGGGAGGATTCGAACCTCCGAAGGCTGAGCCGTCAGATTTACAGTCTGATCCCTTTGACCGCTCGGGAACCCCTCCAAATGAGCGGCGCAGTATAGAAGCTCCTCAGCACCCCGTCAACCACTTCCTGCAACTCAGGGCCGGCGTCGGCGACATCCGGGCGCCGATCTCGCGGAGGAGTCGCGGAGTCGCGCGACTGCAACCGGACAGCCATCTCTGGCTGATAGAATCACCGTTTGACTTCAAGAATCCAGACTAACACGCGGAGCGATAGCACAACGATGGATGTCACTATTTTTGGCAGCGGCTATGTCGGCCTGGTCACCGGGGTCTGCCTTGCGGAGGTCGGCAACAATGTCCTCTGCGTGGACATCGACCCCAAGAAGATCGAGGTGCTCAACAGCGGAGGCGTTCCCATCTACGAGCCCGGCCTGGACGACCTGATCAAGAGCAACCGCGATTCGGGCCGACTGAAGTTCACGACAGACGCCGAGGCAGGCGTCAAGCACGGACTCTTCCAATTCATCGCGGTTGGCACGCCCCCCGACGAAGATGGCTCGGCCGACTTGCAGTACGTCATCGCCGTCGCCCGCGCCATTGCCGAGCACATGGACTCCTATCGCATTCTGGTCGACAAATCCACGGTGCCCGTGGGAACGGCGGACAAGGTTGCCGACACGGTTCGAGAGACACTCAAGAGCCGCGGCCTATCACTCGAATTCGACGTCGTCTCCAACCCTGAATTTCTCAAGGAAGGGGCCGCGATCGATGACTTCATGCGACCCGATCGCATCGTCGTCGGTACCGACAACCCACGAACCGCCGAACTCCTGCGCGCGCTCTATGCCCCTTTCAATCGCAACCATGACCGCCTCATGCTCATGGATGTCCGCTCGGCGGAGCTGACCAAGTACGCCGCGAATGCCATGCTGGCCACCAAGATCAGCTTCATGAATGAGCTCTCCAATATCGCGGAGTCGGTCGGCGCGGACATCGAAAAGGTCCGCGTCGGGATCGGCTCAGATCCCCGTATCGGCTACCAATTCATCTACCCGGGCTGCGGCTACGGCGGCTCCTGCTTCCCCAAAGATGTCCGAGCCCTGGAGCAAACCGCTCGCTCGCTCGGCTATGACCCGCAGCTCCTCCATGCTGTTGAGTCCGTGAACTTCCGCCAAAAAACAGTGCTGTTCGAGAAGATCCGGACCTGGTTCGAGGGAGATCTGGAAGGACGGACCTTCGCCGTCTGGGGGCTCTCCTTCAAACCCAACACGGACGATATGCGCGAGGCATCCAGCCGAGTGCTCATGGAATCGCTGTGGGATGCCGGGGCGCGGGTCAACGCCTACGACCCGGTCGCCATGGAGGAGACCCGACGCATCTACGGCGAGCGGCCGGACCTCCTGCTGGCGTCTGACGCCATGGCCGCGCTCGAGGGCGCCGACGCCCTCATCATCGTGACCGAGTGGTCGCAGTTCCGCAGCCCGAGCTTCGAGGCCATCAAACGGGCACTCAAGTCGCCGGTGCTTTTCGACGGGCGCAACATCCTCGACGGCACCCTCGCGCGCGCAGCCGGTCTCAACTATGTCTCGATCGGCCGCTCGGCCTTGAGCCCAGACCAGTAGCCCACATAACCCGGGGCGCATTGTGCGCCCCGAACACTCAAGCCGCGCACAACTGGTCGCCGCCCAACGCGGCCGACCTGCCCGCGTCAGAAGCTGTGGTTCCAGCCAACCGTGATCTCGTATTGCTCCATATAGAGGCTGCCCGACTGGGTCTGAGTGAGCGCCGGACTCGTCCCATCGAAGGTTTCCTGCGGCATGTACGCCAGCGAGAGTGAGAATTCGTCACTCTTGGTCGCCTTGTAGGCCCCGCCTACCGTGAAATGCCAACGGACAGTCGCAGGGGCAAGGACGTTGAAGAGGCCCTGACTATCGGTTTTGAGGAAGTCCGTGTTGTAGCTGATACCGGCTAAAAGGCTTAGCCGGTCATTGGCATCGTACCTGACGCCGAGTTTCAGCACGTCCATGCTCTCCCAGCCGAACCCCACGCCGCTGTTTCCACCCAGGCAATACGACGGCTTGGCGCCCGCTCCTTGACAGGCCGACAGATCGACATCGTTCGAATTCGCGATCGCATGGGTCTCGTCGTAGAAGATGTGCTGATAGTCGAATGCCAAGGTCAGGTCGGGCTTCGCCTTGTATGCCAAGCCGATGTTGAACATGGCAGGGATATCGAAGGAGCCGCCGTCGGCGAAGAGACCGGCATAGTCCTCGAGCTTCGTCATCCAGATGGTGCTGCGGTAGGACGCCCCGAGGGCGAGCTGATCCGTGACCTGGCCATACCAACCGAAATGGAGACCCGCGCCATAGCTCCAGTCCATTCCGTTGTTGGTCACCTTATCGGGCTTGACGGACATCTGCCTGAAGGGCTCCAGACCGGTCGCCTCGAAGCGCTGGATGGCGAAGACGGGCGCAATGCCGATCGATTGATTGCCGGTGCCGAGCTTGAGCGTGTAGGGCACCTCGATGAAGAGCTGTTCGAGATTGATACCGGTTGGCGTCGTCGCGCTGTAGACACCATTCGGATTGCCATTGACCGTCCCCGGGACATCCGCCGTGACCGGCATCGGCGAGCCCGACGAGAAATCGAAGTAGGGTCCGGTGCTCCCGTCTGGGTAGGCGCCGACACGCTGATTCGGATAGACGGAGAAGTTCTCGAAGACGGCGCGATCCTTATATTTGGTATTCATTCCGCCATTACCGAAAACGCTGATGCCGATCGTGCTGTTGGCATCCAGCTGGCGGTTGTAACCGAAGCTGGGAATGAGGAACCAGTCGCCGCTGCTATCGTATTCCCCAGGAGTGACGAAACCGCCCGCCGGCAGCGTGAAGGTTCCATTGGCATTCTGGACCTGCTGCGTCGCGTAGTCGTTATTCGCCTCATAGCCGCGCGGGGAAGGCGTGAAAAAGGAGACGCCGACATCGAAACCGTGACCGATGAAGGCCATTCCCGCCGGGTTCGTGGCCGTGACCAAGGTATCCTGCGGCAAGGCCGCCGCCACACCCGCCATGGCCTTGGATTTCACACCCCAGCCGTGCGAAAAATAGCCGTTGGTCGCGGATGCCGTGACCGGAATCGCACCTGTCGCCACGAACGCGACAATAAGCGCTCGCCTGGTTCTTCTGCTCATCATGACGATGTCCCCCTCGACTGAGGTATTGATAGGCCTATCGGCCCTATTTATCGAGTTTCCGGCGACCCCGACCCCCTGTTGCGTGGGCGCTCAGGATCCAGCCCGCGATCACTGAATTCAATGACCGCACCGACCGCCGCGACAAAAATGCAACGACTGTATCCATAGCCTGATGTTCAACTCGAAAAGGGCATCTTGTCAAAAAGATTCCATGACAAAATTCAATTTATCCTTATATTCGAATTCACTAATTCATCTGTCAGCCCGCAGTCAGCGCAGCAGGCTTCGCTGGATCGCGCGTCGCCATTCGCCCAGCGGGTGGACAGCCGAGTGGCGCCAAGAACGGGCAATCCCCTGGATCTCCGATGACTGGACGCCAAACGCTGACAGCTGACAGCCGGAACTCGGAAGCAGGTTGCGCGAGGAGGACGAACGCCATCCCTGAGAGGCGGAGCCCAGAAGAGGACGCGAGCAGAAGAAGAGGCGTGGCGTGGGCCGGCGGCGGGCGGTGGGCGGGGGCGGTCGCTAGAGAGGTGCCCTGGCATGACAGACAGGCGACCAGGCGCCTTGGCCGTCAAAGCAAAAGCCTGAATGTCGTCAGGCAGGCATCATCGCTGACCGTGGAGACGGTTCATCACCGGTTGATAGTGCGCGGAGATGAGATCGGGAAGGACGCGCTCCGCATCGGCGAGGGCATCTCGAATCAGCGCATCGTCGTCTTTCGAGGGTCTGCCCAGAACGTACCCAGTGACCAAGGTGCGATCACCCGGATGGGCGATGCCGATCCGCAGACGCCAGAAGTCACGCGTACCCAAGGCGGCGATGGTATCGCGAAGCCCATTGTGCCCCGCATGTCCGCCACCCTGCTTGAGGCGAATAGAGCCGACCGGGAGGTCCAATTCGTCGTGGGCAAGCAGGATCTGCTCTGGAGGAATATCGAAGTAGCGGGCGACCGCGACGACCGCCTGACCACTCCGATTCATGTAGGTCGAGGGTTTCAGCAGCCGTAGATCGGACCCGCCGACAGAGATTCGACACAGATCGCCGAAAAACTTCGGCTCGGACCGAAAGGGTTCGCGATGGCTCTCCGCGATGGCATCGACGAGCCAGAACCCGACATTGTGTCGAGTCAGCTCGTATTGCGCGCCTGGATTGCCCAGGCCAACGATGAGGCGGATGCCCGCATCTGCCATGGTCTCGTCCCTTGCTTCTCGGATGGTGCCAAATCAGCGAACATGGGACCGACATCCCCAAGAGAGGACGAACGCCAGCCCCATGCCCCGGATGTCGCTAGACCTCGGGCTCGGCGTCCTCGTCTTCTTCATCACCGCCGATGCGCGCACCGTGGACGACGACGACGGGCTCATCCGGATCCGGCGCATGCGCCAGCTCGACGCCCGCCGGCAGCTGGATCTCGGAGAGGTGAACGATGCTACCGACATCAAGATCGGTCATATCGACGCCAATGAACTCAGGCAGATCCTTCGGCAAGCAGGTGATTTCAATCTCGGTCAGATTGTGGGCCACCTGACCGCCCATCTTCACGCCCGGGCAGCTCTCCTCATTGAGGAAGTGCAGCGGCACGACCATCTTGAGCTTCTCATCCTTGGAGACGCGCATGAAATCCACATGCAGAATGAAGGGCCTGGCCGGATGCCGCTGCAGGTCTTTCAGGACGACCTTCGTGCTCTTGCCGTCGACCTTGAGATCGAGGACGTGCGAATAGAAGGCCTCTTGCTCGAGGTGCTTGAGCAACTCATTATGCAGAACGGAAACGGCCTCCGGATCCTGATGGGCGCCGTAGACGATTCCAGGAACCAGACCCTCGCGGCGCAGGCGGCGGCTCGCACCCTTCCCTGCGGCTACGCGCGGCCGTGCGACAACTTCGAAATCCACGCTCATTGGCGTTCTCCAGGTTGAATGAAACGAAATGCGCCGGAACCCCGCGACCAGGATTCCGGCGCTCTAAAAAAGACGAGCGGCTCAGCCGACCTCAGGGTCTGCCGGCAATCAACGCCACGAACTGCCGCCGACGAGTCGGAACCCGGGGCGCGCGGACTGCCATGGACCTCAATCGACGAAGAGGGAGCTGACCGACTCCTCATTCGAGACCCGCCGCATGGTCTCGGCGAGCAGCTCGCCGATACTCAACTGACGGATCTTACCGCAGGCCTTGGCCTGCGGACTCAGGGGAATGGTATTGGTGACAACCAGCTCATCGAGCTGGGATGCCGTGATGTTGTCGACTGCCGGCCCTGAAAGAACGGGGTGCGTGCAATAGGCCGCGACCATGCGGGCACCGTGATCCTTGAGCGCCTCGGCGGCGCGACACAGCGTCCCAGCGGTATCCACCAGGTCATCGACAAGGACGCATGAGCGACCACGCACGTCGCCGATGATGTTCATCACCTTGGCTTCGTTCGCCCGCGGCCGCCGCTTATCGATGATGGCGAGATCCGCATCATCGAGACGCTTGGCCAGTGCGCGTGCCCGCACCACGCCACCCACGTCGGGGGAGACCACCATGAGGTCGTCGTACGTTTGTCGCCAAGCGTCACCGAGCAGGATCGGAGAGGCGTAGACGTTATCCACCGGGATATCGAAGAACCCTTGGATCTGATCGGCGTGCAGATCCACCGTCAGCATGCGATCCGCCCCCGACTGCCCGATCATCTTGGCGACGAGCCGAGCCGTGATGGGCACGCGCGCCGACCGGGGACGGCGATCCTGCCGCGCATAACCGAAATAGGGAACCACGGCCGTGATGCGCTTCGCCGACGCCCAGCGCAGGGCATCGATCATCACGAGCAGTTCCATGAGGTTATCGTTCGTCGGGGCGCAGGTCGGCTGGACGACGAAGACGTCCCTGCCCCGTACATTCTCCTGGATCTCAGCCATGACCTCGCCGTCGCTGAACTGACCAACGACGGCCTTGCCGAGGGGAAGACTGAGATGCGCGGCGATCTCCGCCGAAAGCTCCGGGTTCGAGTTCCCGGAAAACACCATCAATTGGCTGGCAGGCACGAGGGCTTTCCTGTCGGCGCGGTCGAGAGAACGCGGGGAATTGGCTGGGGCGCCAGGATTCGAACCTGGGAATGCCGGGATCAAAACCCGGTGCCTTACCACTTGGCGACGCCCCAATAAACGCGAGTGATCGTCCTCGTCCCTAAGACATCGCGGATCCTTCCCCCAGAGGCGCGTGAACATCGATTAACGGCGCGTCTGGGCATGATTAGCCTACATCGAGCTGTCTGAGCAGAGCGGAGCGGTTTTGCCCCTTGGTAACGAAGCCGCGCATCCCACCCGGCAAGCCGGCCAGCGCGCCTTGCGCATCCGCTTCGTCGTCGAACACCGCGAACACGCAGGCCCCGGTGCCGGTCAAACGTCCGTGCCACGGAGAGAGATACTCCAGCGCGGCCGCAACGTCAGGATAATCTTTTCGCACGACGGAGAGACAATCGTTAACCACATCCCCGCTCAGGAAGTCCGCTAGTGTGATGAGTTTCGAGTCCCGTGTCAATTCAGGATGCGAGAAGACCGCCTTGGTCGACACGGCGCAGTCGGGCACAAGCACCAAATACCAGGGTTCCGGCAAGTCGACCGGATCCAAGCGCTCACCGACACCTTCGGCCCAAGCGGCCCTACCCCTGACGAACACGGGGACATCGGCCCCCAGTGGCAGCGCAATGGCCGAGAGGGCGTCTTCGTCGAGCCCCGTGCCCCAGAGGTGGTTCAGGGCGACCAGCGTGGTCGCCGCGTCCGAACTACCGCCGCCCAGCCCCCCGCCCATGGGGAGATTCTTCTCGCAGCGGATCGCTGCCCCGAGACGACAACCCGTCACCTGCTGGAGCGCGCGCGCCGCCCGAACAGTCAGGTCTTGCGACTCTTCGACGCCCTCGACCGCTGTAAGGCGCCGGATACGGCCATCGTCGCACACATCGAACCAGAGCCGATCGCATCGATCGATGAACTGGAAAACCGTTTGCAGCTCGTGATACCCGTCCGCGCGCCGACCGACGACGCGCAACATGAGATTCAGCTTGGCCGGCGCCAGCCAGGCGCTGGCCGCCGAGACATCCCCCGACTCCATCACTTCGCGCCGCCCTTCTTCGCTGGCGTCGCGACCCCGCCCGCGCCGGGCTCAGTCTTGGAGACACGATGGCGGCCGATGACCTCCTGCAGATAGGCGTGGTCCGGGTGGTCCTTGATCGCCCGATCCCAAACCGCCCAGGCGTCTGTCCGCCGCCCGAGCGCCCAGAGCACCTCGCCAAGATGGGCAGCCACCTCACCATCGTCGAGCTTGTCCAAGGCCTGCTCCAGATAACCCCGCGCCTTGTCGAGGTTGCCGAGGCGGTAGTTGACCCAACCCATGCTATCCAAGATCGCCGGCTCCTCCGGCTTGAGCGCATAGGCGCGCTCGATCAATTCACGCGCCTCGTCGTAGCGCTTGGTGCGGTCCGCCAGGGTATAACCCAGCGCATTGAGGGCGTCAGCATGGTTCGGCTCGGCATCGATGATCCGGCGGAGATCCTGCTCGCCCTGCTCGATCCGACCGCTCTTGATGGCATAGAGGCCACGCGCGTAGAGCAGACTGCTGTCGCCCGGATAGGCGCCGAGCGCCGCATCGTAGACCGCCATGGCTTCGTCGCCGCGACCCACCTCGTCGAGCACTTCAGCCTCGACCATGAAGAGCGGGATGGCGTTCTCTGGAGACTCGCCCCGGAGTCGCTGCAAGATCTCGCGCGCCTGCGCAACCTCCCCCGCCTTGGCCTTCAACAAGGCAATGCGGACCTGGGCATCATCCCCGTTACTGCCGTGGACCTTGTCGTACCAGCCCAGGGCGACCGGGACGTCGTCGGCGCGCTCCGCGGTCTGCCCCAGATAGAACGCGGCCTCGTCCTGGCGCTCGCCGGTCTCGAAGAGCCGTTGGAAGTAGAGCCGGGCTCCGTCCAGGTCATCGAGCTGGAGTGACAGGATCCCGACGGCGAAAAGGACATCGGGCTCTTTCGGCTGATTGGTCAGCATCCGCTGGAAGACATCCCGCGCCGTCGTGAACTCCTTCTCCTCGACAAGGAGTTGGCCGTAGAGCATGCGCAGGGCGTGGTCGTCCGGGCTCTCTTTGACGAACCCTTCGAGCAGGGTGCGCGCGTCCGTACGTTTGTTCTCCGAGACCAGGAGCCGCACGAGGAAGAGTCGCGGGGTATTCCACTCAGGCTTCAGCGCCATCGCCTTGCGCGCGGCCTGCTCAGCAATGTCGTACTGAGACGCGCTCGCCGCCACCATGGCCAGCGATTGCTGGGCATCCGCATCACCTGGATAGTGACTGACCAACGCCTGCATCATGGAGACCCGCGTCTCCGGGCTCGGCAGTCGCGCCACGATGGCCGCCGCCTTGGTGAAGGCAGAGTCCGCGCTGTCCCCCGAGAGCTCCACGAGGCGCTGCAGATGGATGAGCGCCCCCTCCTGGTCCTCGACCTTGATGCGCAGGAAAGCGGCCACCTGATGCGCCGCCGCGGAATCCGGCTCGAAACCGAGCCAGAGGCTGATACCGCGCTCGGCCGATGCGTCATCGTCCCCGCTAATGGCGGCACGCACAGCCAGCTCTGCCATCTGCGCCGACCCGGTCAGCTCAGCCGCTTTGAAGTAGTGGATGAAGGCCGTCGCCATATCGCCGCGCCGGCCAGCGATCTCGCCCACCAGCACGGCATAGATTTGATCCGGCTGCAGACCCTTCGCCGCCACTGTTGTCTGCGGCGGCGGACTCCCGGCCGCCCCGGATTGCGGCGCCGCGGAATCGGCCAAGCCGAAAGCACCTGAGCTATAGAGCACACAGGCCGCCAGGGAACTGAAAAGCACGGAAACGCGAGACGAAAGAGCCATAGTGTTTGAGTCCGGAGCTGGTGCTTCGCTGATGACCGAGTGTGAGATTCTAGATGGTCAGTATAACCAAGGAATTCCAGGGGCTTAAAGCCAATCGAAAACCCCGCTCAATGCGCCCTCGCCTGGCGGGCGAGCCCTCCCGCCAAGATACACGTGTCGACCGCTCGGCGGAGCGCAGGTCAAGCCCCCACCTCGTGACCCAGAAATGTCCGAGCGAACCGATCCAACAAGGCACGGCGGTCGCGATCGGAGCACGCACCAACCTGTGCGAGAGTGGCTCAGGCCGGCTAGGCTAGAGCCGTTTCCGTGTTCAAACAGGATCCGCCAGAGCCTGGCCCAACGTTGACAAGGTGACCTGCGCCACGCCGCGGGGATCATTTCACCTAAAAAGTTGGTAACATGGATGCGTTTTGCATCTCCAGCACAGGAACGTTGTGCCAAGGGGCGAGCAACCGATTCGAGTTTCGCACCTGGCGGCCGACGACATTCGCCAATGTCGTCACATCCTCCAACTCAGATCGCCAACAGTTAAGTAACATGAAGCTGCTTGTTCTCGGACTCAACCACAAGACCGCCCCGATCGAAATCCGCGAACGACTGGCCTTTGGTCCGGACATCATCGCCGGCGCATTGCGCGACCTCACTGGCTGCAACAGCGTCTGCGAAGGTGTCGTTCTCTCGACCTGCAACCGCACCGAGCTCTACTGCGCCGTGCATGACGGCGCCGAAGCGGATATGCGTCGCTGGTTGAGCGGATTCCATGGCCTCGAGCATGATCGCGTCGATCCATTCCTCTACGCGCACGCGGATCGCGATGCCGTCACGCACCTGCTGCGGGTCTCCAGTGGCCTCGACTCACTGGTGCTCGGCGAGCCTCAAATCCTCGGACAGGTCAAAACGGCCTATCAGACCGCCGTTGACTGCAGCGCGACCGGAAAGCTGCTTGGAAGACTCTTCCAGCACGCCTTCTCGGTCGCCAAGACTGTCCGAACGGAGACCGCCATCGGCAGCAGCCCGGTCTCCGTGGCCTTCGCCGCCGTCAACCTCGCGCGCCAGATCTTCAGCGACCTGTCGCAGCAGACCGCGCTGCTCGTCGGCGCGGGCGAGACCATCGAGCTGGCCGCGCGGCATCTGCATCACAATGGCGTCGGGCGCATCATCGTGGCCAACCGCACCGTCGAGCGCGCCCATGACCTCGCCTCCCAATTCGACGGCTTCGCCATCTCGCTGACCGAGATCGCCAACCACCTCCCCGAGGCCGACATCGTCATCGCCTCCACCGCGAGCCCGCTGCCGGTGCTCGGCAAGGGCACCGTGGAGCGCGCGCTCAAGAAGCGTAAGCACCGCCCCATCTTCATGGTCGACATCGCCGTCCCGCGCGACATCGAGCCCGAGGTCGGTGAGCTGAGCGACGTCTATCTATACACCATCGACGACCTGCAGGAGGTCATCGACGAAAGTCTGCGCTCGCGCCAGGCCGCCGCCGAGCAGGCCGAGGAGATCATCTCCTTCCATACGGGCGAGTTCATGGCCTGGGTGCGCTCGCTGGACGCCGCCGGCCTGATCCAGGACTACCGTCAGCGGGCCGAGGAGCTGCGCGACGAGGTGCTGGCGAGGGCGCAGCGCCAGATCGATGCCGGCAAGTCGCCGACCGAGGTCCTGAGCTTCCTGGCTCACACCCTGACCAACAAGCTGCTGCACGCCCCCAGCTCGCGCCTGCGCCAGGCTGCGCGCGAGGGCGATGCGAGCATCCTCGAGGCCGCGAACGAGCTCTTCCAGCTCGATCAGACGCGCACCCACGCCAACCCATGAACATCCGCGGTTCATGAACCACTCGATTCGCGCCAAGCTGGAGCGCATCTCGGAGCGCTTCAGCGAGGTCATGGCCATGCTGGCCGAGTCCGAGACCCAGGCCGATACCAACCGCTTTCGCGACCTGAGCCGGGAATACGCCCAGCTCGAGCCGATGATGACCTGCTATCGGCACTATCTCGCCGCGGAGAACGACGTCTCCAGCGCGGAAGAGATGCTCGCGGACCCCGAAATGGCCGCGCTCGCCAAAGAGGAGGTCACCGCGGCCAAGGCCAGACTTCAAGCGCTGGAGCCCGAACTGCAGGCCCTGCTGATCCCGGCGGATCCGAACGACCAGAGCAACGTCTTCCTCGAGGTGCGCGCAGGGACCGGCGGGGCCGAGGCGGCCCTCTTCGCGGCCGACCTGCTGCGCATGTACATGCGGTATGCGGAGCTGGTCGGCTGGCGCACGGAGCTGCTCTCGGAGAGCCCCGGCGAGCTGGGCGGCTATAAGGAAGTCGTGATCCGCATCAGCGGCAACGGGGTCTATTCGCGCCTCAAGTTCGAACCCGGCGCCCATCGCGTGCAGCGGGTTCCCGAGACCGAATCCCAAGGCCGCATCCACACCTCGGCCTGCACCGTCGCCGTCCTCCCGGAGGTCGAGTCGATCGACGCCATCGACATCAATGCCAACGATCTGCGCATCGACACCTATCGCTCGTCCGGTGCGGGCGGCCAACACGTCAACAAGACCGACTCCGCGATCCGTATCACCCATCTGCCGTCCGGGATCGTGGTTGAGTGTCAGGAGGAGCGCTCGCAGCACAAGAATCGCGCCAAGGCGATGTCGCTGTTGCATGCCAAGCTCTTGGCCGGCGCCCGCGCCAGCCAGGCCTCCGAGCAATCCGAGTCGCGCAAGCTGCAGGTCGGCAGCGGCGACCGCTCCGAGCGGATTCGCACCTACAACTTCCCGCAAAACCGCCTGACCGACCATCGCATCAACCTGACGCTCTACAAGCTCGACGAGGTCATGACCGGACAGCTCGACCAGGTGGTGGAGCCCCTGCTCAGGGAATACCGCACCGAGCAGCTCGCCGCCATGATGGAGACCTGATGCCGGACACCGCCGCGCCCGCGCAAAGACGCGTCGGCGCGACCCTGGGCGAGGCGGCGGCGGCCCTCGCGCAGCTCGATGAGGCGTCCCCGCGACTCGAGGCGGAGCTGCTCTTGTGCCAGGCCACGGGCTGGCCGCGCACGCGGCTCATGGCATGGCCGGAGCAGGCGCTGAGCCCGCCTCAGGCCGCCGCCTTCGACAGCCTCCTGCAGCGCCGATTGAGCGGCGAGCCCATTGCCTACATCCGCGGCCATCAGTCCTTCTGGACCCTGGAACTCAGGGTCTCGCCGGCAACCCTGATCCCACGCCCCGAGACGGAACTGCTGGTCGAGACCGCGCTGGATCTCCTGCCGACATCAGACGCGCTGCGCGTCGCCGACCTCGGCACGGGCTCAGGCGCCATCGCCGCGGCGATCGCGACCGAGCGACCCGGCTGGCAACTGATCGCCACGGACCTCTCGGCAGCGGCACTGACCCTGGCGCGCGCGAATTTCCAGGCACTCTGCCCGAACAGCGTCGTGAGCGTCCGGACCCACTGGCTCACGAGCCTGGCCGCGGACAGCCTGGACGCCATCGTCAGCAACCCGCCCTACATCCCGGCCGCAGACGGGCATCTCGAACGCGGCGACCTCAGGTTCGAGCCACTGGACGCGCTCTCGCCCGGTGGCGATGGGCTGGATGCGATCCGCGCCATCCTGAGCGATGCCTCACGCTGCTTGCGTCAGCGGGGGCTCATCGCGGTGGAGCATGGCTTCGATCAAGGTGCCGCCGTGCGCCAACTCTTCCGCGAGCGCGGTCTGCGGGCGATCGAGACGCGGCGGGATCTCGCCGGGATCGAGCGCGTGACCTTGGCGCGACGCTGAGTCGCGCTCAATCCGCGACCACCGCGGCGACGAACGCCAGGTCTCAGCCTCACCGCTCGGCGATCATGCCGCAGGCAGGGTACTCGCCGTGTCGCGAATCCAGTGCTCGGCATCCCGCATCAAGGCATCCGGGCCTGCGTCACAGCTGATCGGCCGACCGATCACCAGGCTGATTCGCCCTGGGAAGCGCAGCATGGAACGCGCCGGCCAGCAGCGGCCCGCGTTGTGCGCAACCGGGAGCACGGGCCGACCGGCATGGCAGGCCAGCTTCGCCCCACCGGCGTTGAACTTGCCGATCTCACCGGGCGGCTGACGCGTTCCCTCCGGGAAGATGACCACGCTGATGCCCGCGTCGAGGCGCTGCTTGCCTTCGCGCAGCAGGCACTTCAGCGCGTTGATGGGCTTGCGGCGATCGATCGCGATCGGCTTCAGGAGCGCCAGCGCCCAACCGAAGAACGGCACCCAGAGCAGTTCGCGCTTGAGCACCGTCGACTGGGGCGAGACGAGCAGCTGCAGGTAGAAGGTCTCCCACTCGCTCTGGTGATTCGCCATGACGACCACGGGTCGATCGGGCGGGATATTTTCCACACCCGAGACATGGATCTCGATGCCGTTGAGCCGCCGCAGCAACCACATGCTTAGACGCGTCCAGAGGTTGACGAACCAATGGCGCCGCTCGAAGCCCATCAGCGGCGCCAACACCAGACTGATCAGGCTGTGCAGGATGCCGAAGAGATTGTAGAGGACGAAAAAGGCCAGGCTTCGAAGCCAGATGCCCAGAGTTGCTTCGCGCGGGTGCATGCTCGGTCGATGGGATCTGTCGGTTGCTCGGACGCGCGACTCAGCAGACCCCAAGGGCTCCGCGGAATCGCCAAAGGACAGGGAAATTATAGCCTTCGGAGACTGGCTCGGATTTTATCAATCCTCAACCCAAAGCGGACAGATACAGCTTGATTATTTCGGGTCCGGGATTAGCATAAAGCCGCTATGGACATTTCAGACTCAGAACGCATCAAACAGCGCGAAATTGCGTTTCATAAGATCCATCCGAACCCCGATCAGGCGACGACGGCGGCGCATTTCCTGATCGAAGTCGATGGCATCCTGAGCGCCGTGCCTGCGTCGTCCACCCTGCTCCACATCCAGTACGACGTCCTCAAGACGACCCTGATCGAGATCGAGGAAGCCCTGACAGAGCTCGGCCTGCACCTCGACACCGGCCTCTTCAACCGCCTCAAGCGCGCCCTGCACTATTACACCGAGGAAACCGTTCGCGCCAACTGCGGTTGCGACTGCTGCGACCTCAACTGCACGGACAAACTCTTCGCCAAACGCTACCAGCTGATCGAGCACGGCTGCCGCGACGAGCGCCCCGAGCACTGGCGGCGTTACCTTTAGTCACGCGCCGACAGCGAACGGCTATTTCTCGCGCCAGCCCAGAGCGCCCTTTGGCGCCCCTCCCCGCAAGCCGATCGCGCGGCCAGGACGCCAGGACGGGCACCCTGGCCTCGCACTCAATGCCGCACGTCGATCGCCGCCTGAGAGAGCCAGATGAGCGCGGGCTCGTCGGCCTTAGCCAAGGCACCTTCCCGGACGATGAGGACGCCATCCTGAACCCGCTTGGCGATCACGCCTTGGGCTCCATCCACAACCGATGCGGACAGGGGGCTGCTCTCGCGTGCCGCGACGCGCTGGTTGAGCCAGTCCTGCACGATGGCGTGGTAGGCGTGTCGGTAATTGACCTTGGTTGCGCTCAGGCGGTCGCCCTGAAAGAAGAGCGTGACCGAAGAGGCGGGAATCTGGTTAAAGGTGCCGATCTCGGCGCCGCAGATGCGATCGCCGAAGGGGTTCTCGCCGTCGGCGCAGTGCAGTTCGAGCTTCGGGAAGGTCTCGCGCAGTTTGGCCTCGGTGAGGTCGCTGCTGAAGGCGTCCAGGGCGGCGTTGAATTCGGGCTTGTTGAGGATAAACATCAAGGCCAGATCCGTGCGCCGCTGGCCGTCTTCGGTGAAGGCCAGCCAGAAGAAGGGGCCGAAGACCAGTCCCAGGATAAGGATGGTCTTGTAGGTCTTGGGGAGTTTCAGGTCGTCTTTTTTCATGGCCGCATTGTAGCCGTTGGCGCAGCCACCGCGCCCGAGTCGAGGTGCAACTCCCCCCGGCGGGCTATTGCGCGACCAGTTCGACCCGGCGATTCAGCGCCCGCCCCTCCTCTGTCGCGTTGGTTCCCAGCGGCGAGAGGTTGGCGACACCCTTGGGCGTGAGTCGGGCACCGACGATGCCGTAGTTCTGGATCAGCGCCTGAACGACGGCCTCGGCGCGGCGCTGCGAGAGGTCGATGTTGTAGTCCAGGGTACCTTTGTTGTCGGTGTGACCGACGACGTAGACCTCCAGCTCGGGCTGCTCGTTGAGCATGCGCGCCATCTCGTCGAGCTGCGGACGCGATTCCGGACGGATGCTGGCCTTGTCGAAGTCGAAGTGGATGCCGTAGAGGGCCACGCGCCCCGCTTGGCTGATGTCCTGGGCGAGCTTCTTGGCATCCACGAGGACCATCCGGTCCTGCATCGGCTTGGCCAGCACCTCCTCGACGAAGACGGCGACCCGGTCGCCAGCGGCGGAATCCGCGAAATTGTCCTGATAGGCGGCGAACACGAAGACATAGGAGTCGCCGTCAGCGCTCTTGTGCCGCGCGCTGTAGATCTGCGGTTCCTGGACCGAGGTATCCGAGAAGACGTACTTGAGCAGGTGAGTGTCGGTCAGCTTCTTGCCATGCGCTTCGTCGATGTAGAACTGCTCGACCTTCTCGCCGCAGGCATCGAAACCTGAGCACTGATAGAGCGCCTCGTAGCCCTGCCCCTCAAGCGCCTGCTGATAGTTGCGGATGACTTCGAGCGCGCTGGCATCATGCGGGGCAATGTAGAGGATGCGGGTGCGCCGACCCTCGACCTTGGTCGTCTCCTTCCAGGCCCCGCCATCGGCGCGCCTGTCCCAAGGCCCGGTCGGTATCGTCGTCTCATCGAACTTGCTGGCGCGGTAGCCGATGATGACGGAGTCCGCGAAGCGGGGGATTCCGGGGATGTCGCTCGCGTCGGGCAGATCCTTGCCGAGATCCCGTGCCGAGGCCAGCCCGAGGACGAGCGTCGAGGCCGAGAGGGCGAGGCACAGCGCCAATCCGCGCGTCTTCATGATTGATCTCCGATCCGGGTTGAGCCTGGCGAGAGGCGCCTGGCGAGCCGCCGAGCTCGCCGCGCGACAGGGCGACGCTCGCGCGATCCCCGACACGAGGCTCGCCCGCCGCGCGGAGAGCCGGATCGCGTCTGCACATTTACGCCCCAGGCACTAGACTAGCGAGCCGCCGATCGTCCGTCCAACCAGACAACGCACCGAGTCAGCATGTCCATCGATCTTTCCCAGCACACGCCGATGATGCAGCAGTACCTGCGCATCAAGGCCGACTACCCGGACAAACTCCTGTTCTACCGCATGGGAGACTTCTACGAGCTCTTCTTCGAGGACGCCGAGCGCGCGGCGCGGCTGCTGGACATCACCCTGACCAAGCGCGGTCAGTCGGCCGGCAAGCCGATTCCGATGGCCGGGGTGCCCTATCACGCCGCGGAGGGCTATCTCGCCAAGCTGGTGCGCAAAGGCGTCTCGGTGGTGATCTGCGAGCAGGTTGGAGACCCCGCCACCAGCAAGGGTCCGGTCGAGCGTCAGGTGACGCGGGTCGTCACCCCGGGCACGCTGACCGACGAGGCACTCCTGGACGAGCGGCGCGAGAATCTGCTGATCGCCATCGGCGAGGGGAAGGACGGCTTCGGCATCGCCGCGCTCGAGCTGTCGAGCGGACGCTTCTCGGTCCTGGAGGTCGGGTCGCGCGAGGCGCTGGCGAGCGAGCTGGAGCGACTCCAACCGGCCGAGGTGCTGATCAACGAGGACAGCCGGCTGCAGGCGCAGCTGCGCATCGAGCAGGGCATCGGCCGACGCCCGGCCTGGCACTTCGATCCGGACAGCGGCGAGCAATTGCTCTGCCGGCAATTCGGCACGCGCGATCTCGCCGGTTTCGGTTGCGCCGGTCTGCGTCTCGCCATCGGCGCCGCGGGCTGCCTGCTGCAGTACATTCGCGACACCCAACTGGCCGCCCTGCCCCACATCCGCGGCCTGACCACCGAGCAGCGCGACGACGCCCTCATCCTGGACGCCGCGACTCGCCGGAATCTCGAGATCGCCGAGAGTCTCAGCGGTCGCCACGAGCACACCCTGGCGGGCGTACTGGATCACACGGCGACCGCCATGGGCAGCCGACTCCTGCGGCGCTGGCTGAGCCGGCCGCTGCGCGACCAGAACGCGGTGCGGGCGAGGCACGCGGCCATCCGCGCCCTGATCGCCGAGGGGATCCTGCCCCAGATCCAGGAGACGCTGGCGAGTATCGGCGATCTCGAGCGCATCCTGGCGCGCGTCGCCCTGCGCTCAGCGCGCCCGCGCGACCTGGCCGTGCTGCGGGACTCGCTCGCGGCACTGCCCCTGCTCCACGACCACCTCGCCGGACTCGACGAGCCCCTGATCACGGAGATACTCCAGGACATCGGCGAGCACCCCGACAGCGTCGCGCTGCTCTCCAAGGCCGTCATCGAGCAGCCGCCCATGCTGATCCGGGACGGCGGCGTGATCGCGGCGGGCTTCGACGCCGAACTCGACCAGCTGCGCGACCTCTCGCGCAATGCCGACCGCTTCCTGCTGGAGCTCGAAGCCCGCGAACGCGAGCGCACCGGCATCTCGGCCCTCAAGGTGGGCTACAACCGCGTTCACGGCTACTACATCGAGCTGGGCCGCACCCAGGCCGACCAGGTGCCGACCGAGTACGTCCGCCGCCAAACCCTGAAGGGGGTCGAGCGCTACATCACACCCGAGCTGAAGCGGTTCGAGGACGAGGTGCTCGGCAGCCGCGAGCGCGCGCTGGCGCGGGAGAAGGCGCTCTATGAAGGGCTTCTTGACCAACTCGGCGAGTCCCTGGGACGTCTGCAGCTCGCGGCGGCGGGCGTTGCGGCCCTGGATGTCGTCGCCAACCTGGCCGAGCGCGCGGAGACGCTCGATTGGGTCTGCCCCACGCTCACGCAGGAGACGCGTATCGAGATCGCGGACGGCCGGCACCCGGTGGTCGAGGGCGTCATCGACGTCCCCTTCGTCGCCAACAGTCTGCGCATGAACGAGCGCCGCCGCATGCTGGTGATCACCGGACCCAACATGGGCGGCAAGTCGACCTACATGCGCCAGAACGCGCTGATCGTCCTGCTCGCCTATGCCGGGAGCTTCGTCCCGGCGCGTGCCGCGAACCTGGGTCCGATCGACCGCATCTTCTCGCGTATCGGCGCCTCCGACGACCTGGCGGGCGGGCGTTCGACCTTCATGGTGGAGATGGAGGAGACCGCCAACATCCTGAACAATGCCACGGCCCAGAGCCTGGTCCTCATGGACGAGGTCGGACGCGGCACCAGCACCTTCGACGGGCTCTCCCTCGCCTGGTCGTGCGGCGTGGAGCTGGCCACCCGGATCGGCGCCTACAGCCTCTTCGCGACTCACTATTTCGAACTGACGACGCTGCCGGAGGAGTATCCCGGCATCGCCAACGTCCATTTGGACGCGGTCGAGCACGGCAGCTCCATCGTCTTCATGCACGCGCTGCGGGAGGGCCCCGCGAACCAGAGCTATGGGCTTGCGGTCGCGGCGCTCGCCGGCGTGCCCGAGCGCGTGATTCGGCGCGCGCGCGAACGACTCGGGGAGCTGGAGGACGCCGCGCGCCGCCATGCGGACCGCGAAGCGGTGCAGCTCTCGCTTTTCCCTCTGGAGTCCGAGCCTGAACCGACACCCGAGCACCCCACCTGTGTCGAGTTGCGGACGCTGGATCCAGATGACCTGACGCCGCGGCAGGCACTCGACCTACTCTACCGGTTGAAGGGGATGCTCGACTGAGGCGAATTCAGGAAACGGTCTGCCCCAAAAAGGCGCGGGGCGGTAGGGCCGTAGAATGGGCAAAGCCCGCGCCATGCGCCTCGTTCGGAGCGCCTAGGATCGACGGGCGTGCCCATCATCACAGCTGCCTTGCTGGATGGGCACGATAGACTGCGCGCGACTCGGCGCGACGGCCCGCCTAGTCGGCGATCCGCTCGCCCACCCGAATCATGGCGAGGGTGACGTTATCGACCCCGCCGCGCTCATTGGCGAGCCGGATGAGCGCATCGGCCGCAGAATCCAGGGTGTTGTGCTGCACGGCGATGAGGATCTGCCGCAGCCAGTCATCCGGGATCATGCCCGTCAGCCCATCGGTGCAGAAGATGAAGAGATCACCCGTGGCGATCTCGACGAGGTCGGAGGAGACGCCAACGCCCGGCGAGGAACCAAGCGCGCGTGTCAGGATGTTCTCGCCGATCCCATAGCGTCGGGCATCCTCCCGAGAGGTAAAGAAGCCCTGATCGACGACCTCCTGGATAAAGGAGTGGTCGCGGGAGAGTTGGGCGAAGGCATCACCGCGCAACCGATAGACGCGCGAGTCGCCGACATGGGCGAAGGCCAGCCAATCCCAGCCGACCGCACCCACGACGACGGTGCTGCCCATGCCGGCATACTGGCTGTTCTCCTTGGCCTGTCGCCAGATGCCGATATTGGCTTCCTCGACGGCGGCCTCGAGATAGAGGCGCGCCTTTTCACCGTCATTGCGCGGTTTCTTGCGCTGGCGGAAGCGGTCCGAAATCGTCTCGACCGCCACGCGGCTGGCGACGTGGCCGGCGGTCGCGCCGCCGACACCGTCCGCCACCACGACCAGGCCGTGCTCGGGATGCACGGCCACGGAATCCTCATTGCGCTGCCGAACGCGCCCCTTATCCGTGCGCCAGGCGAACTCGATGACGTAGGCGCTAAGCGGCAGCGGATCCATGGATTCCTTGCATCATCTGGAAATGACTGGTCGCGCGCCGAAGCTGGACCCTGGAGGAGTTCAACTTCCCACGTCGCCATTGAGACGAGCGGCGAGCTGCTTGGGCGCGACATAGCCCGGAATCAGCTCGCCCGTATCGGTCAGGATGGCGGGCGTGCCGCGCAGCCCCAGATCGTTGCCGAGTGCCATATGGGCATCGACCGGGTTGGCGCAGGTCTTGGCCTCGATCTGCTGACCGGACTTGGCCTTGGTCATGGCCGTGCCACGTGCCTCGTTATCCCCGGCACACCACACGGACACGGCCTCTTCATAGGCGGGACTGCCCTTGCCTGCGCGCGGGAAGAAGAGGTACTGAACGCGGATGCCCTCTTTCTCGTAGTCCGCGATCTGGCTATGCAGCTTGCGGCAGTAGCCACACTCGATATCCGTGAAGACGCTGATCGTGTGCTTGGGCTTCTCCGGACTGAAGACGACCATCTCCGACTCGCCGACCTTGTCCAGCAGGCGCTTGCGGGCCTCCGCGAGGCGCGGCTCGGTCAGATCCTTGCGATCCGTGAGATCCACGATGTGGCCGCTCATGAAGTAACGCCCGTCAGCCGTGACATACATGAGATCCGTCCCCGCCATGACCTCGTAGAGTCCGGCGATGGGGGCTGGCTGGATGTTCGTGATCTCCATATCAGGCACCACACCCTTGAGCGCCTTGCGGATCGCTTGCTCGGGTGAAGCGGCAGCCAGAGTGGTTGTCAGGGCCAGCGTAGTGGCGGCGAGGGCGAAGTGGCGGAAAATCGTCATAGGTGTCTCTAGTCTCTGAAGTTAGTGAACTGTAATGGCAAGCCCCAGTCTTCGTCACGCAGCAGCGTGATGACCTCTTGAAGGTCGTCACGTTTTTTCCCTGTCACGCGCAGCTGATCGCCCTGAATCTGAGCCTGCACCTTGCTCTTGCTGGCTTTGATGGCCTTGACCATCCGCTTCGCCGTGTCCGAATCGACACCTTGCTTGAGATTGATGTCCTGCCGGGCGGCATTGAGCGTGGAGACTGGCTCAGCGGGATCGAGGCAGGCCAGGTCAACCTTTCGTTTGACCAGTTTCTGCCGCAGGATATCCATCATCTGTTGGAGGTGGAATTCCTGCTCGCCGGTGAGGAGCACCTTCTCCTCGGTGAGCTCGAAACTGGCGTTGACGCCCTTGAAATCAAAGCGTGTGCCGATCTCGCGATTGGCCTGATCGACCGCGTTGCGGACCTCTTGCAGATCGATTTCGGAGACAACGTCGAAAGAAGGCATGAATGGATCTCTCAGTTTCGCCGAATAAAGCCCTTCACTATACCGGCTCGGCCGTGGATTTTCGCGCTCTCGTGCGGGTGAGGGGTCATGATTCCGGGCTCAACCGCGCGGATGGTGCTGCGCGTGGAGCTGCTTCAGCCGCTCGCGAGCAACATGGGTGTAGATCTGGGTCGTTGAAAGGTCACTGTGCCCCAGCAGCATCTGCACGACGCGCAGGTCCGCGCCATGGTTGAGCAAATGGGTCGCGAAGGCATGGCGCAGGGTGTGCGGGGAGAGGGGTTTCACCACGCCGGCCTCGATCGCATAGCGCTTGATCAGCAGCCAGAAGGTCTGGCGGGTCATGCAATCGCTGCGACAGGTCGGGAAGAGGAAGTCGCTGACGCGCCCGCCGAGCAGATCCGCGCGTGGGCCGCGGACATAGTCCTTCAACCAGGCGCAGGCCTCCTCCCCCAATGGAACCAGCCGCTCCTTCCCCCCCTTGCCGATGATGCGGACGACGCCTTGATTCAGGCTCACCTGGCTGGGCGTCAGGGTCACCAGCTCAGTCACCCGCAATCCACTGGCATAGAGCACCTCCAGCATGGTGCGATCGCGGTGCCCGCGCGGATCCTGGGTATCCGGCGCGCCCAAGAGTGCCTCGACCTCGACTTCGGTCAGACTCTTGGGTAGCGACCGCCCGAGCTTGGGCGCATCGACGCGGGCACTCGGGTCTTCACTGATCATCCCGCGACGCAGCAGATGCTGGTAGAACTGTCGCAGGCACGAGAGGAGGCGCGCGCTCGAGCGCGGCTTGCGCCCCTGCTGCGAGAGAATCGCCAGATAATCCAGTAGATCGAGCCGCTGTGCCGTCAGCAGACTGCGCCCGTGCTGCCGCTCGAGCCAAGCGGCGAAGGCCCGCAGGTCGGATTGGTAGGCCGCAAGGGTATTCTGGCTGAGTCCGCGCTCCATCCAGATCATATCGGCGAACCCCTCGATCACGGCTCTGTCGTCCATCATCCGACACCCCCCATCAGGCGGAAATTCGATCAATCGATGCCACGGCGACCGCAGGACGCCGGCCGCCCGAGCACACCGTCGGTCGCTGAACGCAACGCCACGCCAGCGGCTCCACACACAAGCCGCTCCATGCCAACCTCATGATAACCGGCGGACCAGGGCACCGAGGAGCCCGAGAGAGGCGCACAAAGCTGTGGATAAGTCTGTGAATGAAGCGTCACTTCGACGGGTCAGGCGAGGAACACACAAAACCAATACTGCATGCGATAGCAATACAAAAAATACATTTACATTAAAAATCAATATATTGAAGAAATCGAGAGATGAGCGAATCATCTGAGCGGAGGCACGGGATGCGGATAGCCCTATTCACCCGCACTGTGAACAAGTCCGACCCTTGGGATGCGCGCCGCGGGCTTCGTCACGCCTCAAGACCGCGCCGATCGGCAGCGAGGCCAATGTGCCGCCGGGCCGTGCAACCCGTTCGCCGATCGGTCAGAATCCCCCGCGAACACCCGGCCTGGCCCGACACCCCGTGAACCGATCTGCAAGCGAGCGACGAACCATGCAAGAACCCTTCTGGCAGAACACTGCCCTGAGCGACATGACCGCGGAGCAGTGGGAAGCGCTCTGCGACGGCTGCGGCAAGTGCTGCCTGGAGAAATTCGAAGACGACGAGACCGGGCGCATCATCTATTCGCGCATCGCCTGTCAGCTACTGGATCTCAAGACCTGCCGCTGCGGAGACTATGACAACCGGGCACGCCTCATGCCGGATTGCGTCACCCTGGTCCCCGCAGTGCTCAAGGAGCCGACCTGGCTGCCAGAGACCTGCGCCTATCGGCTCCTCAGCGAGGGAAAGCCGCTCCCCGACTGGCATCCCCTGATCACCGGCGACCCCGAGAGCGTGGCCGGGGCCGGCCAGAGTGTGCGCGGGCGGGTCATCGGCCCGGAGACGGGCGAGAACCCGCTGATGAATCTCATCGACTGGATACGCTGACCGGGCGCCTAGAGCGCCCGGGTCAAGAGTCCCATGTCGCCGGCGGCATGGGGTGTACGGATGTACACCCGCCATCCAGCGCCAGGTGCAACCGACAACGGATCGCCGTCGAGCGTCTTCATCGCCTCCAAGCGAAATTCGCCATTGCCTGCCGGGCTCATGAGTTCCAGCGCATCGCCGATCTGGAAGCGATTCTTGACGTCGATCCGAATCCACCCCGAGTCGCTCCCGCACACCTCCCCGACGAAGATGCGCCGCTGGTTGCGCGAAACGCCGTCGGCGTAGTTCTGCGTCTCGGCGGGCGCATGGCGCCGATAGAAACCCTCGGTGTATCCGCGATTGGCCAGACCCTCCAGATCCTGTCTGAGCACGGGGCGATAGGGCTGGCCGGCGACGGCATCGTCGATCGCCGCCCGATAGACCTGCGCCGTTCGCGCCGCATAGTAGTGTGACTTGGTCCGCCCCTCGATCTTGAGGCAATCGATTCCCATCGCGACCAGCCGTCCGACATGCTCGACGGCCTGAAGATCGCGCGAGTTCATGATGTAGGTGCCATTCTCGTCCTCGAAGACGGGCATGTACTCGCCCGGTCGCTTTGCCTCCTCCAGCAGATAGACGTCATCGGCGGCCGGATGGCGACCACCCGCATCGCGCATCGGCTCGCCTGGGAAGTCCGCCCCGATCGAATCGGACTGCGCCGGCGTCGAGGCACCCAGCCGGTATTCCCAGCGGCAGGCATTGGTGCAGGAACCCTGATTGGCATCGCGATGGTTGAAGTACCCGGAGAGCAGGCAGCGCCCGGAATAGGCGATGCAGAGCGCACCATGGACGAAGACCTCCAGCTCGATGTCGGGGCACGCCTCGCGGATCGCCGCGATCTCGTCGAGTGACAGCTCCCGAGACAGGATGATGCGGGTCAGCCCCTGCCCCTGCCAAAAGCGCACGGCCGCGGCGTTGACGGTGTTCGCCTGCACGGAGAGATGGACGGGCAGGTCGGGCCAACGCTCGCGCACCAGGAGGATGAGCCCGGGATCGGCCATGATGAGCGCATCCGGTCCCAAGGCGATAATGGGCGCCATGTCCTCGATAAAGGTGCGCAGCTTGGCCGCATGAGGCATCAGGTTCGTGGCGAGATAGAAGCGCCGGCCCTGGGCATGCGCCTCGGCGATGCCCGTGCGCAGGTTCGCGAGATCGAAGTCGTTGTTGCGCACCCGCAGGCTGTAGCGCGGCAACCCCGCATAGACGGCGTCCGCCCCATAGGCCAGGGCGTAGCGCATGTTCTTGAGGGTGCCGGCCGGCGAGAGCAGCTCGGGGCCGCTCCCAGGCCGAGCGCGGCTGATCCGATCGCCAGTGATGGTGTCGCTCAACGCAGCACCACCTCGAACGTCTTGTGCTCGTCCGCACCGATCATGCGGGTGCGCACGACCTCGACCAAAACCCGCTCACCTGGCGCTGAATCGAGCATGGCGATACGGATGTCCGCGTAACTCGCAATGGGCTGAGCGCCGATGCGAAGGATCCGGTCGCCGGCCTCCAGGCCAGCGGCCTTGGCGCCGCTCTCCTCGGCGAAGCCCTCGATCGACATCCCGGCCTGGCCATCCTCCGTCTTCAGCATGACGCCCAGCAGGCCGGCACGCGCCAGCTCGACCGCTTGCGGATAGAGGAAGAAATCCGCCGCCGCGGCGTCCGGCTCGCGCGTCGAGCCGTTGAGAACGATCGCCATCGGCACGAGCTGCCGGCGCATCAGCCGACGCGGGATGCCCTGACCGTATTCGATGTGGCCGCCGCCGGACAGGACGACCAGGGTCTTCTCGGGGTGCTCGGCCAGGTAACCGGCGGCACGCTCCGCCATGCCCTCGTCCCAGAGGAGCTGGACATCGAGGAAATGCTCGAAGTCGCGCTGCTGGTCCGCGGGATGGTGTTGAAACACCGTCTCGAGCCGCTGCCGATAGACGGGATCCTCGCGATCCATCTCGGCCGGGATGCGCGCGCGCTCCTCGTCGCTCAGACCTTCGATTCCCACATCGCCGACCTTGCTGGTCAGCTCCGACTCCAGGTTGAGCGCGATGACCGGGATCCGCTGTTCCCGCGCAAAGCGCAGAATCGGCCGATAGAGTCGATAATCGAAGCGCCAGCGGTCGAAATATTCCGTGCGCCGCAGGAATTCCGACTCATCGATCTTGCCTTCGATATAGTCGTCGACATCTTGCTGGAACGGCTGTTGGAAGAATTCCATGCCGATCGCCAGCGACTTGCCGCGTGCGTGCAGGCCCTGAATGACGGCGAGCTGATTGAGGTGGTCCTCGTAACGGTCGTGCTGCTCACCGACGAAGATCACCCGGCGATCGGCGAGCTTATCGAAGAGCGCGTCCATCCCCGTCAGGGCCGAGGCGTCCAGCACCCGGGTCTGATTGCCCTCGACAGCGCTCGCGGAGGCCGCTTGAGCGGCCTCATGCGCCAGCGCTGCGTTCGGCATCGGGCCGGCCAGGATCAGAACGACCGCGAAGGCCGCTAGTGCGTGAGTTCGATGTGACATGAGCTCCCCTTGTCATCATGGACCCGCGGGTCCGTCTGTTCGGGCACGCGAAGCTTGCCTCTTGGAGGCTGTGCCCTTGCGAAATATGGATACTGTCAGACAATGCCATTCCCCGACATGCAGACCATGCCGCGCCGCTTGCGTTCAAGCGGCCTTGCGAGAACCAGATCCAGACGAGCGGTCTTCCTCGCCGCCGTGGCGTTCTTCTCGCCCATCGCCGTGCTCGCGGCCACGCCGCAGATCGAGCATCGTCTCGCCGTGCGCCTGGAACCCGACACCAGCGGCCTTCAGGTCGAAGACGAGATGCGGTTCCCCGAGGGGAAAAGCGAGTGGATCATCATCCTGCACTCAGACCTCGATCCGCGGGTGACGCATGGCGAGGCTGAACTGACCGAGCTGGACCGGGCCGGGCACCTGAGCCGCTACCGCCTCCAGCTCGATACGCCCGGTCCCGTCACCATCCGTTACGCCGGGAGCATCCGGCACGCGATGGAGCAGATCGACGAGGGCATGGGCCGCATGCGGCAGTGGTCGCTCGGGGTCATCCGGCCGGAGGGGATCTTTCTCGACGGCAACAGCGGCTGGTATCCGCGCGTGCCCGACAGCCTCCAGACCTTCCAGCTCAGTGCCCAGCTGCCTGCTGGCTGGACGGCGGTTTCGCAGGGGGCAGGCCCTGGCGACACCGCCACCGGGCGCTCGACCTGGACCGAGCCCCACCCGCAGGACGACATCTACCTCATCGCCGGACGCTACCACGTCTATCGCTCGGACGCCGAGGGATTCGAGGCGCAGGTCTATCTGCGCGAGCCGGACGCGGCGCTGGCGGATCGCTATCTCAAGGCGACGCACGACTACATCGGACTCTATTCGAACATGATCGGCCCCTACCCCTTCGCCAAGTTCGCGCTGGTGGAGAACTTCTGGGAGACGGGCTATGGCATGCCCTCGTTCACCCTGCTCGGCCCCAGCGTGATCCGGCTGCCCTTCATCATCCGCACCTCCTACCCGCATGAGGTGCTGCACAACTGGTGGGGCAACAGCGTCTTCGTGGACGATTCAGGCGGCAACTGGTGCGAGGGGCTGACCAACTACCTGGCCGACTACTGGCTCAAGGAGCAGGCCGGCCAAGGCGCCGAGGCGCGCCGGGAGATGCTGAAGAGCTACGGCGACTATGTGCGGGAGGGAACGGACTTTCCGCTCGTCGAGTTCCGCGGCAAACACGATCTCGCCTCGCAGGGCATTGGCTACAGCAAGGCCGCGATGGTCTTCCACATGCTGCGCGGACGCCTGGGGGATCCGCTCTTCGAGGCCGGGCTCAAGGCCTTCTACGCACAGAATCAGTTCCGCGCCGCCAGCTATGACGACCTCCGCGCCGCCTTCGAAGGCGTCAGCGGGCAGGATCTCGGGGGCTTCTTCCGCGCCTGGACCAGGCAACCGGGGGCTCCGTGGCTCGCACTCGCGGATGTCCGGGTCGATCGCCATGAGGGGCGCTATCGCCTCTCCGGGCGGATCCGGCAGGAGCAGCCAGGCGCCGCCTTCCCGCTGCGCATCCCCCTGGTCGTCGCCCAAGAGGATGGCAAGTCGACCCGACGCTTCGTCGAGAGCGATGGGGCGGACACCGCGTTCGAGGCCGAACTGACCTCCCAACCCGTCCGCGTCGCCGTGGATCCCGACTTCGATCTCTTCCGCGCCCTCCTGCCCGGAGAGACGCCGATCACCCTCAGCACGCTCTTCGGCTCGGACAGCGGCCTCATCCTGCTGCCAGCTGACGCGCCGAGACCGCTCAAAGAGGGCTACGCGCGGCTCGCGCGCGCCTGGCAGGGCGGGCACCCCCAGTGGCAGGTGCGCGAGGACGCTGAGATCGACGACCTGCCGAGCGACCGGCCGGTCTGGATCCTGGGGTGGGAGAACCGCTACCTGGAGGCATTCGCGGAGGATGCGTCCGGCTTCGCGATCGACACGCCAAAACGCCAGATCGATCTCGACGGCGGTCAGGTGGATGGCCAATCGGAGAGCCCAGTGCTCACGCGCGACCTCAAGGGCCGGCAGCTGGCCTGGCTCGCCACGGCGGAGCCGGCCCAGCTCGTCGCGCTCGCCCGCAAGCTGCCGCACTATGGCAAATACAGCTACCTCGTCTTCAGCGGCCCGGACTCGAGCAACCGCATCAAGGGCCAATGGCCCGCGGGGGATTCAGCATTGACGCTCCAGCTCGTCCCAGGGCCGCCCTGACCGCAACGCGCGGCCCCGGAATCAGCGCCGCGACCGGCGCCCGAGCCGCAGCAGACCGAAAAGGCCGCCGACGAGGAAGCCGAGACCGATGAGGAGGCCGACCCAGGTCGGCGCGATGCCACGGTCCTCGATCATGGGCATGTCCGGCTGCTGCGGCAGCACCCAGATGGGCAGCGGGTCGCCAGCGGCGACCCTGGCCCGCAGCCGGTCCGAGACCAGGTCACGCACCTCGTAGCGCCGCTCGGCGAAATCATAGGTGTAGCGCAGGACATCGTTGCCGCCGGCGAGAGCCTCGAAGCCTGTCACCACCCCGAACAGACGGACGCCTTGCGTGCGCAGCTGGTGCTCCGTCTGCAGCCGCGTCGTGACCATGGCGCAGAGCGCGGCGCCAAAGAAGGCGATCCCCAAGTAGGCGAAGACCCCAGGCTTGCGCCGCGCGCCTAGGAATCTCAGAAGCACGGGCACACCACCAGGAACGACGCGAAGGCCGCCGATGCCGGCGCGGAGGGCTGACGCCGCCGACCGCCAGGCGGCTCAGGCCACCGACTGGTAGTAGAGATTCTGCGGGTGCTTGGCCTCGGCGAAGAAGGACCAGCGCTCGGCCATGAGGCCGACGAACTGGACCAGGAAGGCCAGGATCGGCAGGTTCGGAGACTCGGTGACATGGGCCGCGCCGATCAGCAGCACGGGGAGCGGGAACACCAGGATGAGAAAGGCATAGCGAACCATGTCCACCACCCGATCACTCTGGCCGTGGAAGAACTCGCGCGTATTGAAGCTACCCCCCATGGCTCCCTGCGAACGCTGAACCAAGGCGTTGTGGCGCACGCCGATGGCGGTCTGAACGGTGCTCTTGCGCTTGATGCGCCCATTGCGCCGCAGATGCATCAACCGTGAGCCGATTCCGACGAAGGTCAGGATGACGGCCCAGGTGCCGAAGAAGGTGACCAGCGGATTGCCGATGTAGGCCGAATAGGCCGCCGCCAGCATGAAGCCCGAAGCGGCGCCGAAGAAGATGAAATTGGTGACCGT
Organism: Thiocystis violacea; assembly: GCF_016583565.1. Taxonomy (GTDB): domain Bacteria; phylum Pseudomonadota; class Gammaproteobacteria; order Chromatiales; family Chromatiaceae; genus Thiorhodococcus; species Thiorhodococcus violaceus_A. The sequence goes on along the minus strand of NZ_NRRF01000010.1, from coordinate 16,456 downwards.
CAGCGGCGTATGCCATTCCTGCAGGAACTTCACGCCCGCGTAGATCATGGCGGTGCACACGAAAAGGGCAAGGCTCGCCAGGGTGCCAACGATGCCGAGCAGGAGCGTGACGTCGACCTGAAGCGAGGCGCCCAGTTGAAAGAGCGGATTCGTCCAACCCATCCAGTGCGCCGCCGCATAGGCAAACACCAGGGCCATCACGATCGGCAGGATGATGACCTCGCGGGACAGCCAGGAGGTCCGCCATTTGGACGCGGCGCGCCAGGCACGCTCAGGCCGCCCGAGGTGGAAAAAGGAGGCAACCAGCCCGGCAATCAGAAACACCAGGGCAACCAGGCTGCCGATGGCATAGAACTGGTCCTTCTGAGCTTCCACAAACTGTGCGATGGCGTAGAGCTGGCCGGTGACCATCGCCAGATAGAGACCTTGACCGGCACCGATCAGCGTGGTCAGGAAGATGACTGAAAAGGCAGGATGCATGGTGTTCGGTCCTGGGGAGCTAGTTCTCGATTACGAAGGGCGTCGTTCAGTTGTCAGTTGTCAGTTGTCAGTTGTCAGCTTCAGACATCTGGTCGTTGCCGACTCTTCTCTGCCCACTGACAACTTCTTATTACCAAGCCACGTCGTCCAGCGTCTCTTCACCCGTGTAGGTGGTGAGATCCTCTTTGCGCAGCGGGTTATCGACGCGCGTGAGCTCGTCCTGATCGATATGCATCTGGGTCTTCTGCCGCGGCAGATAGTGATTCGCCGGCTTGGTGCCCCATTCTGGCATGAGCTGGTAGCCGCCACGCTCGCGGATGGCGATCGACACCTCGGAGTCGGGGTCGTGGACGTCGCCGAACAGCCGCGCGCTGGACGGACAGGCCAGGACGCAGGAGGGCTTGCGGTCGCGCTCGGAGAGCTTGGGGTCGGTGATGCGATCGATACAGAGGGTGCATTTCTTCATCACCTTCTGCTCTTCGTCGACCTCTCGCGCGCCGTAGGGGCAGGCCCAGGAGCAGTACTTGCAGCCGATGCACTTGTCGTAGTCGACCAGCACCACGCCGTTGTCCGGCCGCTTGTAGGACGCACCCGTGGGGCAGACCGGCACGCAGGGTGGCTCCTCGCAGTGCAGGCAGCTCTTGGGGAAGTGCACCGTCTCGGTGTTCGGGAAGGTCCCAACCTCGAAGGTCTGCACACGGTTGAAGAAGGTCCCGGTCGGCGAGGCGTCATAGGGATTCTGGTCCACCATGGGACCGGCCCAGCCGGAGGTATTCCACTCCTTACAGGAGGTCACGCAGGCATGGCAGCCGACGCAGACATTGAGATCGATGACGAGTGCGAGTTGTGTCATTGCTTAGTCTCTAGCCACCAGCTCATTTCTTTCCAATTACGCCAGCGACGTACGCCTGCCACTTGCCGCGTTTCTTCTCTTGCCCGGGGAGGCGCGGCATGGCCTTGAACTGGGGCGAGGTCATCTTCGGCTCCTTGTCATCAGCCTTGTAGACGCGGACGCGAACGTCGAACCAGGCTGCCTGGCCAGTCACCGGGTCGGCGTTCGAGAGATGCTCACCGGCATCGTGCGCAGGCAGCTCCTCGGCGATGAGGTGATTGAGCAGAAAACCCTTGCGAGACTCATCGGCGTCGGCGCTCAGGCCCCAGGCGCCGGACGCCTTGCCGATCGCGTTCCAGGTCCAGACGGTGCCGGGCTCGACCGCCTCGGAGAAACGGCACATGCAGCGAACCTTGCCGTGCGTCGACTCGACCCAGACCCAATCGCCGTCCTTGAAGCCGTTCTCGATCCCGACGCTCGGGCTGAGGAAGAGATAGTTGTGGCTGTGAATCTGACGCAGCCAGGCATTCTGGCTATCCCAGCTGTGGTACATGGCCATGGGCCGCTGTGTCAGGGCATTGAGCGGATAGCGCCGCGTATCGACCATCTGGTCTTCCAGCGGGTCGAAGTAGAAGGGCAAGGGATCGAAATAGGTCTCGACGCGCTTGCGCAGTCGGTCCGGCGGTTGCCGACCCGGACGCTTGCCCTGCGCGGCGAGGCGGAAGCGCTGCAGGATCTCGGAGTAGAGGTGCAGGGTGATCGGCTCCGCGTAGCGCACCATGCCGTGGGCGCGCGCCCAGTGCAGATAGCCCTTGTTCCAGTTGCGCATATACTGGTAATTGCGCGGCAGCTCATGATGGAAAAAGCTGCCGTTCTTGGCGTACATCTCCCACTGGCGCGGATTGGGCTCGCCCTTGAGCACCTGATCCCCGCTCTTGCCGCGCCAGCCGGCCAGGAAGCCGATGCCGGAGCCAGGCGAGGTCTCGTAGTTGACGATGAAATCCGGGTAGTCGCGGTACTTGCGCGTGCCATCTTCCTTCGTGAAGGCGGGCAGCTTGAGCCGCGAGCCCAGCTCGATGAGGACGTCCTGGAAGGGTTTGCACTCGCCCTTGGGCGGCAGAACCGGGATACGCACCGCGTCCACCGGACCATCGAACTCGGAGATCGGCCGATCCAGCATGGAGAGCGCATCATGGCGCTCCAGGTAGCTGGTATCCGGCAGCACCAGATCCGCGAAGGCGACGGTCTCCGAGGCGAAGGTATCGCAGACCACCAGGAAGGGGATCTTGTACTCGCCGTCCGGATTCTTATCGACCAGCATCTTGCGCACTTCGCCGGTGTTCATGGACGAGTTCCAGGCCATGTTGGCCATGAACAGCAGCAGGGTGTCGATCGGGTAGGGATCGCCGCGCCAGGCGTTGGTGATGACGTTGTGCATCAGGCCGTGAACCGAGAGCGGATACTCCCAGGAAAAGGCCTTGTCGATGCGCACCGCCTCGCCCTCGGCATCGACGAAGAGATCCTCCGGCTTGGCCGGCCAGCCGAGCGGCAGCCCGTCCAGCGGGGTGTTGGGCTGGACCGCCTCGGGGCCGTGCGGCGGCTTGGGACAGGGCGGAATCGGACGCGGATAAGGGGCCTTGTGCCGGAAGCCGCCCGGGCGGTCGATGGTCCCCAGCACCGTCATGAGGATGCCGAGCGCGCGGATGCTCTGGAATCCGTTGGAGTGTGCGGCGAGGCCGCGCATCGCGTGAAAGGCCACGGGATTGCCGGTGACGGACTCGTGCTCGTTGTCCCAGCAATCGGTCCATTTGATCGGCAGCTCGATCTTCTGGTCCCGCGCCATCACGCCCATTTCGTGCGCCAGGCGGCGGATGGTCTCGGCCGGGATGCCGGTGATGGGCGCCGCCCATTCCGGCGTGTATTGCTCCAGACGCTCCTTCAGCAATTGGAAGGACGGCTTGACCGGTGTCCCGTCCTCCAGCGTATAGCTGCCCATGAGCCGCGGATCCGCACCCGGCGTATGGGTGCTGATGGGGCCGTCGATATCGCGGTCCCACCAGAGCTTGTTCTGAGGGTCGAAACAGCCCTCCTCCACATGCATCTCGGCACGATAGAAGAGCCCATGGTCAGGTCGACTGGGATCGTCGACGACCAGTTCGGCCGCATTGGTGTACTGAACCAGGAACTCCCGATCGAAGAGTCCCAGCTTGAGGATCTCGTGGGTGATGGCGAGGATCAGCGCACCGTCCGTGCCTGGCTTGATCGGAACCCATTCGTCGGCGATCGCCGAGTAGCCGGTGCGGATGGGATTGATCGAGATAAAACGCCCGCCGCGGCGCTTGAACTCGGAGATGGCAATCTTCAGCGGGTTGGAATGGTGGTCCTCCGCCGTGCCGATCATGACGAAGAGCTTGGCCCGCTCCAGATCGGGACCGCCGAACTCCCAGAAGGATCCGCCGATGGTGTAGATCAGGCCGGCCGCCATGTTGACCGAGCAGAAACCGCCATGTGCGGCGTAGTTCGGCGTGCCGAACTGCTTGGCGAACATGCCGGTCAGGGCCTGCATCTGATCGCGGCCGGTGAAGAGGGCGAACTTCTTCGGGTCTTCCGCGCGCAGCTTGGAAAGACGCTCTTCCAGCATCTGGAAGGCCTCGTCCCAGGAGATGACCTCAAAGGCGCTCTCGCCCCGCTCCGCGCCCGCCTTGCGCCGCAGAGGCTTGGTCAGGCGCCCCGGCGAATACTGCTTCATGATGCCGGAGCTGCCCTTGGCGCAGATGACGCCCTTGTTCAGCGGATGATTCGGGTTGCCGTCGATGTAGCGAACTTCACCATCGCGCAGGTGCACGCGGATACCGCAGCGGCACGCGCACATGTAACAGGTCGTCTCCTTGACCTCGACTCGGCCAACGTTGCTGTCCGAGTGGCTGACTGGGTCCTGCATGGGTGCACCTATAAGCGGGATCGCGACGGGATAATCCGAACATTCTAATATTCGGAGGCGGGCGGTTTCAAACCCGCTCAATACTCGGGATTGAGGGAAGCGCGGGGAGCCGGCATCCGAGCCGAGGTGAGGTGAGACGGGACCGGCCAGGACTGACGCATGGCCAAAGGATAAAAAGATAAGGGGCCGCACGCGGCCCCTTACGCATCAGCGCACTTGAGAGCGCGGACAGACCTCAGGCGGCAGGAAGCCAAGCGCTCAGACGCTCACGCTCTTGCTCGATGTCCACGCTGAAGAAGTGACTGAGCACGCCGAGCGCTTCGTCCAGATCCTCGCACGGCCACTCGCCGGTGACGGTGCGGCAGTTCCAGTCTTCGACGTGGAAACAGCAGTGTCCACCCTTGGCGGCACCCTCGGCATCGAACCGTAGTTTGTAACCGGTCGATGTCACAGGATCCCATTTATAACGGATCGCGTTCTCGCTTATTTCGAACATGGCTGGCCTTCGTAGAATTCAAGAGTCTGAGTTTGAGCTAATCGTGCTTGAGCTGGTCGTTTGAGCGGATCTGAGAGACGCCTACCCCACCCTGGATCACGCCTGAGTTGCCAGCTGACATCGCTAAATGAGTCGTCTTCGCAACAAGACCGTCTCAGATAGGTTGCATGCCGCATCTCGTGGCTTAAGTCTAGTACAAAAAAGCAACAAACGGCAAGGGTAAAGGTCTGCTATTTCGCCGTAAAACGTGATGTATTACCAGTCTTTCAAGGATTGACGACGAAGACGCCAGGGAGCCGACGGTCCGTTTCAGAGTGTTTATTTTTTACAACAAAACACCCTGACCCGATTGTCAACCTGTCAACTTGTCAACCACGCAAGCCCGAGCCCATGATGGAGCACCATCGATCAAAGATTAGTCGCTCCAAAGAGGCAAAAATGTGGCGTATCGCACCCATTCGAGTGCAAGCGGGCGGGAATCGAGCGGGGAGCGTGGAGCCAGGCATGAGATCCCACAGGACGCCAGGTCGCAAAAGCCCTTCGGCATGCCCTTCGCCTTGCGTTCAGGTCGATCACGCCTGACCCGCGTGCCGAGTGGCCAGTCGAACTCCTGGATCGTCCACCCACCTGGATGGCCCGTTGATGCATGAGCACCGCTCGCTGGAAACCGGCGAGCGGTCAGTTATGGCCGGATGCAGGCTCAGAGCAACGGCTGACCCGTGTGGAGCCCCAGCGGATCCTTCGGATCGACGCGCGACATGAAGGTGAGTTTGCGATCGTTGTTGGTGACCTGATAGACGAGCCCCATCCAGTTGCCGATGACACCCTCGGCCGTGTCGTGCCAGGTGTTGTGGAGCCCCCCCGCAATGCGATGCTCGGGAAATTCCGGCAGCTGGCCGCCGGCGTCCAGGGCGGCGCGGACATGTGCGCGGTGCTCGTCGAGAATGGCCCGCGCCTGAAGCCCGAAGTAGTTGTCCGGGAAGACCGGATAGTCGGCGCGGACACCGGTCGCGAAGCGATGCACCTCGCGCTTGTACTCCTTGAGCAGCGAGATGGTGTCGTATTCGGGATGCCCCTGGAGGAAGACCTGCCTGAAGCCGTCCGGGCTCACGGCCAGATGGACGCCGGCCTCGGCACTCTCGGCGAGCACCTGCAGACCAGCCGCGACGAACTGCTCGTGGCTGATGTCATTGAACCTGGAGTGAGGCACGTCGAAACGGGTGTTCACATCGCTCACCAGCGGATGCGCGCGGGCGACCACGCGATGCGGAAAGACACCCCAGCGCTTTGCGGGCAGTCGCTGGCGGCGTTGCTGATAGCGGAACTGCATCACCGCATGGGTCGCCAGGCAGGAGCAGAGGGTGGAGCAGACGTGCGCGTAGGCCCAGTCGACGACCTCGATCAGGGGCTGCCAGAAGGGCTCTTGAGCGAGGTCTGGCCCGCTGACATTGGCGCCCGTGATGATGAGCGCATCCAGACCCTCGTCGCGGATCTGCTCGAACGGCTGGTAGTAGCGCCGGATATGCTCCTGGGCCTCGGAGCCACGCGCGAGCCCATCGAGAGTGAAGGGGTGCACATAGAACTGCGCGATCTCATTGCTCTGACCGACGAGGCGGAAGAACTGGCGCTCGGTGGCCGCGAGGGCCGCGTCCGGCATCATGTTGAGCAGGCCGATGTGCAGCTCGCGAATGTCCTGGTGCAGCGCCAGCTTCGGATCCAGGATCTGTTGACCCTCCTCGCGCAACCGGGCGAAGGCAGGCAGGGCATTGTGGGCGACGATAGGCATGGGCGGTCGACATCCAATTACGCATGGGCCCGAGCCTTGGACTCGGGACGCGACATCACTTATCCGGCAGCGGTCCGAGCGATGGCTGACTCGATCAGCTCGATGAAATCCGGCTCGTCGCGCACGCGGGCGACGTCTTCGGAGGACACCGTATAGCCGTGCGGCCGGGCGATCGCCTCATAGCGCGGGACCCGCGAGTGGAAGAGCCGCGGGAAGACCCAGCGGGTGAAATCGTCGGGATCGATCTCCGCCACATAGTCCAGCGCGCGCAGCTCCAGGTAGTCCTTGATCGCGGTCTTCAGGAACTCAGGGCGGTAGTAGAGCGGCTTGGGATCGGCCTGGGCACGCTGGATGAGCTTGATCTCATCCGCCTCCGGGACGCGAATGTAGAGGATGAGGCTGTGCGCGGCCAAGAGGTCGATGACCCGTGGCTCGTCCAGCTCGCAGAGGCTGCCACCCACGTCATTGACGATGTGGGCATAACTGTAGATCTCCTGCGCCTTGCGCACGAAGTCCGGCAGATCCAGCATGGCGGCGATCTCAGCCTCGCGGTAGAGCGCCTGCCGTCGGCTGAACTCGTCCAGCGGCACACCGCCGAGCTCCGGATTACCGAGCTTGCCGATGAAGCTGAGCACCGGCCCCAGGTCATTGACCTTGATATTGTTGCGGATGGCGATCCAGTCCCGCCGCAACAGCTCGCGCAGGAAGGGCTCGCGCATCGCCCGCGCCTTGATGAGGTCCAGGATCGGCTCGTCCAGATAGCGCGTGCCGATGCGGTAGTCGCCCGAGTAGTGGAACCAGTCGTTGCGGCGCAGCGTCGCGGACAGGTAGGTCTTACCGACCCCTGACATGCCGAGCAGCGTGACGCACTTGTGCTTCCAGGCACGGAATTCGTCGACCGTGAATTTCAAGAGCGAAACTCCAGAGCAGTGAATGAAGACCCGCCCGCCCCGGCACGGTCGCCGCCGATGGCGCTCGACCAGGGACGCCTCCGGGCAATGAGCGGATGCGAGTGATGCAAGGCGCGATGGTAATGCAGGGCTAGCACCCTTGCCATTGCGCGCAGCGGACGCGTGGCGAACCTACTCCCGCGCCGCCAGCCCCTCCCAGCGCGCGTAGGCCTGCTCGAGTGCCAGATCCACCTCCCCGAGTCGAGACTTGAGCGTGGCGACCGCGTCGGGCTCCGATTGGTAGAGCGCCGGATCCGCCAGCCGGGCATGCAGCTCGGCCTGCTCCGTCTCCAACGCCTCGATCCGCCCTGGCAGCTCATCGAGTTCGCGTCGCTCCTTGTAACTGAGCTTGACCGCATCGCCCTTGGGCTGGGTGGCCTGCGGTTTGCCGGTAGCCGGCTTGGACTTGGGCGCCGCCACTGGGTCCGGGACCGCCGGCGCCGGGCGCTGGCGCAGCCAGTCTTCATAACCGCCGACGTACTCGCAGACCCGCCCGTCGCCCTCGAAGACCAGGGTGCTGGTCACGACGTTGTCCAGCAGGGCGCGGTCGTGGCTCACCAGAAGCAAGGTGCCGGCGAGCTTGACCAGGAGTTCCTCCAGCAGTTCGAGCGTCTCGGTATCCAGATCGTTGGTGGGCTCGTCCATCACCAGGAGATTGGCCGGCCGCGTGAAGAGCTTGGCCAGGAGCAGTCGATTGCGCTCCCCGCCTGAGAGTGCCTTGACCGGCTGGCGAGCCCGCTCGGGGGTGAAGAGAAAATCCTTGAGGTAGGACAGCACATGGCGGCTGCCCCCCTCCACCTCGATCTGGTCGCTGCCACCCGCGACATTGTCCTGCACGCTCTTCTCTGGATCGAGCTGGGCACGCAGCTGGTCGAAGTAGGCGACCTGGAGATTGGCGCCGCGCCGGATGCAGCCCTGCTGGGGCTCCAGATCGCCGAGCAGGAGCTTGAGCAAGGTGCTCTTTCCCACCCCGTTGGGGCCGATGATGCCGATCTTGTCGCCGCGCAGGATGAGCGCACTGAAGTCGCGGACGACAGGTCGCTCGCCCCAGCTGTAGCTCACGCCCTCGGCCTCCGCGACGAGCTTGCCCGAGCGGTCCGCCTCGGTCACGCGCAGACGCGCGGTGCCCTGCAGCTCGCGACGTTCCAGCCGCTCCTCGCGCATCGCCTCAAGGGCGCGCACGCGGCCTTCGTTGCGCGTGCGGCGCGCCTTGATGCCCTGGCGAATCCAGACCTCTTCCTCGGCGAGCCTGCGATCGAAGTGGGCGGCGGCCTGAGCCTCGGCATGCAGGCGCTCCTCGCGCCGGCGCAGGTAATTGGCATAGTCGCCCGGCCAGTCGGTGATCTTGCCCCGGTCGAGCTCCAGGATGCGCGTGGCGACGCGCTGGAGGAAGCGGCGATCATGGGTGATGAAGAGGAGCGAGCCAGGAAAGCCAATCAGCAGCTCCTCGAGCCAATCGATGGCCTCGATATCCAGATGGTTGGTCGGCTCGTCCAGGAGCAGCAGATCCGGCTCGGCGACCAATGCACGCGCCAGCAGCACGCGCCGTTGCTGACCGCCCGAGAGCGCCGCGAAGCGCGCCTCGGCGTCGAGCCCGAGCCGCGAGATGACCCGCTCGGTGCGCTGCTCGATCTCCCAGCCACCGCCGTCCTCCAGCCGATGCTGGATGTGGGCGAGTCGCGCCAGCGCATCGTCTGTCGGCTGTTCGCCCAAGGCATGTGATCTCTGGAAGTACTCCCGAACGAGATCCCCGAGTTCGCCCAGTCCGGAGGCGACGACTTCGAAGACGGAGGCGTCTTCGCCGCGCGGGATCTCCTGAGCGAGGCGCGCGATGGTCACGCCCTGTGCGACGCGCCGTTGTCCGCCATCGGCCTGGGCTTCGCCCGCGATGATGCGCAGCAAGGTGGACTTGCCGGCACCGTTGCGGCCGATCAGACAGACACGCTCACCGCGTTCGATGCTGAACGAGACCTCGTCGAGCAGAGGTGGCATCCCGTAGGACAGGGTGATCGAGTCGAGACTAAGCAAGGTCATGGAATTTCCTGGCGATAAAGGTGTCGATGCAACGGGGGAATGGGGTTGGCATCGCTGGAGACCGCCGCGATGCGGTTCGCGCCTGGCGATGCGCCACCTGTCCAACCGAGACGACTTGGGTTAGCCGGTTCGCTAGGCGACGAGCGGATGGTCCATCGAACGCGTGGACGCGGGCGGGGGTCGAGCCACCGTGGGGACGCCTGGAGCCTGTCCACTCTCACGGTGAGCGGGCGCGAACCTGCGCTCATTCACTGACACCCCGACTCCAGCGCGGAGACCGGACTTTGGGTTAGTATTGTACGCTTGCGCAGAGCGCTAGCTCCTTTTGGTTTAGGGATCGACTGACGCCGATGACGAGAACCGTGACACTCCGTGAAGCCTGGTCCGGCGGGGCGAATTGCATGAACTGCTCGCTGCGGACGTCCGTGCTCTTCGCGGGCCTTCAAGAAGCAGATTTCGAGCGGATCCATGATCCCATCGACCAGTTCACCCTGAAAGCAGGTGCACACCTCTATCACGCGGGCGATGCCGGGGGCCACATGTTCACGGTGCGCAGCGGCGTGCTGAAACTGGTGCAGTATTTGCCGGACGGCAGCCAGCGCATCGTGCGGATCGTGCGCGTCACCGATGTCCTGGGTCTGGAGTCGATCCTCGAGGACACCTATCACCACGACGCCATTGCCCTGCATCCGACCGAGGTCTGCCGTTTCCCCGCCCGACTCGTCCGCGAGCTCGGACAGGAGAACCCCAGCCTGCATCGGGAGCTGATGGCGCGCTGGCAGCATGCGCTCTCCGAGGCCGACGCCTGGCTGACCGAACTGTCGACCGGCTCGGCCCGCCAGCGCGTGGCAAGATTGCTGCTTCGCCTGGTGCGCGATCGCGAGACCAGCGAATGCCAGCTCTTCAGCCGCGAAGACATGGGCGCCATGCTGGGCGTCACCACCGAGACGACCAGCCGCACCATCGCGGAATTCAAGCGCCAGGGGCTGCTGGTCGAAACCGCCCCCAACCTCTTCCTGCTCGACATCCCCAATCTGAAGCGCATCGCGGAAGACTGAGTCTCGGCATGCGCGCGCAACCACCGCATCCGGCCGCAACACGGCTGCTGCGGGCGCCCGCGTTGACTGATTTCAATGCCGCAACCGTCATCCCCGGGTAATCTGCCGCGCATCCAGTTCCAGAGGCCACGCGCCCAAACACGCAGCGGGAGCCCTGGCCGCGGGGAAGCAAGGGGTCGCAGCCCGCCCGGGCGGCAGCGTCCTTAGACAGCACCCCACCACCACACCGCAGTCCCGCTGCCCATGCCAACCAGCCCCATTGCCGGCGGATCCAGCCATGAAACAAACCGTCTCCGTGAACGAGTATCCGGTCTTCTGCCTGGAGATCGACCGCAGTGAAACCAGCCTGGATTCCGTCGAAGCCATCTGCGGTTACTTCCGCGCCTGCATCGAAGCGCACCGGTCGGCGGTTTTCATTGCCGAGTTCGACCACTTCGCCCACACGCAGAGCCTGCCTGAAGGCCACATCGGGGAGGACATCCGCGCGGCGAAGAACGTCGTCTTCTGCTTCGGCATCTCGCTGCCGAAACCGGAGCTGCTCGCCTGCCGGCCGCGCTCCATCGGTGTCGCCGAAACCGACCGCGGCTTCTTGATCACCTTCCTGGAGACCCCCATGCCGGTTGCCAATGCAGCCATGGAGGATTGGGCTGTCGGACTCTGCAAAGCGGAGACGGCGGCGGCCTGATTGAGGCAGACTGAATCCCCTGATATCACTCAGCCTTGGAGAGCCCATGCGCATCGCCGTCACCAGTCAGAACTTCAAGACCATCACCGGCCATGCCGGCAAGACCAGACGCTTCCTCATCATGGAGAGCGACGGCACCGGCCCCGCCGACGAGGTCGGCCGCCTCGATCTGCCCGCCCAGATGTCGCTGCACGACTACCATGGCGACGATCACCCGCTGTTCGGCGCAAGGATCGACGCGGTCATCACCCAGAGCGCGGGGCGCGGCTTCGTCGAGCGCCTGGCGCGTCACGGCATCGCGGTCCACACGACGAGCGCCACGGATCCGCTCCAGGCGGCGGCGGATCTCGCCGCCGGACGCCCGCTACCTGCCGCTGCGCCGCATGACGACGAGCACAGCCATGGACAGGATCAGGTGCAGATTCCGCTCAAGACCCGCTGAACGCCAGGCTTCCGGCGCCGCATCCAGTCAGGATCGAAGACCATCCGATGCCTTTCGACCAGGCGACACGGGCCCGTTGCGGCTGGTACGACAGCCGTGCCAGACGCGCACCGGCCAGCTGCAGGGCACGGCCAGACGTCACGACCGGCAGATTCCAAGCATTGATCCAACCCTCTCCTTCTGGTCTTCCGCGCTCCCGAAAGACCACCCCAACCCTCTGACAACGGTGCGCCGATGCCTTTTAATGACCCTATAAAAAATAAGTCGATCAATGACATGGGAGAAATCTTTCCGTAGGAGCCCAATCTGGTCTAGTCTCCCACGACTGACGCAAAGGTCACGACGGCGTCCCCGATCCAAGGGGCGATACGATGACCCAGCGTCGAATTCCCAACCGTCCGTGGCATCGGGTCACGGGTCCTAGGAGAATTTCACATGCTCGACAGCTCCATGATCGAACTCTCGCGGTGGCAGTTCGCCTCAACCGCGCTCTACCACTTCCTGTTCGTCCCCCTGACGTTGGGGCTTTCCTGGATCCTCGTGATCATGGAGAGCGTCTATGTCATGACAGGCCGTGAGATCTACCGGGACATGACGAAGTTCTGGGGCAAGCTCTTCGGCATCAACTTCGCCCTCGGCGTCACCACCGGACTGACCATGGAGTTCCAGTTCGGCACGAACTGGGCCTACTACAGCCACTACGTGGGCGACGTGTTCGGCGCACCCCTGGCCATCGAAGGCTTGATGGCATTCTTCCTAGAGTCGACCTTCATCGGTCTCTTCTTCCTTGGCTGGGAGCGGCTCACCAAGCGCCAGCACCTAGGCGTCACCTTCCTGACCGCGCTGGGCTCGAACCTCTCCGCGCTGTGGATCCTGATCGCGAACGGCTGGATGCAAAACCCTGTCGGCTCGGAGTTCAGCTACGAAACCATGCGCATGGAAATGACCAGCTTCATGGAGCTGCTGCTCAATCCTGTCGCTCAGGTGAAATTCGTCCACACGGTCGCGGCCGGCTATGTGACGGCCTCCATGTTCGTACTGGGAATCAGCGCCTGGTACATGCTGAAAGGGCGCGATCTGGCATTCGCCAAGCGCTCCTTCTCGGTCGCCGTGGGCTTCGGTCTCGCCTCCATCCTGTCGGTCGTCCTGCTTGGCGACGAATCAGGGTACGAGGTCGGCGACGTTCAGAAGGTAAAGCTCGCCGCCATCGAGGCCGAGTGGGAGACGGAGCCGGCTCCGGCGGCCTTCACCATCTACGGGCGCCCGGACAACGAGACGCAGGAAACGCACGACGCGATCAAGGTGCCTTGGCTGCTTGGCCTCATTGCGACGCGCTCGCTCGACGAGCAGGTCATCGGGCTCAAAGACCTGATGCGCGAGCATGAGATCCGCATCCGCAGCGGCATGATCGCTTACGATTACCTTGAGCGTCTCCGCGGCGGCGAGGACACGGAGGCCAACCGCGCAGTCTTCGATGAGCACAAACAGGATCTGGGTTACGGCCTGCTGTTGAAGCCCTACACGGAGGATCCGGCCGAAGCGACGGAAGAGCAGATCGCACTGGCGGTCAAGGACTCGATACCAGAGGTTGCCCCAGTCTTCTGGACCTTCCGCGTCATGGTCGGCGCAGGCGTTTGGATGCTTTTCCTTCTGGCGCTGGGCTTCTACTTCAATGCACGCAGGTCGATCCAAGACAAGCGCTGGCTGCTGAGACTCTTCGTTATTAGCATCCCGGTGCCATGGATCGCCGCGGAAACGGGGTGGTTCGTCGCTGAATTCGGCCGTCAACCCTGGGCGATCGGTGAAGTGCTGCCCACCAGCATCGCCGCCTCCAGCCTGACCGCGAACGACCTCATCATCAGCCTGTCCGGGTTCATCCTCTTCTACACCGTCCTCTTCGTCATCGAGATGTACTTGATGTTCAAGTTCGCCCGGCTCGGCCCCAGCTCGCTGCACACGGGCCGCTATCATCACGAACGCGAAACCGGACATGCCGGCGGCATGACACCGGCGACAGCTCCTCAGAAACAGGCCGACTAAAGCGGAGACAGATTGATGATTCTGGATTATGAAACCCTGAAGTTCGTCTGGTGGGTGCTGGTCGGGGTACTCTTCATCGGCTTCGCCGTGACGGATGGCTTGGACATGGGCGTCGGCGCCCTGCTGCCCTTCCTCGGCAAGACCGATAGCGAGCGCCGCGTCATCATCAACACCGTCGGGCCGCATTGGGACGGCAATCAGGTTTGGTTGATCACGGCCGGCGGCGCCATCTTCGCCGCCTGGCCGCTGGTCTACGCAAGCGCCTTCTCCGGCTTCTACTTCGCCATGCTGCTGGCGCTCTTCGCGCTCTTCTTCCGACCGGTCGGCTTCGACTATCGCAGCAAGATCGCGAATCCACGCTGGCGAAATGCCTGGGACTGGGGGCTGTTCGTCGGCGGCGCCGTGCCGGCGCTGGTCTTCGGCATCGCCTTCGGAAACCTCCTGCAAGGCGTTCCCTTCCACCTCGACGACCTGCTCCGTCCTTACTACAGCGGCGGCTTCTTCGGCCTGCTGAACCCCTTCGCCCTGCTCGCTGGCGTGGTCAGCCTCGGCATGCTCGTGACGCATGGAGCCATCTGGCTGCAGCTGCGCACAGCCGAGCCGATTGCGACACGCGCCAAGGTCGTCGCCAAAAAGGCCGGCTTGGTGACCATCGTCGCCTTCGCGCTGGCCGGCGTCTGGTTAAGCTTTGGCATCGACGGCTATCGCGTGGTCTCCATGCCGGCCCTGGACGCGACCCCCAACCCACTCACGAAGGAAGTGGTGCAGGAGGCTGGCGCCTGGCTATCCAACTACGGCCAGTATCCCTGGACGCTGCTCTTCCCGCTCATGGGATTCGGCGGCATGGGGCTCGCCATTTTGGCATCGATGTCAGGTCGGGCCGGGCTCGGGCTCATCGCCAGCAGCCTCGGGTTGTCGGGCATCATCGTGACGGCTGGAGCCGCCATGTTTCCCTTCATCATGCCCTCGAGCACCAACCCCAACAGCAGCCTGATCGCCTGGGATGCCGTGTCGAGCCACCTGACATTGACCGTCATGTTCTGGGCCGCGGTCATCTTCGTCCCACTCATCCTCATGTACACGACTTGGACCTACACCAAGATGTGGCGACGCGTCACGGTTGAGGAGATTGAGGCACAGGATCACCTGGCCTACTAACCAGAAGACAGACGCGCGACTTGTCGATTGGCGACACCGAACCGATCCGCCAAACCGACAAGCCGCCGTCACCAACACTGAAGAGAGGAACAACCGATGTGGTACTTCTCCTGGATACTGGGCGTCCTCCTCGCACTCGCCTTCGGCATTATCAACGTCATGTGGTATGAGTCGGAGCAGTGCATGGGGGCCTCGGACGATAATCCGTCTAGCTGACCCGGGCACCACTCGCCCCCAACAAAAAACGCGGCCTGACAGCCGCGTTTTTTGTTGGGCAATCGCGCGCGCCCAGGCACGCCTGGCCCATCCGATGCTCGATCCTCTCGACCACGACGGAGCCTCGAAACGGATGTTGAGTGCACAACAGATGCGTTCGCTTCCTGAGTTCTTTGCCGATGTGCCCGATCCACGTCGCGCCCAAGGTCGGCGCCATCCCTTATCGGCAGTGCTCACCATCGCCGCAGGCGCGGTGCGCGTGGCTAAAGGCCATCGCCGCATGGGCGCAGGATCTTAGCCAGGCCGCCCGTGCGCGCTTTGGCTGCCGCTATCGTCACGGGCGCTACGAGGTCCCGAGCCGCACCCGCATCCGCGATGTGCTCATGCGGGATGGTGACGGGTGCGACCAGAAGTGAGCCAGCGTCCGTCGGTTGGGCCGACGTTAGGAGGCCCAACGTGCGCCGTTTCGTTGGGCCTCGCAGTTGAGAAATGATCATTTGATGGTCGTCTGAATGACACGATTGATGCGGTTCGTTCCTCACCGTATCCTGCGCGGGCTGGACGGATCGCCAAGGCCGACCGGATCCGGCGCTGTAATCTGGGGCGGAAAAAGATCGACGCCCGGCGTCGCCGCACCCAGCAACGATTACGCACCATCGCCGATCGGTCCGCGCATTCCATCGTGGACAAGGCCGCGTTGGCGGTCTCCGAAGCGTTAACGTCGCCCATTGCCCGCAAGGTGCAATGGACGCGATACCCCCGACGCATGAGCGGATGGGCGAAAGGCGCGCTTGCCGACGCCCTCGACTCGGTGTGTGAGCAGCGCAGCGCCGAGCCTGTCTTGGTCAACGCGACCTAAGCTCTACTCCGGCCAAAACGCATCATCCATGATCTGGGCGAAGGTGAAGGGACATGACGTCGGAAAGGTCGATTCCGCCAACCCGGTCTCGCGTTCAGCCTCGATCAAGGCCAGTCGATAGGCTCGCGTGATGGCTTGATCGAGTTTCGCGGTCAGGCTCGGATTATCCTCCAGGTGGGCCTCCAGCCGGATGCGCTGCTCCTTGACGGACAACCGCCAGGAATTCCCGCGACGCCCAGGCTGAAAACGCCACTTCAGGAGATGGAGAAGCAGCACCACCAAGCGGTTGACAAGCTCGCGCTGTTCGCTTCGACCCATGCTCTCGATTTCCTCGATCTGGGGTCTCCACTTAACCGGAGTAAACTCCAAGGGTGACTTACCCTCATGCTGGCGTTGATTATCCGCGGACTGCGGGCGAGTTCCAGTCCTGGTTTCGCACCGATGCGGACTGCCTCGACTACCTGGAGTGGCTCCGGTGG
>NZ_NRRF01000009.1 GCF_016583565.1 Thiocystis violacea | reverse complement strand
GGGCGCGGGGCGCTGGGGCGGCGCTCCCACCGGTCTCGGAGACGCCAGGGCCTTGCGGAGCGCGTTCAGAGGCTCTCCCACTCCATCCCCACCAGGTTGCGCTGCTCGCGGCTGAATTCGACGCCAATGAGATGGATCGGCACAGCCTCCGCCCGGTACTTGTCGGCATAGCCCTTGTCCTTGATCTGCTGCAGCGCGCGGCCCTCGGGGGTCAGCTCGACCACCTTGAGTTCGAAGAGATAGATCTGAGCGTTGAAGCGCACGGCCATGTCCAGCCGCCCGGCATTGCTGCTGTCCTCGGGCAGGATGTCGAGACCGAGCGAGGCGAAGTAGGCGTAGAAGACGCTCGCGTAGTAGCCCTCGTAGCGCGCGATGGGGTTGTTGCGGTACCAGTCGGTGGGGATGCTGGCGAAGAGACTCGTGAAGAGCCTCTGCATGCCGCTGAAATCGTTGGCGAGCAGACACTGGTGGAGTGACTTGCGACGGCGGGCATCGACCGCGCCGGCCGGAGTCCAGGTCTCGAGCAGGGCGCTGTTGAGGCTTTGATAGACCTCCTGGTTGGGGTAGCGCAGGCGGTAGAAGTAGGTACCGGCGATGCGCTCTTCCTCGGCGATGGTCAGATAGCCGGATTGGAACAGCAAGGCCTCGGTGGCGATGCGGTCCACATCGAAGGTCGAGAGCAGGCTGGCATCGGTCTCAAGCTGCCCGAGCTGCGGCAGCCAGGTCTGGCGCGCCGTGAGCAGGTCGATGAGAAAGCTCGGGCTGCCGGTCTCGAACCACCAGGGGCGAAACTGACGCCGGTCGAACAGCAACAGCAGGTCAAAGGGGTTGTAGACCGCCTCGCCGGTCCAGTTGTAGCCGTTGTACCAGCGGCGGATCTCCTGACGGTCCAGGCCCACCAGCTCGGGCGCAAAGACGCGGTCGAGATCGGTTTCGGTATAGCCGCAGAGCGCCGAGTATTTGGGATCGATGGTGATGTCGTTGAGGTTGTTCAGCCCCGAGAAGAGACTCACCTTGCTGAACGTGCTCACCCCGGTGAGGAAGGCGAAGCGGATGTGCGCGTCGTTGTCCTTGATGACCGAGTAGAGGTTGCGCAGACCGTCGCGGACCGCGCGCGCCAGCTCCGGACGGCTCAGATTGTCCAGGATCGGCTTGTCATATTCGTCGACCAGCACCACCACGCGCTCGCCCGTGGCGGCATGGGCCTTGCGGAGCAGCTCGGCGAAACAGGCATTGATCTGCGATTCCGTGCAGGCCAGGTCGAGCGTGGTTTGATTGAGCCTCAGCTGCTCGCCGATCTTGTCGTCCAGCTCCTCCCGGCTCCGCACGATCCCGCCCCCGAAACTGAAGCGCACCACAGGCGCGCGGCGGCTCCAGTCCCAGTGTCCGTGGATCTCCAGCCCCCGAAACAGCGGCTCGTTGGCGGCGAACAATTCCGCAAGCGTGTCGAGGAACAACGACTTGCCGAAGCGGCGCGGACGCGAGAGAAAATAGTGCTTGCCGCGCTCGATCAGCTGGCGCGCGAAGCCCGTCTTGTCGACGTAGTAATAGTCACCCTCGCGGATCTTGGCGAAGGTCTGGATCCCGATCGGGAGCTTCTTGCTGGACATGGCGGACATCTCTCCTGCGGGCACGAGATTGAATTCTACCCCCGAGCCCAGGTCGGGAGATCCGCCTTTCCAATCGCGTCGCATGTTAGCATCCCGCCCGCGCACCCCAGGGGCACGACAGCCCCACGGGGGCGCGACCATCCGTGATGCACGCTGGCCAACAACCGTCGGTTGGGCCGACGTTAGGAGGCCCATGCACCCTTTCGTCGGACCACGGACCTCGGTCCAACCGACGCCAGACATCAGTTGTGGTCACACCCACCCACAGACCTGGCTGAAGACACCTTGGCAGCATTGTCCACCCTGCTGGCCCGCGTCGACCTCCGGCGCCTGACGCTGATCCTCGCCCCGGCGCTGGCCGCCGCCAGCACGGCCACGATCACGGCGGCCTACTATCAGGTGCATGGCCCAACCCTGCACGCGCTGATCCTGCTCAGCCTCCTTTGGCTCTATCTGCGCTTCCGCCAGGAGCGGCGAGAGCCGATCGACCGCACCACCGCTCTCCTGAGCGGCGTCTTCCTGCTCTATGCCGTCATCGCCGTCCTCGCCGCCGCGCGTGCCGGTTTCGATACGAACGCCCTCGATCGGCTCGACCACTTCAGCTACTTCCTCGCCGGTGCCCTGCTCATCCCGTTCCTGATCGCCGCGCGCACGCGCCCCCTCTGGTTCTGGGTCGCCATCGCCACGGCTTCGCTGCTCTCGGGCCTCTACGCCCTCTGGGAGGTGCAGACCCTCAGCGCCGCCTGGGAGCAGATCAATGGGATGGACTACCGCGCCGGCGGCAGCAAGGGCAAGCAGATCCCCTTCGGCGACATCGCCACCCTGGCCGCCGTGACCAGCGCCCTCGCCGCCGGCGTCTACTACCGCTCGCGCCGCCTCCTGGCCCTGCTCTTCCTCGTCGCCGCGGGCTTCGGCGGCTACGCCAGCCTGGCATCGGGGACACGCGGCGCCTGGATCTTCGTCCCCAGCGGATTTCTGGTGATCGGACTCTATCTCCTGCAGCAGCACCCGGCGCATCGCCGCGCCCTGCTCATCGGGTTCACGGCCCTGCTTATGCTGGGCGGCGCCGCGCTCCTGCAATCGGAGCAGATCCGCGAACGCCTCGCCGTTGCGGTAGCGGAGGTCACCGGCTATGAGGCGGGAGAAGCCGTGCAATCGGGCAACTCGCTCGGCGAGCGCTTCGAGATGTGGCGCGCCGCCTGGATGGCCTACCGCGAGCATCCCTGGCTCGGCATCGGCGTCGGTCAGCTCAACGCCTACTTCAAGAGCGCCGCCGAACGGGGTCTGATCTCCCCGGCCATCATGGCGTTCGACCGCGGCGAAGGCCACACCCACGCCCACAACGACTACATCCACGCCCTGGCAACGCGCGGCCTGCTGGGACTGTTCTCCCTGCTCCTGCTCTACCTGGTGCCGCTGGGCGTCTTCATCCGCACGGCCGTGGTCGCGACCGATCCCGAGACACGCGGCATCGGCTACGCCGGCATTCTCTGTATCCTGGCCTACGCGCAATTCTCGCTGACCGACTCCATCCTGCTGATGCGCATCACGGCCGGATACTTCGTCCTGCTCAGCGGCTGGCTGCTCGCGCTGAGTCTGACGCACGCGGAGCGGGGCGAGTCATGAGTGCCAGGGCCATCGCCTTCATCGACCCCGGGCCGAACCTGGCGCAGTACCTGTCCGCCGTCGGCGACCGACTGCCGCCGGGCTACCGGCCGGTCTACTTTGCGCTGCGGGTGAAGAGCCGCAGCGTCCTGCAGCGGCTCGGCCGGCCGTTGCATCCGGCACGCCGCGGCGGCAAGGCCGATTGGCCCGAACAGATTCAGATCGACCGGGACCAGCTCATCGCCCGGCTGCGCAAGACAGCGGACAAGGCGCTGGTCAGCCAGCAGGCACCCGCCTTCCACTGGCTGGTCCGCGAGCTGGACGACTTTCTGGAGCGCACCCGCCCGACCGGCATCTTCCTGTGGAACGGCTCCGGCCTGGCCGCGGCCATTACCGAGCAGTTGGCGCGGGCGCGCGGCATCCCGCTAGTGTTCGGCGAGAACGGCTATCTGCCCAACACGCTTCAGCTGGATCCGCAGGGCGTCAACGCCTTCTCCGTCATCGGCCAGGACATCGGCCTCGACGCGATCCGGGCGCTGCCCTACACGGCCGAGCAGATCCAGGAGCTGGACGCCCTGTTGGACGCCTACCGGGCCGGCAACACGCCCAAACGCACGCCCCCCACAGGTGGGCGCGTCCGCCCCTCGCCGCTGGCCTACCTGATCCAGGCATGGGACGACTGGCGCGAACGCGAGCCCTCCGTCAAAGGCAATCGGCTCATCCCGCGCGAGATCCCGCCGCTCCCAGAGCGCTTCGTCTTCTTCCCGCTCCAGGTCCGCAGCGACAGCCAGCTCACCATCCACTCGCCCCTCTACGGCAACCGGCTCGATGCCGCCATCGCCGATCTCGACGCCGCGCTGCGCGTGATCGATCCAACGCTCAAGCTCGTCATCAAGCTCCATCCCGCCGACCTCGGCAAGACCGACTATGACCCCGTGGTTCGTCGGCACCCGCACCTGATCTGGGTCGGCGGCGGCGACGTGCGCGCCATTCTTCGGCGCGCCGCCTGCGTCGTCACCGTCAACTCCACCGTCGGCATCGAAGGCATGATCTACGGTAAGCCCGTGGTCGCGCTCGGCGACAACTTCTACGTCCGCGAGGGGCTGGTCCATCCGGTTCGCGACACGGCCGAGTTGAGCGACCGGCTGCGCGGGGCGCTCGAAGCACCGCCAGACACTCAGCTCATCGCGCAATACCTCCGCTACCTCTACTTCCACGCCTTCGCCCGCGCGCACTGGCGGGACTATTCGGAGGCCGCGCTCGACAGCGTGGCCGAGCGGATCCTCTCAATGATCAGCAGGGCGCAATAGGCCGCGGCCGAAACCTGGCGACCGGAAGGTCACGCAACACCGGGGTGGACGGGGAGCGCGTTCCGCGCGAGTGAGCATGCCCACCATCAGGCGCGCGCGGCTCAGCCGTCCCCGCCTCGATTGCGCCGGTCCATGAAGCGCAGCTGCCGCGCGATGGCCTCGACCGCCGGAAGCCTCACGCCACGCTTGGCCACTTCCCGCAGCGGCCGCGCGTACATGAACTCGATCTCAAGCGCACGCTTGGCGAGGTAGTCCAGCCGCATGCTGGGGGCGTAGGGGGTCATGGCCTCGGTCACCTTCAAGAGCTTGGCCGTGAAGCCCTCATCGAAGGGCACGCCGCAGGTTTCGGCGCCAATGGCGACCTCCGCCATGAGCTGCTCGGCGAGCGCCCGCGCATCGGGGTCGGCCATGATGACGTCCGTGTTGACGTCCAGCAGGACGGAGAGGCCGTTGAAGGGGATGTTCCAGGCCAGCTTGCGCCAACGCGCCTTGAGCAAGGACGGGAGGCTCTCGACCTTGACGCCGCCAGCGCTGAAGGCATCCATCAGCCTGGGAATCCAGCCCTGACCGCGCTCGTCATGGGGCGCGAAGCTCACCAGCCCGTAGTCCAGATGCGCGATGTGCCCTGGTCCGACCTTGTTGGAGCAGAGAAAGCAGAGCCCCGCGATGACGCAGGCGTCCGGAAAGGCCTCCGCCAGCTCGTCCTCCATCGTCAGGCCGTTCTGGAAATTGAGGATGACCGTGCCCGCGTGCACCAGCGGCCGCAGCAGTTCGACGAGCTGGTGGTTCTGGGTCGTCTTGAGTGCGACGCAGACCACGTCGCTCGGCGGGATGGCGTCGGACGCCGCATAGACCTCGACCGGAACATGGTGCTGGTCGCCGAGCGGCGAATCCACCCGCAGGCCCTCTGAACGGATGTGCTCGACGTCGCTGTGCGCGATGAAGCGGACCTGTGAGCCGCCGAGCAGGAGACGGGATCCGTAGAAGCCGCCCAGGGCGCCCGTGCCCAGGATGGTGAAGCTGAGAGTCTTGTTTGCCATAGTCATACTGCCGATGCGTCGTTGGGTGCGGGTGAAGCTGTCGCGTGCGATTTCAGCGCGTAGGATGGGCAAAGCCCGCGTGATCAGCTCCGTTTGGAGCGCTAGTGATCGACGGGCGTGCCCATCCGTCCCGCTGTGAGCCTTGCAAGATGGGCACGTCCGTCCAACGCCGAGGCTGCATTCAAGCTTGGAGCGCGGACTTTGCCCATCCTACCTGCCTGGGTGTACGTCCGACGCCTTTCCGGGGCCGGTCCACGCCGGCCGTCAGGCCGCCAGCGCCAACCGCCGCACGCCGCCGAAATCGGTCTTGCCGCTGCCCAGCTTGGGGATGGCATCGACCCGCACGACCTGCGACGGGATGCTCAGCGGATTGACGCCCGCGTCGAGCAGCGCCTTGCGCAGCGTGTCCGGATCGATGTCCTCGGCCGTCAGCAACAGGATGCGCTCGCCCTTGCGCTCGTCGGGCAGATTGACCGCCGCGACCTCCAACTCCGCCCGACCAAGGACGCGCCGCACCTGCTCCTCGACCGCGCCCAGGCTGATCATCTCGCCGCCGAGCTTGGCGAAGCGCGAATAGCGGTCGACGATGGTCAGGAAGCCATCGGCGTCCAGATGGCCCTTATCGCCGGTCTTGTACCAGCGCATGGCATCGAACTCGACGACGGCGTCGGCCGTCTTCTCGGGCGCCTTGAGGTAACCCTTCATGACCTGAACGCCGCCGATCAGGATGAGCCCGTCCTCACCGGGCGGCAGCGGCGCCAGCGTCACCGGATCCACCACGCGGAAGCTGGTGCCCGGCAGCGGCATCCCGACCGTCCCCGGCCTTGAGCCGGCCTGAATCTTCCAGGTCTTGGTCTCCATCGCGTCCGGCACATTGACGCTCGCGACCGGCGTCGTCTCCGTCGCGCCATAGCCTTCCAGGATCTGCTTCTGGAACTTGACGGCGAAGGCCTCGCGCACGTCCGGGCTCAGCCGCTCGGCCCCGGCGACGACGATTCGCAGCGACTGGAGCATCAGCGGGTGGACCCGTCGATTGCGGATATAGAGCCGCAGGAAGGTCGAGGTGCTGCAAAGCACCGTGACCCGATGGCGGGCGATCGCCTTGGCGCTGCCGACCGCGTCGGTCGGATCCGGGTGACAGACCATGGGGATGCCTTCCAGCAGCGGCATGAAGGTGGTCGCCGTGAGTCCGAAGGCGTGGAACAGCGGCAGGTTGGACAGCACCACGTCGTCCGCCTGGGTGTTGAGCACGTCCGAGATCTGCCGGACGTTGGCCATGATGTTGCGGTGCGTCAGCTCGATGCCCTTGGGCGTGCCCTCGCTGCCGCTGGAGAAGAGGATGGCGGCCGTGTCCTCGGGCCGGGTCGGGTGCCCGAACAGGCGCAGCAGCAGCTCGGCCGGCAGCAGGCTCACGGCCGCCAGCATCGCCAGCGACTGAACCTTGCCGATCTCCGCGCGCATCGACTCCATGGGGTGCAGGGTCACGCCGGGCAGCGCCGCGCCGAGATCGATGCCGCGCTGCTCCAGCTTGCGCAGGAAGCGCTCGGCGGTCACCACATGGCGCACGCCCGCCTGTTCGATGCCAGCCCTGAGCGCCTCGGCGCTCGCCGTGTAATTGAGGTTCACCAGGGTCTTGCCCGCGAGCAGCGCGGCCAGATTCGCGATGGCCCCGGCGCTGCTGGCAGGCAGCAGGATGCCGACCGCAGGCTCGGGCGCCAGGCGCCGAATCCGTCCGGCGAAGAGCAGGACCGCGGTGACGAGCCGCCGATTGGTCAGCCCCGTCCCGATGGAGTCGATGACGCTCAGCGTGCTCAGGTTGCGCTTCGCCGACCTCAGCCAGGCATGGGGTAGGCTGGGCAGCGTCTCCACATAGGTCTTCCAGGAGGTCACCGACAGCTCGAAGACCGCCTGCTTGACCTGCTCCGCGCTGGCTTGCAGCGGCAGGGTCGGGCCGAAGGCGACGATGATCTCGCGCACGCGCCCGTCCCGGCGGTTCGTGCGGAGCTTCTCACTGGCGTAGGAGAAACGGCTGCCCCAGAGGCCGCGCTGGTAGAAAGGCAGGATGACGCCGGTCCCCGCCTCGCGCGCCGAGAGCTCGAACCCGCGCTTGAACTCGGAGAGCTGCCCGGTCTTGCTCAGCGTGCCCTCGGGGAAGATGCAGACCACCTCCCCCGCCTCCAGCAGCCGCGCCACGGTATGGATGGCCTCCCGGCTGCGCCCGCGCGAGATGGGCACCACCCCGAAGAAGTCCAGGAACCAGCGCAGATACCAGCGCTCGTAGATCCAGCGCTCCATGACGAAGCGCACCGGCCTGGGGCTTGCCATCTGCACCATGGCCCAGTCGATCCAGCTCACATGGTTGCCGAGCATCAGCACCCCGCCCTGCGCCGGCATGTTCTCCAGCCCGATGACACTGAGGCGATAGCGGGTCGCGATGACCCGCGCGATCAGGAAGCGCAGCAGCGACTGGGGCAGCTGATAGAGCGTGTAGGCCGCGCCCAGGAGCGCGATCACGCCCAGACCGACCATCACCAGGAGTCCGCCCACCTGGAGAAAGGCCGCCAGCACCGTTAGGCCCAGGAAGCCCAGCATCACGACGTTCTGGACGAAGTTGTTGGCCGCCAGTACCCGCCCGAGCCCCTGCTCGCCCGCGTTGAACTGGATCAGGGCATTGAGCGGCACCAGGAAGAGGCCGCCGAGGAAGCCAAGCATGAGGAAATTGGCGCCATGCGCCCAGATCGAGCCCAGCCCCGGCAGCACGAAGAGCGCCACGGCGATGCCGATGGCGCCGATGGGGATGAGGCCGGTCTCGATGTGATTGCGCGAGACGCGCCCCGCCACATAGGAACCCAGGATGATGCCGAGCCCCGAGCAGGCCAGCATGCCCTGGATGACCACCGTATTGGTCTCGCCCAGCGTCTCCTTCGCGAAGGCCGGAAAGGCCGCGAGGATGACCTGCGAGATGGCCCAGAAGACCGACAGCCCGACGATCGAAAGCCAGATCACCTGATTGCCCCAAGCGGCACCCAGATTCTGCTTGAGATAGCCGCCGGAGGCGTACTGAGGCCACTCGAAGGGCATGGCGTTGCCCGCGTTCGCCTGCGGCAGGCGGTAGGCCACGAAGACCTCGGCCAGGGAGCAGCCGACCAGCACCCAGCCCAGCGGCGCGACCAGATGCATGATCTCGCCCGGCGTGCTGAAGGCCATGTCCGCCAGACGGCCCTCGAACAGGACCGAGAAGACAAAGATCCCCGCCAGGATGGCCGTGGTCGTCGTCGCCTGCACCCAGCCATTGGCCGAGGCCAGCGCCTCCTTGCCGACCAACTCCTTGATGTAGCCGTACTTGGCGGGCGAATAGATGGCGCTCTGGGCCGCGAGCAGAAAGGTCATGACGAAGGCCGGCCAGAACCAGCCGAGGTAATAGAAGACCGTGATGCAAAGGGTCAGGCCGACGGCGATCCAGGCGCTCGCGCGCATGACCCGGTTCTTCGGAAAGCGGTCCGCGATGAATCCCGAGGGGGTGAAGAGCAGGACGAAGGGAATGAGGATCAGCGCATTGACGACGGCCGTGAGGAGGATCTGGGTGTCACCGTCGTAGGTCTTGAACAGCGTGTTCTGGATGATGATCTTGTGCCCCAGGTCCACGAAGGCATTGAGAAAGATCATCAGGATGTAGAAGAGAAAACCCGAAATCCGAAATAGCTGCCCCATGACTCCACCCTTGGTTTTGATCGGCCCGGCCGCGCGGCCTCGAAAGGTTCACCCCCGCCGAGCAGAGGTCTAAGAAGCTGTCCATTTTCCACGTCCCGATTCGAGCCTGGTCACGAAGCTGGAGCTTCGTGACCAGAAAACCCCAGCACCTGTAAATAGCGCGCGGCACTGCGCCCTTGCTCGTAGTCCGCGACCGCGCCCCGAACCACGCTTGCGGGGGTCGGCTTCTCCAGCATCGCGAGCATGCCATCGGCCAGGGCATCCGCGTCACCGACGGGGACCAGCGGACCGTAGCGGCCGCCGTCCAGAATCTCGGAGGGTCCGCTCGGACACTGAGTGGACACCACGGGGACACCCAGTGCCATCGCCTCGGTCAGCACGTTCGGCGATCCCTCCCAGGCCGAGGAGAGCACGAAGACGGCCGCCCGCGTCAGAAAGGCGTAGGGATTGGCTTGGAAGCCCGGCAAACAGACGTCGCGCTCCACGCCCAGGCTCGCCGCCAAGGCGTCCAGCTTGGGGCGCGCGGTGCCCTCGCCCAGAATCATCAGACGGGCGTCGCGGACCGCGCGCACCTTGGCGAAGGCGCGGATCAGGGTCGGAAAATCCTTCTGCCGCTGCAGGCGGCCGGCCCCCATGAGCACCGGCGGCTGCCCCGGCTCGAGCCAGGGATGCGGACAAGGTTCGGCCGCCTGGGCCGCCAGATCGGGCGTGATGACGGGATTGCGGATCACGGTGATCCGCGCGGCCGGGATCCGGGCGACGCGGGCGGTATCCTCGGCGACGCCCCGCGAGACGGCGATGATGCGCTCGATGCGCGGATAGAGCAGCCGAATCGGCAGATAGCGCAGCCAGCGTTCGAGCAGCGAGCGCTCCGCCATCGCGGTGGAGAGGTTGGTCCCCAGGCGCAGGGCCAGGCGCGTCTGCGTGCCGGCCAGCGCGCGCGCCAGCACGGCCGCGCGCCCGGCGCGGTCCTTCGCGGCCAGGAGCACGGCGGGGCGCTCCGCGCGCAGGTAACGGGCCAACTCTGGCACCGCAAGCAGGGTGTGAGACGCGCGCAGGCGGATCAGGCGCACACCGTCCGGTAACTGCCCCAGATGCGGACTCTCGGTGCGGACCACGACCAGATCCACGCCAACGCCCTGATTCGCGATGCCCCGCACCAGATTCACCAGCATGCGCTCGACCCCACCGGCGCCGGAGAAGGAGGCGAACAGAGTCAGTCGTCGATCGCTTGGCGGCATAAATGACGCAGAAGGGGCCATGGCAACGGAGTCTGGCAAGACTAGCAGCTTCGCCCCAGCGCGTCGGTTCGAAATCGAAAGCACGGCCCTGGGTCACACTTCGGACATTCGGAGATCCGAATCCGCGGGCACTTTCAGTAGAATCCCGAGTGGACCCTGGAATGAGACGTCGATCGCGGAATCGGCCTCAGTCGTCAGTCGGACAGGTAGACAGGTAGACAGGTAGGGTGGACGAGCGCGAGCGAAGTCCACCGAATCCCGCGCCGTTGTTGGTGGACCGCGCCGCGCTTGTCCGCCCTGCATTCGATGCGGCCGGATGCCGCTTAAGGAGTCTGCTCCGGCAAGATCGAAGACAGCACGAAGCACCGGCTGATTCGTTCAGGAAACCAGGTAGCGATCGTGTAACGAGTCCATTATTCTCCCCGAACCCGAATGCATTTTCTGCAAACGCGAATGAAATCGTGTTTTTGAAGGAGCCATCACGATGGAAAGAGATCGTCTAAGTGGAAGATTGATCCCCTTGATCTTCCTGGCCGCCTCCGGCGCCGCGTCGGCCGTCGATGTGATGCCGCAGCAGCGACCCGTCGGGGCCGCCACGGAGGCACAGCACGCATCGGTTCAACGCCTGCGGGCCATGATCGGCCAGCGCCCCGCCGCATCGGCTGCCCGCGTCGAGTTGACGGCGGAGGAGCACGAGAAGATCGCCGCGGACAATGCGAAGGCTCCCTCGGGCAAACCGCTCAAGGTCGGCATCGTCAAGGGAGTCGACGTCAACGTCGATCTGCAGCCGCTCGACGTCGCGGCCATGAGCGACCAGACCTATAGCTTCGCGGGCGGCACGGTCCGGCGCGCGGACGGACAGCTCACCTGGGTCATGCGCCTGGATTCCGCCGGTGCCGCGGGCGCCCGGCTGCGCTTCGACAACGTCGCCCTCCCCGCGGGCGGCTCCATCTACCTCTACAACGACGCCGGCGAGGTCGAGGGCCCCTACACGGGCGCCACCACGAGCTTCTGGTCGGGAAGCGTCACGGGCGATGCGCTCTACATCCATGTGCAGGTTCCCGAGGGGGCCTCGGACGATGCCCGCTTGAGCATCGGCGCCGTCCTGCTCTTCGATGGCGCCGCCAACCCCTTCTGCGCCATCAATGCGCCCTGCATCGAAGATGGCTCCTGCCACACCGAGGCGGAGTGGCCGGCCATCGAGAAGGCGCGCAAGGCGATCGCCCACATCAACTTCATCCAGGACGGCGCGAGCTACCTCTGCTCGGGCGGCCTGCTCGCGGACACCGACCCAGCGACCAGCATCCCCTACTTCCTCACCGCCAATCACTGCATCAGCGACTCCGCGGTGGCCGCCACGGTCGAGGCCTGGTTCGACTACAAGACCCCCTTCTGCAACGCCGGCTGCCAGCCGATCCTGCCGGGCACGGCGTCCACGCTCGGCGCCACCCTGCTCGACCACTCGGCGGTGGATGATCACAGCCTGCTGGTCCTCGACACGCCACCGCCCGAATGGGCCTGGTACCTCGGCTGGACCGACACCTCCATGACCCCCCTCGGCGGGAATGCCGAAGGCACCCTGCTCTTCCGCCTGAGTCACCCGCTGGGCTCTCCGCAGGCCTTCTCCCAACATCGCGTCGACCGTAGCGCGGATTGCGCCCTCCCCGGCCTGCCTTACGGCCCCTTCATCTTCTCGCGCGACCTGGTCGGCAGCACCGAGGGCGGCAGCAGCGGCGCGCCCGTCATGCTGGCGGACGGCCGCGTGGTCGGTCAGCTCTACGGGGCTTGCGGCTACTACCCGGAGGACGCCTGCGACCGCAACAACTCAACGGTGGACGGCGCCTTCGCCCACTACTATCCCGATGTCGCCAAATGGCTGGCCCCGGACCCCGAGCAGCTCCCCTTGACCGTGCAGAAGTTCGGCACCGGTCAGGGCCGGGTTCTCTCCTCCCTGGGCGCTGGGTCGGAGGCGGCCTCCGCCGTCGCCCAGAGCACCGCGTCCGCGCAGCCGAGGCTCCTCGGCGGCGAGCCCGTCGAGCAGTCCGAGTGGCCCTGGCAAGCCGCCCTCAAGATCAGCACCTGGCGCCTCAATGGCAGCTGGACCTGCGGCGGCTCGGTCATCCACCCCAACTGGATCCTCACCGCCGCGCACTGCATCGTGGATGACAGCGACGACCGCTACAACACCGTCTCGCCGTCGAACATCGAGGTCCGCACCGGCTCGACGCGCTTCGAATACGGCGGTCAGACCTCCAAGGTCAAACGCATCGTCAAGCATCCCGAGTTCAACCCGCTCACCCTGAATCACGACATCGCGCTCATCGAGCTGAAGAGCCCGGTCTATGTCGACCCCCTGCGCCCCGTCACCTGGGAGCGCGAACCAGACCTCGCCTGCCCCGGAACCGCCAGCGCCGTCACGGGGTGGACGCCCACCGAGCTGTGCGGCCTCACCGCCACGCTGCTCTCCAAGGTCGACGCCTCCATCGCCAATCCCGACACCTGCCGGACGGCCTACGGGGATGCCGCCATCACGCAGAACATGCTCTGCACCACCTCCGCCGCCACGGACGACGAGCACTGCCAGGCCGACGACGGCAGCCCGCTGGTGGTCGAGAACGGCCGCGGCGGTTATGCCCAGGCCGGCATCGTCAGCTGGGGCAACGGCTGCGACGAGCCCGCCGAGCCGACCGTCTACACCCGGCTCGCCAGCCATGTCGAGTGGATGGAAACCGTCACCGGGGAAGACCTCTCCTCCGAGGCCGGCCCGAGCGTCATCGACTGCGGCAGCACCTGCAGCAATGCCTTCGCGAAGGACAGCCTGGTGACCCTCATGGCCGAGGCGGACCCCGGCTCCCTCTTCGCGGGCTGGGATGGCGCCTGCGCGGGCAAGGACGACAGCTGCGAGGTGACCATGACACAGGCGCTCAACGTCAAGGCCGTGTTCAACGCGGTCCGGGCGGACGTCAAGTCCTGCTCGCCCGGCTCGCCCTAGACCGAGCCGAGCGCCGCGCGCGGGGTGAAGGCTTGCCCCGGCGCTCCCGATGAGCCCGAACCGCCATCCGGCGGCTCGGGCTTTTTCGTCACAGGCGCCGCCCCCGCGTGGGAGCGCCGCCCCGGCGCGATCAACCCCCGGCAGCCCCGGCCCGCGATCGTCGCGGCGGGGCGCCGCTCCCACGGAGGCGGCCCAAGTGGGAGCGCCGCCCCGGCGCGATCGACCCCGGCGACCCCGGCCCGCCATGGGCGCGGCGGGGCGCCGCCCCCACGCGGTGGAGAGAACCATCGCCATGCATGTGCTATCGTGTTCGTGGCAATCTCCCGCGCCGCGCCGCGCCGCGCTCACCGGCGCGTTCGGCGCCTGGCAGGCACCGAGCAGACGTCTTCGCCCCACATCGCGCGACCGCGCGGAGCTAAAGACCAGCCATGACCTCCAACAGCGACTCCAGCACGCCCAGCGGCGCGCCCGGCGCGCCCGATGCACCGCGGGACCAGACTCCAGCGTCATCCGATGCTCCCCCGTCCGCCGAGCCGGCCAGCGAACCGCCGCCGGAACCCGCTCCGACCGAACCCTTCCCGATCGTCGGCATCGGCGCCTCGGCCGGCGGGCTCGCCGCCTTCGAGGCCTTCTTCTCCGCCATCCCGAAGGACATCGCGACCGGCATGGCCTTCGTGCTGGTGCAGCACCTCGCGCCGGATCACAAGAGCATCCTCACCGACCTGGTCAAGCGCTACACCCGCATGCAGGTCCAGGAGGTGGAGGACGGCGTGACCGTGCTGCCGGACTGCGCCTACATCATCCCGCCCAATCTGGACATGGCGCTCTTCAACGGCAAGCTGCACC
This sequence comes from Thiocystis violacea, assembly GCF_016583565.1. Lineage (GTDB taxonomy): Bacteria > Pseudomonadota > Gammaproteobacteria > Chromatiales > Chromatiaceae > Thiorhodococcus > Thiorhodococcus violaceus_A. Next base: position 109,603 of record NZ_NRRF01000009.1, on the reverse strand, counting down.
TGCTGGAGCCCTCCGCCCCGCGCGGGCTGCGCCTGCCGATCGACTTCTTCTTCCGCTCCCTCGCCGACGACCAGCGTGAGCGGGCGATCTGCGTGGTGCTCTCCGGCACCGGCAGCGACGGTACCCTGGGCGCGCGGGCCATCAAGGGCGAGGGCGGCATGGTGATGGTCCAGAGCCCGACCACCGCGGCCTACGACGGCATGCCGCGCAGCGTCATCGCCACCGGGCTGGCGGACGTCATCCTGCCGCCGGCGGAGATGCCCGCGCGGCTCATCGCCTACCTGGCGCATGCCTTCGGCAGGCGGCCCGGCCCGCTGCCCCCCGCCGCCAGGAGCGAGGACGCGCTCGCCAAGATCTGCCTGCTGCTGCGCGACGCGACCCGGCACGATTTCTCCGAGTACAAGCAGAGCACCCTGGTGCGCCGCATCGAACGCCGCATGGCCCTGCAACAGATCGAGCGCCAGTCGGACTACGTGCGTTACCTGCAGCGCGAGCCGGCGGAGATCCAGGCACTCTTCCGCGACCTGCTGATCGGCGTCACCAACTTCTTCCGCGACCCCGAGGCCTTCGCCGCCCTGGAGGCCCAGGTGATCCCCCGGCTGTTCGCCGGCAAGCCCGCGGGCGCCGCGGTGCGGGTGTGGGTCTGCGGCTGCTCCTCCGGGGAAGAGGCCTATTCCATCGCCATCCTCATCCAGGAGCATCTGGAAACCCTCAAGCAGACCTATCACATCCAGATCTTCGCCACGGATATCGATGCGCTGGCCATCGAGCAGGCGCGCGCCGGCGTCTACCCGGCCAGTATCGCCGCCGACCTCTCGCCCGGACGCCTGGCGCGCTTCTTCTCGCTGGATGAGGACGCCGGGCTCTACCGCATCCAGAAGGTCGTCCGCGATCTGCTGGTCTTCTCCGAGCAGGATCTCATCCGCGACCCGCCCTTTTCCCGCCTCGACCTCATCAGCTGCCGCAACCTGCTGATCTACCTGGACGGCAACCTGCAGCGCAAGCTCATGCCACTGTTTCACTATGCCCTCAACCGCGACGGCGCGCTTTTTCTCGGCAACTCCGAGACCATCGGCGACGCCATGACGCTCTTCACGCCGCTGGACCGCAAGTGGAAGCTCTACGCCCGGCAGGATCCCGTCAGCGGCGCCCCGGTGCCCAGCCTCGGCGAACTCCCCTCCACAAGCCGTCTCGGGGCGGAGCCCGTCTATCCCCCCGCCCCCGTGGCGCGCGCGCCCGCCATGGACCTGGGCACCCTGACCGAGCAGGCGCTGCTGCGGCATTTCGATCCGGCCGCCGTGCTGACCAACGCCCGCGGCGAGATCGGCTACATCCACGGGCGCACCGGGCAGTACCTGGAGCCCGCCATGGGCACGGCGGCCATGAACATCTTCCAGATGGCGCGCGAGGGCCTGCGCCGCCCGCTGACCACGGCGCTGCAGCGCGCGGTCACCCATCAGGACGTCGTCACCATGCCCGGCCTGCAGGTCAAGACGAACGGTGACTTCACCGACGTCGATCTCACCATCAGACCCGTGCAGCCACGCAAGCGCGCCAAGGCGGACGACGGCCGCACGGATCTCTATCTGGTGATCCTCGAGCGGGCGCCCTCGACGCCGAAGCCGCTCGCCGAGGGCGCCGAGGCGGATGGCACCGCCGCCAGTGCGGCGACCACCCGGCGCATCGGCGAGCTGGAGCAGGAGCTGCGCGCCAAGGAGGAATACCTGCAGACGACGCTGGAGGAGATGGAGACCTCCAACGAGGAGCTGAAATCCACCAACGAGGAGATGCAATCGGTCAACGAGGAGCTCCAGTCCACCAACGAGGAACTGGAAACCTCCAAGGAAGAGCTGCAATCCGTCAACGAGGAGCTGGCCACGGTCAACGCCGAACTCCAGACCAAGGTCGCCGACCTCTCGCGCGCCAACGACGACATGAACAACCTGCTGGCCGGCACCGGGGTGGCCACCCTCTTCGTCGACGACCAACTGCGCATCAGCCGCTTCACGCCGGCCATGACCCAGATCATCAAGCTCATCCCCAGCGACATCGGCCGACCGGTGGGCGATATCGTCTCCAACCTGGTGGGCTATACCGACTTGGCCGATGACGTCGAAGCGGTCCTGCAAACCCTCGCGCCGCGCGAAAAGACCCTCCAGATCCTGGACGGCACCTGGTTCCTCATGCGGATAGGCCCCTACCGCACCCTGAGCAACGTCATCGAGGGCGCCGTCATGACCTTCGTCGACATCACCGCCCGCAAGCACACGGAGGATGCGCTACAGGCCGCCCGCGTCTTCGCCGAGGGCGTCGTCGATGCCGTGCGCGGTCCCCTCGTGATCCTCGACGAGGCCGCGCGGCTGGTCTCGGCCAACCGCGCCTTCTACCGCCATTTCCAGGTGAGCGAGGCGGAGATACTTGGGCGCCCGCTCTACGAACTGGGCTGCGGCCAATGGGACATCCCCGCCTTGCGCGAGCTGCTGGATGATCTCGCGACCCCTGGCGCCAGCTTCGACGACTATCGCGTCGAGCACGACTTTCCCAAGCTCGGACCCAGGACCATGCTGCTCAATGCCCGTCGGCTCGAACCCTTGAGCAGGCAGGCCGGCGCCATCCTGCTCGCCTTCGAAGACCTGACGCCGAACCCAACCGCCAACAAGGCCGCGGCGGGACCAGACCCATCGCGGCCAGACGGGGGGGGGGGACATGATCCACCGAACAGATGAGAGACAACCCGGCGACGGCCGATCGGCTGACGGCCACCTGGTTGACGGCCAACCAGCTCGCACCCTGTCCGCGCCATCCGCGGAGCCCGAAACCGGATTGCGCGCGCACGCCGAGGCCCAGCTCGCGGCAGGCACCCCCGCGCCGCTGGAGGCGCTGACGCCGGAGGAGAGCACCCGGCTCGTCCATGAGCTGCGCGTGCATCAGATCGAGCTGGAACTCCAGAACGAGGAGCTGCGCCGCGCCCAGGCGGACCTGCAGGCGTCCCGGGCGCGCTATTTCGACCTCTACGACCTGGCCCCCATCGGCTATCTCAGCCTGAGCGAGGGCGGCATGATCCAGGAGGCGAACCTCGCCGCGGCCACCCTGCTGGGCGTGCCGCGCGGACACTTGGTCGGACAGCCGCTCTCCGCCTTCATCGCCCACGAGGACCAGGACGCCTTCTACGGGAGCCGCCGCGAGCTGCGCGAGACCGGCGCGCCGCAACGCGGCGAGCTGCGCCTCGCACCCGCCAGCGGCGCGCCCCGCTGGGTGCTGATGGAGTCGAGCCTCGCCGCGGACCCGCTGACCGCGCAGCCCCTCTGGCGCGTCATCCTGAGCGACATCACCGCCCGCAAGCGCGGCGAGGCGGAACTCGACCAGTACCGCCATGACCTGGAATCCCAGGTCGCCGCCCGCACCGCGTCGCTGAGCGCGGCGCTGGAGGCCGCCGAGGTCGCGAACCGCGCGAAAAGCCGCTTCCTGGCCAACATGAGCCACGAAATCCGCACCCCATTGAATGCCATCATCGGGCTCAATTACCTGCTGCTGGGGGAAATCGAGGATGAGCATGCCCGCAATCGGCTCGACAAGGTCGGCGCCGCCGCCGTGCACCTGCTGCACGTCATCGACGACATCCTCGACCTCTCCAAGATCGACGCCGGCCATGTGGTGCTGGAAGACCTGCCGGTCTCCCCGGCGCAATTGATCGAGCAATGCATCACGCTGGTGGAGGGGCGCGCCAAGGCCAAGGGGCTGACCCTGGAGGGGGAAGTCGACCCCGCCTTGCCGGCGCGGCTGATCGGCGACGCCATGCGCCTGGAGCAGGTGCTGCTCAATTTCGCCGGCAACGCGGTCAAGTTCTCCGAGCACGGCCGCATCACGCTGCGCGCCCTCCTGGATGCCGACGAGGGCGACAGCCTGCGGCTGCGCCTGGAGGTCGAGGACACCGGCATCGGCCTCACGGAGGCCGAGCAGGCGCGCATCTTCCTGCCCTTCACCCAGGCGGATGAATCCACGACGCGCCGCTATGGCGGCACGGGCCTGGGGCTGGCGATCGTCAAGCGCCTGGCCGAGCACATGGGCGGGGAGGTCGGGGTGGTGAGTCAGCCGGGGCGTGGCAGCCGCTTCTGGATGACGGCGCGCCTGCGCAAGGCACCGTGGGAGGCCGTGGCGCCCGCGGTGGCGGAGCCGCCGGCGCAGGCGGCGGAGCAGATCCTCAGACAGCACTGCGCTGGGCGACGCCTCTTGGTGGTGGAGGACGAACCGATCAATCAGCTCATCGCGGCCGATCTGCTGGAGGACGTCGGCTTCCAGGTCGACACGGCGGACAACGGCCAGATCGCCTTGGACAAGGTCCGCGAAAAGCGTTATGAGCTGGTGCTCATGGACATGCAGATGCCGGTGATGAACGGGCTGGAGGCGACCCGCGCGATTCGCCAGCTGCCGGGGCGCGCGCGCCTGCCGATCATCGCCATGACCGCCAACGCCTTCGCGGAGGATCGCCTGGCCTGCGTCGAGGCGGGCATGAACGACTTCCTGGGCAAGCCCTTCCAACCCGAACGCCTCTACGCCACCCTGCTGCGCTGGCTGCCGGGGTGTGCCTAGTGGGTCGCGGGTCGCAGGGGCGTAGGATGGGCAAAGTCCGCGCGCAGCGCCCGCGCCTCATACCGACGCCGGACGGACGTGCTCATCGTGCAAGGCACGGCGCAGAACGGGTGGGAGCGGCGCCCCGCCGCGACCGTCGCGCCGAGGGCGGCGCTCCCACGGCGGCGCGCAGGGCACGGCGCGGGGATGATGGGCACGCCCGCCAACCCGCAGCGCTCGGAACAAAGCGCCACACGCCGACGCCGGACGGACGTGCCCATCGCGCAAGGCACTGCGCAGAACGGGTGGGAGCGGCGCCCCGCCGCGACCCTCGCGCCGAGGGCGGCGCTCCCACGGCGGCGCGCAGGGCACGGCGCGGGCTAGTGGGGCGTAGGATGGGCAAAGTCCGCGCGATGCGCCCGCGCCACACGCCGACGCCGGACGGACGTGCCCATCGCGCAAGGCACGGCGCAGAACGGGTGGGAGCGGCGCCCCGCCGCGACCGTCGCGCCGAGGGCGGCGCTCCCACCGAGGTATGCAGCGGCAGGGGCCGGGATACCTGATCCGACAACTCCGGAAGCGAGGGTGCGATGGCACGCAGACACCTGGATCGCGAGGGATTGATGGCCGCACCGACAGACGACCCCGGAGGCGCCGGCACGGCGGCACTGCGCCAGCGTGCCGAGTCCCGGCTATCCCAACTGGAGTCCCTGGCGGAGACGCCCGCCGACGCCGAAGACGTGGCGCGACTCTTTCACGAGCTGCGCGTGCACCAGATCGAGCTGGAACTCCAGAACGAAGAGCTGCGCCGCACGCAGGACGCGCTCGCGCTGGCGCATACGCGCTATTTCGACCTCTACGACCTGGCCCCGGTGGGCTATCTCACCCTCAGCGAGCGCGGCCTGATCAGCGAGGCGAACCTCGCCGCCGCCAAGCTGATGGGGACGACCCGTCAGGATCTGGTGCGGCGGCCGATCTGCGACTGGGTGATGCCGGACGATCAGGATCTCTACTACCGCTCTCGCCGGCGGCTGGATGCCGCGCAACCGCAGCAGCGCTGCGAGCTGCGCCTGCGGCGTCCGGACGGCTCCAGTCTCTGGGTCGCGCTCATCTTGTCGCTGCAGCCGGAGCGCGAAACCGGGGCGCTGCAGTGTCTCCTGGTCCTCAGCGATATCGACGCCCACATGCGCTTCGAGGCGCTGCAACGCGAGGAGGCCGAGCGCAAGGAGGACTTTCTGGCCCTGCTCGGCCACGAGCTGCGCAATCCGCTCGCCCCGATCCGCCACATCGCGGAGGTGCTCGGCAACGCCGAGGGCCAGCCCCCGGCGCGATTGGCGCCCATGGCGGGGATCCTGATGCGTCAATCCGCTCACCTGGCCCGGTTGGTGGACGACCTGCTCGACATCTCGCGGATCAACCGCGGGGGCATCGTCCTGGAGCGCGCGCCCTGTGATCTGCGCCACTGCGCGACCAGCGCCGTGGAGCAGATCCACGCGCAGGTGGAGGCGCGCCAACAGCGCCTGGAGGTGGAGCTGCCGCCCGACCCCGTGGTGCTGAACGGCGATGCGGTGCGCCTCACCCAGGCGATCGTGAATCTGCTGCGCAATGCCAGCGAGCTGAGTCCACCCGCCTCGCCCATCAGGGTCTCACTGGTCCTGGCGAACGGGATCGCGACACTCGAGGTGTGCGACCAGGGGGAAGGGCTGGAGCCGGATTCGCTGGAGAAGGTGTTCGAACCCCTGGCGCGGCGCGACGGCGGAGGCGGCGCCCGACGCGGTGGCCTGGGCATGGGGCTGACCTTGGTGCGGGGTCTGATCGAGCTGCACGGCGGCACGGTCGGCGCGCTCAGTCCGGGGCTCGGACAGGGAAGCACCTTCCAGATCCGCCTGCCCTGCCCGGCCGATCGAACGTCGACGCACGCGCCTACCCTGGATCCGGTCTCGCTCCCGGTTCGGCGTGTCCTCCTGGTCGAGGACGATCCCGACGTCGCGAACGGCTGTGTGCTCCTCCTGAGCCTCTTGGGCCAGGAGGTCGAGTGGGCCGCGGACGGTCCCGCGGCGCTCCAGGCGCTGGAGCGCTTTCGGCCCGACCTCATCCTGCTCGATCTCGGGCTGCCCGGCATGGACGGCTTCGAGGTGGCGCGGCGTCTGCGGGCCACCGAGGCGGGACGCTCCGCCCGCCTGGTCGCGGTGACCGGCTGGGGACAGGCCAAGGATGTGGACGACACCCGGCAACTGGGCTTCGACGCGCATTTCACCAAGCCGCTGAAGCGCGACACGCTCATGACCTTGCTGGCGGGCGGCACGCCGCCCCGATCACATCAGCCCGCGTCCAGCGCGAGGAAGACGTCAGATGCACCCGGACGATGAGGCCCCCAAGCCGCTTGAGGACCAACCGGAGAAACGGGAACAGGAGCGCGCGGCGCTGCGCCAGCGCGCCGAGCAGCGACTGGGCGCGCAAGACATGCGCCGCGGGCGCGAGGAGGCCGCGGCGCTGGCGCACGAGCTGCGCGTCCATCAGATCGAGCTCGAGCTCCAGAATGAGGAGCTGCGCCGCGCGCAGACCGAGCTGGAGGCCTCTCGCGCACGCTATTTCGATCTCTATGACCTGGCGCCGGTGGGCTATCTGACGCTGAGCGAGTCGGGCCTGATCGAGGAGGCCAACCTCGCGGCCGCCACCCTGCTCGACAGGCCGCGCGCCCAGCTGGTCGGCCAGCCTTTATCCAACTTCATTTGCAGTGAGGATCAGGACCTTCACTACCGCTGTCGGCGGGATCTGCAATCCACGGGTGAACCGCAGCGCTGCGAGCTGCGTCTCAGGCACGCGGACGAACCCCCTTGGGTGCTCATGGAGACCTGCCTCAACCCGCGCGCGGGCGCCGGGCGAGCCCATTGGCAATGCATTCTGATCGACATCACGGCGCGCAAGCACGGCGAGCTGGAGCTGCTCGACGCCCAGGCACGTTTGCGGCTGGTCACGGAGATCGCGGAGCTGTCCTTCTGGGAGTGGGACCCCAGGTCCGACCGGCTGTCCGTCTCGTCGGACGGGACGGCATCAGCCGCGGGCTGGGGCCAGCCGGCGCCGGCGCGGATCGGCATATGGACCGAACGGGTGCATCCGGAGGATCGACCGCGGATCATGGCGACCATCCGGGGCTTCGTCGACGCCCCCAGGGGACCGAGTGAGATCCAGTATCGGATGCGCGCCGGCGACTCCGAGTACCGCTGGCTGCAGACCCGCCTGGAGGCGATCCTCGACCCGAGCGGCCGCCTGGAGCGCGTCCTGCTGGTGCACCAGGACGTCACCCGTCGCAAGGAAACCGAGGACCGGGCGGTCCAGATGGCCCAGCACGATCCCCTGACCGGACTGCCCGCGCGGGTCCTGCTCGATCAACTGGGGGAGCATATGATCGCGGGGGCGCGGCGCTCGGGCGGGCAGCTGGCCGTGTTCTTCCTGGATCTGGATCGCTTCAAGGCGATCAACGATCTCCATGGGCACAAGGTGGGCGATCAGGTCTTGCAGGCGGTCGCTGATCGGCTGCGCGCCAGCTTGCGCGCCGAGGACCTGATCTCCCGCCTGGGGGGCGATGAGTTCGTGGCTGTTCTGGCCAGCATTCACGACGCCGAGGAGGCCGCGGCCGCGGCTCGCAAGATCATCGCCGCGCTGGCCCCGCCCCATGACATCTCGGGGCTGCAGCTGCACTGTCTCGCGAGTCTCGGCATCAGCCTCTTCCCGCGGGATGGTGACACGCTGGGCCAGCTGATGCAGCGGGCGGATCTGGCCATGTATCAGGCCAAGACGCTGAGCCCCGGGCATTATCAGTTCGTGACGGAGGCGCTCAATCGGCGCATCCGGGCCGCGGCCATGATGGAGCAGCGGCTGCGGCAGGCATTCGCGCGGCGCGAGCTCCGCCTGGCCTATCAGCCGCTGATCGATGTGGCGAGCGGCCGGGTCGAAGGCGTCGAGGCGCTGCTGCGCTGGCCGCAGCCGGACGGCGGGAGCATCCCTCCGGCGACCTTCCTCCCGGTGGCGGAATCCCTCCATCTGAGCCACGCGATCGGGCAGTGGACGCTCCAGGAAGCCTGCCTCCAGCAGTGCGCCTGGCGGGAGGCGGGTCTGTCCAGAATGCCCATCACCGTCAACGTCTCGATCCATCAGTTTTATCACCCGCAGTTCGTGCCCGCGTTCGCGCGGATCTGCCAGGAGGCCCGCGCGGATCCCGGACTCCTCACGCTGCAGATCAGCGAAGCCACCCTGCTGGAGAACCGCGAGACAGCGAAACGGCTGCTCGGGGCGCTGAAGACGCTCGGGGTCAAGCTGGTGATGGACGACTTCGGGCTGGGCTGCTCAAGCCTCTGCGACCTGGAAGACCTGCCGCTGGACGGCCTGGCGATCGACCGCGTGCTGGTCCAGCGCCTCTACCTCGCGCGCAGCATGCCGGCCATCGTCGACACCATCATCCACCTCGGCCATGCCTTGCAGCTCGAAATGACCGCGGTCGGCATCGAGAGCGAGGCGGATCTGCGCTTCTTCCGCGAGCACCGCTGCGATCAGGCGCAGGGCTTCTACCTCGGCACGCCCATGTCCGGGAGCGCATTCCTCGACTGGTACCGTCAACAGGCGCCGAGCCAGGGATCGGCATGATGCCAGCGGCCACCCGCATGCTGGAATGGCGCTTGCCGGGCAGTTTTAGCGCCGATCCCGAGCGATTTTCTGGGCGTCATGCATCGATTCCCGCCTTTTCGCCCCAATCTCTTCACGCCTGGGTAGCGCGCTCGGGATATGATGACCTTCGTCTGCTCCCTCCCGCGGCCACGCACCATTCGCGCATGGTCAACTTCGAACTCCGCTGATCAGGGCTCGCTGAAATGACCTCACTGGACTCGACAACGAAGGATGCGATCGCAACGATCCGCGTCACGCATCTCCCCGACCAGACGAGCGAGGCCGAGCTGGAGGAGCTCTTCTCCGGCTATGGCGCCGTCCATCGCGTCAGCCTGATCTCGGGCGAACCCGAGTGCCGCTTTCAGAAGGTCGGCTATGTCGATCTGGTCGACGCGGCGGTCGAGCCCGCACTCAGCGCGCTGGACGGGCATCTCCTCAATGGATCCATCATCCATCTCAGCCAGGTATCCGGTCACCCGCCGAGCGCCCGACCCGCGCCCGAGCGCGCGCCCAGGCCCGCCGGGGATGACCAAACCCCCAGCAACTCGCTGCGCCGCACCTATGAGGTGCTCTCGGTCGAGCCGGCCGTCATGCCAGCGAGCACGCAGAAAGGCGAGTGGTTTCGCTATGTCCTCACCAGTGGCCGCGCGAATATCGTCGGCTATCACCGCGGGACGCTGGAGGAAGTGACCGCCTTCGCCGAAGCCTGCGCGGAGGACTTCAATCTACGCAATTCCGTCGGCTGGAAGGCGAGCGCGGGTCGCGCACGCACCGCGCAGGCCGCCGCCGCGAAGGCCGCCACCCCCAAGACCGCGAAGACGAGCTGGACCTGAGCCCACGCCGGACCCACGGGCGCACTGGGAGCGGCGCCCCGCCGCGACCGGGCGCCCATCGCGCCAAGGACGGCGCTCCCACGTCGGAAGCCAAGGCGCGCGAACCTGACCATTCCCGCCAATCATCATCGCCAGGCATGAGTCTTTATGGCATTCGCCCAAGTGGCAATTGACACGGTAGAACCTGTTTATCGGTCATTCATTGGCCGCATAGAGGCACATGAAGTATCGCGTGCTTTCCTCAGTCAACCCTGTTATTGTCCATGCGAGTGAGAAAGACCGATCCATTGATCGGGACCTGGCGCCTGCCGATTTCGACGATTATCTCATCGATTTTCTACGAGACCTCGTAGCCTCCCTTTCCCCACTGCCGCGTCCGCGGTGTCTTTGGCGCAGAAGTAGAACCCGTGCTTGGCGATCTTCGCTCGCGCCTTCCAGAACGAATGCACAAGAATTCCGAGAGAGAGAGACATGAATATCTACGTAGGCAATCTCCCATACAACATCACGGATGCGGATCTGCGTGAAACCTTCGCCCGTTTTGGTGACGTTTCCCAGGTCAATCTGATCACGGACAAGTTCACTGGTGAGTCAAAAGGCTTCGGTTTCGTCGAAATGGCCAATAATTCATTCGCCGACGCCGCCATCAAGGGTCTGAATGGAACGGACCTGAAAGGCCGTACCATCAAGGTCAATGAAGCCAAGCCGAAGACTGACCGCGGTTCCGGCGGACGCCGCTACTAAGGCGCAGGCCGCGACCGCAGGTCGCACACAGCAGGCGCAGATTCCCCCTCTCCCTCTGGGAGAGGCTGCCCTGAACCCCATCCAGGCGCCAGGATGTGCGTGAGCCTGCGGCGAGTCTCGCCGTTTCATGCTCCCGCCGAACGCCCGCCCTCTCCATCAGCTCCATCGTTCCGAAGGCAACGGCCGATTCGCGCCGACATCTCTGTCTGGCCGCGCTCGACCTCCGTTGCCTTGGCCGATGCGAGGCTAGAACGACGCTCAGCGGCTCGCTCCACGCTCATCCTTCGGGCCAGTCGTCTTCGGTAGGGTGGACAAGCGCGGCGCAGTCCACCAGGAACGGCGCGGGATTCGGTGGACTTCGCGCTCGCTCGTCCACCCTACCGGCCCAACTGATAGCCAAGGCCGCCGCGCGCCATCCAAGCGGTATTCCTCTTTCACCGCAGCCACGGAGACGAGCGACCCGCGATGTATACCCTGATGAGATCTGAGCCGCTCGCCGGCCAAGACGCCGCGACGCGGTCGAGAGCCTTCGAGCAACAGGAGGTCGCGGACTTTTCCGACCTCGAGGAGGCGATGGCGGCTTGCGACGCAGCCAATCGCGAGCGCCAGGCTCGGCACTACGTCATGGACCCCTCCGGCCGGGAGCTCTATCAAGGCGCCTGGATCGACTGATCGCCCTTGCCCGATGGGGTTGGCGACCGCGTCGGCATGAGGTGCCGCCAGGGTTCTCATCGATCAGGCACTGCCCTCTCGCCCTCCTGCCGAGCAGCGGGGACTGGCGGTCTGTCGTTTCCCGAACATCCGCTTCGACCGACGGTTGTTTCCGGCGCGCGACGGGCACCGCCGGCTCCGCATGCACGGCTCCAGGACGCGATGGGTCGGCAATTCCAAGCATGACGAACACTCACAAAACAGACGAGGATCAGACATGAACGACACGACGAAGCTTCGGACAGTGCTGGCCGCCTTGCTCGGCGCAAGCCTCATCGGCATCGCTCAGAGCGGCCTTGCCTTCGACATGGGCAATATGATGAATCCCTCCAAATGGATGGGCGGCGACCGCCAGCAGGATGGCGACCGCGACGCGGGTGGCCCTGGCTACGACGGGCCGGGTGCCTATGGACCGCCCGGCGGGTCGGGCATGCCCTACGGCTACGGGGCGCCGAGCGGCTACCCCATGCCGAATGGCTATGCCATGCCAGGCGCCTACGGTGCGCCCGGCGGTTACGGCGGCCCCGCGGGCTACCCTGGATCCGTCGGCTACGGCCCGCAGGGCGGCTATGGCGGTTATCCCGCCTACGGCCAACCCGGCGTCCCAGGGTACAACGCTGCCCCGGTCGGCATGACACCCCCGGTCGTGGCCCCGAGCAATCCTAGCGCCCCGGTCTATGGCGCACCCTCTCCGAGCGGTCAGGCCGGACCTTCGGAGATCGAGGCACTCAAGGAGCGCATCCGGGTGTTGGAAGAGCGCGCTCCCCGCTGACCCCCAGCCTGGGGTGAATGCCGGACATGGCCAGGGCCAAACGGCGTCCTAGCGTCGAGGCTTGCGCGATGGGCATGTCCGGTCGGCGCCGAGGCGGAATTCGAGCACGGAACGCGGCCCGTGCCCATCAGGGACCCGGCCTTGGTCATCAGCTGGACCGGCAGGGTGGACTTCGCTCTCGCTCGTCCACCCTACCGAAGACGACTGGCCCGACGGATGATCGACGCCAGCGCCTGTGTACTCGATCGATGGAGAGGTGACTCGAATTGACTGCGCGCGTTCTGGATGGGAAGGATCAGGGCGCCGAGGAGACGTGTCCCTCGAAGGATCGACGCCGGATCGCGCCTGGCCATGTCCTCGATCGCCATGGGCTTCAGATCATGAAGCACACGCACCCGGCGCTGCGCTCGCTGCGCAAGGCCTGCTCGACACCCAGTCTGCACGGCACGCAGGTCTGGCGATCGAGCTACATGCTCATGGAATACCTGGCCGCGCATCCCATGTCCCGCGGTCAACGTGTCATGGAGCTTGGCTGCGGCTGGGGGCTCCTGGGGATCTACTGCGCGAAGCACTTCCCGGTCGAGGTTCTGCTGACGGATGCCGACGCCGAGGTGTTTCCCTATGCCGAGACCCACGCACGCCTCAACCGCGTGCAGGTGCGGACCGAGCAGGTGCGCTTCGAGGCGATTTCCGAGCAGCGTCTGCGCGAGCACGACATCCTCCTGGGCGCTGACATCTGCTTCTGGCCCGAGTTGACGACCGAGCTGCGCCGCCTCATCGAGCGCGCGCTCCTGCTGGGTGTGCGGCAGATCCTGCTGGCCGACCCTGGTCGCTCGACCTTCCTGCGGCTCGCCGACGACTGCGAACGCCGCTTTGGCGCGCGGCTGGTCCCATTGAAAACGGCCCGACGAACGGGTGCCGGCGGTCATTTGCTGATCATCGACGGCCTGGGCACGGGCGCATGATCTCCGAGTCACCTCGTCAGACGAGGGCCGGCACGCCTTCGAGCCGGCTCAACCGCCGCGCCGGTACTCCTGCTCCAGCAGATGGATCAGATCGCGAAACTGCAGCTCGTTGCCCGCATCGAGGGCGCTCAGACGCCGATGCGCCCCCAGCATCAGGGTCAGAGTGGCACGCTCGTCCGGGGCGAGGTCGGGCAGATCGTCCAGGTCGCCCGCCGAGGGCGGCGAGTGGCTGAGGATGTGAAAGATGCGGTCGAAGCAGACGGATCGGAGGATCGTCTGAATGTCGGGGTCCGGCGCAATCAGCGTCGGCCGTGACCGCCCCTGCTTCACCATGTGATTCGCGATGCGCGCCAGAACGCCGAGATTGGTGCTATCGATGGTCTCCGTCTCCGACAAGTCGACCAGCACGCGCCGGAGTTCGGCGTCGGCGAAGATTTGGTCGAGCAAGGCGTTGAGGCCCCGGCTCAGGGGATGGCGCACGTCGCCCTCGAGCTTGATCAGCCAGGTCCCGTCCCGTCGCGCGTAGCGCGCCCGTCCTTCAGTCATGTCGCTTGCTCCCGCACCAAGGTCAATACAGTGATGTCGTCCGGATAGGCGCGTGCAGGGTCGATCCCCAACCGCTCGACCAGCTCGGTCGCGGTCGCCACCCGCTCTTTCACGGCCTCGATCAACCGCCGCAGGCGCGCGTCCAGCGACTCGCCAGGCGTGGTCTCCAGCACGCCATCCGAGCAGAGGATGAGCGCATTGCCGGGCGCCAGGTCGAGCGTACCCGCGTCCAGCTCCGGACTCGGAAAGAGGCCGATCGGCATGGCGCGCCCAGCCAGGAAGCGTGCCTCGTCGCGCTCGACGAGCATGGGGCTCGGGAAATGCCCGCCATTGGCGTAGCGGATTTGCCCGGTCCTGCGCTCGATGACGCCGTAGAAGATGGTGAGATATTTGTCGATCGCCTGCTCCAGGAGATGCGCATTGAGGGTCTCGAGCATCCGCAGGGGCTCCAGCACCCGCTGATCTCCGTCCTGGTGGAGGCGTTCGAGCGCGCGCTGCACGAAGCTCTTGAGCAACACGGTGACGAAGGCGGAGGAGACGCCGTGCCCGGAGACATCGGCAATGAAGAAACCCAGGTGCCGCGGGTCGATGTGGAAATAGTCGACGAAGTCACCGCTGAGATAGGTCGACGCCAGCAGGCAGCGGCTGAAGCTGTAGGGGCCGAACGCCTTTTCCTGGCACGGCATCAGCTGCAGCTGGATCCGGCGGCCGGCGTCGGCGTCCTCGTGGATGCGCTCCAACTGCTCGCGCAGGGTCCGGTTCACCTGCTCCAGCTGGCTCTGATACGCATGATTCTGGCGAATCAGCCTGGCCTTCTCCAAGGCGCCTTCGATGGCGTGTTCCAGAACCGCCATATCCTGAATCGGTTTGACCACGAAGTCCCAGGCGCCCTGGCGCAGGGACTCCACGGCATCGCCGAGCACGCCGGTGCCGGAGACGACGATGATGGGCAGCTCGGGACGAGCGGCACCCAGCTCCCGCAGGACGCCGAATCCGTCCATGCCGGGCATGCGCAGGTCGCAGAGCACCAGGTCGGGGGGGTTCTCCAACGCGAATGCGAGCCCCGTGGCACCGTCGTCGGCCTGATCCACGCGGTAGCCGCTGTCCTCGAGCCAGCTCTGGGTGTTGAAGCGCACCACGGGGTCATCCTCGATGATGAGGATCCGCGTCGGACCGCTCTGCGGCGGCTGGACCGCTGACTCCAGCCGGTTCAACGTCGAACCGGGCCGCTTGCGGCATAGGGTCGGCCCTCGCGCGGCAGACGCATGACGAAGCGCGCGCCCGCGCCGGGCTTGCTCACGACCTCCATGGTGCCGCGATGCTGCTCGGTGACGATGAAGTAGGCGACCGACAGCCCGAGGCCGGTGCCGACGCCGACGGGTTTGGTGGTGAAGAAGGGCTCGAAGAGGCGATGCCGGACGTCCTCCGGCATGCCGGGGCCGTTGTCCGCGACCTCCAGGCGAACGCGCTCGCCCTCATCGCGCAGGCTGATGGTGATCGCGGGGGGGTCGCCGTCCGGCGCGTTGGCGATGGCCTGCGCGGCGTTCTTGAGCAGGTTGAGCACGACCTGCTCGATGGCGGTGCGATCGCAGTCGATCTCATAGGAGCCGGGCGCATAGTCGCGATGGATCTGGATGCGGCGGAAGTCGTAGCTCTTCTTGAGGTCGTAGTCATGACTGGCGAGCCGCAGCACCTGCTCAAGCAGCTCGCTCAGCTCGACGGCGACGAAGCTGGAGGCGCTGCGCCGGCTGTAGGCGAGCATGTCGGTGACGATGGCACTGGCCCGCGTGGTGGCCTCCTGCATCCCGGCGACGAATTGGAAGAAGCCGCGCTGTTCCAGGTAGCGGCGCACCAGCTCCAAGTCGACACCCAGCTCGGCCGCCGCCTCGCGGTTGGCCGGGAGCTCGTCGGAGACCCGCCGCAGCAGGTTCTGACAGCTCTGCGCCATGATCCCCAGGGGGTTGTTGATCTCATGCGCCATGCCGGCCGCGAGTCCGCCGATCGACATCATCTTTTCGGTCTGGACCATCAGCTCTTCCATGCGCATCCGGTCGGTCACATCGTCGATGCGCACCACGGCGCCGGGCGTGTCCTGGTTCGCCAGGGGATAGACGACCACGTCCGCGTAGCGCGTCTCGCCGCGTGCCGGGAACGGCAAGCGCTCGCGCTTGAAGGGCTCGCCGGCGCGGATCGCCGCCTTCACGGCCCCGATCTCGCCCGCGAGGTAGGGGAACACCTCCTCGAAGGCCATGCCGTGGGTCTCCCCCGCGGAGCGCTGCCAGACCTCGGCCGCGGCCTGATTCCAGAGGGTCACGCGCGCATCCACGTCCAGCCCGACCAGGATCGAGGGCATGGAGTCGATGATGTCCTGCAGGTGGCCGCGGGCGGCGGCGAGTTCGCGCTCCACGACCTTTTGCGTCGTCAGATCATGGACCACGCCGATGAAGCCATGGAACCCGGGAAACTCGACCTCGCCGACCGAGAGATACATCGGGAAGGTCGTGCCATCCTGGCGCAGGCCGGCGACCTCGCGCCCGGTGCCGATGATCCGGGTCTCGCCGGTTTGCAGGTAGCGGGCCATCCCAGAGGCATGTCGATCGCGGTGGGTGGGCGGCGCGAGCATGGCGACGTTGCGATCCATGACTGCCTCGGCCGCATAGCCGAACAGCCGCTCGGCCGCCGGGTTGAACAGCTCGATGCGGCCCTCGGCATCGACGACGATGACGCCGTCGGCGACATTGGCGACGAGCCCCTGAATCCGGGGATCTTGCGCCCAGAATCGCACCTGCCGTTGATTGTCCGGATGATTTCGCACGACGCTGCTCGCTCGGTTTGTGACTCAGCCGTTGTGACTCAGCCGGCGAGGCCGTGCTGCGACGGCCTAGGTGGGGAATACTACGACGGTTGATCCGATAAAAGTAATCGGTAATACGCTGGTTTTCGACAGGGCGGATGCCATTGCACCCGCGCGACCGACTTCCGGGGCACCGCCGGGGCTGACGTGGAAGCGTCGGGCGATGCTCGCCGAGGTCCGCCATCGGGCCAACGACGCCGTGCGATTCTTCCGACGAACGACACGGATTCGGTGCGAACGGCCCTCGATCAGCAGGCCGGCAGGTGGGAGCGGCGCCCCGCCGCGACCGGGCGCCTGTCGCGCCGAGGGCGGCGCTCCCGCGGCGCTGCGCCGAACCGATGAGCGAGGTCAATGACAGCTGGCGGTCGTCAATCGGCCCCTTCCCGCCATTGCACGCACCAGCGCGGCGCTGGGCGCGTCTGCGCCTCGACCTTGGCTGGAGCGGCCGCCAAGATGGCCGCGAGACGCGGCAACAGCTGCGTGAGTCGCTCGTCGAGCTGCCAGGGCGGGTTCACCAGGGCCACGCCCGAGCCGTGCATTCCGACATCGTCCGCTTGCGCCTGCACGGCCAGCTCCGCCACCAGGAAGCGAGGGACGGTGCGGAGCAGACGTCGCAGCAGGTGATCGGCACGGTCGCGTTGCACGGCCAGGCGCGGATACCAGATGAGATAGACGCCGGTCGGCCAGCGCGCATAGGCGGCCGCGAACGCGCGCGCGACCGCTTCGTAATCGGTCTTCACTTCGTAGGGTGGATCGATCAGGACCAGGCCGCGCGGCGGCCTTGGCGGCAGCAGGGCCGGCAGGGCCTCGAACCCGTCGCGATGATGGATGTTGACCCGCGGATCCGCCCGCAGCGCGGCGCGCAGGCGCTGCGCCTCCGTCTTGTGCAGCTCCATGAGAATCAGTCGGTCGTCCGCGCGCAGGCAGTGCCGCGCGAGTTGCGGCGAGCCGGGGTAGTGCCGACAGCCGCCATCGGGATTCAGCGCCGCGATGGCGCCGAAATAGCTGGCCAGCTCGGCAAAGGCCCCACGCTCGCGCCAGAGTCGCCCGATCCCGTCCGCGAACTCGCCAGTCTTGCTCGCCTCTGGCGCGGCCAGGTCATAGACCCCGACGCCGGCATGGGAGTCGAGATAGACCAGTGGCTTGGGCTTGGCCATGAGCGCATCGAGGGCGAGCGTCAGGACCGCATGCTTGAACACATCCGCATGGTTACCGGCATGGAAGCCGTGGAGATAACTCAACATCTCGCGCTACCTCGCGGGGGTCGCGATGGGGAAAGGGCGGGCGATTGTCGGTGCGGCATGGCTGGCGGCGCAAGACGCGGCGCGCCTCGATCGGCGTTGCGGCACGCCGTGGGAGCGCCGCCCTCGGCGCGACGGACATCGCGGCGGGGCGCCGCTCCCACCAAGCGACTGGCGCAACGGACTCATGGGCAAGGGCACGCCGAGTCAGAGATCATCCTGGCCGGGTCCGAGCCGAAGGGGTGCCGGCTGTCCAGTGTCGCGGAAACGCAGGTAGTCGCCGAGCACCAGGGCATGGTCGAAGGCAAGCGCCTCGGGCAGTGCGTCCACCGGATAGACCGCCAGGTTGCGCGCATCGTCCTGGGCACGGGGCTCGCCGGTCGCCTCGGCCACATAGACGGCCGTGACGGTATGGCCCCGCGGATCTCGGCGCGGGTCCGAGTAGAGGCCGAGCAAGGCGCGCAGGGTCACCCGCAGTGCCGTCTCTTCCAGCGCCTCGCGCACGGCCGCCGCCTCCAGTGGCTCGCCGATATCGACGAAGCCACCCGGAATCGCCCAGCCATGGGGCGGATAGCGGCGCTCGATGAGCACGATGGGGCGGCCGGGTCGATCGGTGAGCTCGATGATGGTATCGGCGGCGATGAGTGGGGTTTCGGGTCTGGGCATGAGTGGGGTCCAAGGTTGACGCGGACGGCATTGGCAGTGAGCCAATGCCAATGGATGGCAGAGAAACCCAGGAGACGTTGATCAATCGTCATCCTGTCATTCTATCAAGGCGCCATCGGGCCACGGCGTTCCCGACCGCCAGGCCGTCGAGGAGGCGCGCCGAGGGGCGCCCTGGCCGAGGTGTTCGGCACAAGAGGATCCGGCTGGAATCTCGGCGACAAGCGGCTGCCGAGGCGCGGACCGAATCACACCGAGCGCAAGACCGCGCTGGAGGCGCTGAGGATGACGCGTCGCGCCATCCTGACTTGCCGAGCCGGAATTGCGCCCGCTACCATGGGCGACCAACTCATCCGAGCAATCGCGCGCCATTCGCTTCAATGCCTTCACAGCCGTCGAGACAGGATCGAACCGCCGCGAGCTGGGCCGTCGCCCTGGCTTGCGCCGTCCTGCTGCTCGCTCAGACGGCGCTCGCGCTCCACGAGATCGACCATTTCTCCCACCCCCACGAGGGCGTCTGCGAGCTGTGCGCCATTGCCGTTGGCAGTGCGCCCCTGCCGGCGCTGCCGCCAAGCGTCGCGGCACCGCCCCGCGTCGTTGCGCTCCAATCGGTGCGCCCCGAAGGCTTGCTGCGCGACGACCGCGCGCATCGTCCCCACTCCGCCCGCGCTCCACCCAAACCGCTTCTGATTGCCTGAGCAGCGCGCGCTTGCCTGAAACGGCGGCGCGCCCCCAACGCAATGAGGAGCTTCCACCATGCAGAAGACTGCATTGGCGGCCGCGATCGCGTCCGCCGTATTTGCCCCCGCGACCAGCGTCGCAGCCACCGACCCCGAGATCGCGGAGCTGAAGGCCATGCTCCGCTCCATGAAGCAGGACTACGAGCAGCGCATCCAGGCGCTGGAGCACCGCCTGGCCAAGGCTGAGCGCGCAGACTCGGCGCCCCAAGAGAGCACCCGGCCGGCCGATGAGGCGGCGTCCAAACCGATGCGCGCGCCGAGCGTTTCCCAACCCGTTGCCAGCACGCCGAGCACCACGGGGGGAGGCTTGGGTGCACTGACCTCCGGCAGCGCCTTCAATCCGCAGATTTCAGTCATCCTGGACGGCAACTACTACCACGACGGCATCGATGGGGCTGGCGCAGCCCTGGTCGGCGAGGCACTGCAGCCCGCGGGCGGACACGCCCATGCGCACGCCGACGAGACGGAGCATGCGCACGCCCACGGCACCGCCGAGAACGGCTTCAACTTCCGCGAGGCGGAGATCGCCTTCTCCGCGACCGTCGATCCCTATTTCGACGCCGCCGCCTATCTGGCGGTAACCGACGACGGTGACGTGCACTTGGAGGAGGCATGGATGCAGACCCGCAATCTGCCGCAGGGTCTGCGGATCAAGGCAGGCAAGTTCCTGAGCGACTTCGGCTACATCAACAAGCAGCACCCGCATCAGTGGGACTTCGTCGACCAGAACCTGCCTTACCTCAACCTGCTCGGGGACCACGGTCTGCAGGACACGGGCGTTCAGCTCACCTGGCTGCCACCGCTGCCGGTCTACACGCTGCTTGGCGTCGAGGCCGCGCAGGGCGATCAGGAGCTCTTCGGCGCCACCCTGGACGATGCGGAGCAGGCCGAGCTCAATCTGGGTGACACCCAGGACGGTCCACGCCTCTGGACCGCCTTCGCCAAGGTCGCGCCGGACCTCGGCCAGAACCATGCGCTGCAATTCGGCCTCTCCTACGCCCACAACAGCCAGCACCAAGAGGTCCATAGCCACACGCATGAAGGCGAGGACGAGGTGCATGAGAACGGCTTGGCGGGCGACGCCGATTTGTGGGGGTTGGATGTCGTCTACAAGTACGACGGCGCTGGCCCCGATGGTCAGGGCGATGTGAAGTTTCAAACCGAGTATCTGCGCGCGATCAAGGATCTCGATGTCCGCTCGAGTCCGCACGAGGAGATCCTCGGCTCCAATCGCACCTTTACCACGGACGGGCTCTATGCCCAGGCCGTCTATGGCTTCGCGCCCAAGTGGACGGTCGGCCTGCGCTATGACGTTCTGGGTCTGACGAACGAGGTCAGCGGAGATGGCGACGCGAGCTACGGCTCATCCGATCGTTGGACACTGAACCTGACCTGGAACCTGTCGGAGTTCTCGCAGCTGCGCGCCCAGTACGCGCGCAACGACATCCTCGTCGCCGAAAACGAGCGCGAGCGCTTCGACGCCTTCTATCTGCAATTTCTCGTGAGTCTGGGCAGCCATGGCGCCCACAGCTTCTGATCGGAGGTTCAAGATGTTGAAGCGACTGCTATTCATGTGCATTGGCCTGACCTGTCTCGGCGGCGCCTGGGCCGCGCCGCTCGAGGTGGTCGCGACCAGTCCGAGCATGGGCGCCCTGGTGCGCGCGGTGGCGGGCGACCGCGCCAAGCTCGGGATCCTCGCCGGACCTGACCGCGACTTGCATCAGTTGCAGGTGAAGCCCAGCATGATCCGCGCACTGCGCTCGGCCGACCTGGTGGTCGCCATCGGCGCCGAGCTGGAGATCGGCTGGCTGCCGCCGGCCATCGCCAGCGCGGCGAATCCCGCCATCCAGCCGGGTCGCGCGGGCTATTTCGAGGCGGCGGCCCAGGTGCCGCTCTTGGATGCCGGCGGGCCGGCCGACCGCGCGCTCGGCGACGTCCACCCGGTCGGCAATCCGCACGTCGACATGGACCCGGTGCGGATGACGACCATCGCCCGCGCGCTCGCCGAGCGCATGGCGCAGCTCGATCCCGGCGGGGCCGCTGCCTATCGCCAGGGAGCCGAGACCTTCGCCAGTGCGGTTGAGCAGCGTCTCCCCGGCTGGCGGGCGCGGCTCGCGAATGCCCCTGGGGTCCTGCTCTATCACCGTGACGCCATCTATCTGCTCGAGCGCTTCGGCGTCCCGCTGCTCGGCACCATCGAGGCCGTTCCCGGCGTGCCGCCAAGCGGGCGCTACCTCAGCGAGCTGACCGCCAGGCTCGAGGGCCAGCGCGGGGTCATCATCTATGCGCCCTACCAAGCGCCCAAAGCCGCGCAGAAGCTCGCGCGCGATCTCGGCTGGCAGGCGGCGCGCCTGAGCCTGGAGCCGCCGCTGAAGGCGGACGGCAACGGCTACCTGGCGCACCTGGACGTCTGGGTCGAGGCGATCGCGTCCGGGCCATGAGCGCGGCGGCCGAGGATGTCCTGATCCGCCTCGAGGGTCTGACCGCCGGCTATCGCCGGCCGGTGGTCGGCCCGCTCTCCCTCTCGCTGCGGCGTGGCGAGCGGCTCGGCATCTGGGGTCCGAACGGGACGGGCAAGTCGACCCTGCTCAAGGCCATTGGCCGCGCGGCCCAGGTCTTCGCCGGACGCATCGAGCGGGCGCCCGGCCTGCGCATCGCCTACCTGGATCAGCAGCCCCTGCGCCTGCCGGCCATGCCCATCACCGGGCGCGAGCTGCTGCGCGCCGCGGGCGCGACGACTCAGGGTGCGCCAAAGGCGCTCACGGGCCTCCTGCGGCAGCGGATCGACCGGCTCAGCGGCGGTCAGTATCAGCTGCTGTGGATCTGGTCCGCGCTCGCCACGGAGGCCGATCTGGTCTTGCTCGACGAGCCCACCAACAATCTGGACCCAGGCCGACGCGAACAGCTGATCGAGATCCTGCAGACACGCCATTCGAGCCAGGCGCTGGCGCTGGTCAGCCATGATCGGGAGTTCCTTCAGCAAACCTGCTCGCACCTGCTCGAGCTCGAAACGGGCGAGGTGAAACATGCTTGACGCCTGGCTTGCATCCCTGAGCGATCCGCTGTTTCGCCTGCCGCTCCTGACCGGATTGCTGCTGGCCACCCTGCTGCCGGTCATCGGCGCCCTGCTGATGCTGCGCGACGAATGGCTCGCGGCACTCGGGCTTTCACATCTCGCGGCGGCGAGCGCGCTGCTGGGCAGTGCCTTGGGCCTGCCGACGCTGGTGGGAGGCACGGCGGGCGCGCTGGCCGGCGGCGCACTCAAGACGCGCTTCGAGGCGCGCGGCAATCTCGCCTATGCCTTCATGATTCTTGTTGGCTGGTCCGCGACCCTGCTGATCGGCGCCAATACCGAGCTGGGCGAGCGGCTCGCGCACGCCTTGGTGGAGGGGCAGCTCTACTTTGCGGGCGTCGTCGAGCTGGTCGCGGCCCTGGCGCTCATCGTCGCGGCCCTTTGGATCCTGCCGCGCATCCTCCCGCAGCTCCTGCGCAGCCGCTTCTTTCCACGCTTCGAGCAGGCCAACGCCCTGCCTGCCTGGCGCTGGCATCTCGCGATGGATCTGCTCGCCGCCGCGACCCTGGCGATCGGCACCCTCACCGTCGGTCTCATGGGTGCCTTCGCGCTGGTCCTCATTCCCGCGTGGGTGGTCTTTCGGATCGCCCCCAGCTGGCGCTGGACCCTGATCGGCTCCGGGCTCGTCGGAGTGGGCGGATACCTCGTCGCCTTCGCGCTTGCACTCCAGCTCGACCAGCCCTTCGGGCCAATGCTCGTCGCCGTGCTCCTCGGCATCGCGGCAAGCATGCTACTGCCCAAGGCGTGGAGGGGATCGGTGAGCGCTTCGTGACACCTTGCTGCCGCTCGCATTTCGCGGGGACCAAGCGCGCACCGACTGGGAGCGCGCTTCCGCTATTGCTTGACTGGAGAACCGCCTTGAGGATGGAGCAGACGCGGTGTCACGGCCTGACATCAGCTACTCAACGGTGACCGATTTCGCGAGATTGCGAGGCTGATCGACATCCGTCCCCTTGAGCACGGCGACGTGATAGGCCAAGAGCTGCAAGGGGATCGTGAAGACGATGGGGTCGATGAGGTCGTCGGTCTCTGGCAAGCGGATGACGGTGACGCCCTCCCCTTCGTCGAGCGGGACCTGGAAGTCGGCAAAGACATACAGCTGGCCACCACGGGCACGGACTTCTTCCAGGTTGGACTTGAGCTTTTCCAGCAGGGCGTTGTTGGGCGCGACGGCGACGACGGGCATCTGCTCGTCGATAAGCGCGAGCGGGCCGTGCTTGAGTTCGCCAGCGGGGTAGGCCTCGGCGTGGATGTAGGAGATTTCCTTGAGCTTGAGCGCGCCTTCCATGGCGATGGGGTATTGCTCGCCGCGCCCCAGGAAGAGGGTGTGCTGCTTGTCGACGAATTGCTCGGCCAAGGCGGCGATGCTTGAGTCGAGCGCCAACACCTCCTCGATCTTGGCGGGCACGGAGCGCAGCAGCTCGACCAGCCGCGCCTCGTCGGACGCCTCCAGCCGCTTGAAACGCCCCAGGGTGATGGTGAGCAGAAAGAGCGCGATCAGCTGCGTCGTGAACGCCTTGGTCGAGGCGACGCCGATCTCGGGGCCGGCGTGGGTGAGGAAGACCAGGTCGGACTCGCGCACCAGCGAACTCTCGGGCACGTTGCAGATGGCCAGGGTGGTCTGGTAGCCGGACGCCTTGGCCTGGCGCAGCGCGGCAAGGGAGTCGGCCGTCTCGCCGGACTGGGAAATGGTGACGAAGAGGGCATTCTTCGCCACGACATGGCTGCGGTAGCGGTACTCGCTGGCGACCTCGACCTGACAGGGAATCCCCGCGATGGCCTCCATCCAATAGCGCGCGACCAGGGCCGCATGGAAGCTGGTGCCGCAGGCGACGATGGTGACCGCTTCGATGCTCGCGAACAGCTCCGAGGCTTGATTGCCGAAGGACTCGGGCAGGATGCGATTGCCGGCGAGCCGACCATCCAAGGTATCGGCGATCGCCCGCGGCTGCTCGAAGATCTCTTTGAGCATGTAGTGGCGGTATTCGCCGCGCTCGGTGGCATCCGCGGAGACCGACGAGGTCTTGATCGGGCGTTCGACCGCTTGCCCATCGCGATCCCAGATGCGCACCGACTCCAGGGTCAGCTCGGCGATGTCGCCTTCTTCGAGGAAGATGAAGCGGTTGGTCACGGGGAGCAGGGCGAAGACGTCGGAGGCGATGAAGTGCTCGCCGAAGCCGACGCCGATGACCAAGGGACTGCCCTGCCGAGCAGCCACCAGGTGCCCAGGGTCTTCGCTGTCGATGACGCCGAGCGCGTAGGCGCCGCGCAGCCGGGTCGCGGCCTGGCGGACCGCATCGATGAGGGACGCGCCCCTGGCCAGTTCGTCGTAGATGGCGTGGACGACGACCTCGGTGTCCGTCTCGGAGGTGAAGCGGTGACCCGCGGCGATCTGCTCGCGCCTCAGTTCCTCATGGTTCTCGACGATGCCGTTGTGGACGATGGCGCAGCGGTCATGGCTGACGTGGGGATGGGCGTTGTGCGTCGCCGGCTCGCCGTGCGTCGCCCAGCGCGTATGGGCGATGCCCAGGGTCCCCGCCAGGGGATTGGCGGCAACCTCCTCCACCAGGCGCGACACCTTCCCCAGGGTACGGACGCGACTGAGTTGGCCGCTGGGATCCAGCACGGCGATCCCGGCCGAGTCGTAGCCCCGGTACTCGAGCCGGCGCAGCCCTTCCAGCAGGATCGCCGCAACCGGGCGTTGAGCGATGGCACCCACGATTCCGCACATAGTCCTGGTCCCCCAGATGTAATCGACTCAATGAGATCAGCGAATCAATGAGATGAGCGAATCAACGAGATGAGCAAGCGCCCCGGCGAGCGCATCGCCGCCGCATGATCCACTCAGCCTTTCTTGGTCGGACGCACCCAGGCCTTCAAGGTGGCCTGCCGCGCCCGGGAGAGGGTGAGCGCATCGGGCGGGGCGTCCTTGGTCACCACCGACCCGGCACCAATGGTCGCCCCATCGCCAACGGAAACGGGCGCGACCAGGGCCGTGTTGGACCCGATGAAGGCGCGGTCGCCGATGGTGGTCCGGGATTTGTTGGCGCCGTCGTAGTTGCAGGTGATGGTGCCCGCGCCAATGTTGACGCCTTCGCCGACCTCAGCATCGCCCAGGTAGGTGAGGTGGTTGGCCTTGCTGCCCTTGCCGAGCCGCGATTTCTTGATCTCGACGAAGTTGCCGACATGGGTATCGTCGGCGAGTTCGGCCTGCGGACGCAGCCTGGCGAAGGGACCGATGCGGGCATTGCGCCCCACGACCGCACCCTCGATCACGCAGTTGGCCATGACCTCGGTCTGGGCGCCGATCACGCAGTCCTTGAGGACGCAGTTGGGGCCGATACGCACGCCGGAGGCGAGCCGGACATCGCCTTCAACGATGACGTTGATATCGATGTGAACGTCCCGCTCGGCCACCAACCGTCCGCGCAGGTCGAAACGATTGGGGTCCGCCAGGGCCACCCCGGAGCGCATCAGATCCTCCGCGGCCCAGCGCTGGTAGATGCGTTCGAGGTCCGCGAGCTGCACCCGGTCGTTGACGCCGGCGATCTCGGCCAGCTCGGCCGGCTGGGTCGTGGCGATGGGGACACCCTCGTCCGCCGCGAGACCGATGATATCGGTCAGGTAATATTCGCCCTGGGCGTTGTCGTCGCGGATCGCACCCAACCACTCGGAGAGGCGATGTCGGTCGGCGACCAGGAAACCCGTATTGATCTCCTGAATACCGCGCTGCTCCGTGCTCGCATCCTTCTCCTCGACGATGCGCACCACGCGATTCTGCGCATCGCGAATGATGCGACCGTAACCGCGCGGATCGACGAGTTCGGCGGTCAGGAGCCCGAGCCGGGTCCGCGTGCTTGCGTCGAGGAGGGCGCGCAAGGTCGCGGGCGAAATCAAGGGCACATCCCCGTAGAGCACGAGGACGCGGTCGAGGTCCGACACCGCCGGCATCGCCTGAATCACCGCGTGCCCGGTCCCGCGCTGCTCGGCCTGCTCGACCCAGACGCAGTCGTGATCCGCGAAGGTCGCCTTCACGCGCTCGCCGCCATGCCCGTGAACCACGACGATCCGCTCGGGAGCGAGCTGCCGCGAAGCCTCCAGAACATGTCCGAGCAGCGGCCGACCCGCCAGCGGATGCAGCACCTTGGGCAGCTCGGAGCGCATGCGTTTGCCCAGCCCGGCGGCCAAGATCACGACACCAAGTTTCATAGAATCACCATTCCTTGTTGCGGCCTTCGGACGCGAGAGGCGACCTCCACGTCAGTGAAGCACGGCGTGAGCGGGATGCTGCGCGTTCAGCTCGGAGTGCATTGGGTCGCGGACCTCCGAACGCAGACGTAGCGCTTCAGCGCCTTGCCAGCGAGCGGGTGATTCCCATCTCCCGGCGAACCCTTGTCAAGATCATCCGTGAAGGTCAGGTTTTGGGTCATGGGAAGCGAAGCCGTCGTCCGGCCCGAGGACAGGCCCCTAAAAACGCGAACGCCCCTGTCAAACCGACCAGGGGCGCTCATTGCGTAAGACGTCAGGCGCGAGACCGCCAGCGATCCAGATCAGCCGCCTCTGAGTTTGCGGAGCTTCTCGATCGTGCGCAGCTGAGCCACCGCCTCGGCCAGTTCGGCTTGGGCCTTGGCGTACTCGAACTCAGCAGTGTGCCCGGCCAGTGCCTCCTCGGCACTGCGCTTGGCCTCGATAGCCGCCGCCTCGTCCAAGTCATGGGCGCGGATCGCGGTGTCCGCCAGCACGGTCACCACACTCGGCTGCACCTCCAGCATGCCACCGGAGACGTAGAAGTGCTCCTGCTCGCCCTGCTCATTCTGGACGCGCACGTCACCCGGTCGCAGCCGGCTGATGAAGGCCGTGTGGCGGGGCGCGATACCGACCTCGCCCATCTCGGCGGTGGCGTACACCATGGTCGCCGTGCCGGAGTGGATGGCCCCCTCCGCACTGACGATGTCGACGTGGATTGTCATTGCCATGGGAGAACCCCCTTAGCTGGCCATCTTTTCGGCTTTGGCCACGGCCTCGGCGATCCCGCCAACCATGTAGAAGGCCTGCTCGGGGAGGTGATCGTACTCGCCGGCGACGATTGCCTTGAAGTCCTTGATGGTGTCCTTCACGGGAACGAACTTACCGGGCGCGCCGGTGAAGACCTCGGCCACGAAGAAGGGCTGCGACAGGAAGCGCTGGATCTTGCGCGCGCGGGAGACGGTGAGCTTGTCTTCCTCCGACAGCTCGTCCATGCCCAGGATCGCGATGATGTCCTTGAGCTCCTTGTAACGCTGCAGCGTCCCCTGCACCGCGCGGGCGGTGTCGTAGTGCTCGGTGCCCACGACATTGGGGTCGAGGATACGGCTGGTGGAGTCCAGCGGATCCACGGCCGGGTAGATGCCCAGCTCGGCGATCTGACGCGAGAGCACCAGGGTCGCGTCCAAATGCGCGAAGGTGGTGGCCGGCGAGGGGTCGGTCAAGTCGTCCGCGGGCACGTACACCGCCTGGAAGGAGGTGATCGAGCCGGTGCGGGTCGAGGTGATGCGCTCCTGCAGGGCGCCCATCTCGGAGGCCAGGGTCGGCTGATAGCCCACGGCGGACGGCATGCGGCCGAGCAGCGCGGACACCTCGGTACCGGCCAGGGTGTAGCGGTAGATGTTGTCGATGAACAGCAGCACGTCGCGGCCTTCCTCGCGGAAGTACTCGGCCATGGTAAGGCCGGTGAGCGCCACGCGCAGACGGTTGCCCGGGGGCTCGTTCATCTGGCCGTAGACCAGTGCCACCTTATCGAGAACGTTCGACTCCTTCATCTCGTGATAGAAGTCGTTGCCCTCGCGGGTACGCTCGCCGACACCGGCGAACACCGAGAAGCCGGAATGCTCGGCGGCGATGTTGCGGATGAGTTCCATCAGGGTCACGGTCTTGCCGACGCCAGCGCCCCCGAAGAGTCCGACCTTACCGCCCTTGACGATCGGCATGATGAGGTCGATGACCTTGATGCCGGTCTCCAGGATCTCGGTGGAGGTCGCCTGGTCTTCCAGCTTGGGCGCCGCGCGGTGGATGGACCAGCGCTCCTCGCTCTGGACGTCGCCCATCTCGTCGATGGCGTTGCCCAGCACGTCCATGATGCGCCCGAGGGTCTTCTGACCGACCGGCACCTGAATCGGCGCGCCCGTCATCGTGACATCGACGCCGCGCTGCAGACCGTCGGTCGAGCCCATGGCGATGGTACGCACCACGCCATCGCCGAGTTGCTGCTGAACCTCGAGCGTCAACCCAACCGAGTCGATCCTCAGGGCTTCATAGATCTTGGGCATCTCGCCGCGTGGGAACTGAACGTCCACGACGGCACCGATGATTTCCACCACGTTCCCGGAACTCATAATGTCTTTTCCTCTTCTGCCTTGCGGCGTCTAGCGATTCTGTCTGGATCTGGGTTCCACAACTGGTTCACCAACGACGGCGGAGCGGTCACACCGCCGCGGCGCCGCTCACGATCTCGGAGAGTTCCTGCGTGATCGCGGCCTGGCGCGCCTTGTTGTAGACGAGCTGCAGCTCGCCGATCAGGTTGCCGGCGTTGTCCGAGGCAGCCTTCATCGCGACCATGCGCGCGGACTGCTCGCAGGCGCCGTTCTCGACAACCGCCTGATAGACGAGCGACTCGATGTAGCGCGTCAGCAGCGCGTCCAGGACCGTGTGGGCGTCGGGCTCGTAGATGTAGTCCCAGTGATAGGGCATGTTGTCGCGCTTGCCCCCGACGATGGGGACCAGCTGACGAATCACGGGGCGCTGGGTCATGGTGTTCACGAACTCATTGCTCGCGACGTAGATCGCATCGATCTCACCGGCCTCGAAGGCGTCCAGCATGACCTTGACCGTACCGATCAGGTCCTCGATGTGCGGCTTGTCCCCGAGTTGCGTCGCCTGCGCCTTGACATCGCCGCCGAAACGCTTGAAGAAGCCCAACGCCTTGGAGCCGATGGTGCAGAAGATCGGCTCGATGCCAGCCGCACGCTTCTCCTTGATCTCGGCCAGCAAACGGCGGAACAGGTTGCTGTTCAAGCCACCGCAGAGTCCGCGGTCGGAAGAGACGACGATGTAGCCGATACGCTTGCGCTGACGCTCGACCGCCATGAAGGAATGGCGATACTCGGGCGTCGCATTCGCCAAGTGACTGATGACCTGGAGCATCTTCTCCGCGTAGGGGCGGGAGGCGGACATGCGATCCTGGGCCTTGCGCATCTTGGATGCCGCGACCATCTGCATGGCCTTGGTGATCTTCTGCGTGCTCTTGATGCTCGCGATCTTGGTGCGGATTTCTTTGGCGCCTGCCATTCTTTAGCTCCCAGCCTCCAGCGTCCAGCCGCCAGACGGTCGGCCTGGGGCTGAGGAGGTTCGATACTTGTCAAAACGCACCGCGCCAGCCGCCAAGACCTCCGCTAGAGGTTGGCAGCTGGCTGCTGGTGGCTGTTTTACCAGGTGTTATTGGCTTTGAAGTCCTTGATCGCAGCATGCATACCCTGCTGGATCTCGTCGTTGTAGTCGCCCGTGGAATCGATCTTTGCGAGCAACTCCGCCTGTGCGGACTTCATGTAGCTCTGCAAGGCATGCTCGAAATCCACGACCTTCTTGACGTCGACGTCATCGAGGTAGCCTTCATTCGCCGCGAACAGCGAAATCGCCATCTGACCAACGCTCATTGGCGAGTACTGGAGCTGCTTCATCAGCTCGGTCACGCGCTCACCGCGCTGCAGCTGCTTGCGGGTCGACTCGTCGAGGTCGGAGGCGAACTGCGAGAAGGCCGCCAGCTCACGATACTGGGCGAGTGCCAGACGAATACCGCCACCAAGCTTCTTGATGATCTTGGTCTGGGCCGCACCACCGACACGAGACACCGAGAGACCGGCGTTGATGGCCGGACGGATACCCGCGTTGAAGAGGTCGGTCTCCAGGAAGATCTGACCGTCCGTGATGGAGATGACGTTGGTCGGAACGAAGGCGGACACGTCGCCAGCCTGGGTCTCGATGATCGGCAGCGCCGTCAGCGATCCGGTCTTGCCGGTGACCTTGCCGTTGGTGGCTTTCGCGACATAGTCGGCATTGACGCGCGCGGCGCGCTCCAGCAGACGCGAGTGCAGGTAGAAGACGTCGCCCGGATAGGCCTCGCGACCCGGCGGACGGCGCAGCAGCAGCGAGACCTGACGATAGGCCCACGCCTGCTTGGTGAGGTCGTCGTAGACGATGAGGGCATCTTCGCCCTTGTCGCGAAAGTACTCGCCCATGGTGCAGCCCGCGTAGGGTGCGAGGAACTGCATGGCCGCGGAATCGGCCGCCGGTGCGGCGACGATGATCGTGTGATCCATGGCGCCGTGCTCTTCGAGCTTGCGCACGATGCCGGCGATGGAGGAGTTCTTCTGGCCGACGGCGACGTAGATACACTTAACGCCGGTGTCTTTCTGATTGATGATGGCGTCGATCGCGACAGCCGTCTTACCGGTCTGGCGGTCGCCGATGATCAGCTCGCGCTGGCCGCGGCCGACCGGCACCATGGCGTCGATGGCCTTGAGGCCGGTCTGAACCGGCTGGTCGACCGACTGGCGGGCGATAACGCCAGGCGCCACCTTCTCGATCGGGGACGTCCCGGCGGCGTCGATCGGACCCTTGCCGTCTAGGGGATTACCCAGTGCGTCGACGACGCGACCCAGCAGGCCCTCGCCAACCGGAACTTCAAGCACACGCCCCGTGCAGCGAACCCAATCGCCTTCGGAGAGGTGCGTGTAGTCACCCAGGATGACCGCGCCAACCGAGTCACGCTCCAGGTTCAGCGCCAGTCCATAGGTGTCGCCCGGAAACTCGAGCATCTCGTAGTACTGCGCGTCGGACAGACCGTGAATACGCACGATGCCGTCGGTCAGACTGACGATCGACCCTTCGGTCCGGGCCTCGGTCTGAAGATCGAACTTCTCGATCTTCTGTTTGATGAGATCGCTGATCTCGGATGGATTCAGTTGCATGGCGGTGTCCAGTTCAGAATTGCAAAGCGTGGGCGAGTTGCTTGATCTTGCCGCGGACCGAGTCGTCGATCACGAGGTCGCCAGCGCGAATCTCGATGCCGCCGAGCAGGGCGCTGTCCGTCTCGACCTCAAGGTCGACCTGACCGCCCAGACGCTTGGAAAGCGCCTTCGCAAGCGCTTCCTGCTGCTCGGCATCCACCTCGAAGGCGCTGCGGACCAGGACATGCCGGACGCCCTCATCGGCGATGCGCCGCTCCTCGAACAGTCGAGCGATCTCGCAGACCGCATCGAGCCGCGCATTGAGCGTCAGCAACTTCAAGAGATTGACGGCTTCCGCGGGCAGTGCGTCGCCGCAGACCTCGAGGACGAGGTCGCGGATCGACTCTCTCGGCACGGTTGGATTGCCGATCTGGGCGGCCACTTGGGGATCGGACGTCACCGCTGATAGCAACGCCAGCGCCTCGGACCAAGCAGCGATCTGCCCGGCTTCCTTAGCGCGCTCGAAGACCGCTTCGGCATAGGGGCGCGCGATGGTGGTGATATCTCCGGCCATGGTGATTCCCTAGAGCTGCTTGGCGAAATCGTCAACGATCGACCGATGGATATCGATGTCAATCTCTTTCTTGAGGATCTTCTCGGCGGCAGCGATGGCGAGCGTCGCGACCTTCTCGCGCAGCTCCTCGCGCGCACGGTTGGCCTCACGCTCGATCTCCGCCTGAGCCGCGGCAACGATGCGATCACCCTCGGTGCGCGCATCGACCTTGGCCTCCTCGACGATATCGGTCGCGCGCTTCTGCGCCTGACCGACGATCTCGGCCGCGGTGGCCTTCGCCTCCTTCATCACTTCGAGCGCGCGCTGCTCACCAAGAGCCTTTTCTTGATGGCCACGTTCGCCGGCAGCGAGACCTTCCGCGATTTTCGCCTTACGCTCCGCCAACGCATTCACGATGGGGGGCCAGACATACTTCATACAGAACCCGACGAACACCGCGAAGGTGATCATCTGGGCGAACAGAGTCAGATTGATATTCATATCGTTGCCTCGTGCCTTAGCCTCGAACCAAGTCAGGGTGACAGGCGCTAGCCCGGCCCCGGCTGAGCCGGACGCGGTATTAGGCAGCGAACATCAGGTACAGACCCATGGCGATCGCGATGACTGGCAGCGCGTCGACCAGACCCATGACGATGAAGAACTGGGTGCGGAGCATCGGGATGAGCTCGGGCTGACGCGCGGCGCCTTCCAGAAAGCGGCCACCCAGGACACCGATGCCAACGCCGGCGCCAACTGCACCGAGGCCGAGCATGAGGCCAGCGCCGATGAATTTGATAGCCATAGCGAATGCTTGTGCGACTTCGAGCTCCATGAGATCCCCCAGGGGTTAGTGAGTTAAGACGGTTAATGAACGAAGACTAAAAAGCCTGATGAAAGAAGAACGGTCGAATCAGATGGACAACAGACGCGATCAGTGATGCTCCTGATGGGCCATGTCGAGATAGACGATGGTCAGCACCATGAAGATGAACGCCTGAAGCGTAATAATGAGGATATGGAACACGGCCCAGACGAACTGAAGCACTCCAGCCGTTCCATCGAGCACCACCCCGCCGCCATAGAGCAGCGCGATGAGGATAAAGATCATTTCGCCAGCGTACATGTTGCCGAACAACCGCAGCGCCAGCGAGACGGGTTTCGACAGCAGACTGATCCCCTCGAGAATGAGGTTGGCCGGCATGCCCCACTTGCCGAAGGGCTGCAGGGTCAGCTCGCCAAGAAAGCCGCCGACGCCTTTCATCTTGACGCTGTAGTAGAGCACCATGAAAAAGACCATCAGCGCCATGCCGAAGGTGGCGTTCGGGTCGGTGGTGGGGACCACTTTCAGATAGACATGATGCGGGTCGGCACCGAAGACGGCCATCAGCTGACCGAAGAGATGCGGAATCAGGTCGACCGGGAGCAGATCCATGAGGTTCATGAGGAAGACCCAGACGAAGATGGTCAGCGCCAAGGGGGCGACCATGGGGTTCTTCCCGCTGAAGGAGCCGCGAACGTTCTCCTCGACGAAGTCGACGATCCACTCGACGAAATTCTGGGCGCCGCCCGGAACGCCGGCGGTGGCACTCTCGGCGACCTTACGGAACAGCCAGATGAACACCGAACCAAGCAGGATCGAGAAGAACATGGTGTCGACGTTGATCGCCCAGAACCCCATCTCAGCCGCCTCCGCGCTATCGTGCGCAAAGCCAAGCCCATGCTCCGGATGAAATCCGAGCGTCAGGTTCGTGAGATGGTGCTGGATATATTGCTGGGAGGTGAGCGTTTCAGCAGAAGACATCGATCATTCTCACTTCGTGGTTCGGCTGTCCAGTTGAGCGGCAATGACAGTTGCAACGACCTGGACCAGAAAATAGGCCGCAAGCAATGCCGCTATGTTCAAGTCGTCGAGCGTTGCGAAGGCAACGGCGAATACACCGACGATCAATACGATCTTGGCGGCCTCGGCACCGTAGAAACGGGCAAGAAGCCGCTCTGGCTGTTGAGCACGGTATTCGCGAAAAACCCAACCGACGAGCATGGCGTTTGCCAGCACGCAGGTTCCGGCCCCGATCAGCACTGAAATTGCAACTGGAACGCCAAACGGCAGAGCTGCGAATGCTAAAAACAGGCCAAGAAGGAATTGGATCTTTAGGATCCTCTTGGCCCGGTGCGCGTCAGGCTGTTGCATCAGATCATCGCGAGTTGGTGAGCGCCTGGCTCACCGGGCGCGAAGTATAAGGGGTTACGGATATAGGGTCAACGCAACCCAAGGAATTTAGATGCATCCATTCATCGATCTGAGGCCAAGCGGATCCTGCGATGCGCGAAACCGCCCGCGATCGAGGCCCCCGGCGACGCGGCGCTCACTTGATATGCGCCAGTATCCCGTCGAGCTCATCGAGGGTGTTGTAGGCGATGACCAGCTTGCCCGAGCCGCGATTGCCGTGCTGGATCTGCACGCGCGCACCGAGCTTGTCGGTCAGGTCGGTCTGTAGGCGACGGATATTCGGATCCGGCTCCGGTTGCGTCGATCCGCTCGCGCCGACGTCCTCCGCCTGCTGGAGCCGCCGCACCATGCGCTCGGTCTCGCGCACCGAGAGTCCGCCGGCGACCACCTGGCGCGCCGCCTGGCTCTGGGCGGCGCCCTTCAGCCCAAGAAGCGCGCGCGCGTGCCCCATCTCCAGGCGCGACTGCTCGACCAGCGCCTTCACATCGGCATTGAGTTCCAGCAGGCGCAGCAGGTTGGTCACCATGGTGCGGGACTTGCCCACGGCCTCGGCGATCTGCTGATGGGTCAGGCCGAACTCGGCGATCAGCCGCTCCAGGGCGCTGGCCTCCTCCAGTGGGTTGAGGTCCGCCCGCTGGATGTTCTCGATGAGCCCGATCGCCAGGGCCGACTGCTCGTCGACCTCGCGGATGACGACCGGGATCTCCGCGATTCCCGCCTGCTGGCAGGCGCGCCAGCGCCGCTCGCCGGCAATCAGTTCGTAGCGCGCCACACCCTCCGCAGGCTCCGGGAGCGGGCGCACCACCACCGGCTGGATCACACCCTGCGCCAGGATGGAGTCGGCAAGCTCGCGCATGGCGTCCGGATCGAAGTCGCGGCGCGGCTGGTAGCGACCACGCTGAATATGCTCCAGCGGCAGGCGAGCGACCTGCTCGGATGCCTGGGCAACGCTACCACCCTCGGCGCCTGACTCGACGGCCACCGGCGGCGTGCGCGCGGCACCGAGCAGGGCATCCAGACCGCGACCCAGACCCTTCTTCTTGACGGAAGACTTTTGCTCGATATCCATGCGTCCTCGAATCAGGCGGCGCGCTTGCGCTTGTCGTTGCGGCGCAGGATCTCGCTCGCGAGCGCCAGGTAAGCGATGGCCCCCTTGGACAAGGGGTCATAGATCAAGGCGGATTGGCCATGGCTCGGCGCCTCCGCCAGACGCACGTTGCGCGGGATGATGGTGCGGTAGACGTCGTCCTTGAAGTGGGTGATGAGCTGGGTCGAGACCTGATTGGCAAGATTGTTGCGCGGATCGTGCATGGTGCGCAGGATGCCCTCGATGCGCAGCCCCGCGTTGCGGTTCTCGCGGATCTGCTCGACCGTGTCCAGCAAGGCAGAGAGCCCCTCGAGTGCGTAGTACTCGCACTGGATGGGAATCAGCACGCCCTGCGCCGCGACCAGGGCATTCACGGTGAGCATGTTCAACGACGGCGGGCAGTCGACGATGACGGTCTCATAGGCCTGGGCCGCGCTGCTCAGCACCTTGCTGAGCCGGCGCTCGCGGTCTTCGGAATCGATCAGCCCGATCTCGGCCGCGGTCAGATCGCCATTCGCGGGCAGCAGATCGAAGCCCGGCGAGGGCTCGGTGACGCGCTGAATGCAGTCCGCGATGGGGATGTCGGTGAGCAACAGATCGCAGGTCGTGTAATCCAGCGTGTGCTTGTCGACCCCGCAGCCCATGGTCGCGTTGCCTTGGGGATCGAGGTCCACGAGCAGGACGCGATGCTTGAGCGATGCCAGCGAGGCGGCGACATTGACCGCCGTCGTGGTCTTGCCGACCCCGCCCTTCTGGTTGGCGATCGCGATGATGTTGACCATGGTCGGCTCAATCACTCCGGATTTCGATCAAATGCCGTGACACGTCCAGGAAAGGCACGCTGAGGCGATGGACACGCGGGGCGGCGGCCGAAAAGGCCGAGGTATCCAGCGGTTCTTCGGTCTCGCGCCCCTTCATCAGGAGCAGTCGACCGGGGCGCGCGAGCCACTGGGCCGTCGGGGCTCGCAGGATGTCGTCGGCGGCGACTGCACGACTCACTATGGTACTGAATTTTCCCTGCGGCCGGTACGTTTCGATGCGCGACTGGACCGGCTCGACATTGGCGAGCCCCAACTCCAAGACGACCTGACGGACGAAGCGCACCTTCTTGCCGTTGCTGTCGAGCAACCAGAAACGCCGCTCCGGGCTCAGAATGGCGAGCGGGATTCCGGGCAGTCCGGCGCCGGTGCCGACGTCGAGCACGCGATCGCCGAAGAGAAAATCATGGATGGCGAGGCTATCGAGCAGGTGTTTGGCGACCATCTCAAGCGGATCGCGCACGGCCGTCAGGTTGTAGGCCCGATTCCAGTGCACGAGCATGGCGAGAAACCGCAGGAGCAGCCCTTGCCGATCCGCCGTCAGCCCGAGCCCCAGCGCTTGCGCCCCCGCCGACAGACGCTCCGACAGGCCCGCTTCAGCGCCAGGATCCGTCGCACGCCCAGCCATGGTCATGACGCGACCGCGCTGCGCTTCAGATGGATGAGCAGCAAGGAGACCGCCGCCGGCGTGACCCCCGGAATGCGCGCGGCCTGACCGATGGTCGCCGGACGCACCCGCACGAGCTTCTCGCGCACCTCGACGGAGAGACCGCGCACCTGGTCGTAGTCGAAATCACCCGGCAGCGCCTTGGTCTCCTGCGCGCGCTGACGCGCGATCTCGGCGCCCTGGCGGCTGATGTAGCCGTCATAGCGGGACTGGATCTCGAGCTGCTCGGTGACATCTCGCGGCAGCGGCTCGGGGGGATCGCCGGCCAGCGCCCGAACCCCATCGTAGCCAATGCTCGGGCGCGCCAGCAGGTCCAGCGCGCGCGCCTCTCGCCGCAGTGGCTCGCCGAGAATGCGCGTCGCCAGCTCCGCATTCAGGGCATCGGGCCGCACCCAGGTCTCGCGCAGGCGCTGACGCTCCCGCTCGATCGCCTCCCGCTTCGCCTCGAAGCGGCGCCACTGATCGTCCCCAACCAAGCCGAGCCGCCGACCGGTCTCTGTCAAGCGCAGATCCGCATTGTCTTCGCGAAGCATGAGCCGGTACTCAGCTCGGCTGGTGAACATGCGGTAGGGTTCGTTGGTGCCGCGGGTGATGAGGTCGTCGACCATGACGCCGAGATAGGCCTCGTCGCGGCGCGGCTGCCAGGCCTCGCGCCCCTGGACCTGAAGCGCGGCGTTGGCGCCGGCGAGCAGACCCTGGGCGGCGGCCTCCTCATAACCGGTCGTCCCGTTGATCTGTCCGGCGAAGAAAAGGCCTTCGACGAAGCGGGTCTCCAGCGTCGGCTTGAGGTCGCGCGGGTCGAAGAAGTCGTACTCGATGGCATAGCCAGGGCGCGTGAGATGGGCCTGCTCGAGCCCGGCGATGGAGCGCACCAGGGACTCCTGGATGTCGTAGGGCAGGCTGGTCGAGATGCCGTTGGGATAGACCTCGTGGGTGTCGAGCCCTTCCGGCTCGAGAAAGATCTGGTGCGACGCCTTGTCGGCGAAGCGCACGATCTTGTCCTCGATGGAGGGACAGTAGCGCGGCCCAACACCCTCGATCACGCCGGTGAAGAGCGGCGAGCGGGACAGACCCGAACGAATGATGTCATGCGTCCTTTCATTGGTGTGGGTGATGTGACAACTGATCTGACGCGGGTGGTCGGCCGGACTGCCCAGGAAGGAAAAGATCGGGACCGGATCGTCGCCGGGCTGCTCCTGCAGGCGGCTGTAGTCGATGCTGCGGCTGTCGATACGCGCCGGCGTGCCGGTTTTGAGACGCTCAACACGAAATGGCAGCTCGCGCAGCCGTCTTGCAAGGGCGTTGGACGGTGGATCCCCGGCGCGGCCGCCCTCATAGTTCGAAAGTCCGATATGGATACGGCCGCCGAGAAAGGTCCCGACCGTCAGCACCACGGCGCGCGCCATGAAGCGCAGCCCCATCTGGGTCTGGACACCGACGACGCGATCCTGTTCGACGAGGAGGTCATCGACGGCCTGCTGGAAGATGGCGAGTCCGGGCTGACGCTCGACGGCGCCGCGCACCGCGGCCTTGTAGAGCACGCGGTCCGCTTGGGCGCGGGTCGCCCGCACCGCGGGTCCCTTGCTGGCATTGAGGATGCGGAACTGGATGCCGCCGCGGTCCGCCGCCCGCGCCATGAGGCCACCGAGGGCATCGATCTCCTTGACCAGATGACCCTTGCCGATGCCGCCGATCGCCGGATTGCAGCTCATCTGACCAATGGTCTCGATGTTCTGGGTGAGCAGCAGGGTACGCGCCCCGCAGCGCGCGGCGGCGAGCGCCGCCTCGGTGCCGGCGTGCCCGCCGCCGACGACCACCACATCGTATGCATCGCTTGCAATCATCACAGTGAGCCTGAACCAATCAAGCTCGCTAGTCTAACCCAAAGCGGCAGGGTAAAGACGCTTGAAAAGAGAGACTTATTCTCGATCCGATGGGCTACACGCCCCTGAGGGAGTCACCGGACAATGAATTTAACGAATCTAGCGCAACGTCAGCCCCAGACCGAGACTCGCCCCCGTCCGGTCCTCGCCGAGAGCATTCTCGACAGCGCTCGGACGGTCATCCTCGGTAAGGACCACGAGCTTCGGCTGGCCCTCGCCTGCATCCTGGCCCGAGGACACCTGCTGATCGAAGACCTGCCGGGCGTCGGCAAGACCACCCTCGCCCATCTCCTCGCCCGCCTCCTGGGCCTCGACTATGCACGCATCCAGTTCACCAGCGACCTGCTGCCGGCCGATGTCGTTGGGGTCTCGGTGTACGACCGCGCCACCGAGGGGTTCCGCTTTCATCCTGGGCCGGTCTTCTCCCAACTCATTCTGGCCGACGAGATCAACCGGGCCACGCCCAAGGCGCAGAGCGCGCTGCTTGAGGCCATGGAGGAGCGCCAGGTCACCGTCGAGGGCGAGACCCGCCCCCTGCCCGAGCCCTTCTTCGTCATCGCGACCCAGAATCCGCTGCATCAGGTCGGCACCTATCCGCTGCCCGAATCGCAGCTCGACCGCTTCCTGATGCGCATCCGCCTGGGGTATCCGGATGCCGAGCAGGAGAAGCGGCTGCTCGCCGGCGAGGACAGGCGCGACATGGTCGCGCGCCAGGCGCCGGCCTTGACCAATGCCCAGCTGATCGGGCTGCAGCAGTCGGCCACCCAGATCCACGCCGCCCGCCCCATCATCGACTACATCCACGCCATCCTGCAGTTCACGCGCGGCTCGGAACGTTTCGCCTACGGACTCTCGCCCAGGGCCGGGCTCGGCATGCTGCATGCCGCCAAGGCCTGGGCCTTGCTCGCCGGACGCGACTACGTCATCCCCGAGGACGTGCAGACGGTGCTGCCGGCCTGTGTCGTCCATCGGCTGGTCTGCGGCGAGCTGGGCCAGCGCGCGGGCGAGGAGGATGTGGCACCCTTCATCCTCGAGAGCGTCGCGCTCTAACTCGGCAGCGCTTGCAGCATGTCTTCGATCCTCGCAACGCGATTCCGCCGGATCCGGGCCAAGCCCTCGGATACCGGGACGTCCCGCCACCCGATCCGCGCGCTCAAGACACGCATCGCGCGGCACTTCGAGGGGATGCTGCGCCGGGTTCCCATGGGGCCAGACGGCGTCGCGCGGGTCGGCGCGCGCCAGATCTACATCCTGCCGACAGCGGCCGGGATGACCTATGGCGCCGTCATGCTGGTCATGCTGCTGGGCTCGCTGAACTATCAGAACAACCTCGGCCTCCTCTTCACCTTCTTCCTGGCGTCGGTCGGCGTGATCGCCATGCATCACGCCTGGCTCAACCTGCTCGGGCTCGCGGTTCAGGCCCGCGGCGGGCCGGCCGTCTTCGCCGGTGAAACGGCAACCTTCGAGGTCACGCTGCGGGCCGAGGGTCGGCGCATGCGCCATGACATCCACGTCCGCAAAGCTCAGGACACCCCGCCACCCCTGTTCGTGCCGGCCAATGACCAGGGCTCGCTCGGCCTCGCGGTGCCCGCGCTGCGCCGGGGCCTGCTGCGGCTCGGCTCCATCACGCTGGAGACCCGGCATCCCATGCGCCTGTTTCGCGCCTGGTGCTATGTGGACGCCGCCGCAACCACGCTGGTCTATCCAGCTCCGGCGGCACATGCCCCGGAGCCGAGCCCCGATGCCGGGGACAATCGCCGTCCGCACAAGCACAGCGGAGAGGGCGCGGAGGACTACCTCGGCTCGCGCCGTTACCGACCGGGCGACTCCCCCAAGCACATCGACTGGAAGGCCTTCGCCCGCGAGCGCGGACTCTTAGTGAAGGAATTCGGCGGCGAGCAGGGCCAGGAGGTCTGGATCGACTGGTCCGGGCTGCGCGCCACGGACACCGAAACGCGCCTCAGCCTCATGAGCCGCCAGATCCTGGATGCAAGCGAGGCGGGCCTGCGCTTCGGACTGCGTCTACCCGATGGCACCGAACCGCTCGCGCAAGGCGCCGCCCATGCCCAGCGCTGCCTCACCCGACTCGCACTCTTCCACGATGTCTGAAAAAACCATCCCGATCGGCGAGCACGCAGAGCCCCGGCAGGCCCTCTGGACCAGCCTCCTCGTCATGGCCGCCAGCCTGCCCCTGATGTGGCATCTGCACTGGCAGGTCAATGCCTTTCTGGTGCTCATCTTCGCCGTTCGGCTGCTCGCCGTGCGCTGGCCCTCGGCCATGCCAGGCACCGGCGTGCGCATACTGCTGACCTTCGCCGGCGTGGCCAACTGCCTGCACGGCTACCACACCCTGGCGGGCCAGGACGGCGGCGCCGCGCTCTTCGCGACCATGATCACGCTCAAACTGCTGGAGCTGAAGTCCAAGCGAGATCTGCGCCTGGTCACCATCCTCATCGGCTTCCTCATCGTGGTGCAGTTTCTGTTCGACGAGTCCTTCTCCATGGCGGCCTATCTGGGTGCCATCGCCCTCGGCGTCGTGGCGCTCCTGGCGCATCTGAACGCCGGATTCAGAGACGCGAGCGCGCGACCCGCGCTGCGCGTCGCGCTCAACCTGTCGCTGCAGGCGCTCCCCCTGACGCTGGTGCTCTTCGTCCTCTTCCCGCGCCTCAACGCGCCGCTCTGGAACCTCGGCTTCGAGCGCGACGCCGCCATGACCGGCATGTCCGACACCATGGAGCCCGGCGACATCAGCAAGCTGGTCGTCGATGGCGAAGGCGCCTTCCGCATCCGCTTCGACAGCACGCCCCCGGCGCGCGACCAGCTCTACTGGCGCGGCCCGGTGCTCTGGGAGATGGACGGACGGCGCTGGACGCCGGGCACCCCGCCGCGCGACGCCGCCGCCGG
Organism: Thiocystis violacea; assembly: GCF_016583565.1. Taxonomy (GTDB): domain Bacteria; phylum Pseudomonadota; class Gammaproteobacteria; order Chromatiales; family Chromatiaceae; genus Thiorhodococcus; species Thiorhodococcus violaceus_A. Next base: position 68,104 of record NZ_NRRF01000009.1, on the reverse strand, counting down.
CTTGCTGCAAGCCGAGGCGCCCATCGACTACGAGATCGTCCTGGAGCCAACCAAACAGCGCTGGCTCTTCGCCTTGGATATGCCGGTCAGCGCACCCGAGGGCGCCTTCGTCACGCCTGATCTGCAGATCATCTCGCACCGGCCCATCAACGCGCTCAAGCGCTATCGCGTGCGCTCCGCGCTCGTCTATCGGACAACGGAACCCAGCCCGGCGCTGCGTGAGTTTGCACTGCGCCTGCCGGACAACATCACGCCGCGCATGCGCGCGCTCGTCGCGGACTGGAAGACGCAAACCGATACGGACTGGCAACTGGTGCAGCGCGGTCTCGCCTTCTTCAATCGCGAGGCCTTCCATTACACCCTGGAGCCGCCGGCGCTGAGCCGCAATCCGGCGGACGAGTTCCTCTTCGAAACGCGCAGCGGCTTCTGCGAGCACTACGCCAGCGCCTTCGCCCTGCTCATGCGGATCGGCGGCATCCCCTCGCGCATCGTGCTCGGCTACCTGGGCGGTGAGGACAACGACATCGGCGGCTACCAGATCGTCCGCCAATCGGACGCTCATGCCTGGGCCGAGGTCCTGATCGCGGGGCGCGGCTGGGTGCGCGTGGACCCGACAGCGGCCGTCGACCCCTCGCGGATCGACCGCAGCAGTGCGTCGCGCCTGCTGGGGGCCGGCGCATCGGTGCGCTTCGATCTCGACGACGCCAGCGGCATCGTCCGTTTCGTCCGCGGCCTGCGGCTCCTCGCCGACACGCTGGACGCCGGCTGGCAGAACTGGGTGCTGGACTTCTCCTCCGAGGATCAGCTCGCCCTGCTCGACCGCATGGGTCTCGGCGCCTTGCGGGAATACGGCCTGGCGGCCTTGATGCTCGTCGCCATCTCCCTGACCCTGGCTGTCGTCATGCTCGGACTGATGCGCGACAAGCCCGCGGAAGACCCTCTCGACGCACTCTATGCGCGCTTCTGCCGCAAGCTCGCGCGGGCTGGCATCCCGCGTCTTCACCATGAAGGCCCGAGGGACTATGGCGAGCGTGTCGCCAGCGTCCGACCGGATCTGCGGGCGCCCGTGAGTCGCTTCATCGCGCTCTATCTTCCCGCACGCTATGGGACGGTCGACGCCGCGCACAGCCTCCAGCCGCTCAAGGCCCATTTGCAGCGTTTCGTACCGCGGCGCAGGCCCGAGCGCTGACGCAAAGACCAGCCCACGACGCCGGCCCTGGGCCAGCAACGCCCGTTAGCGATGTGGATCACAGCCTGCTTCGCCGCAGACGCCTATGCTGACAGCAATCTCGACAAGGGCAGAGTCGCGGGGGGTTGAAGCGCGCGGTCTAGCAGCAATCTCTTATGTTGCAGTGCGGCATAGCCGTGCGTAGCATCGCCCCCCCAACAGCAGCATTCCATAGAGGTTCTACCGGTGGCAGGTCAAGCAGTCCGCGAGTCCATTCAAGGCCAACCCTTCAACGACGTTCTGAACGAGCTACACGCCCATACGTTCTCGGGCGCACCAGGCGAGTCAGATCCCTTTACGCTCAGCGAGCTGGATCGCGAGTACGTGGCCTACGCGCTCGGCCTCTACTACCAGTGCGATCACTGCGTGGAGTATCACGGCCGCGTCGTGGAGCGGGTACGCAGGAAGCAGGGCTCCCCGGCATGGGCCTGGCGGGACGAGCTCCTCAAGGTGGTGCTCTTCCTACGCACCAGCCGCAGCAACGTCTCCGCGATGGAGTGGGAGGGCTGGCTCGGCGCCTGGCGACGTTTCGCCAGCCGCATGCACCATCACGAGCGTGGACTTGCGTGCAACATTGCCTATGCCGTCGGCATCGCACGCGCCGACGAGCAACTGATGGACATCGCCTTCGAGTCGCTCCGCGCCATGCATGAAGACGATGAAACCCTGCTCGGAGTGATCCGCGACATCGATCGGGTCGTGGTCTTCATGAAGGCCGCCACATCCAAGAACCGTACCGATCCCATCGTTCGGCGGCAGCTGGAGACGCGCGGGATTCAAATCTGAGGCGGGGCGCGGGATGCGCTGTCACGGCTGGAGCGTCGTTTCCAGCCGAGACGTCGTTTCCAACGCCATACCGTCACGCATTTCGACGATTCGCCCAACCGATCGACGGCGGTAAAGAGTCTGCCCCAGGAGCGGAAACTCGCAGCCCAAGATCTCGACCTCGCTCGGGCGGCGAGCCTTTACCCTCCGTTACCCATTAGCCGGGGCTGCTTGCATGTTGGCCGCCGAAGGTATCCAATCATTTTGGTTGGGATTGCCCGACGCCAACCTCACGCTCACGAACCATTGCCCGCACCGAGGAGCCTTTGATGAATCGCTCAATTCTCTTTTCCGCCATTGCCTTGACGCTGACGTTCGCCACCGCGCCCGCCAGCGCCGTGGTCTATTGCAAGACCGTCGGTGTTCCGAAGGGCTGTGTGGTGCGCCCCGCAGTTCGCGTTGCACCTGTGGTCCGCCCGGTGCCTGTCCCTGTCGCCCCCGTGGGTCGAGCGGTGGCTGCCCCCAAACCCGGCAATTGGAATGGCGGAGTCAATCGCGCTGGCGTCCGGCGCTGACACGGCGGTAAGGGGTCAGTTCTCGCATCGGCGGCGGTAAGGGGTCAGTTCTCGCATCGTCGCACGATTTTGCGAGCTTCCGGCCCATGACTGTTTTTCCACAGGCCCGCCCGTCCAGCAACACGCACCGAAGTAACAACTCCCCACGGGCTAAGGCGATATCCGGAAATGATCGTACCCAAATAGATCCGGATCGGTAGGATGGGCAAAGTCCGCGCTCTGAGATCGAGCCCAAGCTCGACGCCAAACGGACGTGCCCATCTTGCAAGACGCCGAGCAGGGATGATGGGCACGCCCCGCGACCCTCGGCACTGCGAAAGAAGCGCATCGCCAGGGCTTTGCCCATCCTACGGGATCGAAACCGCGGGTCCTGGCGGGTGGGAGTGATCCAGGCGTTTGTGGTCGAGCGGTGTTGGCGCAGAGCGCCGGAGAGACGCGTGGCCCCGCAGAGCGGTGCCGCGAGACGGAAAAAACATCCCGGCCTCGTGGGTAATATCATTCCCGGAATTCGCCGAATGGCGCCGAATGCGCGCGGTGCACCGAAGGCACATGGCCGATGTGCGGAGCACAACGCAACGATTGAGTTTCCGCTGTCAGGCTGTGGTGTTCACGGTCGCTCAAGCGTCTCTCGAATTCGGTTCGCGCCTCTCAGCCGCCGCGCTGGGTGACGACCAGGACCTCCGTCAGCCAGGCAACGGCTCAAAGCACCTGACACCTGACACCTGACACCTCAATCATCCTCATCCTGATCGCGCCGCTCGACCAGCTCGGGATCCGCCGTGATGGGCCGGTAGATCTCGACGCGATTGCCGTCGGTCAGCTTGGTGTCCAGCTTGCTGATCTTGCCGAAGATGCCGACCTTGTTGACGTCCAGGTCGATCTCCGGGAACTGATCGAGCAGACCGGAGCGCTCGATGGCATCCCGAATGGTGCTGCCGTCGGGCATGTCCAGCTTGAGCCAGGTCTGTTTGAACTTGTCTGCGTAGGCGACACCAACCAGCATCTTCTTCGTCTCCCAGGATCTCGATCTCGTGACGACGGCCGGCTCAGCCGATCGCCGCCGCCACCGTGGCTCGACGCTTGGCCGCATCGGCGGCACGTGCGTCGATGACGCGCTTCGCCGCGAGCAGGAATCCGAGCGCCAGGAATCCCCCCGGCGGCAGAATGGCGATCAGGAAGCCGCGGTAGTCAGGTATGAGTGTCAGCTCGAGGAACGACATGGCCTGACCGAGCAGCTGAGAGGCCCCGGCGAAGAGCGTTCCCGTCCCGAAGATCTCGCGCACACCGCCAAGCACGACGAGCGTGATGGTGAAGCCCAGCCCCATCATCAAGCCGTCCAGGGCGGCGGGCAGGACCCGATTCTTGGAGGCGAAGGACTCCGCCCGCCCAAGGATGGCGCAGTTGACCACGATGAGCGCGATGAAGAGCCCCAAGACCTTGTGCAGCTCGTGGGCATAGGCGTTGAGGCCAAGGTCCACCAGGGTCACGAGCGTGGCGATCACCACGATGTAGACCGGGATGCGCACCTCCGGCGTGACGGCACCCCGGATGAGGGACACCAGCACATTGGAGACGGTCAGCACGGCGGTGGTCGCGAGCCCCATGCCCAGCCCGTTGGTCGCGGTCCCGGTGACGGCAAGCGTCGGACAGAGCGCGAGGCTCTGGCTGAGGATCACGTTGTTGGACCAGATGCCGTCGCGCGCGATGCGCCCCCAGGGAGTGCCCTGCTTGGTGTCTGAATCAGTCATGCTGCGGCCTCACGGATGACTCGGCTGGATGGCGCCGGCGCGGTCTTCGCGCCGTTGGATGACGACGGTGGCCGTGAGCGCGTCGCGGTTGGCCGCGAAGAACTCCAGCCCGCCCTTGATGCCGCGCACCACGCCTCGCGGCGTGATGGTGGCCCCGCTGAACTGGTCGAAGTCACCGCCGTCCTTCTTGACCCCCCAGCGCTCGGCCGGCGGATCGCCGAGTGAGCGGCCTTCGAAGGCGCGCACCCAGTCCGCTTTGCCGACCTCGATCTTGTCCCCCAGACCAGGCGTCTCCTTGTGGGACAGCACCCGGACACCGAGGATCTTGCCGTCGGCGGCGAGTCCGAGCATGACGTCGATCTCGCCGGCGTAGCCGAACGCCTTGACCTGGTAGGCGAGCGCGGTGACCTGGTGACCGGAGAGGGCGCGATAGACGGTGACGGGCTCGCCCGAGGCGTCCGTCAGCGTGACGCTGTTGGCCAGCAGATCGTTGTCGTGCAGCGAGGCCGGGATGACCTCGGCCAGGGAGGCATTCATGTCCTCGGCATGGCGCAGCGCGATCGGCTCCCGGGTCAGGCGATCCGCCACGACCAGCAGGGTGGCCGCCGCGGCCACGGTGAAGCCGAGCAGCAGCCCCTGATAGCCAATGCCTTGCTTGAAGTTCGACCAGGCGACGTCGCTCATCGGCTCACCCCCGCGTCATCGGCATACTCGATCGGGCTACCCTTGCGATCGCGGCCGTAGATGCGCGGCTTCACATAGTGGTCGATCAATGGGGTACAGGCATTCATGAGCATCACCGCGAAGGCGACGCCTTCCGGATAGCTGGTCCAGGTGCGAATGACATAGACCAGGAGCCCGCATCCGACACCGAAGAGGATCTGGCCGCGCGCCGAGACGGGCGAGGTCACCAGGTCGGTCGCGATGAAGAAGGCGCCGAGCAGCGTCGCGCCCGAGACCAGGTGGTAGAGGGCTCCGGCGTAGCGCTCCGGATCATAGAGATGCAGGAGGGTCGCCAGGATCGCGACGGTCGCCAACATGGCGAGCGGGATGTGCCAGGTGATGATCCGCTTGTAGAGCAGCAGCAGCCCGCCCAAGAGCAGGAGCAGGGCGGACGTCTCGCCCAGACTGCCGGCCACCGTGCCCAGGGCACCGGACAGCGGGCCGAACAGACCGGGCAGGATGACCGACAACTCATGGCCCTGACCGAGTTCCGTGCGCACGTGCCCGAGGACGGTCGCCCCGCTGAACGCGTCGAAGCCCTGACCGCCGAAGGTGATCGCCAACCCCTGGAGCAGCCCGGGCGCCTCGGCGGAGAACAGGGGCGTCGGCACGACGAAGCTGGTCATCTCCAGGGGGAAGGCGATCAAGAGGGCAACGCGGGCGACCATGGCCGGGTTGAAGAGGTTCTGGCCGATCCCGCCGAAGACCTGCTTGGCGATGACGATGGCCATGAAGCTCCCAACCACCCCGATCCACCAGGGCGCCCAGGGCGGCAGGGTCATGGCGAGCAGCCAACCGGTCAGCAGGGCCGAGCCGTCGAGGAGGAAGGGGCGCACCGGCTTGCCGGCAACGCGCAGGCTCATGGCCTCGAACACCAGGGCCGACGCAATGGTCGCGGCGAAGAGATAGATGGCTGGCCAGCCGAACTGCCAGAGCCCGAAGACCGTGGCGGGCAGCAGCGCCAGCATCACCAGGCCCATGGTGCGGGAGATGCTGACCGGCTCGTGGGCGAATGGCCCGGCCTGGGCGGCCGGGGTCTCGATGCTCATCTCAGGCCTCCGTCTCGGCCGGGGTTTCGGCGGTTAGGGTTTCCGCTATCGGGGTTGCGGCGTGCGCCGAGGGCGCCGCCGCCTGCTCGGCCTCGGCCTTCTTCTTCGCGGCCATCTCACGCTTGCGCTTCGCCATGGCCTCGCGCTTGGCCGCCTTGATGGCCTCCATGCGGGCCGTGCGCTGCTCGGCGAGCCGCTTGGTCTCGGCCTGTTTCTGCTTGGCGCGGCCACGCGCGGCCATGTCGCCCTTGGCATAGTTGAAGAACTGCACCAGCGGGATGTGGCCCGGACAGACGTAGGCGCAGGAGCCGCAGCCGATGCAGTCCATGAGTCCGCGGCTCACGGCGCCCTCAAGGTCGCCGGCGCGGATGTGCGCGGCCATCTCCAAGGGCACCAGGCCGCAGGGGCAGGCCTGCACGCAGCTCCCGCAGCGGATGCAGGGCATGGTGTCGCGCACATTGGTCTCGTCGGCGGTCAGCGCCAGGACCCCATTGCTGCCCTTGACCATGGGCACGCGGGTGCTTGGCAGGGGCTGGCCCATCATGGGGCCGCCGCTGATCAGCCGCTCCGGCTCCACCTTGAAGCCGCCGCAGTAGTCGAGGATGTCCTGGACCTTGGTGCCCAGCAGGACCTTGAGGTTGCGGGGCCTGGAGATGGCGTGGCCGGTCACGGTGACGACCCGCGCCACCAGCGGATAGCCGTAGCGCAGGGCCTCGTGCACGGCGAAGGCCGTGGCGGGGTTGTGCACGACCACGCCGATGTCCGCGGTCAGACCACGCGCCGGCGTCTCCCGACCGGTCAGCGTCTGCACCAGATGCTTCTCCGATCCCATCGGATAGCGGGTCGGGAGGCGCGCGATGCGGATGTTGGCATGCTCGGAGGCCGCGACCGCCATGGCGGCCTGCGCCTCCGGCTTGTTGTTCTCGATGCCGATGACGATCCGCTCGACGCCCAGCGCGTGGGCCATGATGCGGATGCCGTCGATCACATCGGCCGAACGCTCGCGCATCAAGCGGTCGTCGCAGGTCAGGTAGGGCTCGCACTCCGCGCCATTGATGACCAGGGTGTGCAGCCGATACTTCTTGCGCAGGTTCAGCTTGACCGCGGCGGGGAAGGTCGCGCCGCCCAGGCCGACGATGCCGGCCGCGGCGACACGCGCGGCGATGGCGTCCGCGTCGAGCGCAAAGGGATCGTCCACGCCCTGGATGTGATCGGCCCAGCGGTCCTCGCCGTCCGGCTTGAGCGTGATGGTCGGCACCGAGAGGCCGGAGGCATGGTGCGCCGGATAGCTGCCGACACCCATGATGCGACCCGAGGTCGGCGCATGCACGGGCGCCGAGATCATGCCCTGGCCGTTCGCCAGCAGATCGCCCTTGGCGACCAGCTGACCGCGCCGCACCGCCGGGCTGGCGGGCGCGCCGATATGCTGCTGCAGCGGAATATGCAGGAGCGCCGGCATCGGCAGGACTTCGATCGCTTGTCCCGCGGCGAGCTGTTTGCGGTCGTCCGGGTGGACGCCGCCGCGAATCTTGAAGAGTTTCATGGCTTTCAGCGATCCTCCGTCCGAAGTTGCGCGCCGCCCATCGCAAGGTGAGTTCGGCTCCCGCGTGGCATTGATGTCATATCGCCACCGCCGGCTTGTGCCAGAACCAGGTCTGCAGCGTCGGCGTGAGCGGACGCATCTCGATGCACTCGGTCGGACAGACATCGAAGCACAGCTCGCAACCGATGCAGGCGTCCGCGAAGACGCTGTGGATCATGTTGTTCGCGCCCATGATGGCGTCGGTCGGACACCGCTTGAAACACTTGGTGCAGCCCACGCAGAGGTTCTCGTGGATGTGGGCGATCATCGGCGCCTTGTCCTCGACGCCGGACAGGTCGGCGGTGACGCCAAGCAGGCTCGCCAACGACTCCGCGAGCGCCCGTCCGCCGGGCGGGCAGAGCGTGACGGGTGCCGCGCCCGAGGCGATGGCCTCGGCGGCGGGAGCGCAGCCGGGGTAGCCGCATTGGCCGCACTGGGAGCCGGGCAAGAGGGCGGCGACCTCCTCGGTCACCGCGTTCCCCTCGACTTTCAGGTAACGCGCGGCGAGCCCCAGCAGCCCGCCGAGGGCAAGACCGAGCGTGGTAAGACTGGCGATCGCGGCAAACATGGCAGTCAGATCTCCGGGAGAATCAGTGGGTGGGATAGGTCGCGCGCGCCGAACCCATCATGCTCGGTCGTCGGAAGCGTCACGCCAAGCCGGCAAAGCCCAGGAACGCCAGGGACAGCAGCCCGGCGGCGATGAAGGCGATGGGGGCGCCGGCAAAGGCCGCGGGCACGTTCGCCAACGCCAGGCGCTCGCGCATGCCGGCGAAGAGGACCATGACCAGGGTAAAACCGAGCGCCGAGCCGAAGCCGTAGAGGACGCTCTCCAGGAAGCCGTGCTTCTCCTGGATGTTGAGCAGCGCCACGCCCAACACGGCACAGTTGGTGGTGATGAGCGGCAGATAGATGCCGAGCACCTGATAGAGGGCCGGCGAGATCTTGCGCACCGCCATCTCCGTGAACTGCACCACGGCGGCAATGACCAGGATGAAGGTCAGGATGCGCAGATAGCCGATCCCGAGCGGTCCGAGGACGAAGTGCTCCAGCAGCCAGCTGGCGACGGCGGCCAGGGTCAGTACGAAGGTGGTCGCCAGGCTCATTCCGAGCGCGGAGTCGAGCTTGCCCGAGACCCCCATGAAGGGGCAGAGACCGAGGAATTTCACCAGCACCACATTGTTGACCAGTGCGGTAGCCAGGATCAGCATGAGATACTCACCCATGTACGGAAGCCCTTGCGCGACGAACGAGATGATTCTGCTCATGCAAGGCAAATGCCACTGCATCCATCAGGGCTTTGAGAGGGCGCCCAAAACGCGCTGCCGAACCAGGCTGGCGCCGTGACACCGGCCAGCAAATCAGGCGCTTGCGAGCCGGCGGACGCCGCCCGGAAGCCTCGCGCCCAGGACGAGACCCTTGACCCAAGCGCCACGCGCCTGGCCTCCACCTGTCGTGGTGCCAACAAGATTGCACCTTGCCAGGCGGTGTGATTGTTGGAAAACCGACAATGGCCCCCGCCGTGGTCCCCGCAACCGCCGCCTGACGCGAGATGGCTGCATGGTGTATTTTTTGCTTATTGCAGAGCGGTCAATCAGCGTGCCGCTCAGGAGAATGCCGTGTCGGTCCGACAACCCCCGGAGCCCGTCCAAGAAGACGTGATCAACGCCTTGGGCGCGTTTCTCGCCCGTCCACCCGACGGCACGCCGCCGGAGGTGATCGAGGCACTCGCCCTCATGGGCGGGAACCCCTCGGCCCCGCTGCCGCCTCGGCTCTTCTTCGAGGCGGTCGAGCAGTCGCCGGTCGCGATCTCCATCACGGACGCCAGGGCCACCATCCTCTACGCCAACCCGGCGTTCGAGCAGCTCACCGGCTACGGACGCACGGAGGTCGTCGGCGAGAACGAGGCCATCCTCTCCAACAACGCCACCCCCAACAACGTCTACGAGCAGCTCTGGCGCACCATCCAGCGCAAGCAGACCTGGACCGGCACCCTGGTCAACCGCACCAAGCAGGGCGGCGACTACCTGGCCGAGCTGACCATCTCGCCCGTCCTGGACCGGGACGGCGATCTCAAATACTTCCTCGGCATGCATCGCGACGTCACCAAGATGCACGAGCTGGAGGGCGCGCTGCGCCAGCAGAAGGCGCGCATCGAGACCGTGCTGGACGCCGCGCCCGTCATCGTCGTCCTGCTCGACAGCGAGGGGCGGGTCATCCTCGACAACCAGGAGTACAAGCGCCTGCTCGCCGACCTGCAGGGCAAGGAGCCCGTGGAGGTGCTGCGCGCCGCCATCAGCGAGCAGCTCGGCATCGACGCCTTCGCGGCCTGCCTGGAGGGCAAGCCCTTCAAGAACGTCGAGGTCAGCATCGACATCCGCGGCCATCAGGGTCCGCGCTGGTTCGCCTGCTCGGGCACCCCGGTGGAGGAGTCCGACCCCACGGCGCGCAACTACTTCGGGCAGACGGATCCGGGCGAGCGCCGCCTGCTGATCCTCGCCAACGACATCACCGGGCGCCGCCGCGAGATCGAGCGCGCGCATATGGAGAATCTGCGCGCGCGCCTGGCGGAGCAACAGCTCATGCACGGCACGCGCGAGGCACTGGCCGCGGCCATCTATCAGATCCAGGTCCCGCTCAACGTCATCAACGCCGCGAGCGGCATGCTGCGCAGCGGCGCCGGCAATCTGGACACCTTGATCGGCATGCTGGATCAGATCAGCGAGTCTGGCGCCAAGGCGCTCGCGACCTTGACCGCCGCGCTGCCGGAGGAGCCGCGCGAGGCCGGGGTCATGGCCAATGTGAATGCCCTGCTGCGCCAGGTGCTGGAACTGGAGACCAACCGGCTGCTCGCGGACGGCATCGTCGTGGACTGGCGGCCCGCGCATGTGCTCCCCGAGCTGCCGGCGCACAAGAACCAGCTGCGCGCCATGTTCAAACACCTCATCGACAACGCCATCCAGGCGCTGCGCGAGTCCAACCAAGGCCATCGCGAGCTGTGCCTCACCACCCGCAGCCTCGACAACGGCGTGGAGGTCGAGATCCAGGACAATGGCCCCGGCATCCCCTCCGACGACCGCTACCGCGTCTTCGAGCCCTTCTACATCGGCTGGAAGCACCGCCGCGGACGCGCCGGCATGGGTCTGGCGTTCTCGCAGGAGATCGTCAATGCCCATGGGGGGTCGATCGAAGTCGATCCCGACTTCCAGGATGGCTGCCTCATCCGCCTCTCTCTGAACGCCGTCTTTCCGGACGACTGACTTGCCCGACCGATCCATGACCTCTACCCCAAACGACTTCGGGGCCGCCGAAGAGGCCCATCGCCTCGCCCTGGCCGAATCCCAGCTCGCCGCGCTCTTCGAGGTGAGCAGCGTGCTCAGCCGCTCGCTCAACCTGCGCCAGACCCTGCGCGAGGTGCTGAGCGTGCTGCACGAGCGTGGCCGCATGAGCCACGGCCTGGTCTGCCTACTCAACGAGGAGCGCGGCGAGCTGCTCATCAGCGCGCTGCACGGCAAGGACGCCGAGCCCTTCGAGACGGTGACCTACCAGCCCGGCGAGGGCGTCATCGGCCAGATCCTCTCGGCCAACGAGCCCTGGATACTGCCCCGCGTCGCCGACGAACCACGGTTTCTCGACCGGCTGAACCTCTACGATCCGGAGCTGCCCTTCATCGGCGTCCCCATCCGCGTCGGCGAGGAGCACGCCATCGGCGTCTTCGCCGCCCAACCGCCGCCCGGCGACGCCCTGCTCGGCTACCGCTCGCGCTTTCTCGAAATGGTCGCAAACCTCATCGGCCAGGCCGTGCGGCTCGCGCGTACCGTCGAGGCCGAGCAGCAGGCGCTGCGCGAAGAGCGCGACAAGCTGCGACGCGAGGTCAAGGGCACCCACGGCTTCGACAGTATCATCGGCCGGGCGCAGCCCATGCGCCTGGTCTTCGAGCAGGTCCGCCAGGTCGCCAAGTGGAACACCACGGTGCTGATCCGCGGTGAGTCGGGCACCGGCAAGGAGCTGATCGCCAACGCCATCCACTACAACTCGCCGCGCGCGCGCGCGCCCTTCGTCAAGCTCAACTGTGCGGCCCTGCCGGACAACCTGCTGGAGTCCGAGCTCTTCGGCCATGAGAAAGGCGCCTTCACCGGGGCCGTGAGTCAGCGCAAGGGACGTTTCGAGCAGGCCGACGGCGGCACTCTTTTTCTGGACGAGATCGGCGAGATCACGCCAGCCTTTCAGGCCAAACTGCTGCGCGTCCTGCAGGAGGGCGAGTTCGAGCGTATCGGCGGCGGGCGCACCCTCAAGGTGGACGTGCGCGTCATCGCCGCGACCAACCGCGACCTGGAGGCAGGCGTGAGGGCGGGCGAGTTCCGCGAAGACCTCTATTACCGCCTCAACGTCATGCCCATCCGCACGCCCGCGCTGCGCGAGCGCATGGAGGACATCCCGGACCTGGCCCGATTCCTGGTGGGGAAGGTCTCGCGCATGCAGGGCCGCGATCTGGAGATCACCGACAGCGCGGTGCGCATGCTCATGCGCTACGACTGGCCGGGTAACGTGCGGGAGCTGGAGAACTGCATCGAGCGCGCGGCGGTCATGAGCGAAGACGGCAACATCGACCGCGAGGTCATCGACCTGACCGGGTTCAGCCCCAACAGCAGCGGGCCGGACTTCGTCCAGTCGTCGGCCCCGCCGGCGAGCCAGGTGGACTTCAACGACCCCAACCTCGACGAGCGCGAGCGGGTCATCGCCGCGCTGGAGGAGGCCGGCTGGGTCCAGGCCAAGGCCGCGCGTCTGCTGAACATGACTCCGCGTCAGATCGCCTACCGCATCCAGACGCTGAACATCAAGATGCGGCAATTCTGAGCACGGCGGCGCGAGCCGCCACCGGCAGGATGAGCAACCGGTCGCGGCGGGGCGCCGCTCCCACGTCCTCGCCCTTGAGGGTCTCGAACGGATGAGCAACCTGGTCGACGCCATCATTTTGGCGGTCATCCTGATCGTGCTGACCAAGGGCTGGAGCGCCTGGAGGACGGCCAAGCGCGTCCGCTTCATCCGCACCTACAGCTTTCCGGACGGCCTGCTCGAACGGCTCGCCTCGCGCCATCCGCATCTCGACGGACGCGACCGGCACCTGGTCGCGCGTGGCCTGCGCCAGTTCTTCATCGCCTATCTGCGCGGCAGACGCAGATTCGTCTCCATGCCGTCGCGGGCGGCCGATGATCTCTGGCACGAGTTCATCCTCTACACACGCCACTACCAGGACTTTTGCCGCAAGGCCTTCGGGCGCTTCTTCCACCACACACCGGCCGCCGTGCTCGGACCCAACCGGCAGAGCAACACCGGCCTGCGCCGCGTCTGGTGGCACAGCTGCCGTGAGGAGCGGATCAATCCCCGCAAGCCCAGCCGGCTGCCCCTCCTGTTCGCGCTCGACCAACAGCTCAAGATCGCGGGCGGCTTCAGCTACGCGCTGGATTGTCGCGGTCCGAAACGCCGCGGCCAGGACGGCTCCAGCTCGCCGGTCTACTGTGCCGGGGACATGTCCAGCACGGACTTCGACGGCTCCTCCGACGGCTTCGGCGAGTCCTGGTTCGGCGACGGCGGCAGTGATGGAGGCGACAGCAGCTGCGGTGGCGGCTGTGGCGGGGATTGAGCCCCCTCCGCGACGAGCTGAGTCCGCGGCGATTCTGCTACGCTTGCCGATCCTCTGATTCAAGACACCGCCACACATGTCGCACAATGCCTCGCAGGAGCGCCGCTTCGGCCCTCTCACCGCCATCCTGCTCGTGGTCGCGACCATGATTGGGACAGGCGTCTTCACCACCACCGGCTTTCTCCTGCGAGACATCGGCTCGCAGCCCGCCGTGCTCGTCGCCTGGCTGCTCGGCGGCCTCGCGGCGGCCTTCGGCTCGCTGGCCTACGCCGAGCTGGTCGCCGCCCTGCCGCACAACGGCGGCGAGTACCAGCTGCTCTCACGGATCTATCACCCCGCGCTTGGCTTCATCGCCGGCTTCGTGTCACTGGTCGTGGGCTTCGCCGCGCCGGTCGCGGCCAGCGCCATCGCCTTTGGGGAATATCTGAACCTGGCGCTCGGCACGGACGCCTTGCCCCCGCTGGCCTCAGGTCTGGTGCTGGTCGTCGCCGCGTCCGTGCTCCACTCCATCCACCTCTCGACCGGCAGCCGGATTCAGGACCTCTTCACCATCGGCAAGGCGCTCCTGATCCTGCTCTTCATCATCGGCGGACTGGCGGCCGTGGACATGGATCGACTCACGGGCAGCGGAGAGCCTGCGGTCATGGATGCCGTGCTCTCGCCGGCCTTCGCCGTCGGGCTCATCTACGTGTCCTACGCCTACAGCGGCTGGAACGCCGCCGCCTATATCGCCGGCGAGGTCCGTGACCCCGGACGCTACATGCCCATCGCGCTGGGCACCGGCACCCTGTTGGTGACCTTCCTGTACCTGGGCGTGAACACCGTGTTCCTGGGCGCCGCGCCCGCCGAGGAGATCGCCAACGCGCAGGAGCGCGTCGGCGCGGTGGCCGCCGTCCACGCCTTCGGCGAGCTGGGCGGACGCATCCTCAGCGGCCTGATCGCACTGGGGCTGATCTCCACGGTCGGCGCCCTGGTGATGACCGGCCCCCGAATCTACGAGGCCATGGGACGGGATTACCCGGCCATCCGCGCGCTTTCCAGGCGCCAGGCCGCGAGCGGCCCCGTCATCGCCATCGCGCTCCAGTCGCTGCTGGCCATCGTCATGATGCTGACCTCCAGCTTCGAGACGCTGGTGAGCTACGTCGGCTTCACCCTCTCCGTCTTCGCCGCGCTCACCGTCGGCGGCGTCTTCGTTCTGCGCGCGCGCGAGCCAGACCTACCGCGCCCCTATCGAACCTGGGGCCACCCCTACACCACGCTCGGCTTCATCGCGCTCATGGCCTGGATGACCTTCCACGCCGTCCATCAGCGCCCCGTCATCGTCGCCGTCGGCGCCCTGACCGTCGGCCTCGGCTGGCTCGCCTACCTTGCGGCCAGGCGCCTGGGGCGGTGAACCTGAGCGACAGCGACAGCGACAGCGACAGCGACAGCGACAGCGGCGGCGCCCGAGCGAGCCCGCACTGATGACACCCCGACTCAAGGCCCTGATCCTCGCTGTGGGCTTGACGCTCTTGATGTCTGTCCTGGTCTACAGCGCCGATGGCTATTTGCGCTTGCAGGAGGAAGGCGTCCTGCGCGCACGCATCCATTTCGTGAGCGACGAGGTCTCCCACCTGCTCGACTTACAGGCGCTTGCGCTGAGCCGGGACATCTTCCGCGCCAAGTGGGCGTTGCTGGCGAGCGGCCTGCTGGACCCGGCCGCGCCCCTGCCGTCGCAAACCGCGCTGGAGGATCTGCTTCGGGAGCACATCCCGCAAGCCAGCCTGCTGTCGCAGCTGCGCTGGCTCGACGACAAGGGGGTCGAGCAGGCGCGGGTGAATCGCGTCTTGCAGGCGGACGGGGACTGGAAGGTCAGCTCCGCGGACCAGCTGCAGGACAAGTCCTCGCGCTACTACTTCAGCCGAGCCATCAAGCGGCGTGGCTATGACATCGACATCTCCGCGCTCGATCTCAACGTCGAGTTTGGCGTCGTCGTCCGGCCCTTCGAGCCAACCATCCGCGCGGCCAGCCCGACCACGCGGGCGGAAGGCATGCGCCCAGGGGTGTTGGTACTCAACTACAATCTGCGCCCCTTGTTCCAGCGCATCCGCAGCCTGGCCACGCAGGGTGTCGATCTGGAGCTCGTCGACGACCGCGGCGGTTGGCTGATCCATTCAAGGCACCCGGAGCTCGAATGGGGCCGGGATCTCGGCCGCCCCGCGAACAACCTGCGCCTGCTCGACCCCGCCCGCTATGCGGCCATCGATGCGATCAGTGACTGCAGCCAAATGGCGCTTGCCGATTGTCAGCGGATCTCGTTGCGGATCGACAAGGCCGACGCGCCGCATCTCACCCTGGTGACCCACGCCACCGAGGCAACCCTGGCCGCACACGCCCGAGCGAAACTGGCCGCCCTGCTGGCGGTCCTGGCCTGTGCCTATCTCGCCGGCCTGGGCGCCATTGGGCTGCTGTATCGCAGCGACCGCAAGCTCGCCGACGCCAACCTCGCGCTACAACATCAGATCGAGCGGGTCCGCGTCGCGGACCGGCACAAGTCGCGCTTCCTGGCCAATATGAGCCACGAGATTCGCACCCCGATCGGCGGCGTCATCGGCCTGGCCGATCTGCTTCTGGGAACGCGCCTCACGCAGGAGCAGCACCAGCTCACCCGGACCATCGCGAGCGACGCCAAGCTCCTGCTCGGCATCGTCAACGATATTCTGGACATCTCCCGGATCGAGGCCGGCGAGCTGCGCCTCGAACGCATCGAGTTCGATCTGCTGGATCTGCTCGAGGGGATCGGGGCCACCTTTGCGATTGCCGCCGAGGACAAGGGGCTCGCGCTGGTCTGCCCCGCCAACCCCGTGGCGCATCAGTGGTTCCTGGGCGATCCCTTGCGGCTGCGGCAGATCCTCGCCAACCTCACCGCCAACGCCATCAAGTTCACCGAGCACGGCGAAATCACGGTGCGCTGCCTGAGCGAGCGGGACGAGACCAGCGGCGCCACGCGCCTGGATTTCACGGTCGCGGACACCGGCATCGGGATCGCGCCCGAGCAGTGCGCGCGGCTGTTCGAGCGTTTCGTCCAGGCCGACGACTCCACCTCACGCCGCCATGGCGGCACCGGCTTGGGGCTGGCGATCAGCAAACAGCTCGTCATGCGAATGGGCGGCACCATCGGCGTCGAGAGCACGCCCGGAGAGGGCAGCCGGTTCTGGCTCAGGCTGACCCTGGACGCGGTCGACCGGCCCGCGCCGGTCTGGCCCGCAACCGCAAGCGTCGCAACGCGCGTGCTGGTCGTGCAATCGCACGCCGAGAGCGCCGACTTTCTGCTCCGCGCATTGGGGATGTGGCGCATCGAGCAGGCCTGGGCGACCAGCATCACCACCGCGCTGGAGGCGCTCAGTACCGCTGCGGCGGCGGGCCGCCCCTTCGGCGTCGCGCTCATCGACCAAAGTCTGGAAGACGACGAGCGCGGCCGTTTAGGCGCCGCCCGCGCGGACGCGCCAACGCTCGCCGCGACGCGCCTGGTCCTCATGACCTCGCAGCGGAGCTACCCCGCCGCGCGCGAGGAGTATGGCAGCGACTACGCCACCTTCATCGCCAAGCCGGTCTGTCAGTCAAGGCTCTACAATCTCCTGCTCAGCCTGACCGGCGCGGCCGACGCGACGCGGATCGAGCCCATGGCCGAGTCGCTGCCGGGCCTCGACGCGCGCGTGCTGGTCGCCGAGGACACCCCCACCAATCAGGTCGTGATCCGCGCCATGCTGCACAAGCTCGGCATCGAGCCGGTGCTGGCCGGGGACGGCGAGGCAGCGCTGCGCGCCCTGGCGCAGAACCCCTTCGATCTGGTGCTGATGGACTGTCAAATGCCCATCCTCGACGGTTACGAGACGACGCGGCGGATCCGCGCCGACAACCTGCAAGCGAGCGGACGCGCCCTGCCCGTCATCGCCATGACCGCCAATGTCCTGGAGGGCGAGCGCGAGCGCTGCTTCGCCGCCGGCATGGACGACTACCTCGCCAAACCGGTCGAGGCCGAGGCGCTGCTGACCACGCTTGAGCGCTGGCTGCCCGAGGGTCGGCGGACGCTGGTCGCGACAGCTCCGCCGACGCCAAGCGCGCTCCCTGCGTCCAAGGCAGAGCCGCCTGCATCCGAGCCGGTCGAAGCCTTGTTCGACCCGGCCGCGTTGAGCCGCCGCGTCATGGGCGACCGGGCCATCGTCCAGACGATCCTCCACGCCTTTCTCGGCGACCTGCCGGGGCAGCTCGCGCGGCTCGAACAGGCCCTCGCGGCAGACGACCTCGCGACAGTGGCGGCCCAGGCCCATCGTATCGCGGGTGCCGCGGTCAATATTGGCGCGACACCCTTCGGCGACCTGGCGCTTGCCGTCGAGCAAGCCGCCCGGCGCGAGGAGCCTGACCTACTGGCGGCCTTGACACCGCGATTGGCGAGCGAACTCGCACGGCTGCGTGCGGCGATCGAAGCAACATTCGACTGAGAAGCGCGTCCTGATGAACCGCTGCCCGCGCCGGAAACACAGGGGAGAACCAACGACACCCTTTCAAGCGGACTGTCGGGCGCATCGATCGCCGGTCGTATCGCGACGGCAGCGGCGACGGATCTCGAACGGCGGCGTTCGTTGCGCGCACCGAGCAACGGCGCTTTGTGCTACCGTCCCCGGCTTTGTCTTCTTCCCGTCCAGCGCTTCTGAGCCCCCACGGAATCGAATGATCGTTTCGCGCCATGTCGCTCGGCATCCGGAGGTTGCCGCCGCGGATTGCCGAACGGGCCACGTATCCGCCACGGCCAGAGGAACTGCGCGTCCGTCGTCCAAGGAGCTGTATCGAGCATGACGAAGATCACCAGCAGCGACATCTTGGTCGGGATCGGCGCTTCCGCCGGCGGGCTTCAGGCCATGGAAGCGTTCTTCAGCAATCTGCCATCGGAACCGGGCGCCGCCTTCGTGGTCGTGCAGCATCTGTCGCCGGATTTCCGCAGCCTCATGGTCGAGCTGCTGCAACGCCGTACCCGCTTGACGGTCGCCGTCGTCGAGCACGAGATGATGATCGCGCTCAACCACGTCTACGTGCTGCCGCCCGGCTACCTGGTCAGGATCGTCGGGCAGCAGCTCCTCCTGGAGGCGCGCGCCGGCAGCGGCAATGATTATCCGATCGACGCCTTCTTTCTCAGCCTGGCGTGCGAGCGGACCGAGCGCACAATCGGCATCCTGCTCTCCGGGACCGGGCACGACGGCACCGAGGGACTCAAGGCGATCAGCCGCGCCGGAGGCGTCGCCCTGGTCCAGTCGAGCGAAACGGCGCAGTTCGGGGCCATGCCCAGCAGTCCCATCAGCTCCGGTCTGGTCGATGAGATCCTCTCACCCGCCGAGCTGGCGACGGCGGTCTGCGACATCATCCGCTATGCCTCGGCCAGACTGACGCTCCCCAAGGGCAGCGATCCGCTGCTGCCGGCAAACGACCTGGCACGCATCCTCGATATCGTGCAGCAGCAGGAAAAGATCGATTTCTCCCAGTACAAGCCGGGCACGCTGCAGCGGCGCATCGCCCACCGCCTGCTGTTGTCCAAGACGGACAGTGTGGAGAGCTATGTCCAGTTTCTGCTGACGTCCGCCGAAGAGGTCAGGCACCTGCGCCAGGATCTGCTCATCGGCTCCACGCGGTTCTTCCGCGACCCGGAGCTCTGGTCGCTGTTGCAGCGGGATGTACTGCCCGCGCGCATCGAGGGACTGCAGGCGGAGCAGCCGCTGCGGCTGTGGGTCGCCGCCTGCTCCACGGGGGAAGAGGCCTATTCGCTCGCCATCGCCGTGGACGAGGTGATGCGCAAGCTCGGACGCCATCACCCGGTCAAGCTGTTCGCCACGGATATCGACAACGAGGCCCTCGCCTTCGCCGCCCAGGGACTCTATCCCCCCAGCATCGTCCATGACATCGGCGCCGAGCGGCTGGCGCGTTATTTCGTCGCCGAGGGCAATGCCTACCGCATCAAGAAACACATCCGCACTCAGATCATCTTCACCTCCCACGACCTGATCCAGAATCCGGGCTTTTCACAGATTCACCTGATCACCTGCCGCAACATGCTGATCTACATTCAGGCACCGTTGCAGGAGCAGGTGCTCAAACTGCTGCATTTTTCGTTGGTCGCGAGCGGCGTGCTGGTGCTGGGGCAGTCCGAGCACATGGGCGGGCTGGCACATGCCTTTCAGTGCCTCGATCAGACCTGGAAGGTGTTCTCCAAACGCCGCGATGTCACGCTGCCGATCGACCATCTGGGACACCGGACGATGTCCCCGCTGCGCCCGCTGACGCGCCCGATCCAGCAGCCTTCCCGAGCACACCTCGATCACCTGCTGGCCGCGGTGCTGAAATTGCGCTTTGGCCAGCAGCCCACCACCTGTCTGCTGGTGGATGCCCACAACCAGATCCAGCACGTCTTCCTCAATACGGCGCGCCTGTTGGAATTTCCCTTGGGCGCGGTCGACTTCAACCTGACCGATATCGTCTTACCCTCGCTGCGGCTGCCGCTGCTCACCGCCTTGCACCGCGCCCGCCGGGTGAACGAGCCAGTGCTCTATGGCGAGGTCGCCGTGGCTGAGCTGAACGGCACGCCCAGCGCGAGCATCTGGGTCGGGCCGAGCGATGATCGCCATGACGTGGATGCGCCGCTCGTCGTGCTCATGGATCTCAGCGTGCTGGAGCCGCGTCAGGACCTGTCGGCCGCGCACCCATTCGAGGCCGGCGCCGAGGTCAGCCAGCATGTGCGCGAGCTGGAATTCGAGCTGCAGCAGACCCGCGAGAACCTGCTGACCACGGTTCAGGATCTGGAGACCCTCAATGAGGAGATGCAAGCCTCCAACGAGGAGATGCAGGCCTCCAACGAGGAGCTTCAGAGCACCAACGAAGAGCTGCAATCGGTCAACGAAGAGCTCTACACCGTCAATAGCGAGAACGAGGCGCGGATCGGACAACTGACCGAGCTCACCTCGGACATGGACAATCTGCTGGCGAACCTGGATATCGGCGTCGTGTTTCTCGACAGCCGGTTCTGTATCCGCAAGTTCACGCCGAACGCCGCGGCGGTCTTCGACTTTCGCCCCAGCGATCTCGGCCGGCCGCTGAAAGAGCTGACGCACCATCTCGACGTGGCGGATCTGATGCTTCGGCTGGAGCAGGTGTGCGCCGACGACCGACCCGTGGAGATCGAGACCTGCAATCTGACCAACGGGGATCCGCTGCTGCTGCGCGTTTTACCCTATCGGCGCGAGGACGGATCGGTCGACGGCCTGGTGCTGACCCTGATCAAGGTCAAGGACCTGAAAAAGGTGCAACGGGAGCTGGAACGCGCCAATGCGCAGTTCGAAGAGCTCTATCGCCGCAGCCCCGTCGGGCTCTGCCTGTTCGACCAGGCGCTGCGCTTCCTGCAGTTGAATGAAACCCTCGCGAACATCAACGGACTGAGCATCGAGGCGCACCTCGGGCGGACCGTCCGCGAGCTTCTACCAAAGCTCGGCGAGCGGATCGAGCCACTCCTGAGGCAGGTGCTGGAGACAGGCGAGGCGATCCTCGGACTCGAGGTCTCCAGCGTCACCCCCGATCAGCCCGAGGTCGAGCGCACGTGGCTCGCCTCCTACTATCCCGTCACCCTGCAAGACGACACCACAGGCGTCGGCGCGATCGTGACCGAGATCACGGAGCAGAAGGCCCTCTACGCGCGCTTGCTGGACAGCCAGGGTCTGGTCCAGCAGATCGCCGACGCCAGCCCGGCCATCCTGTTCCGCTTCGGGCTGCCGCGGGGCGGCATCAGCTATGTCAACCAGAGCGTCGAAACCATTCTGGGCTATCGGCAGGACGCGCTCATCGCCATGAGCGAAGGTCAGCTCTGGCGGCTGTGCCATCCGGAGGATCGGCGCCGCTTGCGCGAGCACCTCGCGGCCCTTGGCTTGGCGCGGGATGGCGCCGTGCTGGAATGCACCTTTCGCGTGCGTGCGAACAGCGGCCGCTGGCGGTGGCTCAGCCAGCGCAGCTCCAGGTTCAAGCGGGGTGGTCCCGGTCAGCAGACGGTTCAATATCTCGGCGTTGCCACCGACGCGACCGAGTCCGTCGAGACGCAGGAAACCCTGCAACGCAGCGAACATCTGCTGCGCACCACGCTGAGCCATACGCCCATCACCCTCTTCACCCAAGACACGGCGTTGCGCTACACCTGGATCCACAACCCGCCGCCGGGCTTTCGCATCGAAGACATGCTCGGCCGTCACGACCGCGACATCC
Organism: Thiocystis violacea; assembly: GCF_016583565.1. GTDB lineage: Bacteria > Pseudomonadota > Gammaproteobacteria > Chromatiales > Chromatiaceae > Thiorhodococcus > Thiorhodococcus violaceus_A. The sequence continues at coordinate 46,519 of NZ_NRRF01000009.1, read as the reverse complement.
TCCCGGCCGAAAACGCCGAGCGCCTGACCCGGATCAAACAGCAGGTGCTGGACCAGGGCAAGACCGCGAACCTGACCTTCGAACTCGCTGGCGACGGACCGCCGCGCCAGTTCGAGCTGATCCTGGCAGTGCAGCTGGCGAGCAGCGGCGAGCGCGTCGGCTTGACCGGCATCGGCATCGACATCAGCGAAGCCAAGGCAACCGAGGCGCGCCTGACGGACGTCGTTGGACGCCTGGAACGAGCCCAGCACCTCGCCCATGTCGGCGATTGGGAGTACCTCCCGCAGACCGGTCGCGTCACCTGGTCACCCGAGCTGTTCCGCCTGGTCCAACGCGACCCCGCCAGCGGCGCGCCCAACCCGGCGGAGATCCTGTCGATGGTGCGCGGCGAGGAGCAGGCCACGCTCCTGGAGATGGCCGAACAGCTGCAGACGAGCCAGCCTCCAGCCAGCATCGAGCTCTCCTTGCGCACGCCGCAAGGCGAAGACCCACGCCACTTGCAGCTCACCTCTGGGTCCGTGCGCGACGAGGCCGGCAGGGCGACCACGTTCTATGGGACGGTGACGGACATCACCGAGCGGATGCTCGACCTCAAAGACATCCAGCATCGCGCCTTCTTCGACGGGCTGACCGACCTGCCCAACCGCAGCTTCTTTCTCCAGCATCTCAAGCTTGCGATCGCCCGCGGACTTCGCAGTCCAGACCCATTGTTCACGGTCTTCTATCTCGACCTCGACGGCTTCAAGGAGGTCAACGACAGCCTGGGGCACGCCGCCGGCGATCAATTGCTGCTGGAGACCGGTGCGCGGCTTCGCGCCACGCTCCGGCCGGGCGATGTGATCGCCCGCATGGGCGGCGACGAATTCGCGTTGCTCGCCGATCAGCTCTGCAGCGCGCAGGAGGCCCTGGAGATCGCCCGCCGCATCCAGGGCGTGCTCAACGCCCCGCTCACCATCGGCGGGGCACCGTTGTCGGTCAGCGCCAGCATCGGCATCGCCTTCTATCGCCCCGACGATCCCTGGGACAGCGAGACCGCGGTCTTGGAGAATGCAGACATCGCCATGTATCGCGCCAAGCGCCGAGGGCCGGGCCATAGCGAGCTGTTCGAGCCCTCGATGCGCGACGACAGCATCCAGCGGGTGGAGATCAAGGGCGATCTGCTGAACGGCATCGAGCAGTCGCAGTTCGTGCTCTATTACCAACCCCTGGTCGATCTTCGCAATGGCGCCTTGGTCGGCTGCGAGGCCCTGGTGCGCTGGCGACACCCACGGCGTGGCCTGCTCGCCCCGATGGAGTTCCTGCCAGTGGCGCGCGCAACGCATCTGATGGCCCGACTCGAAACCTGGATCCTCCAGGAGGCGACCCGTCAAAGGCGTCTGTGGGCGACGCAATACCCGCTCTGCGACACCTTCAGGATGAACATCAATGTCTCGCCGGATTTCCTCAAGTCCGCAACCTTCGAGCAGATCGTGCGCCAGACCCTCGAGCACAAGGGAACGACCACGGATCGCATCTGCCTGGAGCTGACCGAGGAGTCGTTTATCGACGACGGATATAGCGCCGATCTCTTGTTGCGCCGACTCAAGACGCTCGGGCTGCTGATCGCATTGGACGACTTCGGTACCGGATATTCATCGCTCTCCTATCTCCATCGCTTGCCGATCGACGCCCTCAAGATCGACCAATCCTTCGTGCAGGCATTGAACGAGAGCGGAACGGTGAGCGGCATCACCGCCGGCATCGTCGGTCTGGCGGAGAAACTCTGCCTATCGGTCACGGCGGAAGGCATCGAGACCCGCGACCAGCTCCTGCGGGTCGTGTCCATCGGCTGTCATATCGGACAAGGCTACTATTTTTCTCACCCGCTTCCAGCGGCCGACTTCGGCGCCTTGCTCGACCAGAAACAGCCGCTCGCGGACAAGCTGACGGCGGGGAATTGAGGGCCGCCGAGCCGCCAAGCCGGTGGCGCCACGGGACGCCCACTCCTCGGTGCCAATGGGCCTGCTCGGTTGCCAGGATCAGGCGCTCGCAGGCGACGCGAGACCAGCGACGGCGCATACTCGAGCGCGACGATTTCGCGCGACCCTGGAGCATTCGCGACCCGAAACGATCGATTGAGGTATCCCGACGTGAAACTGCTGATCGCGGATGACGACCTGACCTCGCGCACCATGCTGGCCGAGGTGACCCGGACGTGGGGCTATGAGCCAGTGCTGCTCGACGATGGCATGGCGGCCTGGGAGTTGCTGGAGGATCACGACGACGACCCGCCGCGCCTGCTGCTGCTCGACTGGGAGATGCCCACCCTGGATGGCGTCGACCTCTGCCGGCGGATCCGCGCGCGTGAGACCGCGGATCCGCCCTACATCATCATGCTGACCATCCGCCAGGCGACCGCTGACGTCGTCGAGGCGCTGGAAAACGGCGCGAACGACTATCTCACCAAACCCTTCGATGCCACGGAGCTGCAGGCGCGCATGATCGCGGCCCGACGTGTTCTGGACCTGCAGGCACGGCTGCTGACGGCCGTGGCCTCGCTCGCGCATCAGGTGGAGCACGACCCCCTCACGGGCTTGAGGGCACGCGCCGCCGCCATCCGCGAGGTGCGCAAGGCCGTGGCGGACACGCGCCAGCGCGAGCAGCCCTTCGCCCTCGCGATCTGCGACATCGATCGGCTGACGGAGATCAATGTCAGGCACGGAACGAGAGCGGGCGACGCCGTCATCCAGGCGGTGGCGACGCGCATCGCGCAGATGCGCGATCCCGCGGAGGTCCTGGGCCGCTACGCGGACAACGCCGTGCTCATCGGAATCGAGCGGGACCGGGACGCGGCCATGCTTGAGTTCGAGCAGATCCGCGCGGCTGTCGCCAGCGACCCGGTGGTGCTGGACGGCTTGTCGCTCTCGGTGACGGTCCGCATCGGCGCGACCGTTGTCCCGGCAGTGGACAAACGCAGCCATGCGTCCGGACTGCTCCGCAACCTCGATCTCGCCCTCGCGGCGGCGCGGGCGCAAGGGGGCAATCAGATCCAGTTCGACACAGACGCCCCCGCTTGACCCAGGTCCAGAGTCACCCGGCTCCCAAGCGCCAGCGGCGCCTAACCGCCATTTCCACCGTTTGAATAGAGATCTCGTCAGGTTTTCGCGATGAAACGAGCCAAACAGCCGTCGAAGCCCAGTGCTGAATTCCACCCGACGCTCGAGCCCACGCCGCCCTTGTTCGTGGTCGGGGTCGGCGCCTCGGCTGGCGGACTGGAGGCGCTGCGCCCCATGCTCAACGCGATGCAGCCGACGGGCCATATTGCCCTGATCGTGGCGCAGCACATGTCGCCCCAGCACCGCAGTCTGCTGGTCGAGCTGCTGGCGAAGGAGTGCCCGCTGCAGGTGGTCGAGGCGACGCAGAACATGACGATCAGGCCCGATACCGTCTATGTCTGCCCGCCGGACCGAGACATCCGGGTCAGCGAGGGCTTCTTGCGACTGACCAAGCCACAGAGCGGGGTCGGCCCCAAGCCCTCCGTCGATGCCCTACTGAGCTCGCTCGCCCAAGACGTGGGCGAACACAGCGTGGGCGTGATCCTCTCGGGCACCGGCTCCGACGGCGCCCACGGCTGTCGCGCGGTCCGCGCGGCCGGGGGCATCACCATCGCGCAGGACCCCAAGACCGCCAAGTATGACGGGATGCCCAATGCCGCGATCCGCTCGGAGACGGTGGATCTGGTGCTCGCGCCCAAGGAGATCGCGCTTCAGTTGCCCGGCATCGTCAATGCCCCGCCGCCCAAGATCGCCACGGACGGCAACGGCGACAGCCCCGCGGAGGTCTCGATGCCGGCCTTGCTCGATCGCGTCTACAAGGCCACGCAGGTCGATTTCAACAATTACAAGGAAGCCACCCTGAGCCGCCAGCTCCAGCGCCGGCTGGCGGCCTTGCGCATGAATTCGCTCGAAAGCTATTTCCAGCACATCGACGCCAACCCGAAAGAGCTGGAGGTGTTGCAACGCAGCTTTCTGGTGTCGGTCACCAGTTTCTTTCGCGATCCGGACACCTTTGCCGCGCTGGAGGGGGTGATCGAGGAGATCCTCAGCCACAAGAAGCCCGGCGACGCGGTGCGGGTCTGGGTGCCCGGCTGCGCGACCGGCGAGGAGCCCTATACCCTGGCCATCATGCTGGCCGAAAAACTGGGCCGCAGTCTCCACCAGCACGACATCAAGATCTTCGGCACCGATATCGACATGGCGGCCGCCGAGATCGCACGCCGCGGCATCTACCCCGAGCCCGCGCTCGAAGCCATGAATCCGGCGTTGCTGCAGCGCTATTTCGTGCAGGAATCGCGCACCTACAAGGTCACCAAAATGATCCGCGATCTGTGCGTCTTTGCGCGTCAGGATCTGGTGCGCGATCCGCCCTTCCTGAAGATGGATCTGATCAGTTGCCGCAATCTGATGATCTATCTGGAGAGCAATCTGCAAGACCAGTTGATCAACAACTTCCACTACTCCCTCAAGCCAGGCGGCTATCTCCTGCTGGGCAACTCCGAGTCGGTGGGCACCAATGGCGCCAAGCTGTTCGCCGCGGTGGACGGCAAACAGCGGATCTACAAGCGCCAGGCAGGCGTCTCCGCCCGCTCGCTGCTGATCGGCGACCTCGCAAAGATCGCGAAGGATCTGCCGCAGGCACGCAAACGCACCCGCTCCGTCAAGGAGATGCGCGCCGACGCCATGAACCATGCCCTGCTCGACGCCTACGCACCGCCGAGCGTCCTCTTGAACGGGGCCTACGAGCCGCTGCAGTTCTTTGGCGAGGTCTCGCCCTATCTGAAGCTGCCCGATGGCGCGGCGGACTTCAACATGCTGTCGATGGCGCTCACCGAGCTGCGCACCGAGCTGCGCGCCTTCCTGCACCGGCTCGGCAAGGAGCCGGGGCAGCGCATCACCCATATCCTGCGCCTGACGCTCAAGGGGCAGCCCCTGCAGTTGCGCCTGACGGCCTTGACGCTGTGGCTGGAGAGCACGGGCGAAAACGCCATCCTGCTGTCGTTCGAGACCATGGCCATCAAGGACGGCGCTAGCGACAGCGAAGCCGTGGTGATGGCGGATCAGGACGAGGATGCCAACCTCCGTCTGGCCGAGCTGGAGGACGAGCTGGCGGGCACCCGCGAGCATCTGCAGGCGGTCATCGAGGAGCTGGAGACCTCCAACGAGGAATTGCAGTCCCTGAACGAGGAGCTGCAGGCCTCGACCGAGGAGCTGCAAGCCTCCAACGAGGAGCTGGAGACCACCAACGAAGAGCTGCAGGCCACCAACGAGGAGCTGACGACCGTCAACGACGAGCTGCAGCTCAAGTCGCAGGAGCTGACCGAAGCCAACCAGACGCTGAGCAACATCCAGAAGTCGATCAATCTGGGGCTGATCGTGATCGACCAGGATCTGCGTCTGGTGCGCTACACGCCCCAGGTGGTGAGGCTGTTCGGCATCCTCGACGACGACATCGGTCAGCGCCTCGTGCGGTTGCCGTGCCGGGTTGCCCTGCCCGACTTCGAGCAACTGCTGCGCGGGGTGATCGACTCGGGCACCCCGGCGCACCGCGAGCTCCTGCATGACGAGGGCAGCTATCTGCTGACCGTCAATCCCTTCCGCACCGATTACGGCACCATCGCCGGCGCCATCCTGACCTTTTCCGACATCACCGAACTGGCGCAATCCAAACGCCAGTTGCAGGACGCCGAGCAGCGCTTCCGCCTGATCGCCGAATCGCTACGCGCGGTGATCTGGATGGCGACGCCGGACCTCAAGCGAATGCTCTACCTCAGCCCCATGTATGAGGACGTCTGGCAACGTCCGAGCACCGACGCCAAGGAGGATGCCGCGTCATTCTTCGCCGGCATCCATCCCGAGGACCGCCCGATGCTGCTCAAGCATCTGGATGCGGCGCGGCGCCAGAAGACGCCCTGGAGTCTTCAGTACCGGGTCCAGCGCGAGGATGGCTCCACACGCACCCTGGCCGACCTCGGGATCTGTGTGCGTGACGCCCAGGGCAAGCCCGAGTATCTGATCGGCAGCGCTGTCGATATCAGCGGCCAAGTCAAGATGTCCGCGGAACTCGCCGTGAGCGAGCAGCGCTTCCGCTCGATCTTCGCCCATGCGTCGGTCGGCATGGCGCTGGCACAACCGGATGGCCACCTGCTCGACGCGAACCGCTTCCTGTGCGATTGGCTCGGGTACAGCAATGCGCATCTCAAGACCATGTTCTTTCAGGATCTCGTCCACCCGGAGGACATCAACCGGGACCGCGATCTCTACGAGGATGTGATTCAGGGCAGGCGGGCGCACTACCAGGCCGACAAGCGCTATCTCACGCGCAACCAGGGCATCGCGTGGGGTCGTCTCAATCTCAGCTATATCCCCGCCAGCGAGCAGAGCGAAGGCGTCGCCATCGCGGTCATCCAGGACATCTCGGAAGAGAAGCGGGTCGAGCGCGATGTCTTCGAGCAGGCCAATTTCGACCCGCTCACCAAGCTGCCCAATCGCAACCTGCTGCGTGATCGGCTCGTCGAGCACATCAAGAGCGTGCAGCGGCACGGCACTGAGATCTATCTGCTCTTCATCGACCTCGACGGTTTCAAGCAGGTCAACGATTCGCTCGGGCACAAGGTTGGCGACGAGGTGCTGCGTCAGGCGGCGCAATTTCTCCAGCGCTGCGTGCGCGCGTCCGATACCGTGGCGCGCATTGGCGGAGACGAATTCATCATTCTGGTGAGCGATGCCAATCATTTTGGCGCCGTCGAGCGGATCTGTGCCGATATCGTCACCAATATCGGCCGAGAGGTGCCGATCGAGGGCGATCTGTCACTCGGCGCCAGCGTCGGCATCGCGACCGCTCCGACCGACAGCTCCGACCCCGACGAACTGATCCAGAAGGCCGACACCGCCATGTACGCGATCAAGCGCACCGGCGGGCGCGGTTTCTCGCTGTTCTCGGAGAAGATGAACGCGCTCGTGCAGGCGCGAATCCAGATCAAGGAAGCGCTCCACGGTGCGGTGGAGCGCAGCGAGCTGCGGCTGTATTTCCAGCCCATCTTCAATGTCGCGGCGCATCGCTTCGACAAGGCGGAGGTCTTGCTGCGCTGGCAGCACTCCACGCGCGGCCTGCTCGCGCCGGGGGACTTCCTGCAGGCCGCCGAGGGCTGTGAACTGATCGAGGAGATCGAACAATGGATCTTCAAGCGGGTTGCAGGCTTCATGCAGCGCCAAGGCGAGCATCTCCAGGGCCTGACCTCGCTCAACATCAATGTATCCGCGCGGACGCTGCAATCGCCGAGCATGAACGCACTGGTGCGGGGGTATCGCGAACTGATGCCGAAGCTGGTGTTCGAGCTCACCGAGCAGACCTACCTGCAGAGCGACGAGACAACCTCGTCACTGCTGCAATTGATCCGGCGCCTGGGCGGGCGGGTCAGCATCGATGACTTCGGCGCCGGCGCCTCCGATCTCTCCTATCTGCGGCAGCACCCGGTCGACGTCATCAAGATCGACCCGAGCTTCGTGCATACGATCAGCGCGGCTGACACCAAGGCAGCCATCCTGGACGCGCTCGCGGGGCTTGCCATGGCAATCGCCCCGGAGACCGTCTTCGAGGGTGTCGAAAGCGAGGCTCAGCAGGATTATCTGGCCCGATTCCCCGGCGTCTGGCTGCAGGGGTTCCTGCTCGCCAAGCCGATGCCCGAGGAGGCGTTTCTGGCCTTCGCGGGTGCGGCGCAGAGCACTGAGCACTGAGGCGGCGGTATCGAGCCTCTAGGAGCGGCGTCGGCGCGACCCAAGCGAGCCTTCGGCACCGGAGCCTGCGCGCTATCAGGCAACGTCAATGGAGACAACCGGGCATGAACATCGCTCCACATGCCACGGCACGGGATTCGGTGGACTCCGCGCGTGCTCGGCCGCCCTACCCGTCCAGCTGACGACCAAGGCCCAGGTTCAACCTGGGCGCCGGGTGCGCCCGTCGATCCGCGGCGCTGCGCGAGACGGCCGGGCTTCAGCTGTCCAGATTCCCACAAGCAGGCTCGCACGGCTCTGTCGCGATCCTAACAAACACGCCCATACACGCAGACTCCGCTTTTTAGAATCAGCCACATAGGCCAAGAGATCCACTGGGCACGCGCTTTGCTTAGTACCCAGCAGATCTCGATTCACCTGGGGCAGGCGCCCTACTTTTCCGGAGGCGGCGTGATGGATTTGAAGGTACTGAGCCAAAGCGGAGGCTGCGCATCGAGCGGTTGCGGGAGCAGCACCGATCGTCTCACCCATCTGCCGGAGGCGATCCGCGCAAAGGTCAACAATCACCCTTGCTTCTCCGAGGATGCGCATCATCACTATGCGCGGATGCACGTCGCGGTGGCGCCCGCCTGCAATATTCAGTGTCACTACTGTAACCGCAAATACGACTGTTCCAATGAGTCGCGCCCCGGCGTGGTCTCCGAGCTGCTGACGCCGGATCAGGCGGTCAAGAAGGTGCTGGCGGTCGCGGCCAACATCCCGCAGATGACGGTGCTCGGCATCGCCGGCCCCGGCGATCCGCTGGCCAACCCCGAACGCACGCTCGAAACCTTCCGCCAGCTCTCCGAGAAGGCGCCGGACATCCGCCTCTGCGTCTCCACCAACGGCCTGGCACTGCCCGCCGTCGCCGAGGAGCTGTGCAAGCACAACATCGAGCACGTCACCATCACCATCAACTGCGTGGATCCCGACGTCGGCGCCAAGATCTATCCCTGGATCTTCTGGAACAACCGCCGCATCAAGGGCCGCAAGGCCGCCGAGATCCTCATCGAGCAGCAGCAGAAAGGGCTGGAGATGCTGGTCGAGCGCGGCGTGCTGGTGAAGGTCAACTCGGTGCTCATCCCCGGTGTCAACGACGAGCACCTCAAGGAAGTCAGCCGCGTCGTCAAGGCCAAGGGCGCCTTCCTGCACAACGTCATGCCCCTGATCGCCGAGGAGGAGCACGGCACCTTCTTCGGACTCATGGGTCAGCGCGGCCCGACCAACGCGGAGCTGCAGACCCTGCAGGACGCCTGCGCCGGCGACATGGCCATGATGCGCCACTGCCGCCAGTGCCGTGCGGACGCGGTCGGCATGCTGGGCGAGGACCGCGGACACGAGTTCACGCTCGACAAGATCGAGACCATGGAGATCGACTACGCGTCGGCCATGGCGCGCCGGGCCGAGGTCCATGCGGAGATCGAGGCCAATCGCGCGGCTCAGCGCGAGCAGACGGGCGAGACCTTCGTGTCCCTGTCCTCGCTCAAGCGCAACCTCAAGCCCAAGAGCGAACCGCGCCCGGTGCTCATGGCCGTTGCGACCACCGGCAGCGGCGTGATCAATCAACACTTCGGTCACGCCCGCGAATTCCTGGTCTATGAGGCCTCCGCGATGGATGTCCGCTTCATCGGCGCCCGCAAGGTCGATCTCTATTGCTCCGGCGACACGACCTGCGGCGACGCCGAGACGGCGCTGCAGAAGACCATCCGCACCCTGGAAGGCTGTGAGGTCGTGCTCTGCGCCAAGATCGGCTACGAGCCCTGGGGTCAGCTGGAGGCCGCCGGCATCGCGCCGAACGGCGAGCACGCGATGGAGCCGATCGAAGAGGCCGTCGCCGCCATCTACCGCGAGATGGCCGAATCCGGCCAGCTGGATCGACCCAAGGCCGAGCCACAGCGCATGTCGGCCTGAGCCGAAACCACCGATCGCGACGACCCAAGGGGACTGATTCAATGGCATTCAAGATCATCGAAGGCTGCGTCAACTGCTGGGCCTGCGAGCCGCTCTGCCCCAGCAAGGCCATCTTCGAGGCCAAGCCTCACTTCTTGATCGATGCAAAGAAGTGCACCGAATGCGAGGGCGACTACGCGGATGCGCAGTGCGCGAGCATCTGCCCCATCGAAGGGGTCATTTTAAATGGCATGGGCGTGCCGGTGAATCCGCCAGGCTCGCTGACCGGCATTCCGCCGGAGCGCCTCGCCGCCGCGCGGGCTGAAATCCAGGCCCGCTGAGCAAACCCTGATCAACCTATCGTGGGGCGGCGATTGCACCCTCAGCTCGTAGGATGGGCAAAGCCGGCGCCCAAGGCGCGGCAGGATTCATCGACGCATGACCGGCGTGCCCATCCTGCCCGCTGCAAGCCAGCAGATGGGCACGCACGGGCCGCGTCAACGCAAGGGTCAAACCATATTTCGCGGGCTTTGCCCATCCGACATGCTCAAACATTCGCACCCAGGAGCCCATCAGCGTGACAACCTCGGTCGTCTTCTACGAAAAGCCCGGCTGCATCTCGAACGCCAAGCAGAATGCCTTGCTGCGGGCGCAGGGGATCGAGCTGAGGGTGAAGAGCTTGCTCGCGGAGCCCTGGACGGCCGAACGGTTGCGCCCCTTTTTCGGCACGCGGCCGGTGCGTGACTGGCTCAACCCGACGGCACCGCGCATCAAGCAAGGAGAGGTGAAGCCGGAGGCGTTGGACGAGGCAACGGCGCTCGCGCTCATGGTCGAGGATCCACTCTTGATCCGGCGTCCCTTGATCGAGGCCGACTGCGGCTGTGGCTGCGGCTTCGAGCCTGGCCCTCTGCTGAGCGCGCTCGGCGTCGACCTGGCCGCCGATCAGGATCTGCAGTCGTGCTCGCAAACCGGGCCGGATCCGCATTGCGACTTGCCGAGCGCGGAGGCGGACGCGCGATGACGAGTCTCCAGACGGAAACGGCAACGGCAACGGCTGCGCGGGCCATCGCCAAGCCGGGCGAGGCCGTCGAGATCACCCCAGGCGTGCACTGGATCGGCGCGCTGGATCCGAGCCTGCGCACCTTCGACATCATCCTGCGCACGGCCAACGGGACGACCTACAACGCCTATCTGGTGCGGGGCAGTGACGGCGTTGCCGTCATCGACACCGTCAAGGCTGGCTTCGGGGACGAGTTCTTCGCCCGCATCGAGTCCGTCGCCGACTATGACGAGATCCGCATCATCGTCCTCAATCATCTTGAGCCCGATCACACGGGCGCCCTGCCGGAGCTGATGCGCCGCGCACCCAATGCCAAGCTGTACATCTCGACCCGCGCGACCTCCATGCTGAAGGCGCTGCTGAAGCCGAAGGACGAGGATCGACCGCTCTCGTTCGAGACGGTCGGCACGGGTGACGAGGTCTCGCTCGGCGACCGCACGCTGCGCTTTCTACACACGCCCTTCCTGCATTGGCCGGATACCCAGTGCACCTATCTGGTCGAGGACGGCGTGCTCTTCTCCGGAGACGTCTTCGGTTGCCATTTCTGCGACGGCAGGCTGTTCAACGACCGCTCCGGCGATTTCCGCTTTGCCTTCGACTACTACTACGCGCACATCATGCGGCCGTTCAAGACCCACGTCATGAACGCGCTCAAGTTGATCGAGCCCTTGCCGCTCAAGACGATCGCGCCGACGCACGGCCCCATTCTGCGCGACCGCCCGCGCCGCTACATCAAGCGCTATCGCGAGCTCTCGGCCTCGACCTTCGCGGATGAGATCGGCAACGAGGAGCGCTCGCTGATCATCTTCTACATGAGTTCCTACGGGAACACGGCGCGCATGGCGGAAGCCATCTGCGCCGGCGCGGAAGAGCAGTCCGGTCTGCGGGTTTCGCTCTACGACCTGGAGGGCGGCGAGACCCAACCCTTCGTCGACCTGATCGAATCGGCGGACGCGCTGGCGCTCGGCTCTCCGACCATCAATGGGGATGCCGTCAAACCGATCTGGGATCTGCTCTCGTCGCTCGCGGTCATCGATCTCAAAGGCAAGCTAGGGGCCTCCTTCGGCTCCTACGGCTGGACCGGAGAAGCCGTGCGCATGATTGAGGACCGCATGCGCGGTCTCAAGATGCGGGTTCCGGTCGCAGGACTGCGCATCAAACTCATCCCGACCGATGAGGAGCTCGAAGAGTGCCGCGCCTTTGGGCGGGCCATCGCGGGCGCCATCGCGAGCGGGGAGAAAGGCAGGGTCATCGACTTTGCCGAACTGGGTTAACGACAGATCGACCAAGCTCGAACGCTTAACCTCAACGATCCCAACGGATCAACTCTCGAAACTTAGGAGTCTGCAACCATGGCCAAGGCCAAGATAACCTTTACGGACATCGATCAGACCGTCAACGTGCCGGCCGGCACGCGTGTCATCGAAGTCTCCGAAAAGATCGGCGCGGGCATCATCTACGGCTGCCGCGAGGGCGACTGCGGCACCTGCATGATGCATGTCGAAGAGGGCTGGAACAATCTGACCGAGCCGTCCGTGCTCGAAGAGAAGGTGCTGCGCGAGAACATGGCTAGCCGTCATGACCGGCTCGCCTGCCAGGCCCAAATTCTCGGCGACTGCCGAGTCAAACCCGCTTGATCATTGGAGAATTAACGTGGCTCTCGTAACCTTTTCGAACCCCGAGTACAAGGACAAGACCGTCTATGCCGTGGCCGGTAGTCATACCGAGTCCCTGCTGAAGCTGGCCAAGGAGCACAAGATTCCCGTGCACCACGACTGCCAGGACGGCGAGTGCGGCAACTGCATCGTGCGTGTGACCAGCGTCGACAGCAAGCAGCAGCGCATGGGCTATCACCTGACCGAGAAGGAGCAGACCGTGCTCCGCCACCTCGGCAAGCTCACCAAGGACCAGATCGATCAGATGATGGTCGACGACATGCCGAGCGAATGGCGCCTGGCTTGCCAGATGATCGTTCGCGACGAAGACATCCTCGTGGAGTACTGATCATGTCCACCCTGGCCTGCGACTTGACACGGGACGCCGATCGCGTCTACGCCCGCTTGATGGTCCGCGCGGCCGGGGATGGCAATGATCGCGCCTTCGCGAGCATGATCGCCTCGCGCGCCGCCGGTGGCGGCGCGCTTCCGGCCTGGCTCGGCCTGGAGGTCACCGACTTCCACCGTCTGATGGCCCATCACTTCCCCGGCATCTCCCCGGACGTACTCACGGCGATGGACGGGAAATCCCCCGTCACGGCGAGCCGACTGGATGAGCGCGAAGAGCTGCTCCAACTGCTGCTCGCGCACCGCGCCAACCAGACGCCCTCCGAGGTCTGGATGGCCCACACGGTCGCCGCCGGCTGCATGGCGAGCGACCACCTCTGGTACGACCTCGGGCTGTGGAACCGCGCCGAGCTGACGGAGCTGATGCGCCGCAACTTCCCGGAGCTGGCCGCGCGCAACGACAAGGACATGAAATGGAAGCGCTTCCTCTATAAACAGCTGTGCGAGTCCGAGGGGATCTATGTCTGTCGCGCACCCTCCTGCGACGTCTGCGCCGACTACAATGTCTGCTTCGGACCCGAGGATTGATCAGCGTCGCGCAGGCGTCACCCGAGAGATCCTCGTCGAGCGCGCCGTCGCGGCCTATCTCGGCCTCGCGATCGGCGATGCGCTGGGCGCCACGGTCGAGTTCCTGACCCCGCGGGAGATCCGCGATCAGTACGGCGAGCACCGCGACATCATCGGCGGCGGCTGGCTGCGACTGCGCAAGGGCCGCGTCACCGACGACACCGAGATGAGCCTGGCGCTCGGCCAGTCGTTGCTCGACAAGGGCGGGGTCGATGCGGGCGCCATCGCCGAGGCCTTCAGCGAATGGATGCGCACCAAGCCGGTCGATATCGGCCACACCGTGCGCCGCGGCATCAGTCTCTATCGCCGCGGCGGTGAGACCCAAGTCCCCGAGAACGACTACGACGCCGGCAACGGCGCCTGCATGCGCACACTGCCCATCGCCCTCTTCACCTTGGGCGCGGACGTGGCGCAGATCGCCGCCGCCAACCGCACCCAGGCCCACGTCACCCATCACAACGCCCTCGCCGACGCCGGCACCCTCACGGTCATCCGCATGGTGCAGACGGCCGTGCTCGGTGGAACACCCGCGTCACTGCGCGCGCTGGCCGAGGAACTCGTCGCCAACCACCCGAGCTACCGCTTCGATCGCAAGCGTGAGGAGAACCCAGGCGGCTACATCGTCGAGACGCTGCGGGCCGTCTTCCAAGCCTTGTTCGGAACAGAAGGGCTCGAGTCGGCCATGATCGATGTCGTCAATCGCGGCGGCGACGCGGATACCACGGGCGCCATCCTCGGCATGATCGCGGGGCCGCTCTACGGGTTGGCGAGCGTCCCCAAACGCTGGCTGAAGACGCTGGACGGCGCGACCTCCCGGACCTGTCGGCAGCAGGCGACCAGCCTCATCCTCAAGTCTCCCCTCCTTTCATCGGGGACGTGAGGCCGTCGCCACAGTTCTTGCCACCTCGCCTGATAGGCTAACGGGACAGTTTCGCGACGAACCTTTCCGGCCAAGGGCGCGCGCCCGAGTCCAGTCGCGGGGGCGGCCAGTCGCCGGTGTCGCGCAGCGGCGCGGCGCATGCCCGCGCCCAAGATCGCCCTTCTGATCCAAGATGAACCTTCGGTAACCCCAAGCGCGGACCCAATCGCCTAGACTGCCGCGGTGTTTTCGCAGCGGCCTCCGCTCGTCGGCGCCCGCGCGAGTGGGCCGCGTCTGTCGGGCACCCTTTGACCACCCGACGCCGCTTCGGTGTCGGGCCTCCCATTCCCGGCCAGCCCCCGCCGCCGCCGGGATCAGCCGAGTGAGCCATGCAACCCGTCCTCGATTGCGTCTTCATCGAAACGACCACCGCCTGTACCAGACGCTGCGACTTCTGCACGCACGCCTACATCGACATCCCGCCCCACTTCATGCACGAGAGCCTCTTTCTCAAGATCATCGCGGATCTCGGGGAGATGGATTTCGCCGGGCGGCTTGCCTTCTATCTGAATGGCGAGCCGCTGCTCGACACGCGTCTGGAGCGCTGGCTGCGCATCGCCAAGACGCGGTGCCCGAAAGCCCTGCATTTCATCAACACCAACGGTGACCTGCTCACGCCCGAGCGGGCCGCAAGCCTCTTCGCCGCCGGTCTCGACGCCATGAAGGTGAACTCCTATACGGGGAAGGCCGTCGAACGGCTGGAGCATCTCAAGGGGCAGCTGCCACGGGACGAGCGCCACAAGATCCTGCATTCGGACGCGACCAAGATCACCGACTGGTCGAGCCGCGGAGGCGTGGTCACGACGACGCCGAAACGGCCCCGCCCCTACCCGGACACACTCTGCCCGCGACCCTTCAGGCAGCTCTACATCACCGTGACCGGGCGCGTCGCGCTCTGCTGCACGGACGATCAGTGCTCGCATCCCATGGGCGATCTCGCCACGCAAAGCGTGCGGGAGATCTGGGCGGGCCCCGCCTTTGCGGCCGTGCGCCAGGGCTTTCATGAGCGCGATCGCGTTCCGGCGCTCTGTTACGACTGCGATCTCGATCCGAGCTACTCGAACGTCGAGCAGGTCAGGGCGCTCTTCGCCCCGGCGTGCGCCAGCGGCGACACATCCACCCCGGACCTCGACCACCAGGGCCGCCAGGCTGGTGCGTCGGCGCACCTCCAACCCAGCCTCTCTCTTTCATCGACATGATGCCATTCACGACAAGCGAGCACATCTCCCCCATCCTCGGCGAGATCCGGGGCCTGAATCCCAGGTCGATCCTGGACGTGGGCTGCGGCATTGGACTCTACGGAATCCTCTGCCGCATCTTCCTCGACCTGCACGCCCAGACGCCGCCTTCAGCGAACGGCCAGAGCGAGCAGCGGGCAAGGCGAGGCGTCCTCATCGACGGCTTCGAGCCCAATCCCGCGCTCCTGCCCTATATCCCGGACTGGGTCTACGACGACCTGCGCCAGGCCGATGCCATGACGCGGCTTCCCGAGCTGACCGACCGCAGCTATGACCTGGTGCTGGCGCTCGGCGTACTGGAACACCTGGACCCCGAGAGCGGCGTCCAGCTGGTGCATCAGCTCAAACGAATCGGTCACCGCGTGATCCTCTCGACCCCCAAGGCCATCGACCTCGGCGCCGCGGCCAGCGGTCCCTTCGCGACCTACCGCAGCCAGTGGAGCGAGAAAGAACTCGCAGCGCTGGGATTCAATAAATTCCTCCCCCACCACGCGGACTGGATCGCGATCCACGATCCCGACATCGGCCCGGTCGCCCAAGTCTCCCGCCAGATCTCACTGGCCAGACGGCCCGGCACCGTGCTCGGGCGCCCACTCCCCAGCCCGGCGCGGATCTCACGCCTCGACGAACTGGAGATCAAGGAGGGGCTCGGCCAGATTCAGGAGGCATTGCGCCACATCCAGCGTCAGCAAGAGGTGACCAACGACGAACGGCTGAGCATCCGCTATCGCATTCTTTCGCTGCTTGGCAAGCGGCAAAGGGCATGAGGCGAGCGCTCGCCGGAGGTGCTTGGATGGATTCCGACCCAGAGTCGATGCAGCCCCTCATGAGGCGACATGACCACAAGGGCCTAAGGCGATTTCCGGAAACGATCTTACCCAAATAGACCCGGATCGGTAGGATGGGCAACGTCCGCGCTCTGGGCTCGAGCCCAACCTCGACGCCAGACGGACGTGCCCATCTTGCAAGACGCCGAGCTGGGATGATGGGCACGCCCCGCGACCCTCGGCACTCCGAAAGCAGCGCATCGCCAGGGCTTTGCCCATCCTACGGGATCGGAACTGCGGGTATTTTGTTGCCCGGAAATCGCCTAAATCGGACGACGTCGAGACGGGCGCGCGATCCGACGCAAGCCGGCGCGCGCACCCGCGCTAGGCGCGATGCTGTCGCCTGACGTAGGCTGCCAGGGCACTGTCCATGGTCACCGCGTGCTCCTTGAACCAGGCGGGCAGCCGCTCGACGACGTAAGCCCGGGCCATCGACACATAGCCCAGTTGGAGCCGATCGCCGAACCACTCCATCTCGCCAAGCACCCGGCGGTGCTCGTCGCGGTGCTCGGCGGCCGCGCTGAAGCCGGTCTCCCGCATCAACATCTCTTCCGCCGCGAAATGGGCATGCGTGTGCTGCACCATCTCGTTGAAGAGGTAGGCGAAAACCGCATTGCCCGACGCCGCCATGTCATTGACCAGGTCGACGAATTCCCTGTGATTGCGGTCCATGGCGGGCACACCCAGGAGATAGCGCTCCTCGAAATCCTCAATCAGGGCCATGACGCCTCCGTGGGTCTCGCTGCACGCCCGCATGAACGTCAACGCAACCACCCATCGCCTGTTCTCTCGCCGCCGCTGAGCGCCCAGGCCGAACCGGCACGTCCCTCCCGCGGGAAGGATGGAGTCAGATCCTCAGCGACATCCCGGCGCATTGGCGCGCCGCCTGGCCCAACGATAGCAAGCCTAAGAAAATTGGGGAAATCGGAAATCGCAAATCGCTCGGAAGCGGCCTTCCCGCGGGTGCCTAGCAACCGACCTCGCTGCCCTCGGGGATCAGCGCGGCAACCGAGTCTCCGAGACCAGCCGCGGCCAGCAAGTCCGGAATATCGGCCTGGACGATCTCGATATCCTTCGTCTCCAGGAAGCGCCGCTCCTTCTCCGTCGGGTCGGGGATCAGGGCCCAACCGCCTGGCGAGCCGGCGGCGTAGATGATGTCGGACATGACCATGCGCTCGGTATCGCGGAGAAAACGCAAGCCGAGGAAGAGGTACTGCTTACCGGCCCGGTAGGACTTCACGAAGGCCGGAATGCCGAAGCCACCCATGAGCTCGGTCAGATAGTCGACATAGTCGGCATCCGAGGCGATGTAGGTCTCGTCGGGCCGCGGGCTCCCCATGGGCTTGAAGAGGATGGGCAAGCTGGGATCGACCTCGGTTTGATCGACCTCTCGGTAGGTCTCGCCGTCATAGGCATGGAGGCGAAAGCGGTAGTCGGTTCCACCCGTGCGGGCAATGCCGCGAATGAGGGTGTGCGGCCGATCCGCGTAGGAATCCTGCAGCTGTAAATCCCGATTGATGTCGATGACGTAGGGCGGATGGATCTCGCCGAGCCAATCGTGCAGCGCCGAGCGCGTCCAGCTGCGCTGCGCGTAGGTCGTATTGAGGAAGCGGTGCACCGCGCCTCGGCCGCGCTTGAGTTCGACGTCCATCGCGGCACGCGGAAACTCCCACATGAGTCGAGGCGACATGGGCTTGCCATTGTTCATGGCCAGAATGAGGCTGTCGCTATCGGCCGGGATCGGCTCCCCGGTC
Source organism: Thiocystis violacea (assembly GCF_016583565.1). Classification (GTDB taxonomy): domain Bacteria; phylum Pseudomonadota; class Gammaproteobacteria; order Chromatiales; family Chromatiaceae; genus Thiorhodococcus; species Thiorhodococcus violaceus_A. The sequence continues at coordinate 28,393 of NZ_NRRF01000009.1, read as the reverse complement.
GCCGGATCACTGGATCCCGCGAGGGCGCCAGGCCCGAGGTAGGGCACGAGGGCGCCCCGAGCGAGGTCGGCGGCAAGTGTTTCGAGCGTGACCGTCATTGCAAACACCCCTGAGCAGTCGAGTTGATCCCAATGAAAAGCAAATAACCTGCCAATCAGGAGCAAAACAGATCGAGGGGCGGGAGGGGCTTGCGCCTCGCGGTCAGGCGAACCTGCAACGCGCGGCGCACTCGACGCGGGGCGCGCACAATTGTGCGCTAAGACCGAGGATTTTGTCTGAAAGGCAACAAAGCCCACGACTGCGGGCTTGGGCCAAGGTCAATCCCGCGGCTTGCGGGTCGCGCGCGGCTCACGCTTGAAGGTTTTCACCTCCTTGGCGAAAGTCGGGCGCCTGGATGCGCCCCCTTCGCCGCCCGGGCGACGGAAGCCACCGCTCGGCCGCTGCGCCCTGGCGCGAGGCTCCGCGGCATCGGATCCGCCCGCGCCCGACTCGCTCCGCCCGGACCAGCCGCGGCCGGGGCCCTCGGAGGCCAAGGTGATGCGCAACGCCTGCCCACAGACATAGACGCGCTGGAGGTGCTGAAAGATCTCACGCGGCATCCCCTTGGGCAGATCGACGACGGAGTGGTCGTTCTGGATGTCGATGCGGCCGATATAGCGCCCTTCGAGACCGGACTCGTTGGCGATCGCGCCGACGATCTCGCGCGGCGTCACGCCGTGCTGATGACCGACCTCGATCCGGTAGCTGACGAGATCCGCATCCTCGCGATCTTGCCGCGGCCGGCGCTCGCCCCTGTCCTCCTGCTCGCGGCCGCGCCCGGCGGGGCGCTGACCACGCTCCGGACGACCCTCGGCGGCGTCGCGGCGCGGCGGGCGGGCCAGATCCTCCTTGACGTCGAGCGGGCGCTCGCGCTGCCCCAGATAGGCCAGCGCGGCGGCAACGTCCATCATCTCGACCTCCTGCTCCTGGGTGATGCGCGCGAGCAACCGGTAGAAGAAATCGAGATCCTGCTCGCCAAGCGTCTTGAGGACATCCTTGGTGAAGCGGTCGATGCGCGACTCGCTCAGCGCCGCGGCGGACGGCGGATCCATGGCCGGCACCTGGCGTCGGATGACGCGCTCGATGGCACGCAGCAGACCGCGCTCGCGCGGCTCCACCAACAGGATGGCGCGCCCGGCGCGGCCCGCGCGCCCGGTGCGACCGATGCGGTGGACATAGGCGGACGGGTCCGTGGGGATGTCGTAGTTGACCACGTGGCTGATGCGCTCGACATCCAGACCGCGCGCGGCCACATCGGTCGCGACCAGGATGTCGAGCTGCCCCTGCTTGAGACGCTCGACGGTGCGCTCGCGCATCTCCTGATTCATGTCACCGTTCAGCGGCTCGGCCGCGAAGCCATGCGCCTTGAGCTTGTCGGTCAGCTCGGTGGTCGCATTCTTGGTGCGCACGAAGATGAGCATGCCATCGAAGGGCTCCAGCTCCAGGATGCGCGTGAGCACGTCCATCTTATGGAACCGCGTGACGATGCAGTGATGCTGATCGATGGTGTCGACGGTCTCGGAGCTCGCCGTGATGCGCACCTCGACCGGATCCCTCAGGCGGTCCTGAGCGACCTTGCGGATGGCCGCCGGCATGGTGGCGGAGAAGAGCGCGACCTGACGCTCGGCGGGGGCCTGCTCGAAGATCCAGTCGATGTCCTCCGCGAAGCCCATGTTGAGCATCTCGTCGGCCTCATCCAGGACCAGAACCCGGATACCGTCGAGCTGCAGCGTGCCGCGGCGGATGTGATCCATCACCCGGCCAGGGGTTCCGACGATCACCTGCGGATTGCGCTTGAGCTGGCTGAGCTGCAATCCGTAGGCCTGCCCGCCATAGATCGGCAGCACATTGAAGCCCGGGAGGTTGCGTGCGTAGCGTTGGAAGGCCTCGGCCACCTGCAGCGCCAGCTCGCGCGTCGGCGTCAGCACCAGCACCTGCGGGCGCTTGAGGTCCGGATCGATGCGGCTGAGCAGGGGCAGCGCGAAGGCCGCGGTCTTGCCCGTGCCGGTCTGCGCCTGGCCGAGAAGATCACGACCTTCGAGCAGATGCGGGATGCATTGGCTTTGGATCGCCGTGGGGGACTCATAGCCAAGCGCCTGAACGGCGTCGGCAATCACGGGAGATAGACCGAGCGCGTCGAAGCCGATGCTCGTGTCGGGGGTGTCCATGGTGGGGCCTCTCGAAAGAAAGGTCGCGGCCGGGAGAAGGCCAGAAGGCCAGCCAGGTATAATGCCGCGAGATTAACAGAGTATTGTAGCTATTTGACATGGGGAAGGCAATTCGGATTCGAGCAATCGCCTGTCTTCATGGTATCGATTCCGGCATGGGACTATGATCGGGCGCCGTCGTTCTTCAACGTCTCGCCAAGGCAGTATCGCCCGAGGTCACCATGGCCCAGTCCCACACGACCCCGCCCAGGGATGCGGTCGGCGCGCGGGCGAGTGCGGCGCCGGATCCGAACCGCCGCGCCGTCTCGCTCCTCGGCTGGCTGCGGCGGGCCGTCCCGCCCGTGCTGGTGGCCGTCACCGGGATCGCCGCCTGGCTCGAGCTGCGCGGCTTCGATGTTCATGCCCTGCACGAGAGCGTGCGCCAGCTCCCCCTCGCGCTGCTCCTGGGGCTGCAGCTCCTGGCGCTGGGAGCGGTCTTTTCGATGGTCCTCTACGACTGGTGGCTCAGCCGCTGGCTTAAGCTGGAGCTGCCGCCCGCCCGGCTGATCCGCTACAGCTGGGTGGCCAACACCATGAACAATCTGGTTGGCCTATCGGGGTTGGCGGGCTCTGGCATCCGCATCCTGCTGCTCACGCGCGACGGCGTGGCGACGCGCACCGCTGCCTTCTATGCGGGCGTGGTCATGCTGTCGGTGCCCGTGGGGCTGTCGGTGCTGGTGCTGCTCGCCCTGACGCAAGGTCACGCCGACCTGGTGCCCGAGGTCATCCCCAGGTGGGCCGTTCACGCCATCCTGATCGCCTATGGCGCCTATCTGCCAGTCTTTCTCGCGCTCGCGGCCAGTCGGGTGCTGATGCACCGTGTGCTCAGCGGCGAGGCCCGACTCGGCTGGGGGCGTGGCCTGACCCTGGTCGGGATCTCGGTCATCGACTGGGTGCTGGCGGTGGTGGTGGCTTGGAGCTGCATGGCCGCCTTGGGCGTCCAGCTCCCGCCACTCGTCTTCCTGAGCGCCTTCACCTTCGCGGCCACCCTGGGCGTGATGAGCCTGATTCCGGGCGGGATCGGGGTCTTCGATACCTCCCTGCTGATCATGCTGACAGGCGCCGGGGCGCCGGCCGAGAGCGCCGCGGCGGGACTGCTGGTCTTCCGCCTGGTCTACTACCTGGTGCCCTGGCTGATCGGGCTCTATCTGGGCAGCGGCCTGCTGAGCCGCGCCGAATCGCCGATCCTGGGCCGGATCGCGCGGCATTGGCAGGACAATCCGCTGATCGGCCTGCTGCGGCTGCCCCTGCTCGTCATCACTGGGCTGGGGATGCGCCTGCTTGGCCTGCTGACCTTCGCGACCGGTCTGCTGCTGTTGGTCTCGGCCGCGCTGCCGGCCCTGGAGGAGCGCGTGGAGCGCCTGCTGCTGGTGCTGCCGCTGGGGGCGATCGAGTTGTCGCACTTCCTCTCCGTGGGCGTGGGCGTGGTGCTCATCGCGCTGTCGCGCGGGATTGGTCAGCAGGTGCGCTCGGCCTATCAGGTCTCCGTGCCGCTGCTTCTGGCCGGCGCGCTCCTCAGCCTGCTCAAGGGGGCCTCGGCCGGGCAAGTCCTCTTTCTGCTGGCCGTCGCGGGTCTCCTCTGGTCGCGGCGTAACGCCTTCTACCGCGTCTCCTACCCGCTGTTCTGCAAGCGCGGCCTGCTGTGGATGCTCGCGCTGCTGGCCAGCGTCGCCGGCTACATCCTGCTCGGCATCTGGCTGCATCGCGAGGGGCTGGGGGAGAGCGGATTGTGGCTCCAGTCCGAGCCGCATCTTCACATCGCCCGTTACCTGCGCTCCCTGCCGCTGGCGATCCTGGCGCTGGCGGGCTGGCTCGCCTGGGGCATCTTCCGCATGCCCAAGCCGGAATTCCCGCCGACGGACCTGGGCGCGCTCACCCAGGCGCGCGACTGGCTGGAGGTCAATGGCGGCGGCAGCTTCGCCCATCTGCTCTTCATGGGCGACAAGCACCTCCTGTACGCCGCCGAGGGGCACTGCCTGATCCAGTACAAACGCGTCCGCAGCCGCCTGGTGGCCTTGGGCGATCCGATCGGCGACGCGCGGGGCTTTGGGCAAGCCCTCCTGGAGTTTCGCGACCTGGCCGACCGCCACGACCTAGACCCCGTGTTCTACGAGATCGGCAACGAGCACCTGCATCTCTACCACGACTGCGGCTTCGCGCTGTTCAAGGCCGGCGAGATGGCCCAAGTGCCGCTGGCCGATTTCACCCTCACGGGCCGACGCAACCAATCCCTGCGCACCGCGGTCAACCGCGCCCTGCGCGAGGGCCTGAGCGTCGAATTGCTGGAGCCGCCGCTGGACGACGCCCTCTGGCCGACCCTCGAGGCCATCTCCAACGCCTGGCTGCGGGAACGGGGCGGCGGCGAAAAGAGCTTCTCCCTGGGCGCCTTCGATCGCGATTACCTCGCGTGGGCGCCCCTCTTCGTGGTGCGCCAGGCGCAGCGCGTCGTCGCCTTCGCGAGCCTGACACCCACCTATACGGGGCAGCGCGAACTGGGCTTGGATCTGATGCGGCAGCTCCCGGACGCGCCCCCCGGGACCATGGACTTCCTCTTCACCCGAATCATCGAGTGGGCGAGCGCCGAGGGCTATGGCTGGTTCAATCTGGGCATGGCCCCCCTGAGCGGCGTCGGGAACATCCGCTACGCGCGTCCGGACGAACGTCTCGCCGGCCTGGCCTACGACTACGGCAGCCGTCTTTACAACTACAAGGGCTTGCGCAGCTTCAAGGAGAAATTCCATCCGGTGTGGCAGAGCCGCTACATTGCCTACCCACTCTATCGCCCACTGCCGACGCTGCTGATCGATCTGGCCGCCTTGGTCGCGGGCGGTTACCGACGCATCCTGCTTCGACCCTGAGACGAAGCGCCCCAGGCCACCGCGCTCCCCCTGAGCGCGGATACTCGGCCGGTGCAGCGGCGCCTTTTTCGAGATTCGCATCCATGTCAATCACTGTCATCGCCGTCCCTCGCATCAAGGGACGCCCGCTCTCCCTGTCCTGGCTCTGCGTCGCGCTCCTCTGCGCTCAGGCGCCATGGATCCCGCTCGCCGCCTCGGCGGCGAGCGACCCGGACGCGCGCGGTAGACCCGAGACAACCGCGCCCGCGGCCGCAATGACCGAGGAGACGGCGACGCGCAATGGGCGGCTCCTGCACCTCGTCCATCCGCAAGACGCGCCCAAGGGGCTGGCGCTCTTCTTCCCCGGCTCCCAGGGCTGGGACGGCATGGCCATCGCCACCGCCGACGAGGTCGCCGATCAGGGGTACCTGGTGGTCGGGATCGACTGGTCCGAGGGACCGGTGACGGCGCCACCGGCGCCCTGGTGGAATCTCGGCGCGACCCTGTCGCGTTTGCCGCGCTGGCTGCAGGGGCTCTGGTCCGGGCAGGCGACCCCGGAGCCCGCCGCCGGGTGTTGGGATCTCGCCGCCGAGCTGGCGGATCTGGCGACGTGGACGGCGTCTCGTGAGCGCCTCCCCCGCGACAGCCTGCCGATCCTCGTGGGAGCGGCCGACGGCGCCGCACTCGTCTATGCGGCCTTGCTGCAATCGGCGCCGAACAGCTTTCACGCCGCGGCGAGCCTGGGGTTCTGTCCGCGCTGGCCGTCATCCGTGCCGGCCTGCCAACGCCGAGAGCTGAGCGCATCCCTGGTCCAGGGCGACCGTCTCCCGCCAGCTGGCCAGGTCCCCAGCGCCTGGTTCCTGTTCGACGGCCAAGCGGACCCGGCGCTGCGACTGCCGGAGCCCTCCTGCACGGCGGATGAGGTCAGCGCCTTCATCCATCCGATCGGCAATGCCAGGCTGGTGACCGACGCCCCACGTCCGGGCGCGCCCGCTGCCGGCGGCGACGAGCCGGCCCCGCTGGCATCCCTGCTCCAATGGCTCGACCCGCGCATCCCCCATCAGGTCGGGATGGTCTCCGCGCAGGCGGATACCGCCGGACTGCCCCTGAACGAGGTTCGCGCCCCCGCCGAAGATCCCGCGACCTTCGCCATCCTGCTCTCGGGAGACGGCGGCTGGGCGGCGCTCGACCGCGGGGTGAGCGCGACCCTGGCCGCCAAGGGGGTCAGCACGGTGGGCTGGGATTCGCTGAGCTACTACTGGAGCGCGCGCTCGCCGGCCGAGGCGACCCAGGATCTCATCCGGGTGCTGCGCCATTATCTCGCGGCCTGGCACAAGGAGCGGGTGATCCTGATCGGCTACTCCTTCGGCGCCGAGGTGCTGCCGTTCATGGCCAATGGCCTGCCGCCGGATCTGCGCGCACGCGTGGATCTCGTCGCCCTGCTCGGGCTGGGGCCGACGGCCATGTTCGAATTCCATCTGAACGACTGGCTCGACACCGCGCGGGGCGAGGACGCCCTGCCGGTGTTGCCGCAACTGCGCCAGCTCGCGTGGACGCGCGGCCTGTGCATCTATGGAGCGGAAGAGGATGACAGCCTCTGCCCACAGCTCTCCGAGCGCGGGATCGAGGTCGACAAGGTCGCGGGCGATCACCACTTCGACGAGGACTATGCGGGTGTTGCCACCCTGATCCTCAAGGCGGCCGCCGCGGCCCGGCACCCGGTGGTGGAAGACTGAGGGTGCCCGGGGATGGATCCGGCGCGTTTCGGTTTGATCACGCACCCTGGCGGCGCCCTTGCGGCCTGGATACACTGGCGGGTCAACCCTTGCCCCCGAGACCATTGCATGCCGACCAAATTGTCAGCCCTGGAGGCGCTCGAGCGCCTGCGCGAAGGCAACCTTCGCTTCGCCAATAACCTCTCCAACCCGGACAAACCGCTGAGCCACCAGCGCCGCGAGGAGCTGATGTCCGGTCAGGAGCCGTTCGCGATCATTCTGGGCTGCTCGGACTCGCGCGTTCCGGCCGAGATCATCTTCGATCAAGGCCTCGGGGATCTCTTCGTGATTCGCGTCGCGGGAAACATCGTTGCGCCCTCGCAGGTGGGCAGCGTGGAGTTCGCGGTTTCCCGCTACCACACCCGCCTGGTCATCGTGCTCGGGCATTCGCGCTGCGGCGCCGTCACCGCGACACTGGAGACGCTCTTGGACGGCGAGGGGACGGAATCGCGCAATGTCGCCGCCATCGTCAACCGCGTCATGCCCGCGGTCAGGGGGCTCCTGGACACCGAGCTGCGCCATGATCGCCCGGCGCTGCTCAGGGCCTCCGTGCGCGCCAATGTGCGCGCCTCGGTCGATCATCTGCGCCACGGCTCCGCGATCATCGAGTCCCTGATCCAGGATGACGGTCTTGTGGTCATCGGCGCGGAGTACTCGCTGGAGTCCGGCATGGTCGACTTCTTCGATGGAGCACCCGGCGGCAGCTGAACGGCGCGGCACCTGACCCGCGTTTCTAGGCAGGCCCTGGCGACGCAATCTGGGTGTCTAGCCACAGCGCGTCCGTGATTTGACGCGATTTGTCCGGATGGCAGGGACGCCGCCCCATCGGCTTGACCGATATCAATCCGTTGACCGCGGCCCTCGCCTATGGTGTTCGGATTCTCCGACCGACTCGCTCCCGCCATGACGCGCAACGCACTGATCGTCGCCATTCTGGTGCTCATCGGCATCATTCTCTGGATGCTCTTCTACTGGACGCCGGGCGACCGAATGACGCCGGGCGGCCAAATGACTCCGGCCACCCCAGGGCATCAGTCGCTCGAGCTGGCGTCCAGGCCAACGGGCGGCGACTTCGAGTTGCAGTCGGCGAGCGGCCCGGTGCGCCTCGCAGACCTGCGCGGCAAGGTCGTGCTCATCTACTTCGGCTACACCGCCTGCCCGGACATCTGTCCGACGAACCTCGCCTTCATCGCCAGCGCCCTCAAGGCACTGCCCGCGGATGAGCTGGCGCAGGTGCGGGTCCTCTTCGTCAGCGTGGATCCAGAGCGCGACGATCTCGCGCGACTCGCGAACTACGCGGCCTACTTCCACCCCAAGATCCTCGGGATCACCGGCACGCCGGCGCAGGTCGCCGAGGTCGCGGGTCGCTATGGCGCCGCCTATCGCCGGACGCCACTCGGGGATACCGCCATGGGTTACCTCGTCGATCACTCCGCCTACACCTATGTCGTCGACCGCTCCGGCAAGCTGGTGCAGTCGCTCGACCATGCGACCCCGCCCGATGCGATCCGCGCGGCCATCCAGGCACTGCTCGCGCCCGCGGGCCAGGACACCTCCGGCTGAAGACCGGCCGACAGGATGTCAGCACCGCACCCGAACCACACCCTCTCATCAGCCAATCAAGTAAAGGATGATTCCATGACTCGACCCGCAACCCTGCTGACTGCCGCCCTGCTCACGCTCGGCGCCCTGGCGGCGAACGCCGCCGACATCCGTGTGTCGGAGCCCTACGCGAGGGCGGTGCCGCCCGGCCAACCCAATAGCGCCGCCTTCATGTCGCTGACCAATACCACCCAGGAGGCGCGCGCGCTGGTCGGTGCCGAGAGCGACGCGGCTGACGTGGTGGAACTGCACACCCATGTGAAGGAAGGCGACATGATGCGTATGCGGCGTGTCGAGAGGATCGCGCTTCCGGCGGGCGAGACGGTCAACCTGCAGCCCGGCGGACTGCACATCATGCTGATCGGCCTCAAGACGCAGCTGACCCCGGGCGATCAGGTCGCTCTAACGCTCTCCTTCGACAATGGTGACGAGGTGTCCGTCACGGCCCCTGTCCGCATGATCGACATGAGCCAGGTGAAGCCCCACTGATCCGAGGATGTTTCCGGCGGGCGGTTTGCGCCAGGGCCATGCCGCTGACGCCGGGATTTTTTCGCCCCCTGGCCTGTCTATCTGAGCGAGAATTCGGATGGTCCGCTTGGCTTGGAGGACGGCGCCAGGTTTGACCTATATGCCAACTATCTGATATATATCGCCGGATTTTCTTCACCCTCATAAACCCAAGGGCTGTCCGTCCATGGACGCGACACGGCCGTGAACACGAACAGATTAGGCAATTGCGATGATGAAGACTTGGCTGAGAACGGTTTCAGTGGTGGCGGTATTGGCCGGCGGTGCGGTTCAGGCTGCCGACGAACTCAAGCCGGCGGATCCGGAGGCGGGCGCGCAGAAGGCCAATACCATCTGCATGGCGTGCCACGGGCCTCAGGGCAACAGCGTCGTTCCGCTCTGGCCCAAGCTGGCCGGTCAGCACCCGGAGTACATCAAGAAGCAGCTGATGAACTTCAAGAGTGGCGACCGCGCCAACGTCCAGATGACCCCCATGGCGATGCCGCTGACCGATCAGGAAGTCATCGACCTGGCCGCCTACTTCTCAACGCAGACCCAGAGCGGCGGCGTGGCTGATCCCGAGCTGGCCAAGCTCGGCGAGCAGCTCTATCGCGCCGGCAATTCGACCAGCGGCGTTCCGGCTTGCAATGGCTGTCATGGTCCGGCGGGAATGGGGACCGGGCTTGCGAAGTTCCCCCGCATCGCCGGCCAGCATGCCGACTACGTGAAGCAGACCCTGGAGTATTTCCGCAAGGGGGAACGCGCCAATGATCCCAACGCGATGATGCGTGGCGTGACATCGCGCATGACTGATCAGGAGATCGCCGCGGTGTCCCAGTACGTGCAGGGTCTGTCGAAGTAATCGACCTGCGCCCTCGATCGAGAAAAAGGCAGCCATTGGCTGCCTTTTTCGTTCTTGGTGGCCGGCCCTGGTCCGCGGGCGTACGCAGAGGCTTGGTGCTTGGCCTGGCCTGTGCTAGGGTCCACCGGATATCGTCGTCACCGTCCCCAAGCGTGCCCCCCGTTTCGCGCCATGCGGCAACTCAACCTGCTGAGCTACAACGTGCAGGCGGGTATCTACTCCCGCCAGTACAGCGACTATCTCACCAACAGCTGGAAGCATGTCCTGCCTCACCCCGAGCGTTTGGTCAACCTGACGCGCATCGCTCAACTGCTGAGTCGCTTCGACCTCGTCGGACTCCAGGAAGTCGATGCCGGCAGCATGCGCAGCTCCTATATCGACCAGATCCAGTATCTGGCCCGTCATGGCGCCTTCCCCCACTGGTATTGTCAGGTCAACCGCAATCTCGGCCCCTTCGCCCAGCACAGCAATGGCCTGCTGTGCCGGCTGCGCCCGCGTCAGATCACCGAGCATAAGCTGCCGGGCCTGCCCGGCCGCGGCGCCGTTCTCGCGGAACTCGCACTCTCGAACGATGAGGTGCTCGCCGTCGCCATCGTGCATCTGGCGCTCGGGTGGCGCGCGCGGCGCCGTCAGCTGGACTACCTGATGAGGCTCGCGAAGAGCTACCCCTATTGCGTCTTGATGGGGGACTTCAATTGCGGCTGTGATTCCAAGGGGCTGCGCAGCATGGTACGCAAGGCCGAGATGCGCGGCCTGGATTGCGAGCTCAAGACCTTTCCCAGCTGGCGCCCGCGCCACAACCTGGACCACATCCTGGTGTCCGGTCCGCTGAAGACCATTGCCGCGCGGGTCATCGACTATGCCCTCTCCGACCATCTGCCGATCAGCATGACGATCGAACTGCCGGAGGGGCTGAGCTTCGTGGAGCCAGAGCCGCCGCGAATCGCCTCCATGCTCCCCTGAATCAGCGGCCCGGGCCCTTCGCCCGGGCGTGGCCCATCATTCCGGCTCCGCGCCGCGCAGATGGCGGTTGACCGCCAGCCAGCTGCCGATGAGTCCCAGCAGGATGCTCCCTCCGAGCATGGCCCCGGTCGCGGTCAGACCCAACCCAGCGAGCTCGAACTCGCTGCGATAGAGGCTGGCGAGCTTCGAGACGGACTGCTGCAGGAGCAGAACGGCCACGGTGACCAGCAGCCAGGCGGTGGTCCCGCCGAGCAGGCCATACCAGGCTCCCGTGTAGAGGAAGGGGCGGCGAATGAAGGCGGCGGTGGCGCCGACCAGCTCCATGATCTCGATCTCGATACGGCGGTTCAGGATCTCAAGGCGAATGGTGTTGCCGACGATCAGGAGCACGCCGACGCCCAACAGCCCTCCGAGCAGTAGCGAGGCATTCTGCACCAGGTCGAGAATGGCCTGGAACCGCTGCAGCCAGAGGGTATCCATCCGCGCGAAGTCCGCCTCCGGGAGCTTCAGCAGCTTGTTCTGCAGCGCCTCGAGCCGGCCAGGTGCCGAGTAGCTCGACGTCGGATAGATGGCGAGAACGGCCGGCAGGGGATTCTTGGTGATCTTCTCCAGCGCCTCTTCGAATCCGCCGAGGGCGCGAAACTCCTCCAGCGCCTGCTCGCGCGTGATGAGGTGAACGCGCGCGATCTCCGACCAGGTGGTGAGGTCGCGAGACAGCTGGTTGGCATGGGCGTCATCGGTCTCGAACTTCAGGAAGAGTGAAATGGCCGCGGTCTGATCCCAGCCGCCGGCCATGGCGCGAAGGTTCTCGGTCATCACGTAGAGCGCCGCCGGCAAGGCGAGCGAGATGCCGATCACGGCGACGGTCATGGCCGAGGGCAGCGGTGCCGCCTTGAGTCGGCGCAGTGTCTCGATCGACGTCTGCAGGTGCTGACTCAACCAGATGCCGGGGAGGTCGAGCAGCCGTGGTCCACGCTTGCGGCGTATGCGTTGCTTCGCCATGACCTACCAATCCCCCGTGTCATTGACGAGGCGTCCGTCGCCCAGCGTCAATGTCCGGTGACGCATGCTGCGCACCAGGTTCAGATCATGGGTGGCGATCAGCAGCGTGACACCGACGTAGTGAAAGCGTTCGAACAGCTCGAAGATCTCGCGGGAGAGGTCAGGATCCAGGTTGCCCGTCGGCTCGTCGGCGACCAGCACGGGCGGTCTGCCCACGACGGCGCGGGCGATGCCCACCCGCTGCTGTTCGCCGCCGGAGAGTGCCACGGGCGTGGCGCGCTCGCGCTTGAGCAGGCCGACTTGATCCAACGCGGCACGCACGCGGCGGCCGATCTCCTTCTGGCCCACGCCGGCGACCACCAGTGGCAGGGCAACGTTGTCGAAGATGCTGCGGTCCGGCAGGAGGCGGTGATCCTGAAAGATCATGCCGACCTCCCGCCTGTAGAAGGGGATGTGACGGCGCGGCAGGGTCGCCAGGTTGCGGCCGTTGACGACGATCTGGCCGCGACTGGGCCGCTCCAGCAGACCGATCAGGCGCAGCATGGTGCTCTTGCCGGCGCCCGAGTGGCCGGTCAGGAAGACCATCTCCCCGGCCTGGATCTCCAGATTGACGTTGGCCAGGGCCTCGCCGCGCTCGGGATAGCGCTTGAAAACGTGCTCGAATCGAATCAACAGCGGACTCCCTCAGCCGAGCAAGGCATCGATGAACTCGTCCGGATCGAATGGACGCAGATCCTCGATGGACTCTCCCACGCCGATGAAGCGGATGGGGACCTTGAGCCGCTCCGCGATCGCGAAGACGATGCCGCCCTTGGCCGTGCCGTCCAGCTTGGTGAGCGTGATGCCGGTGAGGCCCACGGCACGGTGGAAGTGCTCGGCCTGATTGAGCGCGTTCTGGCCCGTGGTGGCATCCACGACCAGCATGACCTCGTGCGGCGCCTCGGGGTCGATCTTCTTGAGCACCCGCGCGACCTTGGCTAGCTCGTCCATCAGATTCGTCTTGGTGTGCAGGCGCCCGGCGGTGTCGGCGATGAGCACGTCCGCGCCCCGCGCGGTGGCCGCCTGCAAGGCGTCGAAGACCACGGAGGCGGAGTCCGCCCCCGTGTGCTGCGCGATCACCGGAATGGCGTTGCGCTCACCCCAGGTCTCGAGCTGCTCGACGGCGGCGGCGCGAAAGGTATCGCCCGCCGCGAGCATGACGCTGTTGCCCTCCTCCTTGAGCCGTTTGGCGAGCTTGCCGATGGTCGTCGTCTTGCCCGCGCCATTGATGCCGACCATGAGGACGACCTGCGGCTTACCGGGGGCGGGCTGGCGCACCGGGCCGTCCGCGGCGATCAGGATGTCGCGCAGCTGCCCCTTGAGCGCCCCGAGCAGGGCCTGCGGATCCGCGAGCGACTTGCGCTTCACGCGCTCGGCTAGGTCGCGGATGATGCGCGTGGTCGCATCCATGCCAACGTCCGCGGTGATGAGCAGGGTTTCGAGCTCTTCCATGAGCTCGTCGTCGATGCGCTTGCGACCCAGGAAGAGGTTGCCGAGCCCATCACCCAAGTTGCTGCGCGTGCGTGACAGGCGGGTGCGCAGCCGCTTGAGGACGCCGCGCTTGTGCTCGGACTCCGGCTCGCCGCCCGCGTCGACGGCGGCCGACGCCGTCACTGCCGGGGCCGGGCTGGGTGGCGGAGCTTGCGGCCGTGCGGCGGGAGCTGGCGTTTCTGGTCTGGTCGCTTTGGCGGCGGGCGGCTTGGCGGAGACGACAGGCTCTCGCGGCTCGACGGCAGGACTCGGCTTGACCGGCGCCGGCGGCTGCCTCACTGTCAGGGGCTCGTCCGCGATCGCTGGTGTCACGGCCTCCGCGTCCAACGGCTCCGCATCGGAGTCCTTGGACTTGCCGGACCCAAAGAGTTTGCCGAACCAGGGCTTCTTCGGCCGATCGGCGGACAAGGGCAGCTCCGGCGCGGCTGCGGGCTCGCTCGCTGGCGGGGCGGGCTCCACCGCCTCCAACGCCTGCGCGTCCTGCTCCGGATCCCCCGGTGTCTTGTTCTTTTTTCCGAAACCAAACATAGCGCTGTGTGATCGGTCTTGAGGGTGAGGGCGGGCCTGGATCGGCCAGCCAGACGATGGCGCCATGCTACCAGATCGCCCTTTCGCTCGCCTGACCGCGCCGGGCGCGCGGACATGCGCCTTCGACAACCCGTGCTCGATCCGCGGACAGATCGAGCGGCGTCCGGGGAACTACCGACCGGTTCGGCTTGCCCATAGGTTTCCAGTCCGATCCGCGTCATCGATATGGAGTCTTCATGCAGCGACGATTCATCGCCTTCCTCATCTGCCTGCTGCCGCTGGTTGCGGCGGCCGAGCCCAAGGTCTACGAGCGAAGGCTCGACAACGGCCTCAAGGTCCTGGTCAAGCCAGACCATCGTGCCCCCATCCTGACCTCGCAGCTGTGGTACCGCATCGGTTCGAGCTACGAATACGGCGGCATCACGGGGGTCTCGCACGTCCTTGAGCACATGATGTTCCAGGGCACGGAGAGCCACCCGCCAGGCGAGTTCTCCCGCATCGTCGCGGAGAACGGTGGCGAGGAGAATGCCTTTACCGGGCGCGATTTCACCGCCTACTACCAGAACCTGGCCAAGGATCGGCTGGAGATCTCCTTCAAGCTCGAATCCGACCGCATGCGCCATCTGGCGCTGGCCGACAAGGAATTCACCAAGGAGCTGGAGGTCGTGAAGGAAGAGCGGCGCATGCGCACGGACGATGACCCGCAATCCCTCACTTACGAACGCTTCAACGCCGTCGCCTTCGACGCCTCGCCCTACGGCAATCCGGTCATCGGCTGGCCGGGCGATCTGGAGCAGCTGCAACTCGCGGACCTGAGCGATTGGTATCGGCTCTGGTATGCGCCGAACAATGCCACGCTGGTGGTTGCCGGAGATGTGGATCCCGAGCAGGTCTTCAGCCTTGCCGAGACCTATTTCGGACCGCTCGCGGCCGAGGAGATCCGCCCGCCCAAGACGCGGAGCGAGCCCGCACAGCACGGCGAGAAGCGGCTGGAGGTGAAGGCCCCGGCGAAGGAGTCCTATCTCCTGATGGGCTACAAGACGCCGGCCGTCGCCGATGCCGCCGAGGACTGGGAGCCCTATGCCCTGGAGATCCTCTCCTCCGTGCTGGATGGGGGCGACAGCTCACGCTTCGCCCGCGAACTGGTGCGCGGCGATCAGATCGCCGCCTCCGCCGGTGCGAGCTACAGCGTCTTCCAGCGTCTGCCCGGCCTCTTCCTCTTCGATGGCGTACCGGCCAAGGGCCACGGCGTCGCGGACCTGGAGGCGGCCTTGCGCGCGCAGATCGAGCGCGTGCGCAGCGAGCCGGTCAGTGCCGCCGAGCTGGAGCGGGTGCGCAATCAGGTGGTCGCCGCCAAGGTCTACGAGCAGGATTCGCTCTTCTATCAGGCGATGATGCTGGGTCAACTGGAGAGCATCGGCCTGGACTGGCGGCTCTCGGAGACCTATGTCGATGCCCTCGCCGCCGTCACGCCCGAGCAGGTTCAGACCGTCGCCAAGAAGTACCTGACGCCGGACCGGCTCACGGTCGCCGTGCTCGATCCGCAGCCGCTCGACGGCAAGCAGCCCGTGCGCCCCAGCCTGGGGATAGGAGGACAGACCCATGTTCGCTGATTTGATCTTCGCCGGTCTCAAGTCCGCGGCCGCGCGCGGCGGAATCCCTCGCGCAGTCGCGCCCTGGCTGGCGCTGCTGCTGGTCGGCGCACCCGTTGCCCAGGCGACGCCGGCGATCCAGACCTGGGAGACGAGCAATGGCGCGCGCGTGCTCTTCGTCGCCGCGCCCGAGATCCCCATGATCGACGTCAAGGTGGTCTTCGACGCCGGGAGTGCGCGGGACGGCGAGCAGGCGGGGCTCGCCTCCATGACGGCCGCCATGCTCGACGAAGGCGCCGGCGACTGGGACGCCGACGCCCTGGCCGACCGGCTCGACAATGTCGGCGCCTCGCTGAGCGCGGGCGTCGACCGGGACATGACCTCGGTGTCGCTGCGCTCCCTCACCCGCCAACCGGCCCTGGAGACGGCCATCGACACCCTGACGGCGGTCTTGGCCAAGCCGAGCTTCGAGCCCAAGGCGCTGGAGCGGGTCCGGCAGAACCGTCTCATCGCGCTGCGTCAGGACGAGGAATCGCCCGGTGATGTCGCCCAAAAGGCGCTCTATCGGGCGGTCTTCCAAAACCACCCCTACGCGGGTGATCCCTCGGGGACGTCCGCCTCCATCGCGGCGATCGCGCGCGACGCGCTGGTCGCCTTTCACGCCCGCTACTATGTCGCGGCCAACGCCTTGGTGGCCATTGTCGGGGATCTCGACCGGGCCGGCGCGCAGGCGCTGGCGGAACGCATCACGGCCGGGCTGCCGAAGGGCGAGGCGGCGGCACCGCTGCCCAAGGTCTCGCCGCTCGCCGCCGGGTCGCTCCAGGCCATCGACTTCCCTTCCAGTCAGACCACGGTCCTGGCCGGCCAGCCGGGCATGAAGCGCGGGGATCCGGACTATTTCCCGCTCTATATCGGCAATCACATCCTGGGCGGTAGCGGGCTGGTGTCCATCCTCATGGACGAGATCCGCGAGAAGCGCGGCCTGTCCTACAGCACCTACAGCTACTTCCTGCCGCTGGCGCAGCCAGGCCCCTTCCTCATGGGGCTGAAGACGCGCAACGATCAGGCCGAGCAGGCGCGCCAGGTGATGCTCGAAACGCTCGAGCGCTTCCTTGAGCGGGGGCCGACGCAGGCGGAGCTGACCGCCGCCCAGAAGAACATCACGGGCGGCTTCCCGCTCAAGATCGCCAGCAACGGCAACATCATCCAGTACCTGGCGGTCATCGGCTTCTACAAGCTGCCGCTCGACTACCTGGACCGCTTCACCGACCGCATCGCCGCGGTGACGGCCGAGCAGATTCGCGACGCCTTTGCGCGCCGCGTCGATCCCGAGCGCTTAGCCATCGTGACCGTCGGCCGCAGCCAAGAGCCCGTCGTCGAGACCCGTGGCGCAGACTAGGAACCAGCTCAGGGTCGTCGGCGGGCGTTTCCGCGGCCGGCGCCTGCCCTTCCCGGATCAACCCGGGCTGAGGCCGACGGCCGACCGCGTGCGCGAAACCCTGTTCAACTGGCTCACGCCCGTCATCGCGGGGGCACGCTGTCTGGATGCCTTCGCCGGCAGTGGGGCGCTGGGGTTCGAGGCGGCTTCGCGTGGCGCGTCCGAGGTCGTGATGCTGGAGCGTGCCACACCCGTGGTCCGTCAGCTGCGGGCGAATGCCCAGAGCCTCGGCGCCGCCGAGATCGCCATCCACCAGACCGACGCCCTGGAGTGGTTGACGCGCGTCGCGCCGGCGCCCTTCGACCTGATCTTTCTGGACCCGCCCTTCGCCGAGGGACTGCTCGCACCCGCCATTGAGCGCCTGACGGCCAATGGCTGGCTCGGGGCAGAGACCCGCGTCTATCTGGAGGCGCCGATTCAGACGGGGTTTCCGCCCTTGCCCCCCGACTGGGAGCTGATCCGCGACAAGACCGCCGGTCAAGTCCGTTTCGGGCTTGCCCTGGTGCTCGGCCCGGGGACGAACGACGAGCACTCAGGCGATTGACGGAGCACATAGCCGCCTGCCACCCGGGCTCGGGTGCGAGCATCAGTGATGACTGGCCGACTCGATGATCGAGACCAGACCAGGCTACTCCAGCGCCTTGAGACGGGCGGCGTAGTCCAGCGCCGCGTCTTGGTGACCGCCCTGCTGATTGAAGGTGACGAGGGCGACCAGGATGTCGCGGTCGTCCGGATGGCGCTCCAGGGCCTGCTCGAGGATGGCTAGGGCCTTGGCCAGATCTCCACTGCCCTGAACCGCCAGCGCCTGCACATAGGGGTAGCGGGCATTGGCCGGGTCCAGCTCGGCGGCGCGGGCGAAGGAGATCACCGCCTTCGGTAGCGCCTTGGCGCGGATCTGTAGCAGGCCGAGTGCATAGTGCAGGCTCGCATTCTCCGGGACCGCTTCCAGGCCCTGCTTGAGGACGGTCTCGCCGTCCGCGTCGCGTCCGAGCGCACGGTAGAGGTCCGCCAGGTTCACATAGGCGGGCGCGAACCTGGGGTCGAGCCGAAGCGCGGTGCGGTAGGCCCGCTCGGCCGCCTCGGGGCGATGGGCGGCCGTCTCGACCAGGCCGATGTTGAGGTGCGACTCGGGGCGCTCGGCGTTCACCAACTGGGACTCGCGGTAGGCCGTCAAGGCGCGCTGAAGACGCGCCTGGTCGCCGTCCGGCAGGGGCATGGCGGCGAGCGGGGCCAGGGTGCGCGCCGCCTCGGTGCGCACGGCGAGGATGGGGTCGGCGAGCAAGGGGAAACCCAGCTCCATCAGCGTCTTGGCATCCGTGGTATCCAGATAGCGCACGGCGGCCGCTCGGACGAGGGAATCGCGGTCCTGCAGCAGCCGACGCAGGGTCAGCATGTGCGTCGGATCCGGGTAACGGTGAAGAAGATCGAGCGCGGTTGCGCGCGCAATGCCAGGTTGGGCCTCGTCGGCGGCCAGGGCGATGAGCTTGTGAGGCGCCTGGCGCTGACCTGTGCGCCCCGCATGCAGGGCCTCGCCGAACCGCGGACGCTGCGTCGCCGCCTCCCCGTACCAGGACTGGAAGGCTTCCAGCGCCCATTCGCTCGACTTGTCGGCATGACAGTCGTTGCAGGCATTGGGACTGTCGGTTGCGATGCTCAGGTCCGGCCTGGGGATACGCAGACTGTGATCGGCGCGCTCGTCGATCACCATGTAGTGCCGCTGCGGCATGTGGCAGGCGGTGCAGGAGGCGCCCGCCGAGTCGCTCTCATGGTGGTGGTGAGCCTGGGTCGCGTATCTGGACGGCAGGTGGCATTGCGCGCAGACCTGGTCGCGCGATGCCTTGAGCTTGAGACTGTGCGGGTCGTGGCAGTCGGTGCAGGTGACGCCGTGGGCGAACATGCGGCTCTGCAGGAAGGACCCGTAGACATAGACCTCGTCCCGGATCTGACCATCGGCGAAGTAGAGCCCTTCATCGAGCAGCGCCAGCCGGTGGCTGTCCCCCAATGGCTGACCGTAGACATAGTGATCGCTGATCTGCCCGCGCCGCGAATGGCAGCGGGCGCAGACCTGGATCTGGGTGTGCTGCTTGCGCGGGACCGAGCGGCGCGGCAGCTGGCTCTCCGGGTCGATCAGCCAGTGGCCGCCGTCGCGGTCGGCCAGATCCACGACCAGGCCCTTGGTCGCGTCCCACTGCGGCGCCCCGCCCGGTGCCGCCGGCCTCGCCTGCTCGAGGTGGCGTGAAGCCGGACCATGACAGGCCTCGCAGGCGACGTCGATCTCCGACCAAGTGGTGTGGAAGCTGTCGGTCGCGAGGTCGTAGCCCTTTTTCAGATTGGTGGAATGGCACTCGGCGCACTGGTAGTTCCAGTTCTGATCCCGGCCGGTCCAATGCAGCGGGCTGTTGTGATCGATGGACGCATCCGGGTAGAGATGGAACCAGCGTTGCCCACCCTCCTCCGCGGTCCGGCTGTCCCAGGCGATGCCGAGGCTCTGCAGGCGCCCGCCCGGAAAGGGAACGAGGTATTGCTGAAGGGGCCACCAGCCGAAGGTGTAGCCAATCGGATACTCATGCGGCTCGCCGTCGGGACCCTGGGTGCGGACCATGAAGGCACCGTCACGCCTGAAGAACCGCGAGGTCACGCCCTGGGCCGTGAATTCGGCGTCATTGAAATCGCCGAGAACGGTCTCCGCCGTTGCCTCGGTCATCGCCAGATCGTGATAGGACCCGCGCCAGCGCTCGAGCTCGACCTCATGGCATTCGGCACAGCGCTGGCTGCCGACGAAGGTTGCGCCGTCTGATCCAGCCGCAACCGCCCCCAGCCCCAGCCAGAACTGGAGACAGACCAACAGCAACGCCGAGCGAACGAGTGCGGGGTTCAAGTGGGGCTCCTTACAGCGTGCCTCGGCGCGAACTGCGCGCGGAGGTTGGGGAAGAGACTTGGCTCCGCCCGGCGAGGCGGCACCTCGTCGAGGCGGGGCGGGTGTGGGGATCCTAACCGTTCAGCGGGTCATCGACGCTTCGACGACCCGCTTTCCAGAACGTCAGTAGGGCGAAGTGACGACGATGTACTCAACGCTGGAGCCGTAATAGCGCGGCTTGTACCAGGTCGAACCGCACCGTTGGTAGGTCAGGCCATCGACGACCACGCTGCTGCAGGACGGCGGCAGCGAGTAGACGATGGAGCCGATGACCGCCGCCGTGGCAGCAACCGCCATGGCTGTTCCGACCGGGTTGTTCCAGCGCGGATCGCCAATGCGCGGCGGCGGCGGAGGCGGACGATACCCCCCGCCCGGAGGCGGCGGCCGTTGACCGCCAGCCGGAGGCCGCGGCCCACCACCGCCTGGAGGCCGCGCCCCACCAGCCGGGAGATGCCCCGCCGGAGGATGCCCCGCGCCGCCCGGACCTCTGGGTCTGGCGTGACCACCACCGCCGGGCGGGCGGCCGCCATGCACCGAGGATCGGGCATGTCCGCCGCCACCGCGCATCCCGCGCGCATCTGCGGTCTCGAAGAAGGCCAGGCTCGAGCCCAGCATGAAGAGACCCGTCAAGACGAGCACGAGGCTTTGCTGCGTGAAGAGTTTCATGGTTGGTGCCCCTAGGGTGTCGCCTGACTCGGTTCCTGAGAGAGGATCTCGATGGGTTCATCCTCCTTGGCCGGACTGAAGGTAAAGACTCCGTCGTTCGGCGTCGCCTTGACATTCCACGCCATGTCAGCCATGAACTGAGGCTCGCCCGGCTCGTCCTTGGTGGTAATCACGTACCGCAGCGGCAGCGGCTCATCCCCCTGCGCGATCCAGATCTGCCAGTCCACGTCCGCCTGCCGGAAGGCATAGTGGTCGGTCAGCTGCTTGCCGATCCTGCTCGCTCCAACCCACATCGCCTGCTGGATGTCAGCGTCGGCCGCCGCGTCGGTACCCCAGTAGAAGAGATCCTGGAGGGGAAACTCGATCCCGTATTTCTCGGTGAGCAGCGTCAGGAGTTCACGGATGGTCGGGGGCGCGTCGACGGTCGCGTAGTAACGCCCTTCCGGCGCATAGAGGGTGAACTGCTTGCCGTCGTAATAGATCACGCGGGCCTTGCGATCGGTCACGATGTCGGCGCGCAAGTGGTCGGGCTTGCGGACCTTGATGTCGATCGTCTTGTTGAGCTGGATCTTCTGTCCATTCTCGAGCACCTCGTCGATGCGGTCCTCGGCCTTCAGCGTGAACGAACCCAGGCCCCGCAGATAGGCGCCCATGCGATGGAGCGCGTCGAGCGCCGCGGGCTCCACCGCCACCTCCACGGCCGCCTCCGGCGGGGCCGTGACAGCCGCGTCCTCTTGCGCCGGCACCGGACCGGCCAGCACAAGGCCGGCCAGCGCAAGTGCCGTCAAGCAGTGTGATCTCAGGGTCATGTCCAAGAACCTCGATTCGGGTCGATTGAAGGTCTGCCATCCGCTCTCGCGCGCCTCAGCCGGCGATCCCGCGCTGAGCCGCAGTGGCGCGAGCCTATGCCAGCCTGGCATCCCGTGTAAACCGCCGCGCGCGCGGCGAGCGGGTCAGGTCGCCTGAGCTTGACCCAATCCCGAACGCGCGCCAGCGCCAGGGCCAGGGCGCGTGAGGACGCGCTGCCGGAGAGGCGCCACAGAGGTCGAGCGATCTCGCGGCCGCTGCCCGGAGATCAAGGGGCGTCATTGCCGATCCGGCGCTGCGCCTCAATTTGGAATCGGCCGCGGACTCCTATACCTTAGAGGGCGGACGTATCAGCGCAATCACGCGGCTCGCGGACTCGCCGGAACGAGAGGCCCAGACGATGTACATCCTGTTGTTGAGCATTCACGGCCTCATCCGAGGTCACGACTTGGAGCTCGGGCGCGACGCCGACACCGGAGGTCAAACCAAATATGTCGTCGATCTCGCGCGGGCCCTCGGCGAGCGCGACGACGTCTCTCAGGTGGATCTGGTCACACGGCGCGTCATTGACCCGGCCGTGAGCCCGGACTACGCCGAACGCATCGAGGCCCTGAGCGACAAGGCGCGCATCCTGCGCATCGACGCCGGCCCCGAGGAATATCTGCCCAAGGAGCAGCTCTGGGACCATCTCGACAGCTTCGTGGACAACCTCGCCGCACTCCTGCATGAGGTGGGGCGTTGGCCCGACATCGTCCACAGCCATTATGCGGACGCCGGCTATGTCGGCGTGCGGCTCTCCAACCTGATCGCCGCGCCCCTGGTCCATACCGGACACTCCCTCGGCCGCGACAAGCGCCAACGGCTGCTGGCCGCCGGGCTGGACAGCGATCAGATCGATGCCCGCTACAACATGCTGCGCCGGATCGACGCGGAAGAGGCGGTCCTCGCGAGCGCGGATCTGATCATCACCAGTACCCACAACGAGATCGAGGAACAGTACGGCCTCTACGACTATTACATGCCGGAGCGCATGCGGGTCATCCCGCCGGGCACCGACCTCAAGCAGTTCCATCCGCCGAGCGGGGATGAGGCCATCGCCTTCGCGGAAGAGGTCGAGCGCTTCCTCGACGCGCCGGACAAACCGCTGATCCTGGCCCTCTCGCGGGCCGACGATCGCAAGAACATCGTCGCCCTGGTCGAGGCCTACGGCGAGTGCGCTCCCCTGCGGGAGCTGGCGAATCTACTCATCGTCGCCGGCAATCGGGACGACATCCGCGACCTCGACGAAGGCGCCCGATCGGTGCTGACCGACATCCTCATCACCGTCGATGCCTACGATCTCTACGGCCGGGTCGCCATCCCCAAGCACCACAGCGCCGACGAGGTGCCCGAGATCTACCGCCTGACCGCCCGCTCCCATGGCGTCTTCGTCAACCCGGCGCTCACCGAGCCCTTCGGACTGACGCTGCTGGAGGCCGCGGCCACGGGCATCCCACTGGTTGCGACCGAGAACGGCGGCCCGGTCGACATCATCGGCAACTGCGGCAACGGCCTGCTGGTCGACCCACTGGACCGCCGCCAGATCGCCGACGCCCTGCTCAAGATTCTGGGCGACGCACAGACCTGGCAGACCTTCTCCGAGCGCGGACTGGCGGGCGTGCGCAAGCACTATTCCTGGCAGGCCCATGCGGCGAGCTATCGCGAGCAGATCGCACCCCTGACACAACAGAGCGAGCCCATCCCGGATACGCCGCCCATGCGTCGCAGCATGGTCTATCGCGATCGTGCTCTCTTCACCGATCTGGACCAGAGCCTGCTCGGAGACCCGGAGGGCGTCGAGCAGTTCGTCGCCATGATGCGCGGGAGCCGGCGCTGCTCGAACTTCGGCATCGCCACCGGGCGGCGCCTGGACTCACTCCTGATCGAGCTGAAACGCCACGGCATTCCGGTCCCGGACGTGCTCATCACCAGCCTGGGCACGGAGATCCACTACACCGGCCGTCTGGTCCCGGACGACTATTGGAACGAGCACGTCGACCACCTCTGGAAGCCCAGGTCCGTGCGCCGCGCGCTGGCGGACGTCCCGGGGCTCGTGCCACAAACCAAGATCGAGCAGAGCCGCTTCAAGATCTCCTATCATTACGACCCCGCGATCGCGCCCTCGGTCGAGGAGATCGCCACCCTGCTGCGCACGCGCGACCTATCGGTGAACGTCATCCATGCCTTCGGGCAGTTCCTCGACATCGTGCCGGTGCGCGCGAGCAAGGGACTGGCGGTGCGTTATGTCGCGCACCGCTTCGGCATCCCGCTGGAGCATGTGCTGGTGGTCGGAGGCTCGGGCGCGGACGAGGACATGATGCGCGGCAACACCCTGGCCGTCGTGGTCGCCAACCGCCACCACGAGGAGCTCTCGCAGCTCGCCGAGATCGACAACATCTACTTTGCCCAGCAGGCCCATGCCAAGGGTATCCTGGAGGCGGTGGAGCACTACGACTTCTTCCGCTCCTGCCAAGTCCCTGTAGTGGCGCCGGTCGGCGAGCAGCCCCGCGCCAGCCAGGAATAGAAGGGGCTGTCCGCGACCCGAAACACACCCAACCGACAGTCCCAGAGCAGCCACATCGAAACAGCGAGGCAACGAATCGTGGATAAACCCTCACTCTGCATCTTCGGCGAGGTCCTCTACGATTGCTTCCCAGACGGGCGCAAGGTGCTGGGGGGCGCGCCCTTCAACGTCGCCTGGCATCTGCAGGCGTTCGGTGCGGCCCCCAGGCTCGTCAGCGCCGTCGGCGATGACGCGGACGGGGAGCACATCCGCGCGGGCATGGCCGACTGGGGCATGTTGACGAGCCATCTGCAAACCGACCCGAACCACCCAACCGGCAAGGTGCAGGTCCACCTGGAGGACGGCGAGCCGAGCTACGATATCGTCGCCGACAGCGCCTATGACTTCATCCGGACCCCCGACGAGGCCGACACCACCTACGCCCTCGTCTATCACGGCACCCTCGCCTTGCGGCAGCCCGTCTCGGCGGCCACCCTCGCCGGGATCAAGGCATCGGAGCCCGACCTGGTGTTCCTCGATGTCAACCTGCGCGCGCCCTGGTGGAGCCGGGACAAGACGGTCGCCCTGGTCACGGATGCCGACTGGGTGAAGCTCAACGCGCACGAGCTCTCACTGCTATCGGGCGCCGATGCCGCCACGGCCAAGCCCATCCCAGAGCTGGCGCGGGACTTCCTGGAACACCACGATCTGCTCGGCCTCATCGTCACCTTGGGGAGCAAGGGCGCGCTCGGCCTGATGAAGGGCAGTGAGCCGGTTCACATCGCCCCACCGCCAGCGCTCCAGGTCGTGGACACGGTCGGCGCGGGCGATGCCTTCGCCGCCGTCACCATTCTCGGCATCGTCAACGGTTGGTCGCTGGACAAAACGCTGGAGCGCGCGCAATCCTTCGCATCCAGCATCGTCGGACAGCGCGGCGCGACCGAGGCCAACCCCAAGCTCTATGCCCCCCTCGTCGACCAATGGGGACTTATCGACTAGGCTGCACCGCCCCTGCCAAGCAAGGCGCCGGCATCCGCCGCGCGGACGGCTCGGGACGCATGCCCAGCGGTTGACGCATGGCGCCGAGTCACCCCCGCATCCGTCGACCATGCCTCGACCCGCGTGAGCGCCGCCAGCGTCCGCGACCTTCCGGTGAACTGGAGTCTCCATGTACGAACAGGTTTCGCATGCCCTACTGAACGACATCCTCGATGACCTCAGTCACCAGGTCGTTCGCGAGGACCTGCGCCACTTCTACACCCGCCTAGGCGCCAATTTCTATGCCATCCACTCGCTCTTCGAGCACCTCTACGGCCATCGGGAGGACTTCAAGGAGCAGATCACCCGGCTCACCGAGCGCTTGGCCCGCGCCTACATCGACCGCCCCGAGAGCCTCAGGCAGATCGACATGGAGCGCGAGGAGAACCACAACTGGTTCCTCAGCCAGGAGTGGACCGGCATGGCGCTCTACCTCGACGGCTTCGCCGGCAATCTGCAGGGTCTGACCAAACGCCTGTCCTATCTGCAGGAGCTGGGCGTCAACATGGTGCACGTCATGCCGATCCTGCGCTGCCCTCAGGGTGCCAGCGACGGCGGCTACGCGGTGAGCGACTTCCGCAACATCGATTCGCGCGCGGGCTCGGTGGACGACATCTCGGAGCTGACCGAGGCCATGCACAAGCGCGGCATGCTGCTGACGCTGGACGTGGTGGTGAATCACACCTCCAACGAGCACGCCTGGGCGCAGCAGGCCTGCGCCGGCGACAAGACCTACCAGGACTTCTACTACGTCTTTCCCAACCGCGACGTGCCGGACATGTTCGAGGAGACCCTCCCGGAGATCTTCCCGGAGACCGCCCCCGGCAACTTCACCTGGAACGACCAGATGGAGCGGTGGGTCATGACCGTCTTCAACACCTATCAATGGGACCTGAATTACTCCAACCCCTCGGTCTTCATCGAGATGGTGGACATCATCCTCTTCTGGGCCAATCAGGGCGCGGACATCGTGCGATTGGACGCGGTCGCCTTCCTCTGGAAGAAGATCGGGACCACCTCGCAGAACGAGCGCGAGGCGCACCTCATCCTGCAGCTCATGAAGGACTGCTGTCAG
This sequence comes from Thiocystis violacea, assembly GCF_016583565.1. GTDB lineage: Bacteria > Pseudomonadota > Gammaproteobacteria > Chromatiales > Chromatiaceae > Thiorhodococcus > Thiorhodococcus violaceus_A. The sequence goes on along the minus strand of NZ_NRRF01000009.1, from coordinate 2,466 downwards.
GTCGTCGCGCCCGGCGTGCTCTTCATCGCCGAGGCCATCGTCGCGCCATCCGAGATCATCAAGTACTTCGGCGAGGACGCGGTCATCGCCAAGGAGTGCGAGATCGCCTACAACGCCACCTTCATGGCGCTGCTCTGGGACGCGGTGGCGACCAAGAACGCCAAGCTCCTCAATCAGGGCATCAAGAGCCTGCCGCTCAAGCTCGACCGCGCCACCTGGCTGAACTACATCCGCTGCCACGACGACATCGGCCTGGGCTTCGACGACGCCGACATCCACGCCTGCGACTATGACCCCTATGCCCACCGCCACTTCCTGATCAAGTGGTTCACCGGCGCCTTCGAGGGCTCGCCGGCCCGCGGCCGGCCCTTCGGCGTCAACCACAAGACGGGCGATGCGCGCATCGCGGGCGCCCTGGCCTCACTCGCCGGGCTCGAGAGCGCGCTGGAGACGCAGGATCAGGAAGCGATCGACCATGCGGTGAATCTGATCCTGACCCTGCACGGCATGATCATGTCCTTCGGCGGCATCCCGCTCATCTGGTACGGCGATGAGATCGGCACCCTGAACGACAGCTCCTTCCTGGACGACGTCAACAAGGCCGGCGACGCGCGCTGGATCCATCGCCCGCGCATCGACTGGCACCGCGCCGAGCGCCGCCATGAGCAGGGCAGCGTGGAGCAGCGCCTCTTCGATGGGCTCAAGCGCATGATCGAGGCGCGCAAGCGCACGCCGGCCTTCGCGGACTTCAACAACCGCGAGCTGGTGGACGTGAGCAATCCGCACCTCTTCGCCTTCCTGCGCACCCATCCGACGATGCTGACCAGCTCCGTGCTCGTGGTCGCCAACTTCGATGCGACGCCCCAATACCTGGATCTGGAGCAGCTGAGCAACCGGGGCGTCTTCCGCTACGGCCTGCTGCAGGACGTCATTACCGGCGACTCGCCGGCCGTGTTCAACAACCGGGTCATCATCCCGCCGTTCCACTTCTACTGGCTGGCGAATCAGCGGGCACGTTCGATGTTGTAATCCGAGAACCGGTTCAGGGCAGAGGATCGCCAGCATCGCCGTGCTCAGCACGTCGCGCGTGCTTGGGGCATTGGGGCTGGTGAGCACCGGTGGGCAGCTCGCAAGCCAAGCCTCGAAGCGACCACCGCATGACACCTGGAAGAGCCAGCGTGAGGCTGGGCGGCAAATCGATTTATTCACAGCCTCGGAGTTCGTCGCAGGCGCGGAACCGACGCCTGCGGGCGCCAATGCGAACGCGGACGGGCTCGGCCCCATCGCGGCAGCCTGCCCGGGTTAGCGTGGCCGATACAGCCACCAAGACACCTCGTTCGCCGAGAAGACCGGCTGATAGTGTCTCACGCGCTCCGCGGGGATCACGTCCTTGACCTGATTGTCCAGCACCAGGGCTCGGCCCGCGAAGGAGACCAAGGTAATGGCGTGGCCGATATCCAGATTCTGATCTTTGACCGCTACCAGCAGCAGGTCGTCGTTTCCGAACCCGAGTGCGCGTAGGCTCATGAATTTCACGATGGCGTAGTCCTCACAGTCTCCCGCTTTCGCAAAAAATTCGCCTGGCGTTTCCCAGTAGTCTTCGACTCCAGGGCTGTGAAGGTCACAAAAAGTGAACGCAACGACTCCTGCCGGTCGCCACGCCCTCGACGCAGCTGAATCGCCCGAGCAGCGCGAGTCGCGCGTCTTCGGTACAATCGCGCCCTTTTGTAACCAGCTGGCGGTTGATGATGTTGCTGAACCCACTGCTTGAGCGCTTTGCCGAGCATTTTCCGATCCCCACCATGGCGCGCGCGGTGTTGGAGCGCAGCTTCCATCCGGCCCAGCTCAACGCCTGGTTTGAGCAGACGGCGCAAAGCCAGTACACCCGTCAGCTGTTGTTCTCGACGCTGTTCGATCTGATGATGCAGGTGGTCACCCGCCAGCAACCGTCGATCCATGCGGCCTATCAAGGGGCGCGCGAGGACATCCCCGTCACGCGCAAAGCGGTGTACGACAAGCTCAATGGACTGGAGCCGGAGATCTCGGCCGCGCTGGTGGGCTATAGCGCCGAGCAGGCGGGTCGGGTGATCACCTCGCTCGCGGCCACCCGCACGCCGTTGCTGCGCGATTATCGCGTCAAGATCCTCGATGGCAATGCGCTGGGCGGACGCGAGCATCGCCTCGCCGGGACCCGCGGGCAGAGCGCCGCGCCCTTGCCGGGCAAGGCGTTGGTGGTGTTCGAGCCGGCGCTGGAGGTGATCACCTGGATGATCCCCGAGGTCGACGCCTACACCCAGGAGCGCGCCATGCTCGCGCGTCTTGAGGGCGCGATCGAGGCGGGGGATCTGTGGATCGCCGATCGCAACTTCTGTGTCGCCGCCTGGATCTGGGAACTGCACCAACGCGGCGCGGCGGTGCTGGTGCGCGAGCACCAGCAGATCCCCTGCCAACCGCTTGAGCCGATGC
>NZ_NRRF01000008.1 GCF_016583565.1 Thiocystis violacea | reverse complement strand
CCAGCAGGCGTTCTTACGCGCGCTCAAGGTACCAGAGGAGCACTTTATCCACCCATCCCCGTGCTGCTGAATCGATGCCGCTGAAAAATACGACATCGGTGCTGTCACGGGGTGCGGAATGTCCGTTGTGTCATGTGTGGGGAATGACCTACCCGCCGCTTCGATCCTCTGCCAGGGGTACGCTGTGCGATCAGCTCGCTTCTGAGCACTGACGTTCTGCGGGCGCGCCCGCCATCTCAAGGCTCATCTCGGCAGGTGGGGCAGGCCCTGCCAGCGCCGATGCCCTCTGTGACTCAGGCGATCAGCGAGATCCCGGCGTAGGCGAGCCCCAAACCGATCAGGGTCGCGATCAGGACATCGCTCGGGTAGTGCAGCCCCAGGACGATCCGCGACATGGCAACCAGCGTCGAGAAGGGCACGAGGAACCAGGCTAGCTCGGGGAAGTAGTAGATGGCGACGGTCGAGAAGCTCACCGCGTGGAGGGTATGACCGGAGGGGAAGCTGTAGCGGTCCAGCGGCGCGACTAGCGCGGTGATGTCGCACGCGTGGTGACAGGGTCGCTCGCGCCGGGTGATGCCCTTCAATGACTTGTACAGCAGAAGCGCGACACCGCCCGTCGCGAGCATGTGCAGGCTGGCCTGAAGTCCCTCCAGCCCATAGACGGCGGGCAGGACCAGCATGAGGCTGTACCAGAAGATGCCGTCGCCGAGACGGCTCACGAGCGCGAATGGTCGCTGGATCCAGTAACGCTGTCCAGTGCGGCTCCAGGCTCGGCAGACCGAAGCCTCAAGCTCATTCAGATGATGCAGCCATAGGTACATGATAAGCCCCCGTCCCGCGCTGTCGATGGATCACTTCGAAGAGACGCTCTTCCAATCGGCCGAGCACCCGGTCCCAGCTGATGCCTTCGGCGGTCTCTCTGGCCGCCGCGCCCAACTCGACCAGTCGCGCGCGATCGGATGCGATCGCGCAGGCGGCTGAGATGTATCCCTCCCAGTCATCCACGGGCAGGGTTACGCTATTCTCCCATGAGCGGATGTGCGTGCGAGCCGCGGCATAATCAAAGGCGATGACCGGCATGCCGCTCGCCATTGCCTCGGTGACGACATTCCCGAAGGTCTCTGTCAGACTCGGGAAGAGAAAGAGGTCTCCAGAAGCATAGTGCGCCGAGAGTGCCTCGCCGACCTTCGAGCCGCTGAAAATAAAATCCGGGAAGTCGCGCTGCAAGTGCGCGCGCTCGGGTCCATCGCCCACCAGAACGAAGCGGGCGTCCGGGTGCTGGGCCTGGATCGCCTGGAAGGCCGCGCTCGCCAGCTCCAGGTTCTTCTCCGCGGCGATCCGGCCGACGTAGAGCACGGCCAGCCCTTCCTGCTCACGACCCTCTTCTCCACAACCCTCTTGTCGACAACCCCAGGCCCGGCGCAGCTCGGGATCGCGCCAACGCGGGGAAAAGCGCTCGATATCGACGCCACGGCCAAAGACGTGGAGGTTCTCGAAGCCATCGGCGGACAGCTCGGCCTTGAGATCGGCCGTGGGTACCAGCGTCGCATCCGATTTGTTGTGGAAGTGGCGCAGTGTCTCCGCGATCTGATGCGACAGGATACCTAGACCGTAGTGCTGACAGTACTGGTGGAACTGGGTATGGAAGCCTGTCACCGTTGGAACCCGCAGCGCCCGTGCCGCCGAGAGTGCGGCATGCCCCAAAGGCCCCTGTGTTGCGATGTAGACCAGGTCGGGCGCGGTGCGATGCCACAGCCGGCGCAACCGCCAGTAGACGGGGAGGCCGAAGCGCAACCCGCGATAACCGGGGATCGGCAAGCCTGGGACCAAATGGATCTCGATGGCTCCAGTGGGGGCGTGCGCGCGGTCGCGGTCGGCTTGCTGGCGCGGTCTGATCAGCTCGATACGATGGCCGCGCCCCGAGAGTCCCTCGGCCAGGTGCACCATGGTGTTGGCGACACCGTTGATCTCCGGCGGATAGGTCTCGGTCACGATGGCGATCTTGAGCCGATCGGTTTGGACCTGGTTCGGCGTCTGACGTGCGTGCTGACTCATGGGATCAGGCCGCGTTCGGGTCGAGGACGATGGGCGCGCTGTCGCTCGCGTCGCGCGCTGATGCGGGACGTGGCTCGGCGATGGCCGCCGGCAGCACGCCCAAGCTTTCCACGATCATGTGACGCGCGCGCTCCGCCATGCGACGCCGCTGCTCCTCCTCCATCGGCCAGATGGGCGGCAGAAAACGCACCGATACGACCAGATCGGGATGACGCAGAACACGCCACAGATTTGCGATCAGCCTGTCCTCGCCGACATAGGCGACCCTGGTGTCCGGCCCAGGATCATCGGCGCGGTGATAACTGATCGCGATGGGCTGGATGCCGAGCGCCGCGCTCTGGACGATGCCGAAGAGTCGCGGGTGAAAGCGTTTCACGCTGCTGCCATCCGTGGTCGTTCCCTCCGGGAAGATCATGAGCGTGCGGCCCTGCGCGAGATCCCGCCTGAGATCGGCGAGCACGCGATCGGCCTGGTGTGCGCCACGCTCGATGAAGCGGGTCCCGGCGATCTCGGCCATCCAGCCGATGAGTGGCCAGCGACGGACATCCGCCTTGGACAGGAAACCGATCTCCGATTGCGCGCCCAGAACGGGGATGTCCAGCCAGGACACATGGTTGCCGACCAGGAGGCACCCGGGGGCGACCTGTCCTTGCACGCGAATCTGGATGCCGAGGGCGTGACAGAGTCGGGCGTGCCACCAACGCACCGTCCTTGGCAGCCACGCTGGCCTCGCCCCGGTGCGCTCGCCGAGGCTGACGTAGGCAGCGATGACCGCGCCCGTGATCAGGTGCTCGAGGACCCTTAGGCTCCGGTAGAGGGATCTCAGTCTCATCAGGGCCTCAGCCGTTGGACAGGCGGTCGAGGAAGTGCCTGGAGTAGGCGGGATTGAGCGCGTCGACGTTGAGGAGCATGAGCACATCGGCGACACCGAAATCTGGATCCCGGCAGGGCTCGCCGCAGGCCTTCGCGCCGAGTCGGACATAGGTGCGCAGAAGGGGCGGCAGCGGGGCGTCCAGGATGTCGTCTGGCACCTGAGTGGTCAGTAGGGGCGCGCGCGGGGTCACGCGGAGCTCCTCCGGTGCCATCGCCTGACGGCGCAGCCGGTTCATGATGGCAGCCGCCTGGATGTCGTTCTCACCGAGCGGGACGCTGGCGCAGCCGAAGAGGTAATCGTAGCCATGCATCTGGATGAGGCCGGCGAGCCCTGACCAGAGCACCGCGATGGCGGAGCCGGACCTGAACTCCGGTGCGATGCAGGTGCGACCCACCTCGAGCAAGCGACCGCTCAAGCCCGTGATGGCGCTCAGCTCGAATTCGCCCTCCGAGTAGAAGCGCCCGAAGCGGGCCGCGTCCTCGTCGCTGAGCATGCGGGTGCAGCCAACCACTTGGCCGCTCTTGGACTCACGCACCAGCAGGTGCTGGCAGTAGTCGTCGAGCGCGTCGCTGTCCACCCCTTCGGCGCTATCGAGCTTGGCGCCCATTTCCAGGGCGAAGACCCGGTACCTGAGTCTCTGAGCCTCGCGAACCTCCTGCTCGGAGGTCGCGATCTCCACGAACAGGCGCTCGCCGCGCTTGACGGTCAAGGCAGAAGCGGAAGCGACCATTGAGGACCCTCAAAAAGTGACTGATGACGAGAGGGTTATGGTATGTCGCGACTGTTGCGGACAGATGTGAGCCGGGTGACGGAGCGGTGACTATCGGCCCGGCCTTGGGCGCTCAGTCGCGCAAGGAGAGGATGCGCCAACCGCGCGCCTGCGCGGTCTCGCGGAGTTGGGCGTCCGGGTCCACCGCGACCGGGTGATCGACACGTTCGAGCAGCGGGATGTCGTTGTGCGAGTCGCTATAGAAGGTGCTGCCAGCGAGATCCCGGGTGTGCTCGGCCAGCCAGGCTTGCAGCCGGATCACCTTGCCCTCTCTGAAGGCGGGTATCCCTTCGACTTCCCCCGTGTACTCGCCGTCGCGCAGCTCCGGCAGTGTGGCGATCAGGTGCGGCACGCCGAAGCGCTCGGCGATGGGTGCGGTGACGAAGGCGTTGGTCGCCGTGATGATGAGCAGGGTATCTCCGTTCGCCTTGTGCGAGGCGATGAGGTCACGCGCCGCCGGCAGCATGATGGGCTCGATGAGTTCGTCGATGAAGCGCGCGCGCAGGGCCTCCATCTGGGCGCGGGAATGGTCGCGCAGTGGGCGCAGCGAGAACCGAAGGAAGGCGTCGATGTCCAGCGTGCCCCGCTGATAGTCGCGATAGAAACGCTCGTTCTCGCGTTCGTGGTGTGCTCCGTCGAGGATGCCCTGGGCGGCCAGGAAGCGCCCCCAGAGATAGTCGGAGTCCCCGGCGAGCAGGGTGTTGTCGAGGTCGAAGAGTGCCAGTGCCATGCTTGAGGTCCGGAGGTCGAGGGCGCTTGAACCGCGTCGTGGCGGGTCGGGGGAGCGAATGGGTTCGGAGGGTCTGAGATCGCAGCGGATCGGTCGATCGCGCGGTCGAGAAGGACGCGTCAGGTCTGGATGTGTCCCGTTGCGGATGGTCCAGGATTGCGCCTTGCCTTTCAACCCGGAAGACCGGCCCCTGTGTGAGTTGGCGTCGAGGGCGTTGCGGCGCAGTGGAGGCGGGCTGGGTGCGTCCCCGAGAAAACAGTCGGGCCGGGTAGGCTAAGCTGACCATGTTGGCACGCCTGAGGCGCAGCCTGACCGGAGCACGCTCGGCCTCAGTGAAATTGCATTCCCCAATGGACTTTGACCTTGGAGGATCAGCGCATGTACGTCGTGACGAACCGCAAGCTCTACGAAGGACGCAATCGACGGGACGGACTCGAAGTCTTTGGCGATGAGCCGAGCGAGAAAGGGCCGAACGAGCTGAGACTCGTGTCGGTCACGAAGCAGGCAGGGGGCTACGAGACGGAGCCGCTGGACGCGAAGCCGCTGACGCGAACGGAGGTCAGGGAGCTCAAGCGTCGCTATCGGCTCGACATCGACGAGCGGGCGGACTGGTATGCGAGCCTGCGCGTGGCCTGCGATCTCATGGATCGGGCCGCGCGCGAGAAGAAGCACCTGCTGGTGTTCGTGCACGGCTACAACAACGACATGAGCGATGTGCTCGGCACCGCCGAGGCGATCGAGGCCCTCTACGACGTGATCGTCGTGCCCTTCAGCTGGCCGGCCAATGGCGGGGGCTTGCTCAGCGGGACGACTGCCTATCTGAGCGACAAGCGGGATGCGCGGGTGTCCATGGATGCCCTCAATCGCTTCTTCGAGAAGATCCAGCTCTACCACGGGAAGCTCACCGAGGCGCGCCGTTCCGAGCTATGGGAGCAGGCGCTCGCCGAGCACCCCGACAACCCGAGTAGGGCGCAGGAACACTTCTCTGAACTCTTGTACGGCGACTGCAAGGTCACGGTGAACCTGCTCTGCCATAGCATGGGCAACTATGTGCTGAAGTATGCCTTGCGGCCCAGCAGCGCCATGGCGCGGAATCTGGTGTTCGACAACGTGGCCTTGGTGGCGGCCGACACCAACAATCTGGAGCACGCGAGCTGGGTCGAGGCCATCCAGACGCGCAACCGGCTCTACATCACCATCAACGAGGACGATCTTGCCTTGGGCTGGTCTCGGCGGAAGCCCGGCGAGGAGCAGCTCGAGCGATTGGGTCAGTATCTCAAGAACCTGGAGGCCAGAAACGCCTGGTATGTCGATGTGACTGGTGCCGAGGCGGTCGGCAATGCCCACGGCTACTTCACGGGGACGCCGGTCACGGGCAACGCGACACTCAAGGCCTTCTTCACGGCAGCGTTCGAGGGTGGGCGAGCGGAGGCTGTGCTGCGCTACGAGTCCGACATCAATGCTTATCGGCTGCGCTAGCCGGATAGCGAGGATTCGTTGCCCGGGACGGGCGTCGGCTATCGTTCCCTGCCTCGACAGGAGGACCACAGATGTCGCACATTGACGGTTACTACAAGGATTTCAACGACCCGGCGTATGAGGCGCTCAATCGGGAGATCAACGGCCTCCTCAGCGACCTCCCATTCTTCTACCAGATTCCGCCCGAGCTGTTTTCTGCCGGGATCCCCTCGGGGGACGCCACGCCCTTCTTCGACTTTCGCCACGCCCTGTCGAGGACGAGCGCGGAGAACGCGCTCGGGCTGCGTCTCTATCTGATGCCGCCGGAGGCGAATCCGCATCGGGTGAGTCGTTATCTGGCGCAGTCCGGTCTCGTCAAGACGGGCGACATCCTGTTGAGCTTCCGTCAGGGCACAACCGGAACGGGGGAGTATCAGCACCTGCAGCTTGGGCTGACGCATACCGGCTTCGCGCTGGTGCGTGACGGCGCCCTCTACAATCTCGACTCGCCCCTCAGCTTCTCCGGGCAGCTCGACCAGGACCACTACACCGAAGATCAGTTGATGCTGCATGTGCTGCGCCCAGGTCTCTCGGACGACGAGCGCCGCAACCTGCAGCAGTGGGCGGAGCTGCTCTTCGACAACCGCGGGCAACTCGCCGCCAGGATCGCGTTTGCCTCCGACTATGGCGCGCCCAAGTCTGCGCGAGGACATGAGAAGGAGGTGTTCAACCTCGGGCGACTCATCGCGAGCGGGGGTGCGCGCGGCGAGAGCACGGGCATGTATTGCTCGGAGTTCGTGTGGCACCTCCTCGCCCTGCGGGGATGCGACATCGGGGATGCCGCGGTGCGCCGCCAGTTTCTCGAAGGCGACCATCGCTCGTTCAACGGGAGTCTCGATCCGCTCTTTGCGCCCATGCCGGTTTTGGGTACCGCCTTGCTGGACCCGGAGCACGGATCGCCTGGGCTCAGCGATGGCGTCGGGCTCATTCTCAACAGCTTGGAGGTCTCTCCGGCGGAGCTGGATCAGCTCCTCGATCAGGCCTTCGCGCATTGGGATCCGCATTTCAGCGGGGGGCGCCCTCCCTACGCGATCTCCGCCGGCCACCGTCAACAGGCCGCCAAGTTCGAGCCACTCTACGATCCACTCAAGGCCTACTTCCGGGCCGTGAAGCTGGACCCGCCCGCCGCGGGCCAGATCAAGGCGGGGATCGATGCGCAGACGCGGGGTCAGGAGAACTACTCGCCCACCGCTTACCTGGTTCAGGCGCTCTTGCCCGAAAGCTCAATGCTTGGGCGCGTCGTCAGTTACGTCGGCACCCTGTCGTTTCCGACGCCGTTGCAGCAGGCGCTCCTTGAGCAGCAGTTTCCGCGGCAGCTCGCCTATATGCACTCGCTGCGCCCGGCCGCATTGGGTCGGGTCCCGGAGGTGGTGGCGGTCCAGTACGAAGACGGCTACCGGGGCGGGCGCTTTTTCAAGCGCGACCAGGTCAAGACGCTCCAGTGCATGCTCAACCTGGGCGGCGCCGCGCTTGGGGAGCCAGACGGTCTCTATGGCAACGGCACCACGCGGGCTGTGCGTGCCTATCTGGCCAGCCTGGGCATCGAGGCGGACGGACGCGCGCTCTCCTGGTCTCAATGGGAGGCGCTGGAGGCGCGCGCGGGCGAGCGCTGCGGCCAGTACGGGCGCTTCTCTCCCGAGGGCGGTCCGCCCACGGCCTGATCGGGGGTGTTCTGCGCGAGCGCGGGGCAGGCGATCTTCGCTTGGATCGGCTTCCAATCCCGTGAGCATCGTGACACTGTGGGCGTGGCGGTCATGGCTGCATGGCGTATGCCTCCGCCGATGAGGCGGGGTGGCGACGCCATTTAGACTTTATTGTCCGTCCATCAATTGCTTCCCGGTTTCTGGTCACGCAGCTCCAGCTGCGTGACCCATGCGATGAAGCTCCGCTTCACGAAGCGTCGGCGCAGCCTGAGGATTCATGAAGCAGAGCTTCGTCTCGCGGGTGCCGAAGCAGGAGCTTCGTCACCAGAGTCAGATCGGGAAGTAGAAGATCGACGGCGCCTTAGACTGCTCGCGCATGGCTTGCCCTCGCTTCAATCCCCCGCTGGGCTCAAAGCCCTTCCTGGGTTGCGCCGGCCTTGTCCGCGAGTTGCTGGAGCGCGACCAAGCCGTTGATTGGAAATCGCTTATATGGGGTCTCGCTTGCCGGCGATGAGGGGTCTATGGAAAAATGGCGCAGGACATGCGTATGGGACACGAATCTTTTGATCGACCACGACGGCTTTCGACCCAATGTCGGCATCATCCTGAGCAATCAGGACCGCCGCCTATTCTGGGGGCGTCGCGTCGGCCAGAACGCTTGGCAGTTCCCCCAAGGCGGCATCAATCCCAACGAAACGCCCGAAGAGGCCATGTTCCGCGAGTTGGAGGAAGAGGTCGGCCTGACATTCGGGCAGGTCACGATTCTGGGCTCGACGCGGGGTTGGCTACGCTATCACCTGCCCAAGCGTTACATCCGTCGCCATTGCGGCCCCACCTGTATCGGTCAGAAGCAGGTTTGGTTCATGCTCCGGGTGGACTGCGGCGAAGACGCCTTCTGCCTCGACCATACCGACAAGCCGGAGTTCGACGCCTGGCGCTGGGTTCGCTATTGGCAGCCGCTGTACGAGGTGGTTTACTTCAAGCGCCACGTCTATCAGCAAGCGCTCGAGGAGCTGGCGCCGGCACTGTACCCTGAGGGTGTTCCCGACCGGGGTCAGGCGTATCAAGGGGCCGCCAGACTGATGCGCCAAAGGTATCCTTGACGGCGCTGGTATCGCCACTCCCCCTGTCTGCGGCGAGACTGTCTGCGTCCTCGCCCTGACTCCCCCTATTGCGGACGCCTGCCCGAGCCGTTGATGCCGACCCAACATCCAGAGCCCGATACACTTCAGCTAGGCCCCAGCTTGTCCGACCTTCACCCCACTCCTGGAGATAGCGTCTCGCTCGGCATGCTCGAGTCGCTTCGGCGCATCGTCCAGGAGGTCAACAATGCCCCGGACCTGGAGCAGGCGCTGACGATCATCGTGCGCCGCGTCAAGCAGGCCGTGAATGCCGACGTCTGCTCGGTCTATCTCAATGACTTCGAGAACCGGCGCCACGTCCTGCACGCGACGGAGGGGCTGCGGCAGGACGCCGTTGGGCGTGTCCGCCTGGAGCTGGGACGGGGCCTCATCGGTCTGGTGAGCGAGCGCGCCGAGCCCATCAACCTCGACAATGCCGCGACCCACCCGAGGTACGAGTGCATCATCGATACGGGCGAGGAGCGCTATCACGGTTTTCTCGGCGCGCCCATCATCCAGAATCGCAAGGTGCTGGGCGTGCTGGTGCTGCGCCAGCGCCGACGCCGGCATTTCGCCGAGGATGAGGTCACCTTCGTCATGACCCTGGCCTCGCAGCTCGCGGGTGCCATCACCTATGCGCGAACCAGCGGTGAGCTTGCCCGGCTCCAGCACGACGGGATTCCGCAGCGCTTCCTGCCGGGGCTCGCCGCCTCGCCTGGGATCGGCATCGGGGTGGCCGTGGTGGTCTATCCGGCGGCGGATCTGGACGCCGTGCCCGATCGGCGCTCCGACGAAGCCGAGGCGGAGACGGCCGATTTTCGCCGCGCGGTCCAGAAGGTCGCGAGCGACCTCGACCGGTTCGCCGCGCGGACCCAGGCACATCTGAGCGCGGAGGACATGGCGCTCTTCGACGCCTGGCGTCTGATGCTCGAGAGCGACACCCTGATCGACGGCACGCTCACGCGGATCCGCGCCGGCAATTGGGCGCCCGGGGCGTTGCGCGACACCATTGCGGAGCATGCCAGGGTCTTCGACAACATGGACGACGCCTATCTGCGCGAGCGTGCGTCCGACGTTCGTGATCTCGGTCGCTGCATCCTCATGCACCTGCAGAACCAGACCGCGGCACCCATCCAGTATCCGCCGCAGACCATCCTCGTGGGCGAGGAGATCAGCGCCATGCAGATCGCGGACGTGCCGCGCGAGAAGCTCATGGGGATGGTCTCGACCACGGGCTCGGGCTCCTCGCACGTAGGGATCCTGGCGCGCGGTATGGGTGTGCCGGCGGCCATGGGCGTTTCCGACTTGCCGGTCGGCCGCGTGGAAGGCCGCGAGATGGTCGTGGATGGCTACCGCGGCCGTGTCTATGTCTCGCCGGGTCCGGCCGTGCGCTCCGAGTACCAGCGGCTCGCGGCGGACGACGAGGCGCTGTCGGCCGAGCTTCAGGCGCTGCGCCACCTGCCCGCCGAGACGACGGACGGCTATCTGATCCCGCTCTATCTGAACACCGGCCTGGTCTCCGAGACGCGTCCGCTCGGCATCGAGGAGTCCGCCGGCGTCGGCCTCTATCGCACCGAACTGCCCTTCATCGTGCGCGACAGTTTTCCGGGCGAAGGCGCCCAGATGGCGAACTATCGCCGCGTCCTGGAGCTCTTCGCGCCGCGCCCGGTCACCATCCGCACGCTCGACATCGGCGGCGACAAGCCCTTGCCCTATTTCCCGATGCACGAGGCCAATCCCTTCCTCGGCTGGCGCGGGATCCGCATCACCCTGGACCACCCCGAGATCTTCCTGACGCAGGTGCGCGCCATCCTGCGCGCCGCGATCGGGCTCGACAACCTGCAGCTGCTGCTGCCAATGGTGAGCACGGTCACCGAAGTCGACGATGCCATGCAGCTCATCCGTCGCGCGCATGACGAGCTGCTCGAAGAGGGCTATCAGGTGCGCATGCCCCCGGTCGGGGTGATGATCGAGGTGCCCGCCGCGGTCTATCAGGCCGAGGCGCTGGCGCGCCGGGTCGATTTCCTCTCGGTGGGCACCAATGACCTGACCCAGTATCTGCTTGCCGTGGATCGCAACAATCCGCACGTCGCCAAGCTCTATAACGAGTATCACCCGGCGGTGCTCAGGGCACTGCTCCAGATCCTGACGGGCGCCAGGCTGCATGGTAAGGAGGTCAGTGTCTGCGGGGAAATGGCCGGCGATCCTCTGGCGACCTTCCTGCTGCTCGGGATGGGTGTGCACAGTCTGAGCATGGGTGCGGGGAGTCTGCTGCGGGTCAAGAAAGTGATCCGCAGCATTAGCAAGGCGCGGGCACGTGAGGTGCTCAAGGTGGCCTTGCAGTGCGAGGAGCCCAGCGCCGTGCGCCGGCTGCTTCTGGATGCGCTCGAAACCGTGGGTCTGGGCGCGCTGGTGCGGCCTGGCCGATAGCCTTCCGAGGCGTTGCCTCAAGTCGACGCACTCGCTTTGCCTGGTCCCATCGCCACTTGGGTCACCTGCCGAGCCCTGGAGGGGATTCCGCGGCTTTACCTCATCTTCAAGGATTATTGAGGGCCGCGGGTCCGGGCTCGGGCAGCGACTTGCCCGGGTTGAGGATCCCGCTGGGGTCGAAGCAGTCCTTGATCTGTCGCATCAGCCGCAATGCCACCGGATCCAGCTCGCGGTGGACGAAATCGCGCTTTTCCAGCCCGACGCCATGCTCGCCCGAAAGTGTCCCGCCCAGTCGCAGGACCAGGGAGAAGACGGCATCCAGGCATTCGGCTGCCCGCGCGACCTCGCCGGCGTCGTCCGGGTTGATCAACAAGTTGACGTGAATGTTGCCATTGCCCGCATGCCCGAAGTTGACGATGCGGATACCGGTTTCCCTTGAGAGCCGCTCAAGGCTGTCGATGAACTCGCCCATGCGCGAGACGGGTACCACCACATCCTCATTGATCTTCTTCGGCGCGATATGTCTCAAGGCGGGTGAGAGTGCCTTGCGGGTCTTCCAAAGGGCCGCCACCTCTTCCGCGCTCTCAGCGAGTCGCAGCTCCAGCAATCCCTCGCATTGGGCGGCTGTGGCAATCGCCGACTGCGCCTCGTGAATGCAGGCCGCGGGTCCGTCGACCGCGATCATGAGCAGTGCGCCGGCTCCCGCCGGCAAATCGAGCCCCGCGTAGTTGCTGACCATGTCGATGGCCGAGGCGTCCATGAACTCCAGGGCGCAGGGTGTCACCGGCTGGGCCATGATGGACGACACGGCTTGGGCCGCGGCGTGGATGTTGGCGTAGGTGGCGCGCAGGGTGCGTTTCGCCTCGGGCAGCGGGGTCAACTTGAGGGTGGCCTCGGTGATCAGGGCCAGGGTTCCCTCGGAGCCGATGATGAGCCGCGTGAGGTCGTAGCCGACGACACCCTTGGTGGTCTGGACGCCGGTGTAGAAGACCTCGCCGGCACCGCTCACCGCGCGCAGGCCCAGTGTGTTGTCGCGTGGCGTCCCGTACTTGACCGCGCGCGGTCCGGCCGAGTTGTAGGCCAGATTGCCGCCGATGGTGCAGACGGCGGCGCTCGTGGGATCGGGTGGCCAGAAGAAGCCCACGGCCTCGACGGCCTTCTGGAGTCTGGCATTGATGACGCCCGGCTGGACGACGGCGAGACGATCGCCTGGGGCGATGCGCAGGATGCTGTCCATCCGCTCGAAGGAGAGCACGACCCCGCCCCGATCGGGCACCGTGGCGCCCGTGGTCCCCGTGCCCAGTCCGCGTGCGGTCAGGGCGGTTCCAGCCTGGGCACAGAGCGCGACCAGCGACTGGATTTGCGCCTCGCTCTCGGCGAAGACGACGGCTTGCGGCAGGGCGTGACGTCTGCTGTTGTCGTACCCGTAGGGCCAGCAGTCTGCGGGCTCCGTGAGGAGGCGGTCGCGGCCCGCGATCCGCCTCAGTGATGCGCGAAAGCCCGCGCTCAGCTCAGGCGCCGGAGGCATTGTATTCGAAGAGTTTGACGACTTGCTTGACGCCTGGGACGTAGCTGATCTGCTCGGCGGCGGCGTCGGCTTCCTCTGGCGTGACCAACCCCATGAGATAGACGACGGCATTCTCGGTGACGACCTTGACGCGCGTCGGATTGAAACCGGGCAGCTCGACCTTGGCCAGCGCCAGCTTGGCGCGCGAGGTGATGAGTGTGTCCGCAGACTCTTGGGTCAGCGTGATCGAGGGTCCGATGCTGACCTCATCGACCACGCGCCCGACCTTCGACAGGCGACTGACGAGTGCGCTCGCCCGCTCGGCCACTGCCTCCGATTCGGCCTGGCCGGTGAGCAGGACTGTGTGGTTGTAGCTGGTCACGGAGATCCGCGAGCCAGCCTGGACGCTGCGATCCTGCGCCAGTGCATGCATCGCCGAGAGTTCGATCTGCCCGTCGTCGATGACGATCTGATAGTGGCGCCGGTCATAGACCGCCGATGCGCCGGCGACGGCGCCCCCCAGGATGATGGGCGCGCAGCCCGTGAGCACCGCTGAGATCCCCAGCGCGACGGCTAGGGCGAGCGGTGCGCCTTTGGATGTGTCGAGGGTGAAGGGTTGGAGGCGAGTGTCGGCGGCGGCGATGAGGCCGGCCGGTCTAAACGGCATCGAGGACGAAGGCATTGCGGATCCACTGGACTTGGTCGTCTCCCGTAATGGCGACGACATCGAAACGGCAGGGTCGGGAGGTTGGATTGTATTGGAGGTAGTGCCCGGCCGTCTTGATCAGTCTCCGCTGTTTGCGCACATCGACGGTCTCCGCGGCACTGCCATGCTGCGCCGAGCGCCGATAGCGAACCTCGACGAACACCAGAACCCCGCCGTCGCGCATGACGAGATCGATCTCGCCGAAGCGGCAGCGGTGATTCCGTGCGATCAACTCGAGCCGCTTGCCGAGCAGGAAGCGCTCGGCCAGACGCTCCTTTTCCTGGCCGACGGATTGGGCGCTAGGGGATGGTTTACGCGGCTTGAGGTCGGATGGCATCCTTGTGTGGACTCCGATCCGCGATCCGGGTTCCCTCGCTTAGGGGCGCTTCTCACTCAGGCCGCCGTCCAGCGAATCCGCCGCCTGAGGTCCGCCCTTGGTGAAGCGCCCGAGTTCGAGCTGGCGGGTCACGCGCCCGAGTGAATCGATCGAGAGTCCGCCTGTCTGCCCGGGGTAGTAGGCGCCGGGGCTCTTGGCGAGGCTCGTCAGTCGCGGTGTCACGCGGTAGGCGTCGATACCCATGGCGTAGAGGCGGGCGAGTGGTCCAGAGGCCGCGCTGGAGCCGCGGCGCGAGAGCGGTCCGCTGTTCGTGTTGTCGAGCATCCAGGGGATGTCGACGAAGTAGAGTCCGACCAGGGCCTGATCGGCGGCTTCGCCGGGGTTGCCCGTATAGACGTGCGAGGTCGAGATGACGGGCAGGGGTTTGTCGGTCGCCGCGAGGATCTGCGGGTAGATCTTGCGTGCCATCTTCGCGGTCGCCACCAGGAACAGCATGTCGGCGTCCTTACCCTTGAGTAGACTCCCGAGTGTCTTGTCGTAGCTCGACCAGGATGGGTCGAAGCTCGCCTGTCCAGTCACGGTGCCGCCCAGGTTGCTCCACTGACGACGAAATGCACTTGCCAGGCGCTCGCCCCAGGCGTCTTTCGGGTAGAGCACAAGTGCGCGCTTGGCGCCCATGGCGGCGGCCTTGCTCGCAACCTCGGCCGCTTCGTTCTCCGGGGAAAGGGAGAACTGGAAGAGATTCGTCACCTGCGTGGATCGGGTGGCCTCGTTCAGTGCGAGGGTCGGCACCGCGAGGCTGCGCTTGGATAGCAGCGCATCGACCGAGGACTTTTCCAGCGGGCCGATGACGTAGTCGACGCCCTTGCGCGTTGTGGCAGAGGAGCTGCTGCTGAAATCCAGCGCGGGCCGTTGTCCGCCGGAGTCCGCGCGGCTTGCCGCCTCGATGCCGTCTTGGATCACCTTGGCCGCCGCGGCGAAGCGCCCGGAGCGCGGCAAGACCACGACGACCTTGTCGCTGGCCTGGTAACCGCCCGTCAGGGTGTCCGCGTAGGCGCGCCCGAGAGTGGCGAGTGCGGGATGGCCGCCATGGCGCTGCTTCCATTGCTGGTACTGAGTATCCAGCTGCTTGGGATCCGCGCCATGCTGTCTGGCGATGAGTGAAATCTCCGCCCAGCCCTTCATGCGACCGCTGCCTTGGTGGCTCAGCGTCTGCAGCTGCGTCTGGCTGATGCCGCTCAAGGTCGAGACCAGTGAGAGCTGGTTGACCAGCCGCGCGTTGTTGTCCTCCAGCAGTCCGTCGAGCTCGTCGAGTGTCCTTGCGGCGGCCACCGGGTCATTGCTCAGACGTTGGGCCGACGCTAGGGTACCGAGTCGTTTGGCCTTGAGGTCCTTCGGCAGGCCGCGCGTCTGCATGCGCTCGAGGGCGGTGATGGCGTCTTTTGGCCGGTCCGTGATCAGCGCCAGATCGGCTTGAGTCAGCAGCAGGATCTCGCGCTGACCCGCCGTCAAGCTCGGCTGTGCAATGGCGTCCATGGTGCGTCCGGCCTGCGACGTTTGGCCTGCGGCGAGGTAGGCTTGCGCGGCCTTGATCTGCAGCTGTGCCTGCGCCGGTGGCTGGGCCTTGGTGGCCAGATCCAGATAGACCTTCGCGGCATCGGCTGACTTGCCTTGTGTCTCCAGCGCCTTGGCGCGATTCAACTCGGCGCTTGAGACTGGCGCGAGTATCGTGGCCTCGTCCTGGACCTGCGTCATGGCGCAGCCGGACAGAAGGGCGACGGCCAGGCTGGCGGCGAGGAGCGGGGCGAAGTAAGAGCGGCGTGGGGCTTGATGCTTGGTCATGATTCCGTTCCGTAACTGAGGCCGAAGAGGGCAGAAGATGCAGCAGAACGCTGGGGTACTATACGTGGTCGCCACGCCGATCGGCAATCTTGGCGACATGTCGGAGCGCGCGCGTAAGGTCTTGAGCGAGGTGGACTTGGTCGCCGCGGAAGACACGCGCGAGACCCTCCGGCTGCTTGGTCACTTTGGGATCACGGCCAAGCTGGTCGCCTATCACGACCACAACGAGACGGCCATGGCTGTGCGCCTTCTCGAGGAGTTGGAGGCCGGGCGCAGCGTCGGTCTGGTGTCCGACGCCGGGACGCCGCTCATCAGCGATCCCGGCTACCGAGTCGTCGCCGCGGCGCGTGAGCGTGGCCTCCGGGTGGTGCCGATTCCCGGCGCGAGCGCGCTCATCTGCGCCCTATCCGCCTCGGGCCTGCCGAGCGACCGTTTTCTCTTTCTGGGTTTTCCGCCGAGAAGCGCGGCCCAACAACGTGTTTTGTTCGAATCTGTCGTCAAGGAGCCTGGCACCCTGATTTTCTACGAAAGCGGGCGGCGGGTGCTTGCGACTCTCGAGACGATCGGGGCGATCTTGGGGGGCGCTCGGCTTGTCGTCATCGGGCGCGAGCTCACCAAGAAGTTCGAGACCTTTCTGCTCGGGTCTCCTAGTGAGCTGATTCGTCGGCTCGAAGGCGACGACGATCAGCGGCTCGGTGAACTGGTGGTTCTGGTTCAGGGCTGTCCGAGCGCGGAGGACGATGCGCAACGCGGAGAGTGGGAGCGCGTGCTGCGCATCCTCTGCGAGGCCCTGCCTCTGAGTCAGGCGGCGGCGCTCGCGGCCCGCCTGACCGGGGGCAAGAAGAACCAACTCTATCGACTCGGACTCGAGCTTGGGCTCGGCGACCAGGCCAGTTGACTGCGTCGGGCTCGCCGAGTGTGAGACTCGGGATCGCCTCGGCCTCGCGCTGCCTCGGTGCTGGAGGCCCGCTGGGGCGGTTCGCTGTCAATCCGATCGCACGCCTCAAGCCACCTTGAAACCCAACTGCCAACTGCCAACCCACCGACATGCCTGAAGTCGCTAAAGACAGCGCCTCTGCATCTGGGCTATCATTCTCGGCTAGGAGTTGGCCAGGCAGCCGCTCCTTCCCGTGCGGGAAGGGGAGGAAAGTCCGGGCTCCATAGGGCAGGGTGCCAGGTAACGCCTGGGGGGCGCAAGTCCACGGAAAGTGCCACAGAAAAGATACCGCCGCTCGTCGTCTCGATGGGCGGTAAGGGTGAAATGGTGCGGTAAGAGCGCACCGCGCTGGTGGCAACATCAGTGGCAGGGTAAACCCCACCCGGAGCAAGACCAAATAGGGGGGCTCGCGGCTTCGGCCGCAGCGCGCGGCCCGCGCGTGTCCCCGGGTAGGTCGCTTGAGGCGCACGGTGACGTGCGTCCCAGATGAATGGCTGTCCTCGACAGAACCCGGCTTATCGGCTGACTCCTAGCCTCTCGAAGCCTCTTCGCAACGCATCGTCCTCGGTGTGCTTGCGCCTCGCTATTTTCCCTGAAGTTGGCGTTTCTATATCAAGCTATTTCTTAGCTTGATCTCCCATTTGTTTGAATAAGCACCTTTTTCTTCGGGTTCTTGCTCGTTGCCAACTTTGGTCTGTAAGTTGCTGACTATCAAGAATAAAGCGCAAGGATTCCTTGACGTTGGTCCTGGCGCTCTCTAACATGCAAGAGAAGTGGGTGAGAGTGGGGAATCGGGGGGCTTTTCGCCCAGGGCGTTTCGCCAAGGGGTGCGCCGGTGTTTCGGGGGGTTTCCATTGTCAATCTGGATGCCAAGGGGCGACTCGCGATTCCTTCAAAGCATCGCGAGCGCCTGCAGGAGATGTGCGACTCCCACCTGGTCGTAACCGTCGACCGGGACCGCTGTCTTCTGCTGTATCCAGAGCCTGAATGGGAAGTCATTGAGCGCAAGTTCGCCGCACTCCCCGCTCTCGATCCCACTGCACGTTCTCTTCAGCGTCTCTACGTCGGAAATGCACAAGAAGTGGACGTCGACGCCCAGGGTCGCATCCTCCTGCCTCAGTATCTGCGTGACTTCGCATCCTTGGATAAGCGGGTCGCGTTCGTCGGGCAGGGCATCAAGTTCGAGCTCTGGGATGAGCAGGCTTGGAATGCACGCAACGAGGCCGCCCTCAACGACGCCGCGATTGGGGATCTGGCGCTGGAAGCTGGGCTTGGGTCGCTGACCTTGTGAGTGGGAGCGTCCGACGAGAAGTGTTCGATAAGCTGAGAGAACAACTGCTTGCTGCATACGTCCGTACTGTTGGAGGAGAGCGTGTCTGCCTTGGTGGTGCATCCGGACGGGATCTATGTCGACGGCACCTTTGGGCGAGGTGGGCATAGTCGCGCCATTCTCGCGCGCCTGGGTCAAGCCGGCCGGCTGATCGGTCTGGACCGCGATCCAGACGCCGTGGCAGTTGCGCGCGCGCTCGCCCGGGAAGACCCCAGATTTTCGACCTGTCAGGGCTCGTTCGGCGCCATTGGCGCCTTGTTGGGGACGCTTGGCGTCTCGCGTCGTGTTGATGGCATCCTCCTCGATCTTGGTGTCTCCTCGCCCCAGCTGGATCGAGCGGAGCGCGGTTTCAGCTTCGCGGCGAACGGTCCCTTGGACATGCGCATGGATCCGGGCTCCGGGCTGTCGGCGGCGCAATGGCTGGCTGGCGCCGAGCGCTCCGAGATCGAGAGGGTTCTGCGTGATTTCGGCGACGAACGCTTCGCGAAGCGGATTGCGCGTGCCGTCGTCGAGGCGCGCGCCGAGACACCCATCACGACGACGGCTCAGCTCGCGGAGCTGGTCGCGCGTGCCGTGCCGACCCGAGAGCCCGGCAAGCATCCAGCCACGCGGACCTTTCAGGCCCTGCGCATCCAGGTGAACGATGAGCTCGGCGAGCTGCGCGGCTGCTTGAACCAGGTCTGCGATCTGCTGGGGGATGCCGGGCGGCTGGTGGTCATCAGCTTCCATTCGCTCGAAGACCGGATCGTCAAGCGCTTCATTCGCGACGAGGCACAGGGACCCAAGATCCCCAAGGGCGTTCCCGTGCAGGCGTCGGAGACCAGGGGGCGGCTGCGCGCCATGGGCAAGCCGTTACGTCCGTCGGCGGACGAGGTGCTCGGCAACCCGAGATCCCGGAGTGCGGTCATGCGCGTGGCGGAGCGTCTCGCATGACCAGGAGCGGCCTCCTCATCCTCGCCGGACTCGCCGCGGCCGTGCTGCTCACGGCATTTGCGGTGGTTCATACCAAATACCTGACGCGAATCCACTTCGCGCAACTGCAGGACTTGCGGGCTCAGCGTGATGCCATCGATATCGAATGGAACCGTTTGCGCCTCGACGAGGCTGCGCTCTCCACACATGCTCGCGTCGAGCGCAAGGCACGGCAAGAGCTCGGTATGTTCGCCCCGCGGGTCGGCGACGTACTCTTGATCGAGGACAGTGGTCATGGCCATCCGTAATCGCCGGGTACGACAGGTCGCGCATCGCAAGTCCAAGCCGAATCTGCCGCTGCGGCGGCGGGTTCTGGCCGGGGTCTTGTCGCTGGCCTTCGCGACCCTGTCCGCCGGGGTCTTCTATCGGCAGGTCGTGCAGACCGACTTTCTCCAACGGGAAGGCGAGCTGCGCTACCTGCGCGCGGCGGAGATCGCCGCCAGGCGCGGCATGATCACGGATCGCAATGGCGAGCCGCTCGCCGTGAGCACGCCGGTGGAAACCGTCTCGGCCGATCCACGCAAGCTCATCGCTCACCTCGACTCCGTTCCCTTGCTGGCGAAGGCGTTGGACATGGACGCGGCTCAATTGAAGGAGAAGATCGAGTCGAACCGCGAGCGCGGATTCCTCTATATCAAGCGCCGTGTCAGCTTGGACGAGGCAGACGCCGTCAAGGCCGTCGTCGCCGAGCACAAAATCGGGGGCGTGGATTTCGATACGGAGTATCGCCGCTACTACCCGGGTGCCGAGTTCTTCGGTCATGTCATCGGATTTACCGACATCGAGGACCGTGGTCAGGAAGGCATCGAGCTCGCCTATGACGATGTGCTCAAGGCCCAGCCTGGATTGCATCGGGTGATTCGTGACGGGCGCAACCGCGTCGTCCAGGAGGTCGAGCAGATCACGCCGCCGCACCCCGGGAAGGATCTCACCCTTAGTCTGGACAGACGGTTGCAGTTCCTCGCCTACCGCGAACTGCAGGTGGCGGTGAAAGAGCACCGTGCGAAGGGCGGCACCGCCGTGGTGCTCGACGTCGCGACTGGCGAGATCCTGGCGATGGTCAATCAGCCGGGCTTCAATCCCAATACGGACCGCACCGGCAGCAGTGATCGGCGCCGCAACCGCGCGCTCACCGATGTCATGGAGCCCGGCTCCACGATGAAACCCCTCGTCGTGGCGGCCGCCCTCGAGAAACGCCTGATCTCGCCACGCACGTCGATCGCAACGGGGCCTGGCTTCTACAAGGTCGGTAGCAATGTGGTGCGCGACGTCCACAACTACGGCACCCTGGACGTCACGGGCGTCATCACCAAGTCGAGCAACGTCGGGGCGGTGAAGATCGCTCAGATGATGGATTACGCGGACCTCTGGGGTCTCTACGAGCAGGTCGGCTTCGGTCGTGCGACGGGCATCAGCTTTCCCGGCGAGAGTCGCGGCATCCTCAGGCACTACAGCACCTGGCGGCCGTTCGAGCATGCCACCATGGCCTTTGGCTATGGACTTTCCGTGACGGCATTGCAGCTGGCGCAGGCCTACGGTGTTCTCGCCGCCGATGGCGTCAAGCGGCCCGTCACGCTGTTCAAGCGGGATCCCACCGCGCCCGCCACATCGGCGGCGGCGACCCGGATTTTGAGCGCCGACACGGCGCGCAAGGTGCGGGCGATGATGGAAACAGTCGTGTCGGACAAGGGGACGGCCGCGAAGGCGAAAATCGCCGGCTACCGGGTCGCCGGCAAGACGGGTACGGCCAAGAAGGCCAGTCGATCGGGCTATGGCGGGCGGCGCTATCAATCCGTCTTTGCCGGTTTCGCACCAGCCGGTCAGCCGCGTCTCGTCATGGTGGTCATGATCGATGAGCCCGGTGGCAGCTCTTACTACGGCGGTACGGTCGCTGCCCCGGTCTTCCAGAAGGTCATGGAAGGGGCGTTGCGTCTCTTCAACGTGCCCCCGGACGATCCGATGCCCTCGATGCTGCTTGCCCATCGGGAGTCCGCTCAATGATGGCATTGGCGCATGCCAATCATGCCTGGCGGCTTGGCGACCTGCTCGCGGGTCTGGTCGACCTCGGCGCGGCGAGCCTGGCGGTCTTGGAGCAACACGTCTGCGACCTGACGTTGGACAGCCGCGAGGTGGTGCCAGGCGCCCTCTTTCTGGCTTGCCAGGGTACCCTGATCCATGGTCTCGCCTGTGCGGATGAGGCCAAGCGCCGCGGCGCGGTCGCGGTCTTGGCTGAGATCAGTGACGCCTGGCCCGCGGCGCAGGTCTCCGAGGTATCGGCCCGCCTCGGGTTGCCGGTGATCCCCGTCGTTCACCTGCGCGCGCACCTGGGCGCCATTGCAGACCGCTTTCATGGCTCGCCGAGCGCGCGTCTCGAGGTGCTCGCGGTCTCTGGGTCTCAGGGCAAGACCACGGTCTCGCATCTCCTGGCTCAGGCGCTGGACCAAGAGCGACCGTGCGCGATCATCGGCCCAGCCGCGAGCGGGCGCCTGGGTCAGCTGCAGTCGACGGAGCAGGACATGGCGAATGCGCTGTCGCTCCAGGCGAATCTGAGTCGTCTTCTCGGCCAGGGCGCCAGGGCGGTTACTTTGGCGCTCTCGCCAGCGGACTTCTGGGCCTCGTCGCGATCGGCACTTCGGTTGAGTCATGTGGTGTGCACGCAGGTTGCGCCCGGCACGGCGGTCTCGGCGTTCGGTGGCGTGCTCGCGGATTGGCCGGGCTTGGATTGGGCCGTCCTCAATCTCGACGATCCGGTCCAGCGTGCGATCCTCGAACGCGTACCCGCATCCGTCTGTGTGGCTGGGTATAGCCTCGATCCCAAGACGCCGATGCCTGGGCGCTGCGATCTCTTCGTGCGCACCCGCTCGGTCCAAAGCATGGCGAGCGGTTTGCGTCTCCAGGTCGAGTGCCTGAATGGCTCTGAACAGGATTCGGCCCTGCTCGAGGTCGGTTTGATCGGTCGCTTCAATGCCGCCAACGTGCTGGCCGTGCTGGCTGTCATGTGCTCCCGGGGGCTTCCGCTCGAACGGGCGGTGCGTGCGCTGGCGCGCGTGCGTGGGGTGCCGGGGCGCATGGAGTGCTTCGGCGGTGAGGGTGCGCCGCTCGTCGTTGTCGACTCGGCACGCAGCTCGGAGGCCGTGGAGAAGGCCTTGCGCAACCTGCGTCTGCATCAGTGCCGTCGCCTCATCACCGTCGTGGGCTGCGAACAAGGCCGCGACGCGGGCGAGCGTGCGCGGCTGGGCGAGGTTGTGGAGCGGTTGAGCGACGCCGTCATCCTGACCGACGACAATCCGCGCGACACCTCGGGAGACGCCATCATCTCCGGCATCCTCGCCGGCATGCAGGCGCCGGATCGCGTGCGCGTCGAGCGCCAGCGTGGCTTGGCGATCCGTATCGCCATCGCGCTCGCGGGCGTGGGAGATGCCGTGCTGGTGGCGGGCAAGGGGAGCGAGACCATCCAAGACATGGGTGACCTCAAGGTCCGCTTCAGCGACCGGGCGCAGGTCGTCGAGGCGCTGCGCGAATGGCGGGAGGGACACCACTGATGTGGACCTTGGCTCAAGCGGTCGAGAAGGCGGGCGGGACGCTGCGGGGCGCTGATGTCCCTTTCTCCAGCGTGGGCACGGACTCGCGCGTCGACTGCGCCGGGCAGCTGTTCGTCGCCCTGCGCGGCGAACGTTTCGACGGACACGACCATGTCGCCGCGGCCCAGGCCGCTGGCGCGGTCGCGGCCATGGTGGATCGCCTGCTGCCGATCGACGTGCCCCAGTGGGTGGTGAAGGACACACGCCTGGGCCTCGGGCAGCTGGCGGCCGCCTGGCGCGATCGCTTTCCCGGCAAGATCGTCGCCATCACGGGGAGCAACGGTAAGACCACGGCGAAGGAAATGGTGGCGGCCATCCTCGCCGAGGCCGGCACCGTGCGTGCCACTAAGGGCAATCTGAACAATGACCTCGGGATGCCCCTGACCTTGTTGGCCGCGCGTGAGGAGGCCTACCTGGTGCTGGAGATGGGGGCGAATCACCACGGCGAGATCGGCTACATGACCGAGATCGCCCGGCCAGACGTCGCGCTGATCACCAATGCCGGGCGGGCGCACCTGGAAGGCTTCGGCAGTCTGGAAGGGGTGGCGCGCGCCAAGGGCGAGATCGCCCGCGGCCTGGGTCGCGACGGCGTCTTCGTCGTCGATGCCGATTCGCCCTTCCTCGCGCTGTGGCGTGATCTCGCTGACGGCCGGCCCATGCGGACGTTCGGGCTGGGCCCCGCGGCGGATGTGAGAGCCGAGCCGCAATCCATCGGCGTGGACTGGGATCAGCAGGGTTTCTGCACGCGCTTCTCGGCGCGTTACGAGGGGCGGGAAAGGGCGCTGCTGCTGCGCCTCGCCGGCCGTCACAACGTCGGCAACGCCCTGGCCGCGGTGGCCGTTGCGGCGGCCTTGGGGATCCCGGAAGCCGCCATTGCCGATGGCCTGGCCGCACTCCGGCCGGTGAAGGGGCGCTTGTGTCCCCGCCGCTGCGCCGGGCTCGGCATCATCGACGACACCTACAATGCCAATCCGGACTCCATCGCCGCTGGGATCGAGGTGCTTGTCGGCCTTGGCGGTCGGCGTTGGCTCGTGATGGGCGACCTAGGCGAGCTCGGATCGGATGCCCTCGCGCTGCATGCCGAGATCGGCGCTCGGGCGCGTGCCGCAGGTGTGGATCGAATGGCGACCGTCGGGACCACGAGTGAGGAAGCCAGCCGTGCCTTTGGCGCGGGTGGCGCGCACTTCGCCGACCAGGCCGCCCTCATCAGCTATCTGAGGTCCGAGTTGGACCCGGATGACCGTGTCCTCGTCAAGGGTTCTCGCCTGGCGCGGATGGAAAACGTCGTTGAGGCGCTGTGCGCCGGAGTAGGACTCTAGATGCTGCTGTTTTTGACCGATTGGCTCGCCGAGAGCTATAGCGGATTCGATGTCTTTCGCTATCTGACCCTGCGCGCGATTCTGGGCGTTCTGACCGCGCTCCTGATCGCCTTGCTGGTCGGGCGTCCCATGATTCGCCGTTTACGCGCCTACAAGATCGGCCAGACGGTGCGCGACGATGGTCCGCAGAGCCATCTGTCCAAATCCGGGACGCCCACCATGGGGGGCGCCCTCATCCTGGTTGCCGTTGGTATCGCGACCCTGCTCTGGTCCGATCTCACCAATCACTATGTCTGGATCGTGCTCCTGACGACGCTCGCCTTTGGCGTGATCGGTCTCGTCGACGATTACAAGAAGCTCGTCCTGCGCGACCCGCGCGGCCTCATCGCCCGTTGGAAGTATTTCTGGCAGACCATCGCCGGCGCCGCCGCCGCCATAGCGCTCTATATGACCGCTGCCTCGCCGGCGGAGACGGCCTTGCTGATCCCCTACAGCAAGAACATCGCAATCCAGCTCGGCCCCTGGTTCATCCTGCTGACCTACTTCGTCATCGTCGGCGCGAGCAATGCCGTCAATCTCACGGACGGACTGGACGGCCTGGCGATCATGCCGACCGTTCTGGTCGCTGGCGCCCTGGCGATCTTCATCTATGCCGCGGGACATGCGCAGATCGCGAACTATCTGCTCATACCCCATATTCCGGCAGTCGGCGAGCTGGTCATCTTCTGTGGTGCGCTCGTGGGTGCCGGACTCGGCTTTCTCTGGTTCAACGCCTATCCGGCCCAAGTCTTCATGGGCGATGTGGGCGCCTTGGCGCTGGGCGCGGCCTTGGGCGTGGTCGCCGTCGCCGCCCGCCAGGAGTTGGTGCTCTTCATCATGGGCGGCGTCTTCGTGATGGAGACCGTCTCCGTGATGCTGCAGGTGCTGTCGTTCAAGCTCACGGGCAAGCGCATCTTTCGCATGGCGCCGCTGCATCATCATTTCGAACTCAAGGGTTGGCCCGAGCCGCGGGTCATCGTCCGCTTCTGGATCGTGACCGTGGTGCTGGTGCTCATCGGTCTGGCGAGTCTGAAGATCAGGTGATCGGCATGATGTCCCAAGCCAGCCCAAGCGCGCCGCTGCCGCCGACCATGCCCCAAGCCAAGACCTTGGTGGTGGGGCTCGGCAAGACGGGGCTGTCGTGCGTGCGCTATCTGAGGTCGCGCGGCGTGCTTGCCGCGGTGACGGATAGCCGCGAGCGTCCGCCTGGTCTGGACGCCTTGCAGGCCGACCTGCCTGAAGTCGCCGTCTTCGTCGGCGGGTTCGAGCCCGAGGTCTTCGAGGCGGCATCAGAGCTGGTGGTGAGCCCAGGCGTGCCCATCGCCGAGCCGCTCATCCAGGCGGCCATGGCGCGCGGCGTTTCCGTCATCGGCGACGTCGAGCTCTTCGTTCGCGCGGCACGCGCCCCGCTATGTGTGATCACCGGCTCGAACGGCAAGAGCACGGTCACGACGCTGGTGGGGATCATGGCGCGGCTGGCGGGCCTAAGGGCGGGCGTCGGGGGCAATCTCGGCGAGCCGGTGCTCGATCTGCTGGATGAGGCGGCAGACCTCTATGTGGTCGAGCTGTCGAGCTTCCAGCTCGAGACCACGCCCGGTCTCTGTGCCGATGTGGCGGTGGTCCTGAACGTCTCGGCGGATCACCTCGACCGTTATCCCGACCTGGCGGCCTATGCGGAGACCAAGGCGCGGATCTATCGCCGGGCGCGCGTGGCCGTCGTCAATCGCGACGACCCGCTGGTGGCGTCCATGCCGCGACTGGCCGAGCGCGAGATCGGCTTCACCCTGGGCGAACCCGCTGAGGGCGACTTCGGGCTGAGATCCATCCAGGAGCAACTCTGGCTCTGTCAGGGCGCCGAGTCCCTGATGCCAGCGGCCGAGGTGCTCATCCCTGGCCGACACAACCTGGCGAACGCCCTCGCCGCGCTGGCGCTTGCCACTGCCAGTGGGATCCCGATGCAAGCGGCGTGCGAGGCACTGCGGCGGTTCTCCGGGTTACCCCATCGTAGTCAGCTGGTCATCGAGCGCGCGGCCGTGCGTTGGTACGACGACTCCAAGGGCACCAATCCGGGGGCCACGGTTGCGGCCCTGGATGGATTGGTCCCCGCGGGCTCCTCGGGCCGAGTGGTCTTGATCGCCGGTGGTGATGGCAAGG
Organism: Thiocystis violacea; assembly: GCF_016583565.1. Taxonomy (GTDB): domain Bacteria; phylum Pseudomonadota; class Gammaproteobacteria; order Chromatiales; family Chromatiaceae; genus Thiorhodococcus; species Thiorhodococcus violaceus_A. The sequence continues at coordinate 112,405 of NZ_NRRF01000008.1, read as the reverse complement.
GGGCGGATTTCACGCCACTGCGTCCGGTCTTGGCACGCGCGGCGCGGGCCGTCGTGCTCATTGGCAGGGATGCCCCCGTGATCGAGGCGGCGATTGGCGGTCTCGTCCCCGTCTGCCACGCCACGGACATGACCGACGCGGTGATCCAGGCGGCTGCGCTGGCGCAGCCTGGCGACGCGGTCCTCTTGTCACCCGCCTGCGCGAGTTTCGATATGTTCGACAACTATGAGCATCGTGGTCGGGTCTTCGCCGACGCGGTGAGGAGGCTAGGGCCATGACCGCCGCCGTCCGTTCGCGAAATCCTGGTCAGCGTCGGCGCGAGCGCGTCGCCAACCTGGATTATCCGTTGCTCGTTGGCGCGCTCGGGCTGCTGGCGTTCGGGCTGATCATGGTGTCGTCGGCCTCGATGTCGATCGCGGAACGGTGCTGCAACGATCCCTTCTTTTACACCATGCGCCACGGCCTGGCGCTCAGTCTCGCACTCGGCGCGGGCTTCATGGCCTACCAGGTGCCGACCCAGTGGTGGGAGCGTTACGGAACCTGGCTCTTTCTCGTGAGCATCGGCGTGCTGGTGCTGGTCCTGATCCCCGGCATCGGTCGGGAGGTGAATGGTGCGATCCGCTGGATCCCGCTCGGGCCGCTCAACGTGCAGCCGTCGGAATTCCTCAAGCTGTTCGCCGTCATCTACGTGTCTGGCTATCTGGTGCGCCACGCCGACAAGGTCACCGACCAGATCGCGGGTTTCATCCGGCCCATGCTGCTCGTGGGGGTCGCCGCCGCGCTCATCCTCATGCAGCCGGACTTCGGCACCACGGCCGTGATGCTGGCCACGGTGATGGGCCTGCTCTATCTGGGCGGCGTGAGCCTCATGCCCTTTGTCCTCTTGCTCGGGGTCGTCGCCTCGGGTGCGATTGCCCTGGTCGTCTTCTCGCCCTATCGCTGGGAGCGCGTGACGGCCTTTCTCGACCCTTGGAAGGATCCCTACAACTCCGGCTATCAGCTCAGCCAGGCGCTGATCGCCTTCGGCCGTGGGGAGTGGCTCGGCGTGGGGCTCGGCAACGGCATCCAGAAGCAGTTCTTTCTGCCCGAGGCGCACACGGATTTCCTCGCCTCCGTGGTCGGCGAGGAGTTCGGGTTCGTGGGCATGCTGCTCCTGATCGCGGCCTTCGCCTTCATCACCTGGCGCGCCATTTCCATCGGCGTGCGCGCGGAGGCGGTCAAGCGGCCCTTCGAGTCCTACGTGGCGCAGGGTATCGGGATCTGGCTCGGCCTCCAGTCCTTCGTCAATATCGGTGTCAACGTCGGTATCCTGCCGACCAAGGGCCTGACCCTGCCTTTCATGAGCTACGGGAGCAATAGTCTCATCGTCGGATGCATGGCGATCGCCATTCTTTTGCGCATCGATCTCCTCGTGCGTCAGCTAGAGCGCGAGGCGGGGCCTCGGCGGGGGGTACGATGGGTCCGTGCATAGGTGTGATGGCTGGCGGGACTGGCGGGCACGTGTTTCCGGCCCTCGCGGTCGCCGAGGCTCTACGCGAGCAGGGTGCGCAGGTGTTTTGGATCGGCACGCGCCGAGGGATGGAGTCGCGCCTGGTGCCTGAGCACGGCTTCGCGATGGAGTGGGTCTCCATCGAAGGGTTGCGCGGCAAGGGTGTCGGCCAGCTGCTCAAGGCGCCGTTCAAGCTTCTGGGTGCCCTTTGGCAGGCGCGCGGGATCCTGCGTCGGCGTCGCGCCGATCTGGTGCTTGGCATGGGTGGGTTCGTCTCCGGGCCAGGTGGCTTGGCCGCGCGCGCGCTTGGCCTGCCCTTGGTGATCCAGGAGCAGAATTTCGTGCCAGGCATGACCAATCAATGGCTGGCGAGGATCGCGAGCGCGGTCTTCGAGGCCTTTCCAGGAAGCTTTCCTCAGGGCCGTCGCGCGATCGCGAGCGGCAATCCGGTTCGGCAGGCGATCCTGGATCTCCCCGAGCCGTACGCGCGCTTCGCGGGTCGGACTGGTGCGCCTCGCCTCCTTGTCCTGGGGGGCTCCCTGGGTGCGCAGGTGTTGAACGAGACCGTGCCGCGGGCGCTGGCGGCCTTGCCCGCGGGGCTTCGTCCCGAGGTCAGGCACCAAGCCGGAGAGCGGACGCTCGACCTGGCCAAGGATGCCTACCGTGCGGCGGGCGTGGAGGCCGAGGTGCAGCCCTTCATCGGTGACATGGCAGAGGCTTATGCCTGGGCAGATCTGGTCGTGTGTCGCTCCGGGGCCTTGACGGTCTCCGAGCTGGCGGCGGCCGGAGTGGCCTCCATCCTGGTGCCTTACCCCTTCGCGGTGGACGACCATCAGGTTGGAAATGCCCGCTATCTTGCGGACGCTGGCGCCGCGCGTCTGGTGATCCAGCGCGATCTGACCGTCGCGGGTCTGACGACCCTGCTGATCGAGCTGCTTGGCGACCGAGCGGTTCTGCTCGCGATGGCGCAAGCGGCGCGCTCGCGCGCCCAGCCGGACGCCGCCGCGCGGATTGCTGCGGCCTGCCTGGCGCTGACGCGCGGCGGCGACGCGGCACCCGGATCGCTCGATCGCGCGGGTACCGAGGGGAGGCCCAGCGCATGAATGCCCATCGTCAGCACACCGCCGCCAGGATGGGTCGCGTCCGCCGGTTGCACTTCATCGGGATCGGTGGCGCCGGGATGAGCGGCATTGCCGAGTTGATGGCCAATCTGGACTATGAGGTGGCCGGCTCCGACCAGCGCGAGAGCCATGTGACGCGGCGGCTGCAGCGTCTGGGCGTCGAGGTGTTCATCGGGCATCGCGCCGAGCAGGTCAGCGGGGCCGATGCGGTGGTGGTCTCCACGGCCATCGATGAATCGAATCCAGAGATCCAGGCCGCGCGTGCCGCGCGCATCCCCATCGTGCGCCGTGCCGAGATGCTCGCCGAGCTGATGCGCTTCTACTATGGCGTGGCGGTGGCCGGCACCCATGGGAAGACGACCACGACGAGCCTGGTCGCCAGCATCCTCGCGGAGGGCGGGTTGGACCCAACCTTCGTGATCGGTGGTCAGCTCAACAGCGCCGGTGCGAACGCCAAGCTGGGAACGACCAAATATCTGGTGGCGGAAGCGGACGAGAGTGACGCTTCCTTCCTTTATCTGCAGCCGATGATCTCGATCGTCACCAACATCGATGCAGATCACATGCAGACCTACGAGAACGACTTCAATCGGCTGCGCAATTCCTTCATGGAGTTCCTCCATCATCTGCCTTTCTATGGTCTGGCGGTGCTCTGCGTGGATGACGAGGAGATACGGTCGCTTGTCCCCATGGTCCCGCGTCCGGTCCGGACCTATGGGACGCATCCCGAGGCCGATGTCCGTGCCACGGATATTCACCAAGCGGGGATGCGGACCTCCTTCGTGGTCCGGAGCAACGACCTGGATCAGCCGCTGGCCGTGACGGTCAACCTGCCAGGGACGCACAACGTGCTGAACGCCTTGGCGGCGATCTGCGTCGCCTTGGAACTCGGCGTGGAGGAAGAGGCCATCGGCCGAGCCTTGTCCGGCTTTCAGGGTGTCGGGCGGCGCTTCGTCGCCACGGAGATCCAGGACCACCTCGATCGTCGGCTGCTGGTCGTCGATGACTATGGTCATCATCCCCGCGAGCTGGCGGCGACCCTGGCCGCCGCCCGTGCCGGCTGGCCGGGCCGCCGCCTGGTCCTGGTCTTTCAGCCCCATCGCTACACGCGCACGCAGGAGCAGTTCGAGGACTTCGTCGAGGTGCTCTCTACACCGGATGCGCTGGTGCTCTGCGATGTCTATCCGGCGGGAGAGGCGCCCATTGCGGGGGCCGATGGACGCGCATTGAGCCGTGCCATTCGCACCCGTGGCGCGCTCGATCCGGTCTTCGCGCAAGGGCCTGATGCGGTGCCGGGCCTGCTCGCCAATTTGCTGCAGGACGGCGATATCCTGTTGGTTTCGGGTGCTGGCGACATCGGCGGTCTTGCCGCGAGACTGCCGGCCTTGTTGCAGGAGGGCATCGAATGAACCGCCTCCGCGGTCGTCCTGGGGCGAGTCCGTCATTGCCGATCAGCCGTCTTCTGATGGGTTGCGGGGAGCCGCTCGGTGCACTCGTTGGCGCCATGAGCCCGGCTGTGCGCGGCGCATCCGCGGGATCGGCGGTCAGCATGGGTTCGCGTGGCCCCCGCCCCTCGTTCGAGCCTTGTATCCGCGTCCCGAGGCGAGGCTGAAATGCCCGTGCTGAGAGGCGAGCTGCGAATGAACGAGCCGCTTGCCCGCTATACCAGCTGGCGGGTCGGCGGTCCCGCGCGCCGCCTTTATCGGCCGGCGGATGCGGACGACTTGGTGGACTTCCTGCGTCAGTTGGATCCGCGGGAGTCGCTACTCTGGATCGGGCTCGGCAGCAACCTGCTGGTCGGTGACGAGGGCTTCGCGGGGACCGTGATCCTGACCCAGGGCTGCCTCACCGGCATGGAGCTTCGCCCGGAGCATCGCGTTTGGGCCGAGGCGGGGGCAAGCTGTGCTAAATTCGCGCGCTTTGCGTCCCGTCACGACCTGGTTGGCGTCGAGTTCCTCGCCGGTATCCCTGGGACCATGGGGGGGGCGCTGGCGATGAACGCAGGCGCCTGGGGCAGTGAGACGTGGCCGCATGTGCGGCGGGTCTGGACCATCGACCGGTGCGGGTCCGTTCGCGAGCGCGAGGCCGGCGACTACGTGCCTGGATACCGCGAGGTGGCCGGGCCAGAGGGTGAGTGGTTCCTGGCCGTCGAGTTGCAGCTCGTCCCGGGCGACGGCGCGGCGGGGATGGAGCGGATGCGGACCTTGCTCGACCGGCGCGCGCAGACGCAACCGATCGGTTTGCCGAGCTGCGGCTCGGTGTTTCGCAACCCGCCCGGCGATCATGCGGCGCGCCTCATCGAGTCGCAGGGACTGAAGGGACACCGCATTGGTGGTGCGCAGGTGTCTGAGAAGCACGCGAATTTCATTCTCAACACGGGCGACGCGACGGCCTCGGACATCGCGCGCCTGATCAGCCATGTTCAAGATGCAGTGGAGCGCCAGACGGGGATCCGGTTGATCCCGGAAGTCAGGCGCATCGCTGGAGAGTTCTCATGACGATAGAGACGACACAGATGTCCGCCGCCCTCGCCGAGCGCAGTCAGCGGCTCGGTAAGGTTGCGGTGCTGCTCGGTGGTCGCGCCGCCGAACGCGAGGTCTCCCTCAAGAGCGGCGGCGCCGTGCTGGATGCGCTGCGGCGCTGCGGCGTGGATGCCCACCCCTTGGATCCGGACGAGCGCGTTCTGGAAGAGCTGCGCGCCGGGGGATTCGATCGCGCCTTCATCATCCTGCACGGGCGGGGTGGCGAGGATGGCCAGATCCAGGGTGCGCTCGAGACCATTGGGATGCCCTATACGGGGTCGGGCGTCATGGGATCCGCCCTGGGGATGGATAAGTACCGGACCAAGCTGATCTGGACGGCCGCGGGACTGCCCACGGCGGACTCCGTCCTGCTGCGGGATGACGCGGACCTGCCTGCGGCCGAGGCGCTGGGCTTTCCGCTCATGATCAAGCCGGTCCACGAGGGGTCGAGCATCGGGATGGCCCGGGTCGAGAGCGCTGATGCGCTCGAGCGTGCCTGGCGCTCGGCCGCGGAGTTCGATGCCCTGGTGCTCGCCGAGCGGTGGATCCAGGGTGCCGAGCTGACGTGCGCCGTGCTCGGTCAGGAAGCCTTGCCCATGATTCGGCTCGAGACCCCGAACGCCTTCTACGATTACGAGGCCAAGTATCAGGCGACGACGACGCGCTATCACTGTCCGAGCGGTCTCGATCCCGCCGTCGAGGAGCGGCTGCGCCGTTTGGCGCTGGACGCCTTCGAGGTCGTTGGCGCGAGCGGTTGGGGTCGGGTGGACATGATGCTCGATGCCGCCGGACACCCCTATCTGCTGGAGATCAACACGGTCCCTGGAATGACGGACCACAGTCTGGTCCCCATGGCGGCACGGGTCGCGGGAATCGACTTCGATGCCCTGGTCCTGCGCATCCTTGAAACGAGTCTCGATCGTGGCTGAAAAGCAGCGCAAGACCTCGGTCCCGAACAAGGCCTCGGCTCCGAAAGAGCGGGTCTCCATCGCCGTGCGGCTGCGTGCCGTGCTTGGTGTGCTCGCCTTCGTCGCCATGGGCTCCGCGGTCTGGCTGTTCGGCCAGTGGGAGCCCCGTGCCTTGCCGGTCAAAGTGATCGAGGTCGAGGGGGAGCTGCACCACCACTCCTCTCAGCTGCTGCAGGAGCGGTTGAGCGAGCGTCTGAACGGCGGCATCCTGACCGCGGATCTCGCAGACCTCAAGGCCGCGGCGGAAGACCTGCCCTGGGTTGGTCACGCGAGTCTGCGCCGGGTCTGGCCGGACACCCTGCAGGTGCGTGTCGAGGAGCATCGTCCCATTGCGCGCTGGAACGCCGATGGTCTGGTGACGGCCGAGGGTGTCGTCTTCCGGCCGACGGGCGGAACGATCCCGGCGGGTCTTCCCCTGCTCGAGGGCGACGACAAACGGGCGCCGGAAGTGACCGAGCGCTACCTCAAGTGGCGCGATGATCTCATGCTGGTCGGGCACCTCATCCAATCCATGTCGGTGGATCCGCGGGGCGATTGGCGTATCGATCTAGTGATGGGGACCGAGCTGCGGCTTGGGACCGGCGCGGTCGAGGAGCGCTTGGCTCGCTTCATCGCCAGCGCGCCTCAGCTCGAGGCGGCTGGGCAGCCGACGTTGGTCGACTTGCGCTATAGCAATGGTTTCTCTGTGAAATGGGCATCGGGCACGGATACCAAGAACCGTGCCCACAGCGATCGCATCACGCGATCTGGTAATCGAGGATAACTCTGGAATGTCGCGACGTAACGACAAGAACCTGTTGGTCGGTCTGGATATCGGCACATCGAAGATCGCCGCGCTGGTCGGCGAGCTCAAGGATGATGACCAGATCGAGATCATCGGCTTTGGCACTCATCCATCACGGGGGCTGAAGAAGGGGGTCGTCGTCGATATCGAGTCCACCGTGCAGTCCATCCAGCGCGCCGTGGAAGAGGCGGAGCTGATGGCTGGCTGCGAGATCCATTCCGTCCATGCCGGCATCGCGGGCAGCCATGTGCGCAGCCTCAACTCACACGGCATCACGGCCATCAAGGAGGTCGAGGTTTCGCAGGCCGACGTGGACCGCGTCATCGATGCGGCGCGTGCGGTGGCCATCCCCGCCGACCAGAAGATCCTGCACATCCTGCCGCAGGAGTTCATCATCGATGAGCAGGAGGGCATCCGCGAGCCCATCGGCATGTGCGGTGTGCGGCTGGAGGCCCGCGTCCACATGGTGACTGGTGCCGTGAGCGCGGCGCAGAACATCATCAAGTGCATCCGCCGCTGTGGACTCGAGGTGGATGACCTGGTGCTCGCCCAGCTGAGCTCCAGCTACTCGGTCCTCGGCGAGGACGAGAAGGAGCTTGGCGTGTGCGTGGTCGACATCGGTGGCGGGACCACGGATCTGGCGGTCTTCACCGATGGCGCCATTCGTCACACGGCGGTGATTCCGATCGCTGGCGACCAGGTCACCAACGACATCGCCGTTGCCTTGCGCACGCCGACCCAGCACGCCGAACAGATCAAGGTGAAGCATGCCTGCGCCCTGACGCAGCTCGCGGCCAATGGCGAGACCATCGAGGTGCCCAGCATCGGCGACCGTCCGCCGCGGCGCCTGTCGCGCCAGACGCTGGCTGAGGTCGTCGAGCCGAGGTACGAGGAGCTGCTGACGCTGCTGCACAACGAGTTGCGTCGCAGCGGTTTCGAGGATCTCGTTGCGGGCGGCGTCGTCCTGACCGGTGGCAGCGCCAAGATGCAGGGCCTGATCGAGCTCGCCGAGGAGGTCTTCCACATGCCGGTGCGTTTGGGCGTGCCCAACTATGTCATCGGGATGGAGGAGATTGTCAACAATCCGATACACTCGACGGGAGTGGGGTTGTTGATGTATGCGCGCCAACATCGTTTCGCGCGGCGTCCGGAGTTGGCTGAGAACCTGGGCTTGAAGGCGACCCTGGCGCGCTTGAGGGGTTGGTTTCAAGGGAATTTCTAGTCCGTCGAGCGGGCGTGTCTCTCCGCTGGGCGAGGCGGGCGAGCATGGCGTGCGTCGTGGTGACATGGCTGTCGCGAGAGCTTGCGGTTGCCACGCAGCCGATACGGAGACGGTTTGACGGATCTTGTCGGAAACAGAGGCCGCGTCATGTGGTTTCGGGCTGGGGCGCCTACGGCGTTCCGGTCAAGTCGGGGGCGGTCGCATGCCTTGGGGTAAGCGGCTGAGTTAAAGTTTTATGGTGGCGCACCCAATGCGCTTGAGGAGAAGAATCAATGTTCGAACTGATGGATACCCATAGCCAGAACGCAGTCATCAAGGTCATCGGTGTCGGTGGCGGCGGCAGCAATGCCGTCAATCACATGGTCGCCTCGACCATCGAAGGTGTCGATTTCATCTGCGCCAACACGGACGCTCAAGCGCTGAAGAGCTCGAACGTCAAGACCATTCTTCAGTTGGGTGCGGGAATCACCAAGGGTCTGGGTGCCGGCGCGGACCCCGAGGTCGGCCGCCATGCCGCCATTGAGGACAAGGACCGCATCCAGGAGGCACTCGAAGGTGCCGACATGGTGTTCATCACGGCTGGCATGGGTGGTGGTACGGGTACGGGTGCCGCGCCCGTCGTCGCTCAGGTTGCCAAGGAGCTGGGCGTGCTGACGGTCGCCGTGGTGACCAAGCCCTTCCCCTTCGAAGGCGCCAAGCGTCGCCGGATCGCCGAGGAAGGCATCGCGGAGCTGGCCAACCACGTCGACTCCCTGATCACCATCCCGAACGAGAAGCTCCTGGCCGTGCTCGGCAAGGATATGAGTCTGCTCGACGCCTTCAAGGCGGCGAACGACGTGCTGCTGAACGCGACCCAGGGCATCGCCGAACTCATTACCTGTCGCGGCCTGATCAACGTCGACTTCGCCGACGTCAAGACCGTCATGTCGAACATGGGTGTCGCCATGATGGGAACTGGCTCGGCCAGCGGTGAGAACCGCGCCCGCGAGGCCGCCGAGGCCGCGATCAAGAGCCCCCTGCTGGAGGATATCGATCTGGCTGGCGCCAAGGGCATCCTGGTCAACATCACGGCAGGTATGAGTCTGACCATCGGTGAGTTCGACGAGGTCGGCAACACGGTGCGCGACTTCGCCGACGACGACGCCACAGTGGTGGTGGGTACCGTGGTGGATCCCGAACTCGAGGACGAGCTGCGCGTCACCGTGGTCGCGACGGGTCTTGGTGAGCGCCGCGTGACGTTGAAGCGTTCCAGTGGCGAGCCCTCGATGCGGCTGGTCGGCGGTGGCGACGACGACATGCCCGACTACCGCGAGATGGACCGCCGCCCGGCAATCTACCGCAAGAGCGGCAGCGCCATGCCCGCGGAATCCTCGGAGGAGAACGACCTCGACTACCTGGATATTCCGGCGTTCCTGCGTCGTCAGGCGGATTGATCAGGGGTTTCCCTGTATGAAGGATTCTTTTAAAAACAAGGATGTTTCCGCTTATTTGAAGTAAAGCTTGAAAAGGTTTCGGGAAAACCCTAAGCTATGATCAGCGCGCTTCCTATAGGAGGCGCGTGGTAGCGCAAAAGGATAGCGACCGCGGATTCAGGCCAGGTGCCGGGGTGATTGCGGGTGTTGATCAGCAGGCTGACGGAGACGGCAGCCGACGGGGATTGCGAAGGGGGTCCCAACCGATGCTCAAGCAGCGTACATTGAAGAACGTGATCCGCGCGACCGGCGTCGGCCTGCATACGGGCGACAAGATCGAGCTGACGTTGCGTCCGGCTGGCCCCGATACCGGTATTCGCTTTCGCCGGGTTGACCTGAACGAGGCGGTGGAGATCAAGGCAACGCCCTTCAATGTGGGCGATACCCGGCTTTCCACCACGCTGGGCGAGGGTCAGGTGAAGGTCTCGACCGTCGAGCATCTGCTCGCCGCGTTCGCTGGGCTAGGGATCGACAATGCCTACGTGGATCTCAACGGCTCCGAGGTCCCGATCATGGACGGGAGCGCAGCGCCTTTCGTCTTCCTGCTGCAATCCGCGGGTATCGAAGAGCAGCAGCGCGCCAAGCGTTTCATCCGCATCAAGCGCCCAATCGAAGTCCGTGATGGCGATAAGATCGCGCGGTTTACGCCGTATAACGGATTCAAGGTGGAATTCGCGATCGATTTCGATCATCCTGCGTTCGACGCGCGCACCAATCAAGCGGTTATCGACTTTTCGACGGCCTCGTTCGTCCGTGAGTTGAGTCGTGCTCGGACCTTCGGCTTTTTGCGTGAGATCGAGGCGCTGAGGCAGCAGAACCTCGCGCTCGGTGGCAGCCTAGACAATGCTGTCGTCGTCGACGAGTACCGGGTCTTGAACGAGGAAGGGCTAAGGTACGAAGACGAGTTCGTCAAGCATAAGATCCTGGACGCCATCGGCGACCTCTATCTGCTTGGGCATACCCTGATTGGGGCGTTCTACGGCTACAAATCCGGTCACGCCCTCAACAACCGGCTGTTGCGGCAGCTTGCCGCGGACGAGTCGGCATGGGAAGAAGTCGAGTACGAAGATCCAGCGGCAGCGCCAATTTGCTACGCTCAGCCGATGCCTGCCCTCTAGGTTTGCGTGTTGCGCTCGGCGTGGCGTTGCGCGAGGCGTCGGAAGGCCTCGCTCAAGCCGTCATCCGTCTGATGGCCGGCCGCCTCGTACAGGTGCGCCACGACGGCATCGGACAGGCGTCGTGTCACTCGCGCGTCGGCACTCTCCGGCGTGCTGCCGATCATCGGCGGACGGATCCGATAGCGTATCTCGTCGATCCCGTGCTCCCTCAGCGCGGCCAGGATCCGATCCGATAGGAATCGTGCGCGGGTTAGCCATGCCGAAGAGTCCAGAAACACTGTCGCCGTTGAGCCGGATCGCGTGGCTTCGAGGCAGTGAGGCCTCAGTGTTTGCGGCAAGGCGGCCCGCACGCGGCCCGCGATGTCTTCCTCAGTGGGATCCTGCTCGAGCAGACCACGCGCAAGCCGGTGGCCTTGTAGCAGATCCCGAATATGTGAAAATCGAGCGCGCACCTCAGCTCAGTCCTCGTTCAGCACGATCTGGCAATCACCCGGTCAAGGTCAAGGCCCTGATGCCATTGCTTCGACAGCGTCCAGCGTTGGGCGTTCGTCTTCCATCGTGCGCGCATTTCTGACGATTGACCAGTAGCAGAGAGACACGATGTTCCAGACCGATAGAATTCTAGCTAGTCGCGGACATGCTGTTGTGATGCTCTTGGCCGTTCTTGCCTTCTCCTTGGCGGGTGCTGGGCTGGGATTTTGGGTAGGTCATTACGCTGCCAGCCCAAGCGTTGCGAGCATCACCATCGACCGCTCCTCCGCAAGCCGTTTACTCGCCTCGTCGTTGGGCCATGCCCAGACACCGAGCGAGGTGGAGGCGATCATCGTTCGCCTTGGCGAGATGCAGGCGCAGCTCCTGCGGATCAACGCCCTCGGCGAGCGTTTGGTCGAGATGTCGGGGCTCAATCCCGATGAGTTCGATTTCGAGCATGCGCCTCCGCAGGGTGGTCCGGAGCAGGGTGAGGTCCGGGACTACACCATCAAGGAGCTGGCCGGCGAATTGGCGAGTGTCGTGAGCCTGATCCAGGACCGCGAGCGCAAGCTCGACATCATCCAGGATCTCATCATGGAGAAGGATCTGACCGCCCAGGCGCTTCCGGCTGGTTGGCCGGTCCGGGCGGGCTATGTCTCTTCGAAATACGGCTTTCGCATCCACCCGGTGAAGAAGGTGCGGCTCTTCCATGAAGGCATTGATTTCGCCAGTCCGCGCGGTTCGCCCATCTTCGCCGTCGCGGATGGCGTCGTCGCCTTCAGTGGCCGCAAAGGAGGGTATGGTAACGCCGTGGACATCCGTCATATCGATGGCTTGGTGACGCGCTACGCACACAACTCCGCGAATCTCGTCAAGGAGGGGCAGATGGTGCATCAAGGACAGAAGATCGCGACTGTTGGCTCGACTGGGACCGCCACGGGTCCGCACGTGCATTTCGAGGTGCGTAAGGGCGATCGGGCGATCGATCCCATGCCTTACCTGCGCTCCAAGCCGAGACAGACGCTCGCCGCGCGGTCTTCCGACCTGGAAGGCTGATCCCCTCCGGCGTTTCGCCTCGGCGAAACGCCTTCCTACCTTCGTCATCGAAATCCGGTATCATCCGCCGATTTCTGCGACAGCGCCTACGTTCATTCGATGGTTACTCACATCTTCAAGAAGATCTTTGGCAGCCGAAACGAACGGCTCGTCAAAAGCCTGATGAAATCCGTTGCGCGCATCAACGCGCTCGAGCCGGAGCTGGCACAGCTCTCCGATCAGGCCCTTGCGGCCAAGACGATCGACTTCCGCCAGAGGCTGGCCGCTGGCGCAGACCTCGAGGCCCTGCTGCCGGAGGCCTTCGCCGTCGTGCGCGAGGCTGGCAAGCGCGTGCTCGGCATGCGCCATTTCGACGTGCAGATGGTCGGCGGCATGGTCCTGAACGCCGGCAAGATCGCCGAGATGCGCACGGGTGAGGGTAAGACGCTGGTCGCTACCTTGGCCGCCTATCTCAACGCCCTTCCGGGGAAGGGCGTGCATGTGATCACCGTGAACGACTATCTGGCGCGGCGTGATGCGGCCTGGATGGGCCGGCTCTACCACTTCCTCGGCCTTTCCGTCGGTGTCATCAACTCCTCCGGCGGGCTTGGCCCGGACATGGCCTCCTACCTCTTCGATCCCGAATTCGAGGCTGATGGTGGCGCGGGCTATCGACACCTGCGGCCCGTGACACGCCGCGAGACCTATGCCGCGGATATCACCTACGGCACCAACAACGAATACGGCTTCGACTATCTGCGCGACAACATGGCGTTCACGCCTGAGCAGCGGGTTCAGCGCGATCCTTTCTATGCCATCGTCGACGAGGTCGACTCCATCCTGATCGACGAGGCGCGCACGCCGCTGATCATCTCGGGACCCTCCGAGGGCAGCACAGACCTCTACAAGCAGATCAATGGCCTCATCCCGCGCCTCAAGCGCCAGTCCCCAATCACCAACGACGAGGGGCAACCGGACTTCGGCCCGGGCGACTACTCGGTCGATGAGAAGCAGCGCCAGGTCTATCTGAGCGAAGAGGGGCACGAGCACGTCGAGCAGATGCTGGTCGAGATCGGCCTGCTCGGCGAGGGCGCCGGTCTCTACGACCCGAGCAACATCGTGCTCATGCACCACGTCTATGCCGCGCTGCGGGCTCACGCGCTCTTCCAGAAGAACGTCGAGTACATCGTGCGCGATGGCCAGATCATCATCGTCGACGAGTTCACCGGGCGGACCATGCCGGGTCGGCGCTGGTCCGAGGGGCTGCATCAGGCGGTCGAGGCGAAGGAAGGCGTGTCCATCCAGCCCGAAAACCAGACGATGGCCTCCATCACCTTCCAGAACCTCTTCCGCCTCTACCCCAAGCTCTCCGGCATGACGGGCACCGCGGACACGGAGGCCTACGAGTTCCAGCAGATCTACGGCCTGGAGGTCGTCGTCATTCCGACCAACCAACCCATGGTCCGTGACGATCGCGGGGATCTGGTCTATTTGACGCCAGAGGAGAAGTACCAGGCGATCATCGCCGACATCCAGGACTGCGTGAAGCGCGGTCAGCCGGCGCTGGTGGGTACAGCATCGATCGAGACCTCGGAGTTGGTGTCCGGCCTGCTCAAGCAGGCGGCCATCCCTCACGAGGTGCTGAACGCCAAACAGCACGAGCGCGAGGCAGGCATCATCGCCCAGGCGGGCCGTCCTGGCGCCATCACGATCGCGACCAATATGGCCGGTCGCGGCACCGACATCGTGCTTGGCGGCAATCTGGAGGCCGAGCTCGAGGACGCCGGCCCCGACGCCGATCGCGACGCCATTCGCGCCGACTGGAAGGCGCGCCACCAGCAAGTCGTCTCCGCCGGTGGTTTGCATGTGGTGGGTACCGAGCGCCATGAGTCGCGGCGTATCGACAATCAGCTGCGCGGGCGCTCGGGCCGGCAAGGGGATCCCGGCTCGTCGCGCTTCTACCTCTCGCTCGAAGACAATCTGATGCGCATCTTCGCCTCCGAACGGGTCGGCAAGATGATGCAGCGGCTCGGCATGCAAGCGGGCGAGGCGATCGAGCACCCCTGGGTCACCAAGGCGATCGAGAACGCGCAGCGCAAGGTCGAGGGACGCAACTTCGATATTCGCAAGCAACTGCTCGAATACGACGATGTCGCGAACGATCAGCGTAAGGTCATCTATCGCCAGCGGCGCGACCTCATGGATGCCACTGACGTGTCCGATACCGTTGTGGCGATGCGCGAGGATACGCTCAAGACGCTCATCGATACCCACATTCCGCCCGAGAGTCTGGAAGAGCAATGGGATGTCGCGGGTCTCAGCGAGGCCCTGGTGCAACAGCTCGGTGGCGACTGGCCGCTGCAGCAGTGGTTGGATCAAGACCACGACCTGCATGAAGAGACGCTGCGTGCCCGCATTCACGACACCCTGGTGGCGCGCCAACGTGAGAAGGAAGATCTCGTCGGCCCGGTGAACATGCGCCAGATCGAGAAGGCGATCATGCTGCAGACCCTGGATACCCAGTGGAAAGACCACCTGGCCGCGATGGACTATCTGCGCCAGGGGATTCATCTGCGCGGCTACGCCCAGAAGAATCCGAAGCAGGAGTACAAGCGCGAGGCCTTCCAGATGTTCTCGGGGATGCTCGACAGCATCAAGCAGGATGTTGTCACGACCTTGTCCCGACTGGAGATCCAGGCGTCCCCGGGTCAGGCTGGCGATGAGCTTGCCTCATTGAGTGGCCCCGCCGGGAGCTCGGCCTTCGAGTTCAAGCACGAGGTCTTCGAGGGGTTCGATGCCGCGGAGCAGGACAGTCCAGACGGTGAGCCGCTGGCTCAGGGCGGCGAAGATCCTCAGCATCAGCCATTCGTTCGGGACGGACGCAAAGTCGGTCGCAATGAGCCCTGTCCCTGCGGATCCGGCAAGAAATACAAGCAGTGTCATGGCAAAGTCAGCTAGCAAGCTGCTCGGCGACGCATAGCGGCCGCTGAGCGCTCGGCTGCCCTCTTCGAGAAAGAGACAAGCGTTCCCCTGCCTTCGGCCGAGCCTGGCGCCTAGGCTTGGCGCAAGGTCTGGGGGCCTGCGCCGCCCAGGCCTACAGGGTCACATCGGCGTCTTCTTCCAAGGTCCATCGCGACATGAGTGTTTCAGAGTTGCCCTTCGCTCCAGTCCCCGGTGTTCGTCTGGCGACGGCCGCTGCCGGCATTCGCTACCAGGGTCGTGACGACCTCTTGGTGCTGGAGCTGTCGGACGGCGGCAGCTGTGCCGGCGTCTTCACCCGCAATGCCTTTTGCGCCGCCCCCGTGACGTTGGCTCGCCAGCATCTCGGCCAGGGCGCGCCGCGGTACCTGCTCATCAACGCCGGAAATGCCAATGCCGGAACGGGCAAGCGGGGTCTCGAGGCGGCCCGTGCATCCTGCGATGCGCTGGCGAGCCTGGTTGGCTGCGCGTCCGAGCGGATCCTGCCCTTCTCCACCGGTGTCATCGGCGAGCATCTGCCGGTCGAGCGCCTCGCGCGTGCGCTGCCGGGCCTGCTCGATCGGCTCGACGCCGCGGCCTGGCCGGACGCGGCCCGCGCCATCATGACGACGGATCGGGTTCCGAAGCTGCGCACGCGCCACTTCATGGTCGCGGGTCGACAGGCGACCATCACCGGGATTGCCAAGGGGGCCGGGATGATCTGTCCCAACATGGCCACCATGCTCGCCTTCATCGCGACCGACGTGGCGATCGCGCCAGCGCTGCTGCAGCGCTCCCTTCAGGCGGCGGCCGATCTCTCCTTCAACAGCATCACGGTCGACGGAGACACCTCGACCAATGATGCCTGTGTGCTCGCGGCGACCGGGGCGCTGGGCAACACGCCCTTGGCGGATGCCGACAACCCCGACGCCGTGGCCTTCCGCGCGGCGCTCGAAGCCCTCTGCTCCGAGCTTGCGACGGCGATCGTGCGCGATGCCGAGGGGGCGACCAAGCTCGTCACCGTTGAGGTTCGGGGCGCGCGCGACCATGCCGAGGCGCGCGGTGTCGCCTATACGGTCGCCCATTCGCCGCTGGTCAAGACGGCGCTCTTCGCCTCGGACCCGAACTGGGGCCGCATCCTCGCCGCCGTGGGTCGGGCGGGTCTCGTCGATCTCGACATCGAGCGCGTCGGGATCCACCTCGGCGATGTGCTGATCGTCGAAGGCGGTGGCCGTGCCGCGAGCTATGAGGAGGGCCTGGGGGCCGCCGTCATGGCGAAGCCGGAGATCCAGATCCGTATCGAGCTTGGTCGTGGTGCTGCCAAGGCTCAGGTGCTGACCTGCGACTTCTCCTACGACTATGTCCGCATCAACGCCGAATACCGCTCCTAGCCGGGTGCTCATCCATGTGATGGTCGGCGCCATTGCGGATGCCGAAGGCCGCATCCTCGTCACCAAGCGTCCCGACCACGTTCATCAGGGCGGGCTGTGGGAATTTCCGGGAGGCAAGCTCGAGTCAGGCGAGCGCCCGGAGCAGGGTCTGCGACGTGAGCTTGCCGAGGAGCTTGGTATCCAGGTCCGCGCCAGCCGGCCCTTGATTCGGGTCCAGCATGACTATGGCGACCGCCAGGTGCTGCTCGACGTGCATCGCGTGGAAGACTATTGCGGAGTGCCGGCCGGCTGTGAGGGGCAACCCCTCGACTGGCTGCACCCGGATGCCATGGAACCGAGCTGCTTCCCCGCGGCTGACAGGCCCATCATCAACGCCTTACG
Organism: Thiocystis violacea; assembly: GCF_016583565.1. Classification (GTDB taxonomy): domain Bacteria; phylum Pseudomonadota; class Gammaproteobacteria; order Chromatiales; family Chromatiaceae; genus Thiorhodococcus; species Thiorhodococcus violaceus_A. Next base: position 95,473 of record NZ_NRRF01000008.1, on the reverse strand, counting down.
GCTCCCTGCCGTGCTCCTGATTACCGGCGATGGCGCCGATCGGCCGAACGCCTTCATCGAGCGGCTTGGTTGTGCGCTTGCCGATGGTGTCCGGCTCGTGCAGCTGCGCGCGCACGGTCTGTCGGATGCCAAGTATTCAGCGCTGGCCGCTCGCGCCCATGCCCTCTGTGAGTCTCATCAGGCCCGCCTGCTGCTGAACCGCGATCCGGATTCGCTGGGTGACGTGTCTCGGCACGGGCTGCATCTGACGACTGGGCGATTGATGGGGCTTGAGGCGCGGCCGGGCCGGGCCGGGGAGCTGGTGGGCGCGTCCTGCCACAGCGCTCGTCAGCTCGCGCGGGCCTGCGAGCTGGGGCTGGACTATGCCGTGCTGTCGCCGGTGAAGCCGACGGCCAGCCACCCCGAGGCGGCGCCGCTCGGTTGGGAGGGATTTGCGAGCCTGGTGGAGCCGGCCGGCTTGCCGGTCTACGCCCTCGGCGGGCTGAGTCCGGCCGATCTGGCGGCTGCGTTCACGCATGGTGCTCAGGGGGTCGCCGCGATCCGCGGACTCTGGCCTGCGTAGAGCGGTCAGCCCGTGGCTTGCCGGCATCCGCTCAGTGCTGAGCGGGTTCGTCCTCGGAGGGTGGTGGATCCTCGCTCGGCGCGTCCGTCGGGTCGGCGATCCGGTGATTCTCCTCGATCCAGTCGCCGAGATCGATCAGCCGGCAGCGCTCGCTGCAGAATGGCCGCCAGGTGGCGGCCTCGGTCCATTCGACCGCGCGGCCGCAGTTGGGGCAGGCAACGACCAGCGCCATGCTCTCAGAAGACGCAACAGGTGAGTTTGAAGGCGACGTCCGCGAAATGCTGAGTCGCACGTCCGCGCGCTTCCGCATTCATGAAGCGGATGCTGAAGCGGTTCTTGTGGCCACTGATCTCGGGGAAGATGTTTTGGTCGGCCGCGACGGCGACCCGCAGCATCTGCGCCGGACTCAGGGCGTCGAGCGCCTCTTGATAGAAGCCGCCCTCGGCGGTGAGCTGTCTCGACGGTGAACTGGATCTGACCAGTGAAAGCGCGAGCTGGATGGCGTCGATCGCGGGCTTGAGATCCTTGAGCCACTCCACGAACCTGGCCTCGCGCAGTTCCGGCTCCAAGATCAGCCAATAGTGGAAGTGCGGCAGATCGAAGCTGCAGGTCCCGCCCGGGATGCTGCTGCGCTGCGCGATGGCTTTGAGGAACTCGTCCTCGCGCGCGCTGTGTCCGATGGGTCCGTTCAGCTGGTGGATGGCGTCGCTGGCGCGCCTGAGATCGTCCATCACCTCCGCGAGCGCCCCCTGATCGACGCCCCGCTGGGAGGCGAGCCGGTTCAGGTTGCTGGTGTGACGATCGAGCTCCTTCAGGAGTTCGTTCTTCACATCTGCTCGCGCCGTGACAGCGATGATATCCAGCAGGATTCCAATGGCGCAACGCGAGGCCCGCGGGTCTGCCTGATAGATGAACTGGTCGAGCTGTCGAAACAGGTGTTCCAACCGCAGGAAGGTGCGGATGCGTTCGTTGAGCGGATGTTCGAAGTTGATCAATGTTGACACGGCCTTGTCTCGAGGCTGGGCAGTCGCGGTCCCTATCGACGCGGCTCGCCAGGCGACCAAGTAACGGTTATCGCAGCGCCGATCCGGTCAGCCCTGCTTCAGGTAAACGAGTACGCCGTCGTGAACCAGGGTATCTCGGGTGAGTCGCGGATGAAACCGGAGCGCGTCGTGGGCGCGCTTCCGGGTTGGTTCCGCCCTAAGTCCGGATGGGCGGCCAATGTTCAACCGGGCGCACGTCACCCGTGGTGCTGAAAGGATACCAGGCACGGATTGTCCTGGTTTCGGCAGTCCGTGTCACGGGGGTGTGAGCCCGGAAAGGCCCATCTCGAGCACGATTGCCCCGTTGCGCGATCGCCCGGCGCGCGCCGCCCTGGTCTCAGCCGAGTCGCAAGGCCTGTTTGTAGAAGCGCGGGATGGCATCCGGGTCCGTCGTCATGAGGATCTGGTCGATCAGCCAGGTCGGGACGCGTTGCTGTCTGGCCATCTCGTCGAGTTGAGTCCGCAGCCCTTCCCAGTAGAAGCTTCCGCCCGAGCTGTCGAAGAAGACGATGGGGCCGGTCTCGATGACGCCGAGCTTCATGTCGGTCAGGGTGAGACCGATCTCCTCCAGTGTGCCGACGCCGCCGACCAGAAAGATGTGGAAACTGGCGATCTCGAACCAGCGCTGGCGCGCCTGGCGGCTGCGTGCCTGGAAGGTCTGGTAGAACTCGGCGGTCTGATTGGTCGTCTGGTCGACGGTCTCGATGAAGCTGGAGCCGACCATGAGCCCCAGCGCGTGGGCGACATCCGTCACCTGTTGCATGGCGCCGGGTCCGCCACCCGTGAGGATGCCGATGTCGTTGCCGAAGAGCGCGCGCAGATTCGTCAGGAGGCGTTCGATCTGCTGGGCACTCTCATCGCTCAGCGGCTTGATCGAGCCGTAGATCGCGAAGATGAGGCAGGAGCTGAAGCGGTCGACCTTGTCCGGCGTCGTGAAGTAGCCGCGCAGGCCGCGGAAGACGTGGCGGACGAGATGCCCGCGCTGCTCGTTGCACCAAAAGACCTCGAGCCCGAGACCCTCGTAGTCGGCGAGCCGGCCATGGTCGCGCGAGGACAGGAAGGGGCCATGCTCGAAGGATGCGCGGCGAAAGACGATGCGGGCGATGCGCTGGTGCAGCGCCGCCGCGCAGATCTGGGTGTGCTCGATCAGATTGGGGAAGTAGCCGAGCAGCAGCGTCGCCTTGGCGCCGTCCGGGAGCTCGGCGAGGATCTGGGTGCCGCACTCGACACTGGTACTGAGCTCAAGACCCTCGGCGACCAGGCCGGCGGCCAGCTCGGTACCGCCGCGCGGGTCTCTCGGTGTCTGCGGCTGGCTCCAGAGTGCCTCGGGCGCGGCCCCTTCGAGCAACGTCTGGGGGTCGCGGGTGACGGCGACCATGCGATGCGAATAGCGATCGCGCACGGGGCCGGCCTCGAGACGGTCGAAGACCTCGGACAGCGCCTTGCAGCCGGTCTCGCCGGTCTCCTCGGGCGGCGTCGGCTGGTCGCCCGTGGGGCCATGCCAGTAGCGCGCTCTGGGCTTCACCTGAACGGCCTCATGCACCGAGGCGGCGATGCTGGGGTTGATGATGAGCTGCTCGGTGCGGTTGATGAACTCCAGATAGACGTTGGTTCCGCGCGTCGAGACGGGATCGAGCACGGTGGCTTGCAGGTGGAAGCCGAGCGATTCGTCCAGGTTGCGCAGCACCACATAGTGGCGGTGCAGGAACATGGAGCACGCGGTCACCAGACCGTCCTTCGGCGGTAGCTCGATATGATCGACCGTCTCGCGGATCTGCAGCCGGTTCAGCAGGTCCTTGCCGTCCGCGTGCGTCGCGATGGCGGTGACCTCCTCGGGCGTGAGCGGTTTCTGAAAACGGAAGATCTGCTGCTGGGGGCGGATGATGAGGTAGCCGTTGCCGTCGAGCGAGAATCCGGCCGGCACCTGAAGGGTGTTGTTGCGGATGAGTCCGTGAATGCGCGCGGAATCGAGCCGGTTCTCCTCCGGGCAGAAGACCAGGCGCCCCACCCGCAGACCAGGCACGACGATGCGCTCCAGATGCGCCGCGATTCCATAGGAATGGATGGCTGCGAGGATGCGCAGCTCCATGTCGCAATGATCCCTGTTGAAGTCGGGCTCCCCCAGCGGGAGGATGTTGATGCCGAGGCGTGCCAGCCGGCTCCGCGCGGCGAAGACGAGGTCGGCCTCGCGCCCTCCCGCCAGTTTGCGGAAGGCGGGGGAGATGGCAAAGCGCGCCGCAACGACGAAGCTCGTCTCCTCGGCGGAGATCAGGCGCGTGATCCAGCCGTCGCCGGTCTCGGGGGTTGCGTACATGGTGGGTCTCTCTACAAGAAGGCTCGTCGGCGAGGCAATCGCGGAGCAATGGAGCGCAGCGATTCGCAGGCGCCCGGGTCGGCCTATTCTAGACGCTTCCCTGACACCTTGGCGCCGATGCTAAACTAGCGGGCTTATCCATTCGCGGCTCGGGCGCTTGTCGATACTGGGCCGTCGGCGCCGCACCCCGCGGGGCGCTGAGGCAGCGGCGCTGCCGCCAAGACGTCCGCGGCGTCATGCGTCGAGTCTGCCTGGTGAATCCTTCCAGGCCGTATTTCAAGCAGGAGAATCTACCCATGGCCGGTCATAGCAAATGGGCCAATATCAAGCATCGAAAGGCCGCGCAGGACAAGCAGCGCGGCAAGGCCTGGACCAAGCTGATTCGCGAGGTGACGGTCGCCGCGCGCGAGGGCGGCGGTGATCCGGCGGCCAATCCACGCCTGCGACTGGCCATGGACAAGGCCTTTGGCGCCAACATGCCGCGGGATACGGTGGAGCGCGCCATCAAGCGCGGCGCCGGTGGTCTCGAGGGTGAGAACTACGAGGAGATCCGCTACGAGGGCTACGGCCCGGGCGGCGTCGCCGTCATGGTCGATTGCATGAGCGACAATCGCAACCGCACGGCCTCGGACGTCCGGCACGCCTTCACCAAGCGCGGCGGGAACCTGGGGACGGACGGGTCCGTGAGCTATCTCTTCACCAAGCAGGGCATCATCAGCTTCCAGCCCGGGACGGACGAGGACGTCGTCATGGAGGCGGCCCTGGAGGCGGGCGCCGAGGATGTGGTCGTCAACGACGATGCCTCGCTCGATGTCGTCACCACGCCCGAGACCTTCGCCAGCGTGAAGGAGGCCCTGGGCCAGGCGGGCCTGGACACGGAGGCGGCCGAGATCACCTATAACGCCGCGACCCAGGTCGAGCTCGACCAGGAGACCGCCGAGAAGCTCCTCAAGCTCGTCGAGCAGCTCGAGGAGCTGGACGATGTGCAGGAGGTCTATCACAACGCCGACATCGCCGACGCGATCCTCGAGGCGCTGGATGCCTGAGCTCGTGCCTGGCGTGGATCAGGCGCTGGCGCTGCGACGTCGGCGTCTCGGATGACAGCATCCATCGCATGACAGCATCCATGGGATTGCGCCACCGCATCATGGGGATCGACCCAGGCTCGCGAATCACGGGTTTCGCGGTCATCGATACCGATGGCCATCGGAGTCAGCGCATCGCGAGCGGCTGTATCCGCGTCGGCGAGCAACCCTGGCCGGATCGTCTCGGACTCATCTTCGACCGTGTCACGGAGATCGTCAGTGACTACCGCCCGCATGAGATGGCGGTCGAGCAGCTCATCTTCGCGCGTGACCCGACGGCGGCGCTCAAGATCGGCCAGGCGCGCGGCGCCGTGCTCTGCGCCGGTCTCAAGGGCGGGGTGACGGTGCACGAGTACAGCCCCAAGTCGGTCAAGCTCGCCGTGGTCGGGACGGGTGGAGCGGAGAAGGCCCAGGTTCAGCACATGGTGCGGGTGCTGCTGGCCTTGCCCGAGACCCCGGGGGAGGACGAGGCGGATGCCTTGGCCATTGCCCTCTGTCACGCCCACTCCATGGGAATCCCGGCGCGCAAACGGGCCGCTGCTTCCTGGCGGGATTGGAGACCTTGATACCATGATTGGTCGACTGCGCGGGCAGATCCTCGCCAAACATCCACCCCAGCTGCTGCTGGACGTGGGCGGTGTGGGTTATGAGCTGGAGGCGCCCATGTCCACCTTCTATGAGCTGCCCGCGGTCGGCGAGACGGTGACCCTGATCACCCATTTCGTCGTGCGCGAGGATGCTCATGTGCTCTACGCCTTTGCCCGCGAGCAGGATCGCGCGCTCTTCCGCGCCCTGCTCAAGGTCTCCGGCGTGGGTGCGCGCATGGCGCTGGCCATTCTCTCCGGCATGGACGCGGCGCGCTTCACCCAATGCGTGGAGCTCGATGATTGCGATGCGCTCACGCGCATCCCGGGCATCGGCAAGAAGACCGCTCAACGGCTGGTCATCGAGATGCGCGACCGCATCGAGGGTCTGGCGCCGGGCGCCTCGGCCGTCCCGGGTGTCTCCAGCCCGGCGGTCGACGCGCGCGATCAGGCCCTGGCGGACGCCGTGAGTGCGCTGGTGGCGCTTGGATACCGCCCGCCCGACGCCAATCGCATGGCGCGCGCCGCGGACGATGGCGCCAAGACCTCCGAGGAGATCATCCGCGCGGCGCTGCGAGCGGTCAGCTCCGCCTGAGGTCGCGCAGGGAGATCGGCAGCCCGGTGTGTTGGGTTGTGCGCCGATGCCCCGACCTTTCCACTTCGGGTCGCGTGTCTCGCGCGGCCGCATTCGGACCGAGGTTGAGCGTGAGTCAGGACCTGACACCCCATCTGCAAGCGAGGATCCAGGCCGCGGCGGCGGACGCGACGCCCCTGGCGCTGGTCGGCAACGGCACCAAGGCGTTTCTCGGGCGCGTCACTGCGGGGGAACCCCTGCGTCTCGCCGAGCACAGCGGCATTCTCACGTACCAGCCGACGGAATTGGTGCTCACCGCGCGCTGTGGCACGCCCCTGGCGGAGATCGAGGCGGCACTGGCAGAGGCTGGGCAGATGTTGCCCTTCGAGCCCCCGCACTGGGCGCCGGCCGGCGGTGTCGGCGCCACCTTGGGGGGAACGATCGCTGCCGGCCTCTCGGGTCCGGCGCGGCCCTACCTGGGTGCGGCCAGGGATCTGGTGCTTGGCGTCCGCGTCCTCACCGGGCGCGGCGAGGTGCTGAGGTTCGGCGGAGAGGTCATGAAGAACGTCGCGGGCTACGATGTGTCGCGACTCATGGTCGGCGCGCTGGGGACCCTGGGCGTGCTGCTCGATGTCAGCATCAAGGTGCTCCCCCGGCCTGCCGCGACCCAGACGCGGGTTCTCGAGTGCGGGACTCAGGGCGCCCTGGCAACCATGAACGCATGGGCGCGCAAGCCGCTGCCCGTAACCGCGACCTGCTTCGACGGTGAGCGGCTCTGGGTCCGCGTGTCCGGTGCGGTCCAAGGGGTGAGCGAGGCCGTTGGGCGGATCGGCGGCGAATCTGTCCCGGCTGCCGAGGCGGACCAGTTCTGGCGCGAGCAGGTGCGAGAGCAGCGGCACGCCTTCTTTGCCGGTGAGCAGCCACTGTGGCGCTTGTCGGTTCCTCAGGCCGCGGCGCCGATCGCGTTGCCGGGGCCGCAGTGGATCGAATGGGGTGGCGGGCTGCGTTGGCTGAGGAGTGAGGCCCCACCCGAACAGGTGCGCGCGGAGGTTGCGGCTCTGGGCGGGCATGCGACCCTGTTCCGCGGTGGCGATCGCTCGGGCGAGGTCTTTCACCCGCTGCCCGCGCCCCTGATGCGTCTGCACAGGCAGGTCAAGTCCGCCTTCGACCCGCGGGGCATCCTCAACCCCGGTCGGCTCTACGCGGACCTCTAGGAGTCCAGTGTGAAGACCGACATCCTGCCCGATCTCCTCCGCACGGCCGAGGGCCAGGAGGCCGATGCCATCCTGCGGGCCTGCGTGCACTGCGGCTTCTGTACGGCGACCTGTCCGACCTATCAACTGCTCGGCGACGAACTCGATGGTCCGCGTGGGCGCATCTACCAGATCAAGGCGGTCCTGGAAGGTCAGGCGCCAACGCGGATCACGCAGCTGCATCTGGATCGCTGCCTCACCTGTCGCGCCTGCGAGACGACCTGTCCCTCGGGGGTCCGCTATGCGCGCCTGGCGGATATTGGACGTCACTATGTCGAGGAACGGGTGGCGCGACCCTGGTACGAACGGGTGCTGAGACAGGTGCTCGTCCATGTGCTGCCCTTTCCCGCGCGCACCCGCCCCCTGATCCGACTGGCGCAAGGGTTCCGGCCCTTGTTGCCGAGGGGGCTCAGGGCGAAGCTGCCGCAGCGGCGTCCGTCGCACCCCTGGCCGGCCCTCGCGGGTCGGCGCCGTATGCTGGCGCTCGCCGGTTGCGTCCAGTCCGTTGCCACGCCGCAGACCAATGTCGCGGCCGCGCGCGTCCTGTCGCGCCTGGGTATCGATTTGGTCGAGGTGCCCGAGGCCGGCTGCTGCGGCGCCTTGGCCTATCACCTCAACGAGCGCGATGCCGGGCTGGATGCCATGCGGCGCAACATCGATGCCTGGTGGCCGGAGATCGAGGCCGGTTGCGAGGCCATCGTCGTTACCGCGAGCGGCTGCGGCACCATGGTCAAAGAGTACGCAGAGGTCTTGGCCCATGATCCCCGCTATGCGGAGAAGGCGGCGCGGGTCGCATCGCTCGCCCGCGACCCCGCGGAGATCCTGGCTCAAGAGGATCTCAGTGGGCTCGGCTCGCTCGGGCGGGGGCGTCGGGTCGCCTTCCACTCGCCCTGCAGCCTGCAGCATGGGCAGCAGCTCAAGCTGGTCGTCGAGCCGATCCTTGCTCGGCTCGGCTTCGTCCCGACGCCGGTGCCCGATGGTCATCTGTGCTGCGGATCGGCTGGGACCTATTCGATCACCCAGCCGCGGCTGTCGGCGCAGCTGAAAACGAGAAAGCTCGAAGCCCTCGCGTCCGGCACCCCGGATGTGATCGCCACGGCCAACATCGGCTGCCAGCTCCAACTGGGCTCGGACGCCGAGGTTTCCGTCGTGCACTGGCTGGAACTCCTGGACGCGAACGAGGCGCAAACCAATGACTGAGACCCTGGGTTTCATCGGTCTGGGCATCATGGGCCGGCCCATGGCGCTGAATCTGCGACGCGCCGGCCATCCGCTCGTCGTTCATGCGCGCAGGCCAGAATCCATGCGCCCGCTCGCGGATGCCGGAGCCACCACCTGCGCCAGCCCCGCGGAGGTGGCGCGCCAGGCGGATATCGTCTTTACGATGGTGTCGGATACGCCGGACGTCGAGGCCGTGATCCTGGGTGAGCGCGGCGTGATCGAGGGCGTGCGCCCCGGCTCGGTGGTGGTCGACATGAGCACCATCTCGGCGGCCGCCACGCGCCACCTCGCCGAGTGCCTCCGTGCCCAGGACGTGGAGATGCTGGACGCGCCGGTCTCCGGCGGCGAGGTTGGGGCGGTCGAGGGGACGCTGTCGATCATGGTTGGCGGCGCGCTGGAGGCCTTTCGGCGCGTACTGCCGCTGTTCGAGTGCATGGGCAAGAACATCGTCCACATCGGCGCGAACGGGGCCGGGCAGGTCTGCAAGTCCTGCAATCAGGTCGTGGTCGGAACGACCATCGCGGGTGTCGCCGAGGCCATGCTGCTGGCCGAGGCATCGGGGGTGGATGCGGCCCGGGTGCGTGACGCCTTGCTCGGCGGTTTTGCCAACAGCCGTGTCTTGGATGTGCATGGACACCGCATGCTTCAGGGCGATTTTCAGCCCGGATTCAAGGCGCGGCTGCACCAGAAGGACATGCGTATCGTCGCCGAGGCGGCGCGGGAACTCGGCCTCTGTCTGCCGTCGTCAGCCATGATCTCGCAGTACCTCGACGCCCTCGTCAGCCAGGGTGACGGCGAGCTGGATTCGGCGGCGATCTATCAGGTGCTCAAGGGCCTGAGCGCGCATGGCGATGGCCAGGCGTCATCCTAGAAGTGGTCGGTGATGTGACGTCGAGGATTGGTCCGCCTCCTCTGGAGTCAACCGCGCGCTCACCCGCGAACGGGCGCTTGGCGCAAGACCGGAAGGGCACTCTACGCCAAGGTTTTGCGCTGAGCCTTGGCGGCTTTGCCCGAGCTCATAGATCCTGCAAGGGCAGCGGTTTGCTGAAGAGATATCCCTGAGCGCAATCGACGCCGATCTCTTCCAGGATACCGAGCACCTGCGTGTTATCCACGAATTCGGCGATCACCCGCTTGCCCATGCCGTGCGCCATGTCGGTCACCGCCTTGACGAAGATCCTGTCCTCCCGGTTGTTGGGTAGCTCACGGATGAAGGCCCCGTCGATCTTGATGTCGTCGACCGGCAGCTGACGCAGATAGGCGTAGGACGCATAGCCGCTGCCGAAGTCGTCCAGGGCAAACCTGCAGCCCAGCTCCTTGATGCTGAGCATGAGGCGCGTGGCGCTGCTCAAGCTGTTGATGGCGACCGTCTCCGTGATCTCGAACGACAGCCGCGATGGTTCGATCTCATAGCGCTCCAACAGCGTGCGCAGGGTGGTGAGGAGCGCAGGGTCGTCCATGGCGTTCGCGGAGAGATTGATCGCGAGCCGCAGCTCGCGCCGATCCGACAGCACCTCCAGCGCATGGGTGAGGATCCATTGGTCGATCGCCTGGATCTGGCCGGTCTTCTCCGCGATCGGGATGAAGCGGTCCGGCATGACCAACGCCTGATGGGCGTCTCTCATGCGCAGAAGGGCCTCGGCGTGACAGCGCTGGCCGGTGCGGATGTCGATGATGGGTTGGAACCACATCTCGAAACGCCCTTCGCGCAACGCCTCGGCGATCTGCTCCTTCCAGAGGATGCGGGCGTCCAACTGCTCGCGCACGGGGTCTTGTTCAGAAAAGACGTGCCAGCGCCCGCGGCCGAGATCCTTGGCTTTGTACATGGCCAGGTCTGCATTGGCCAGAAGCCCGGCGATCTCGCGCCCCTGCGACGGGAAGGCGACGATGCCGATGCTGGCCGAGATCTGGTGCTGACGGCCCTGCTCTCTCAGGGTGATGGCACAGATCGCGCGCTGTGCGCATTCGGCGCAGGCGAGGGCGTCCTCGAGACTGGCCTCTGGGAGAACGAGGGCGAATTCGTCGCCGCCGAGCCGCGCAATCAGATCGCTGAGCTGAGTGATGCCGCGCAAGGCTTCGGCGACACGTTGCAGGAGCTGGTCGCCGATTGGGTGTCCGCTCAGGTCGTTCACGTCCTTGAACGCGTCCAGGTCCAGGTAAAGGAGCGCGCCTTGGTGCTCAAAGCGTGCGGCCTGCTCGACGATGCGCGCGAAGTCCTCGTTGAACCGGCGGCGGTTGGAGAGGCCGGTGAGCGGGTCGTGATCCGCCAGCCAGAGGAAGCGCTCCTCGGCCTGCTCGCGGTCGCGCTGCAGCAGTTCCATGCGGTCCGTCAGTCGGCCAACGGTTGCGACCATGAGGTCGATCTCATCGTGCGGCAGCCGCATCACCCCGAACTGAATGAGCGCCGCGCGTAGATCGGCGTAGCGCCTCTCGGCGAGGAGTGGGAGTGCCTGAGCCAGCTTCTTCAGCCGACGCAACGGGGCCTGCATGATGACGAGCAGCAAGATTTCCGAGAGCAGGACGCCTGCCACGCCGATCAGCAGGCTCTTGCGCGTGGCGGCCTCGATTCCCAGTCGCTGCTGAGTGACGTCATTGATGACGAAGGCGTCCACACCCTTCGCCAGGGCAGGGATGCGGAAGATCTCGAACCAGCCGTCGTCGAGATGCACCAGCACAGGATCGGCCGAGTGCATCGTGTTCAAGAGCGCGCGTCCGGCCGCGCGCAGTACCGGCAACGACCGCTCCGGATAGCTGAGCACCGGGAAGGTCAGGTAGCCCGGTTGATCGGGGTCCAAGCGCGTGTGGTGCTTGGTCTCGTCGCGTACATCCACGGCGATGTCTGCGCCGGTGAGTGCGTTGAACGCCAGGAGTACGTCGGCCAATGAACGCTCCAGCACCAGGGTTCCCGCGAAGGCGCCCTGCCAGAGCAGCGGGATGGCGACGAATTGACCACAGGCCGGGCGGCAGGAGAGGACGTTGGCCGTCCGTTTGGGCGCCGCCGCGATGGCGGCGAGAAGCTCGTTCGGGATGTCTGCGGGGGTATTGGGCCAGGCGACGTTGGTTGTGCCGTTGGCTGCGAGCCAGTGGACCGACTGGATATCCCATTCCAGGTCGAGCAAGGCGCCGTTCGTATCGAGGGCTGTCCTCAGTTGCTCGCTCAGGCTGTCTGCCACCACAGGGCCGAGCAGGGGGACCAGGCTTGCCAGCTTTGACATCTCCTGTCCACGCTCTTTGAGCATGGTCCGCACCTGGCGGGCTTGCTGGTCGCGCAAGCGCGACTGCTGAAGCTCGAATTGCTGCACGGATTGGACGTTGGCGATGACGACCAGGGTGACGTTGACGGCCACCAGGAGCAGGCTCAGGGCGATGAGCGCCTTCCAGCGCAGGCTCAGGTAGGTTTGCGGCCAGCCTGTCTTGAGCCCAAAGAACACCTGATCGCCTCAGAAACGCGCGAGGTTCGAGGCGGCGAGGGCGTGCCGTTCCTTGACGGACCCAGTCGGGTTCTCACCCTTGGGCCGTGCAAAGGTCGCTGGGGCGTCTTGGTCTTCGAATCGCGGCATGAGGTTTCGCTCGCTGTCCTGGCGCAGTGCTGTCGTTCCGAATCCTAGGCGAAATCTGGCGGCTTCCTAGTGCACCTCGATGATGCGAACCTCTGGACTCGAGGAGGCAGACTCGATGTAGCCCAAGGCGCCCGGCGTCGAGGCGACGCGACGAACCATTTCGTCGACGGATGAGACGTTGATCGGCGCCTGTCCGGTGCCGGTGAAGATCTGCCGATCCCAGACGCGTCGCAGCTGGTAGGGGTAGAGTCCGAGCACGGCGTTGACAAAACGCTGATGGAGGTCATCGTCGTCTGGAAGCACGAAGAGTTTGACCTCGGTTCCATCCGGCCATTGCCTGATGCGCATGGTCAGATAGAGGCGGGCTTCGTTGCGCGTGAGACGCTCGATTCCCGTACCCTTGTTCGCGATGAGCTCTTGTGCGCCGGCGGGAAAAATGAGAAACGCAAGTGCCAAGCAAGCCAAGCCCTTCATTCTGTTGCGTCCAGCGTCAGCGATGTATGGATGGGCTCACTTGGTCAGGATGGCGGACCGACTGCCCCGTCGGACGAAAGACCAGTTGCAGTCTAATCCCTCCCCGCCAAAAGACCAAGGTATCGGCCTTCCGCGCCGATCGTCCTCGGGTCGTCGCGATTGAGTCCGACTCGCTATGGGTTCGGATCGCTCGATGGTCTGAGTTGAGTGTCTGCCAGCTCTACGTGGCTGTCAGCGGAAGACTTCTTTGGCCGTGCCGTTGACCACGACGACACGCGCCATGCCCGCGGTGCTCAGGGGGCAGAAGTAGGTGACGATTGTGATGCTCTGCGTGGCTTGGTTGTCGTCGTCCGCGTCGCCAGTGATGGCGTAGCGCGCCTGCTTGTCTGTCGAGAAGCAGCCGCAGGTGGCAAGCTGAGCGGTGGTCATGCCGGCGGCGGGCTCGCAGCTGCCGGTCTTCTTGCCGGATGTGGTCGACTGGCAGCCGCAGAGCAGAGCCGCGAGCATCAGTGCGCTCGCGCAAGCCGACCTGCGCCACGGGGAATCCCCATTGAGAGGCCCTAAAGAATTGAGAGGCCCTGAAGACCTCGGCCGACTCTGGCGCCTGGTTGCGTCCCGTTGGCTCATCGACGAAGACCTCCGTTCACTGCGCCGGGCCACGCGGGCCGCGGCGGCGAGTGTGGTCGGTTGGCTACTGGAAGCTGACCTCGCCACTGATGACGCGCATGTAGCTGGCCTCGACGCCATCTCCAGGTGCGAGTGTCTTGAGCAGTGCCGGATCCTCGACCTTCAGCGTCACGACGTTTTCGGGGCCGCGGATGGTAACCGTCGATTTGGCCGTGTCGATCGACTCGACGCGGCCGTTCAATGTGACGGTGTCGATGATCGAGCCGGAGGGCTTGATGCCGGGATCCCGCTCGGTCTGGGAGTCTGCGGAGACGCCGATCTCACCGGCGCCATGGCCCTTTTTCAGATCGACCAGGAGGGCCTCGGTTTCGGTGATCTTCAGCAGGTTGCCGATCTTCACCTGATCGAGCCGCTGCACCTTCTCTGGAACGTGCAGGACCTCGAATCGCCCATCCGGGGTCTTGATGGTGAGCATTCGCTTCTCTTGATTCACGACCGTCACGGTCCCCGTCAGCTCGGAGGTCGCAGCGGCCCCCATGATGGGGACCGTCTCCGTCCCGGCCGCTGCGGATACCCCGCTCATGGCGAGTGATGCGGCCAGGAGGCCAGTCGAGAGCGTCGCGCGTGTGATCTGTTGCTGCATGCAATTCTCCAGTTTCTTTGGTGTACGTATCGGGTGCGCTCTGAACGGTACTTGGGAAGCCGTAGCGGCGCAAGCCGTGTCAAGAGGTCGGAATGGCCGGGAACGCGCGGTCTCTGGCCGATGCCTCGGGTCTGGATCTGAGCGGACATCACGACGGCCGCAATACCTGCCATGCGTCGGCCCTGTGTTTCACGTTCTTGGCAGCGGGCCATGTCGGTCGCGGGCTTTCGCGTGATGCGGGCTTCCTAACCAAAAGTTAAGCATTCGTTAAGTCCTCCGCAATGCAGCGACCCCGATACTGCCCTGAGTTGAGACGCCGCGCATGGCTCGTCTCCCATGATTCGTTCCCCCGCAGGGGATGCTCCTATCGAGGTACTTCAGCATGAACCAAGAGTTTCACAAGACTTCAGTGGAGGAGCGGACTGGTGTCGTATCCAGGTCGCGGCCGGCCAAGACCGCGCTCGCCGTAGCGGTTGCCATCTCGCTGGCCGGAGGCGGCGCGATCTGGGCGTCTGCGAAAGAGGTCCAGCCGCTCACTCCCACCGCGCCGGTCGCACCCGCGCTGATCGGTCTGCCCGGCTTCGCGGACGTCGTCGAGCGGGTCACGCCAGCGGTGGTCAATGTCAAGGTCACCTCGGACACGACACGCCGCATGGGGCGCTCCGGACACATGGACATGCCTCGGGACCTGCCGATTCCCGAGCCCTTCAGGCACTTCTTCGATGAGCAGGGTCAGATGGCGCCCCATCTGGTCGAGGGCCAGGGATCCGGCTTCCTCGTGGATCCGCAAGGCTTCGTCGTGACCAACAACCACGTCATCGACGGGGCAAGTCAGGTGACGGTGGTGCTGAACGATGGGGCCGAGCACCAGGCGCGGGTCGTCGGGCGCGACGACAAGTCGGATCTCGCCCTGTTGAAGATCGAGACGAGCCAGCCGCTGCCCTATGTCGAGCTGGGCGATTCCTCCAAGGCCCGCGTTGGCGACTGGGTGCTCGCCGTGGGCAATCCCTTCGGGCTCGGCGGCTCGGTCAATGCCGGGATCATCTCGGCGCGGGGGCGGGATATCCATGCCGGCCCCTATGACGACTATCTGCAGATCGATGCCGCCATCAATCGCGGCAACTCGGGCGGGCCGCTGTTCGATACCACCGGGCACGTGATCGGCGTCAACACGGCCATCTATTCGCCGACCGGCGGAAACGTCGGTATCGGCTTCGCGATCCCGGCCGAGACGGTGCGCCAGGTCGTCGCCGATCTGCGCGACGACGGCCGTGTCGAGCGCGGCTGGCTGGGGCTGCAAATCCAGGAGGTCACGCCCGAGCTTGCGGCCGGTCTGGGGCTTGAGCGCCCGGAGGGCGTGCTGGTCGCCGATGTGGTTGCGGGCGGGCCGGCGAGTGGGACAGACTTGCAGGCGGGCGATGTGATCGTGCGGGCCAATGGCCACCAGTTGGAGAGCTACAGGGAGCTGCCCAAGCTCGTGGCCGCGACCAAGGCCGGCACCCGGATGCAGCTGGAGGTGTTGCGCCGTGGAAAGCCGCTCGAAGTGGCTGTGACCGTCGGCCAGATGCCGGGCGATGAGGGTGCGGTGGCCGCGCAGGATACCCCGGAGCAGAGCGGCGGGGCGCCACGGCTCGGCCTTTATCTGGCACTCTTGACGCCTGACGTGCGTGCTCAGAATGGACTGAGTGCGGATCAGAAGGGCGTGCTCGTCGCTCAGGTCGAACGCGATAGCCCGGCCGCGAAGGCGGGCATCGAGCCGGGTAGCCTCATCTCCATGGTCGGGGCCGAGCCGGTCGATTCGCCCGACCAGATCGTTGCGGCGGCGCGCAAGGCGGCGGACGAAGGGAAGCAGGCGCTGATCATGCGGGTCGAGCGAGGTGGGCGCACGCTCTTCGTGGCCGTGCCGCTGGCGGCTTAACGAAACGCGGGGGGTGAGGGGCGATGCGAATCCTCTTGGTCGAAGACGACCGCCAGATGGCGGACTATCTGCGCAAGGCCCTCGCGGAGGCGGGGGCCGTGGTGGATCAGGCCGCCGAGGGCAGAGAGGGTCTGCTGCTCGCAGCGAGCGGCGACTACGACGTCCTCATCCTCGATCGCATGCTGCCCGGCCTCGATGGGCTTGGCATCGTGCGCACCTTGCGCGCGTCCGGCAATCAGACACCCGTGCTCTTCTTGAGCGCCCTGGGCGAGGTCGATGATCGCGTCGAGGGTCTGCGAGCGGGCGGCGACGACTATCTCATCAAGCCCTTCGCCTTCTCCGAGCTGCAGGCGCGCGTGGAGGCCCTGTTGCGGCGAGGGACGGCGGATGCGCCCGAGACCCGGCTGCGGGTCGCCGACCTCGAGATGGACCTCCTCAAGCGCGATGTCAGTCGGGCCGGCACGGAGATCCTGCTGCAGCCGAGGGAATTTCGGCTGCTCGAATGTCTGATGCGGCACGCCGGCCAGGTCGTCACCCGCACCATGCTGCTGGAGCAGGTGTGGGACTACCACTTCGACCCCCAGACCAATGTGATCGACGTTCATATCAGCCGGCTGCGCGGCAAGATCGACAAGGACTTCGAGCGACCGCTGCTCCACACGGTGCGCGGCGCCGGCTACATGCTGCGCGCCGAATGACGCCGCCCGCGCTGGCCTTGGGCGCCTGGGCTCAGCTGCGCTCCGGGGCGGCCCGGATCCTGCGCAGCTCGACCTTCCGGCTCGCCCTGCTCTATGTCGTCTTGCTTGGCGCCTCCGTCGCGATTCTGCTGGGCTTCATCTATTGGTCGACGGCGGGCTACATGGACCGTCAGACCACCGCCACCATTCAGGCCGAAATCCGCGGCCTGGCCGAGCAGTATCGTCGCGTCGGCCTGGGTGGTCTCACCTCGCTGATCAGCGAGCGGGTCGCGCGCGATCCGGTCGGCTCGAGTGTCTACCTGCTGGTGGACGACAGGCTGGAGCGTGTCGTGGGGAACCTCGACCGATGGCCCCCCGAGATCCCGGATGCCCAGGGATGGATTCGTTTCCGATTGCGCGAATGGGGGCCGGCCCGGGCCGAGGAGCATGAGGCGCGGGGCCAGGTCTTCTCGCTGCGCGGGGGGTTGCGATTGCTGGTCGGGCGTGATGTCAGGGATCTGGAGGCGACCCGCGCCCTCATCCTGGATGCCCTCACCTGGGGGCTGGCGATTACCGCGGCACTGGCCCTGCTCGGCAGCTGGCTGATGAGCGCGGGCCTGGTGCGCCGCCTGGAGGCGATCAATCAAACCAGCCGCGAGATCATGGAGGGCGACCTCTCGCGACGCATCCCCTTGAGCGGCAGTGGCGACGATTTCGATGCGCTCGCGGCGAGCCTGAATCGGATGCTGGAGCGCATCGAGGCGCTCATGGCGAGCGTGCGCCAGGTCTCGGACAATATCGCGCACGACCTGCGAACTCCGCTGACCCGCTTGCGCAATAAGCTC
Organism: Thiocystis violacea; assembly: GCF_016583565.1. Taxonomy (GTDB): domain Bacteria; phylum Pseudomonadota; class Gammaproteobacteria; order Chromatiales; family Chromatiaceae; genus Thiorhodococcus; species Thiorhodococcus violaceus_A. Next base: position 78,093 of record NZ_NRRF01000008.1, on the reverse strand, counting down.
GAACTCCTGAAGGCCGAGCTGCCGGAAACGCTGGGCGCGCGGACCTTGGCGGAGGAGACGATCGCGGATGCCGAGGAGATGCTCGCCACCTTCAACGCCCTTCTGCGCATCGCCCGCATCGAGTCCGGCAGCCGGCGCTCGGCATTTCAAGACCTCGATCTGGGGCCGCTCGTCGAGGATCTCGTCGAGCTCTACGAGCCGGTCGCGGCGGATCGCGAGCAGGACCTCAGCTATGGCGGATGCGGGGAGGCCTGGATCTTTGGGGATCGCGACCTCGTGTTTCAGGCGCTCACCAATCTGGTCGACAATGCCATCAAATACACCCCGCCTGGGGGGCGCATCCGCGCCCAGGTGGGTGTCGAAGGCGATTGCATCCTGGTGGAGGTCGCGGACGACGGGCCTGGCATTCCGGCAGCGCTGCACACCCAGGTCTTTCGCCGGTTCTTCCGTGTCGACGACAGCCGCTCGACGCCCGGAAGCGGTCTGGGGCTGAGCCTGGTCCAGGCCGTCGCACAGCTCCATCGCGCCTCCATCGCGCTGCTCGACAATCAGCCGGGGCTGCGCGTGAGGATCGCCTTCGCCCGCGCGCAGCCGCGCACTGCCGTGGAGTCGGCGACAGCGGCTGAGACCGCCTAGACCTCCCTGTCGGTGCTTGGGGTCATGCGCTCCGGTGTCCGCTGCGTCTGCCAGTGATTCGGGGGAAGCGCCTGGTAGCGCGTCCCTATCCTCGCGCATCCTGTCCACTGTTTGGCCGCGGGCTCGGATTCCGCGGCGCTGGCTGCTCACGCCCCGCTAGGCATAGAGGCAGAGCGGTGCGACCGACTCGGCCCAACCTGCCTCGTCGACCCGGAGTCGTTGCTCCAGGTCGCCGGGTTGCGCTTCTGGGTCGTCCACCCACTCACGTAGCAAGGGGCCTCCGGAGAGCAGGTCGATCGCGAGCCGCTCGGTCTCGTACTCGTAGTGGAAGTCCCGCCATAGCGAATAGTCCGGGTACTCCAGGCGCAGGCTCTTGAAGAGAAGCGCCATCAGGCGGTAGGGCCGGAAGCGCTCGTGGTCATAGTGCGCATTGTCCGTGTGGATCTGCAGTCCGGAGCAGAGCCGTCCAGCATGCTTGTGGAAGGTCGGCTCGAACCAACAGGGGCGGATCGTCGCGCCCTGGGTCCACTCCGGCTCCAGGCTCCGCATGCGCTGGAGGATGCGCTCGAAGTCCAGGTCGGGGGCGCCGACCATCTCCAGGGGTGTGGTCGTGCCCCGTCCCTCGGACAGCGTGGTGCCCTCCAGCAGCACGGTGCCGGCAAAGCAGCGGGCCATGTTGAGGCTTGAGGCATTGGGGCTCGGGTTGACCCAGGAGAGATCCAGGATGGGCCAGCCGTAACCTGGAGCTTGCCGCGGGTGATAGTCCTCCATGGCGACCAGGTGCAGGTCCAGATCGGTCGTGCGCTGTGCGAGCATCCACTTGGCCAGCTCGCCGAAGGTCAAGCCGTGTCTCATCAGAAGCGCTCCAGCCCCGACGAAACTCTCCCAACCTGGCTCCAGGATGGTCCCTTCCATCGGCCGTCCAGCCGGGTTGGGTCGGTCAAGTACCCAGAGTGCCTTGCCGGTGCGCGAGCAGGCATCGATGAGGTAGGCGAGTGTGGTGACGTAGGTGTAAATGCGCGTGCCGATGTCCTGCAAATCCACCAGCAGGACGTCGAAGCTGTCGAGCATCTCCGCCGTTGGATCGCGGACCTCGCCATAGAGGCTGTAGACCGGAATGCCGTAGCGTGCGTCGGTCTCGTTGGGCGTTTCGACCATGTTGTCCTGTTTATCGCCGCGCATCCCGTGCTGCGGACCGAATGCGGCGACGATGCTCAGCTCGTTCAGTGCCATGAGTGCGTCCAGGCTATGCCGCCCCGTGGAGGTCATGGATGCCGGATGGCCGAGCAGCGCGACGCGCCGACCCCTGAGCGGCTTGCGTAGCTCGGGAGTCTCCAGCAGACGGTCGATGCCGAGTTTGATCATGATTCGGTCCTGCTCCTGTCTTTTCGGTTGCTTGATGGCGACGCATCTCTCAATGGTCAGCCCCGTCTTTCTGGCCGGCTCGCTCGATGCTCATTTGCGCCGCTCCCCACCATTGCCCGGGATTGTCCTCTGGAAACGGAGTCGGACTCAATTGGGCGATAAGTTTCCGAAGTTGCCATGTCACGCGTGTTACACTTGCGGGGATGCATCGCTCCGATTTCTATTATGATCTCCCGCCTGAATTGATCGCTCAGTACCCGCTCGAAGCGCGCGCGGGCTCCAGGTTGATGGTCCTGGAGGGGGCGGATGGACATCCCCGCGACCTTCTCTTCGTCGATCTGCCAGGTTTGCTGCGGCCGAATGACCTCCTTGTGTTCAATAACACGCGGGTGATGCGGGCGCGGCTCTACGGTCGAAAGATGACTGGGGGCAAGGTCGAGATACTCATCGAACGGCTCCTGGGAGTGACTGAGGCCCTCGCTCAGGTGCGCGCCAGCAAGCCGCCTCGGCCGGGTAGCTCGATTGAGTTGAGTGGTGGTGCGCGACTGGATGTCCTCTCCCGCGAGGGCGATCTCTTTCGCCTTGGTGTGTGCGAGACGACCTTTCCCGAGCAGATGGCGCGCCATGGGCATGTTCCATTGCCCCCCTATATCCGCCGTTCGGACGATGCGAGCGATGAGGCCCGCTATCAAACCCTGTTTGCTCGCTATGATGGGGCGGTTGCCGCGCCGACTGCGGGATTGCATTTCGATGAGGCGATGCTGAATAGGCTGGATGATCTGGGTGTGCGTCGGGCTGAGATCACGCTGCATGTGGGGGCGGGCACCTTTCAGCCGGTACGGGTCGATGATCTGGATCGACACGAAATGCATGCGGAGTGGTTGGAGGTCGATGAGGCCGTCTGTGAACAGGTGCGCCAGACGCGGCGTCGCGGTGGGCGCGTGATTGCGATTGGGACCACGGCGGTGAGGAGCTTGGAGACCGCCGCGGCTGGCGGTGAGCTCCAGCCCTTTCGTGGTGACAGCCGGCTTTTCATTCGCCCTGGCTTTCGTTTTCGTGTCGTCGACGCTCTGGTGACGAACTTCCATTTGCCCGAGTCGACGCTATTGATGCTGGTCGCGGCCTTCGCTGGCTATGAGCGGATCCTGGCGGCCTATCGCCATGCCGTCGCCGAGCGCTATCGCTTCTTCAGTTATGGTGACGCCATGTTTCTCGGGTCGCCTGGAGGCATCTCGGGCAGCGAGCGCCCTGGCTGAAGCGCTGTCGGTGTCGATTCGAATCCCGGTCGCGCGCACCCGCCCGAGCCTCCTTGCGGTTGATGGGCGTTCTGATGCTCGACGAGGCGATCCGGGATCGTCTTGGCGTGATACGACATCCTTTTCATCGGGTCGAGTTGCGGTCGCTGACGATGAGACATTCACCGACCACCCGCGGCTGACGGCGTTCTTCGGAAATCCTCCTATCGAAAATAGCAAACGGGTCACGACGAGGCGCGGTTCGTGCGCTTGATTTCGCGCCTGTCCGCGCGCTTCGAGCGGGCTTGAACTCATCGTCATTCGCTTGAATGGGTGCCTGGGTCGACGCGCTATATATGGGTCTGCTCGGATATCCTGATCTCGGGTGAAGCCGTCGCCTTTCGCCTGCAGCTCGAAAACGCTCTCTACGCGAACCCTCGGCCGTCTCGACAGCCCGCTGGTCGCTCATGTGTCGGATGAGCGACAAGGAATTGAGTCGGCTATGTCGGGGTAATGCATTGCTGGGGCGTCTGTTGACGGGTCGCTTTTTTCTGATCGACCACCTTTAGGCTCCAAGTCATTTCTTGACGCCCATCTGTGCGTGCTAAATGTGTCTAGCGATTTGACTTGCGTGCAGATGGCTGAGCTTCTCAGGATCGGCTGAATGTCGAGACTCAGTGTTGGAGCTCGTGCTAAGTGAGGAATAAAACGTCATGCTTCTTGACAACGAATGTGGATCGTTTAGATTATTGACCTAGGCTCTCATTTGATGGGCTGATCAATTTTTTTGAATCTGATTAGAGAGGTGTTGCCAGTGGAGTACGCTAACCTTAGCGTCGATGAGATCCGGCGTCAGCTGGACGAAGCGGAAAGCAAGAAGACCGAGCTGAAGAAATTGCTTGAAGTCCGGCGCCAGGAAGGCAAAGACGACATCATCCAGCAGGTCAAAGACCTGATTCAGAGCAACGGCTATGAGTTGGATGAGATCATTCCTCTCATCTCGACGAAACGTCGACGTGGTACCGCCGCTCCGCGAAAGCTGGTGAGTAGCCGGCAATATAAGCGTTACGTCGATCCTGATGATTCTGAAAACGTCTATGTGCGCGGCGTGCTTCCCGGTTGGATGAAGCAGAAGATGAAAGATCAGGGCTATGATCCTTCGTCGAAGGATGACCGCGAGGCGTTCAAGGCGAAGTCTTTGCGTGTTGTTGAGGGCTGATCCGGTCGGATCGACGCTCTGAGATTTGCTGATGTCGTGGTCTCAGGCGTGATTGGGATGGAGCAAGGATGCGGGCAGGGCTTGAGAGTCCTTTCGGGTCGCTCCTGTCGGGTGCCATCCGTCCCTATCGTTCCAAAGTTTCGTCTTTTTGTGTGCCCCATCTCGACGGCTGTCCGTGCGGCTTCCTGCTCCTGCCTCGACTGCTTGCCGAGGCTCACAAGCGCTCTGCATTGAGTTCCGTGGACCTGTAGAGACGCTCATCCTTCGCTGACGCTTGGCGTCATCTCTTGGTGGGTATGCCCATCATCTCCTCCTGCTCCCCTGCGAAATGGCTGCGTTCGCCGTCCTTGTGTCCAAGGTCGACGGCAGCGACGCGCGGCGACGACCTGTGTTGCCAACATCCGGTTTGATTGCGTACTGCCTGATCCGATCAGGGTCATGTGATGCCCTGAGCCCGTCGCCCTCCCGCTCGTCCATGCGTGGTCGAACGTCCGGGAATGGGTGCTGAGGGCGCTTTCCCGATCGCTCGTTCATCTTGCCCACTGGCGTGCTGCTTCCTTGCTTGCCGTGACCTGTCTTTCTGGTTCGCGTGGGCGCGTTAGGGTCGTGCAGCGGGCGCTGCTCGGCGCCGGACGTTTGCGCGATGAGGAAGTCAGGCGTTTCAAGGCAATCGGGTGGCGGGCTGGCCGTAGATATACGGATACCCGGTGAGGTGCATTTGAACTATTGTCCCGTTCGAAGATGTGTATAGGGTTCATCTTCTTTGCGTCTCCTGCGGTAGGAGGCGAAGACCGTCGAATCAGTTGTGCATTGATTTTTCGACCGTTCTCACATTCTCTTCAATGCGCTCTCCATGGAACTTGAACGATGAATATCTATGTTGGCAATCTGGCCTACGGTGTGACCCAAGACGAGCTTCGTGAAGCCTTCAGTGCTTACGGTGAGATCTCCAGCGTGAATCTGATCACCGACAAATTCACGGGAAGCTCCAAGGGCTTCGGCTTCGTCGAGATGCCGAACAACTCCGAGGCAGACGCTGCGATCAAAGGTTTGAATGAGACTCCGCTGAAGGGTCGCAACCTCCGGGTCAACCAGGCCAAGCCACGTGGAGAGCGTCCGGCCAGAGGGCCGCGCTGGTAGCCAGCTCCAATCCCGAGCCCGGCCGGGCTCGGGAGTCTCTTCGTCTCGATCCTTCCCTTTCGCCCCACCCCTTTGTTGCCTCGGTAGATCACTCGGCCATGATCGGCTAGAGTGCGGACAGGCTCTATCCGAGCCAACCGCGACCGCGGTCGTGCGCCGAATCCCAGCGAGCAAGGGCCAATCCGAACACCTCGGCCGAGTGTCCGACTATCGGCCTGTGCGGCGCTCGGTGTGCGCAGCGTTGCGTGCCATTCCGCCTCCGTGGCGGGTTTCGCTTGCCTGGATGCCCTCGTATGTCTGATGCAACCCCTGGCGACCCTGGTCTTGTCTACCGCGTTCGCCCGCTCTTTCCGCGTCGCCACCTCTTCGCTGTCGAGCTTTCGCTCGATCACCGTCTGATTCTCGATCACTCCACCGAGGGTCGCGTCGCGCTCAGCATGCCTGCCTGGATTCCGGGTAGCTACATGATTCGAGATTTCGCCAGGAATCTGGTCGCGATCGCCGCGGAAGACCTCGATGGCCGACCGCTCGAACTCGCGAAGGAGGACAAGCAGACCTGGGTCTGCCGAACCGCGGCGGGGCTTCGCGTCTCTTATGAAGTCTTTGCCTGGGAGCTATCGGTCCGGTCGGCCCACCTGGACCTGACGCACGCCTACTTCAATGGGGCGAGTCTCTTGCTGAAGGTCGATGGCTGCGAGGATCGCCCCTGTCGGCTGGAACTGCTACCGCCGGAGGACGAGAGCTGTCAGGGGTGGCGGGTTGCCAGCAGTCTGCGTCCAACCGAGGTGACGTCCGCGGGCTTCGGCCGCTACCAGGCGGACTCCTACCAGGACCTCATCGATCATCCGGTCGAGATGGGCGTCTTCACGGCCCTATCCTTCGAGGTTGGAGGGATCGCGCACCGGATCGCGGTCACTGGCGCGCGCTGGTTCGACGAAGACCGCCTGACACGCGATCTTTCCAAGATCTGCGCTGAGCATGCCGCGCTCTTTGGCGAGCTTCCGGTCGATCGCTATCTCTTCTTGGTGACAGCCCTCGGCGAGGGCTACGGGGGGCTTGAGCATGCCTTCTCAACCAGCCTGATCTGCTGCCGCGACGATATGCCCGTCCCGGGCGAGGCGCTTCCGTCGAAGGAATACAACCGCTTTCTCGGCCTCTGCAGTCACGAGTATTTCCACCTCTGGATGGTCAAGCGGATCCGTCCGCTGGCCTTCATCGCGGGGGGGCTGGAGCACGAGGTTCACACGCGCCTACTGTGGGCCTTCGAGGGCATTACCTCCTACTACGACGAGCTTGCCCTGGCCCGCAGCGGCTGCATCGATCACAAGACCTATCTCGGCCTCTTGGCCGAGACCATCACGCGTGTCATACGCACTCCGGGGCGCCGCCTGCAGACGGTGGCGGAGTCCAGCTTCGACGCCTGGACCAAGTTCTACAAGCAGGACGAGAACGCCCCCAATGCCATCGTCAGCTACTACGCCAAGGGCGCCCTGGTGGCGCTGGCGCTCGATCTGCTGATTCGCCGGGAGACCTCGGGCGCCCAATCGCTCGACGATGTGATGCGCGGTTTGTGGCAGCGCCATGGACGTTTGGGGGTCGGTGTCCCCGAGCGCGGTGTCGAAGCGGTTGCCATGGAGGCCACGGGTCTGGACCTGCGGGACTTTTTCGCCAGGGCGCTGGATTCGACCGAGGACCTGGATCTGCCGGCGCTCCTGGCGACGGTCGGCGTGGAGATGCGGCTGCGCTCGCGTCAGGGTGCGAAGGACATGGGCGGTTGCGTGGACGCCTTCGAGGTCGTGCCGAGCCAGGCCACCCTGGATCTGCGTCTACGGCCCGGAACGGCCGAGGCCGTGGTCCAGAGCGTCATCACGGCGGGTGCCGGCGAGCAGGCGGGGATTGCGCCGGGCGATGTCATCATCGCGGTCGACGGCCTGCGCGCAACGCCGGACACGCTCGATCGGCTGATCGCCCGCAGCGCCGCGCGATCCGGTGAGGTGGAGGTCCATCTCTTCCGGCGCGATGAGCTGCTGCGGCTGATCGCCCGACCGCAAGCGGCCCCGGACGACACCTGCGAGCTGCGCCTGGCGAGCGCGCCGCCCGAGTGCGTCGCGCGGGCGCGCGCGGCCTGGCTCGCGAGTGTCGGGTGACCAGGGCGTGGAACGGGATCTCGCGCTGATCGAGCTGCTGGCTGACGGCCACATCCATTCCGGCGAGGCGATCGCCGGGCATCTCGGGATCACACGCGCCGCCGTATGGAAGGCATTGAGAAAGACGACGGACGCCTTCGATCTTCCCTTGCAGTCCGTGCGCGGTCGCGGCTATCGGTTGGAGGCGCCCCTGGAGCTCCTGCGCGCCGAGCGTCTGCTCGCGGGCCTGAGCGACGCTGGTCGACAGCGGCTCGCCGCCCTCGAGCTGCATCCGCGCATCGACTCGACGAACGCCTTTCTGATGCGTGCGGCGCTGGCTGGTGCGCCATCCGGCACCGCCTGTCTGGCCGAGCGCCAGACAGCGGGCCGCGGTCGACGCGGCCGTGCCTGGATCTCGCCCTTCGGCGCGAATCTCTACCTCTCGCTGCTGTGGCGCTATCCACTCGCCCCGGCGGCACTCGGCGGCCTGAGCTTGGCGGCAGGGGCTGTGGTGGCGGAGGTGCTGAGCGCCAGCGGGGCCGAAGGCTTGTCGCTCAAGTGGCCGAACGACATCCTGTGGCGTGGCCGCAAGCTCGCCGGGCTCCTGCTGGAGGTCGCGGGAGAATCCCAGGGCCCCAGCTATCTGGTGGTGGGTCTCGGCATCAACTTCAGCATGGTTGCCAGCCAGGGCAGGGCTATCGATCAGCCCTGGGTCGCGCTCGATGAGATCCTGTCAGGGCCGCCGGTTGGCCGCAATGCGTTGGCCGCCACGTTGCTGGATGCCCTCCTTGATGCCCTGGAGCGTTTCGGTCGTGAGGGGCTGACCCCGTTCTTGGGCGGATGGCGGTCGTTCGACGCCTTCCTGGGTGAGCCCGTGAGACTCCTGCTCGGCGACCGGGCCATCGAAGGCCGGCATGCCGGGGTTGCCGACGACGGGTCTCTCCTGTTGGATACCGCGGACGGCAGGCGTGTCTTCCAGGCCGGAGAAGTCAGCCTGAGGCCCATCGCGGCAGCCTGATGGATGGCGTTCGCGTACCTTTGAGAAGCGAGGCAAGCATGAATCTGCTGATCGATATCGGTAACTCCAACCTGCGCTGGACCTGTTCCGGGGACGACGTTCCCTGGGAGGTCGAGGTTCTGCGTCATAGCGGTGGTGTGCCGCTCGATCTCCTGGCTCGCTGGGAGCAGATGGCGGCTCCGGAGCGGGTCGTCGTCAGCAATGTCGGTGGCGGCGAAGTGGCGGAGGCGCTCGCGCGCGTCACCCGGGCCTTGTGGGGGTGCGAGCCGGGCTATCTGCGCACCCGCGCCCGCTTCGGTGACCTGAGAATCGCCTATGCGCAGCCGTCGCGGCTTGGCGTCGATCGCTGGTTGGCGCTGGTGGCCACCCACAGGGCGTATCAGGGGCCTTGTGTGATCTTGGACGCCGGCACGGCAGCGACCTTCGATCTTCTGCTTGCCGGGGGGCGGCATCTCGGTGGGCTCATCCTGCCTGGCATCGAGATGATGCGGAAGAGCCTCTTGGTTGGCACCCATATCCCGCGCGTCGAATCAGAACCTACCGATGATCTCTGGGCGACGGATACGGCGTCTGCCGTTGCGGCGGGCAGTCTCCAGGCACTCGTCACCCTGGCCGGTCGGCTTTATGATCGGCTGGCGCAAGAGGCTGATGCTCAACCCAGGCTGATTTTGACAGGCGGTGATGCGGAGCGTCTCGCCCCTTGTTTGGATCTCCCGTTCGAGCTGGTTCCAGACTTGGTGCTGCGCGGGATGCTCGCCGCGATGCAGCCGCGAGATGGCGAGGTCAACTGACTGTTTCAGGTGCGGGAATGGTGCCCTCGACAGGATTTGAACCTGTGACCTATCGCTTAGGAGGCGATCGCTCTATCCAACTGAGCTACGAGGGCAATGCTGGTGTGCTTCTTCAGCGCTGGCGTTTGGTGGGCGCGACCGAATCCGCCCGCCTCGGCTTGTTGAATTCTATCGCAGGCTGGACTTGGGGGCCATGACTGAGGGGGTGTAACGTATCCGATCATGAGATCGAGGCGGCAGAACCGCGACGGACCACGCCTAGCAGCGCGGCCATCAGCCCGAGGATCGAGATGCCATGATGATCGAGCGCGACCTGCATCCGGATGTGACCCTCTTCCTCGACCAGCAGGGGGTGATTCAACGCACGGCTGTGTCGTCCCTCGTTTCCTACGAGGCCCTGCAGGACTGGGTCGGACGGCCCTGGTCGGAGACCGTCGAGCCGTCCGGCAGCGACGCACTGCGCAGGATGGTCGAAGATGCACGGGTGAGCGGTGTGTCGGCCTTCCTTCAGGTCAATCAGCTGTTTCCCAGCGGCCGCTCGTTGCCGATCGAATACACGACCGTGCGTTTGGGTGGCGATCACGGCCTGCTCGCGGTCGGGCGCAGTCTGCAGGCGGTGACGGAACTGCAGTCGCGCCTGGTCGAGGCGCAGCAGACGATGGAGCGCGATTACTGGAAGCTGCGCGAGGTCGAGACGCGTTACCGTCTCCTGTTCCGTGCATCGACGGATGCGGTGCTGCTGCTGAAGGCCGATTCGCTCAGGGTCGTCGAGCTGAATCCTGCCGCGCTTGCGCTCTTGAATCGTCCGTCTCAGCGTGCCACCGCCCTCATTGGCAGGGAGCTGCTACCGCTCTTGGAGAGCGCCGACCGAGACGCGCTGCGGTTCATGTTGAGTCGGGTCGCCGAGCAGGGTCAGGCGCCAGGGATCGAGATCCATTTCGGTCAGGGCGGTCCGATCTGTCTGGTGCAGGCATCGCTCCTGTCGTCTGAGTCCGGCGCCATCTTTCTCCTGCGGCTGATTCCGGGTGATCAGGGTCTGCCCCAAGTCCGCTCGAACTTGCCTCAGCTGCAGACGTTCATCGAACGGATGCCGGACGGCTTCGTCTTGACGGATCGGGCTGGGTTGATCGTGCGTGCCAATCAGGGCGGCCTCGATCTCATGCAGATGCCGACCGAGAGCTCCGTCCTGCATCAGACGCTTGGTCGATGGCTCGGGCGGCCGGGGGCGGATCTTGCCGTTTTGCTCGCCAACGTTCAGCGGCTGGGCGCGGTGCGACTCTTCTCGACGACCTTTCATGGTGAGTTGGGCATGGAGACCGATGTCGAGATCTCGGCGGTCGGGGATGTGGCGTCCGAGCCGGAGTACATCAGTCTCGTCATCCGCGACGTTGGGCGCCGACTGCTGCCCGAGGAGCATTCGGCGGATCTGTGGGATCGCCTGGGCGGCCTGACTGGGCTGGTCGGGACGCATAGCTTGAGGGCGCTCGTCGAGGAAACGGTCGCCGTTGTCGAGCGTCACTACATCGAAGAGGCGCTCGAGTTGACCGGAGGTAATCGAACGGCGACGGCGGAGTTGCTCGGTGTGAGCCGCCAGAGTCTCTATGTGAAGCTGAATCGCTATGGTCTGGAGACGGACTGCGCGAGACACAACAACGTCGGCGACTGAGTATTGGAGGCCCATTCATTGTGAGCTTCGGTGTTTTTCCATCCCACATGGGCAAGCGGCGTGATGGTGGACGCGAGGGTCAGAGTCGCCTAGGGGAGCCAGGTATCCAGTCCTGCGCGGCCCTGCTCGTCGTTCGCGAATCGGATTTGGTGATCGTTCAGGCGAGCGAGAACGCGCCGCTCTTCCTGGGGACTGCGGATGCGGTGATTGGATGGACCTTGGATGCGTTGGGTGGCGACGTTGCCGCCTGTATCCGTGCCAACCTGGGGCAGGCGCTTCAGGGACTGCCGCTCGCGTTGCGCTGTCGTCTCGGGAGCGCGCAGCGCGAATGCGACCTCCTCTTGCATCGACCGACTTCCGGCGGACTGGCGATCGAGCTTGAGCCCGCGGGTTCTGCCGTCGACCTCTCCGCGCGCCTCCAGGCGGCGTTGCAGCCCATCCTGTCCGCGGGCGAGTTAGGCCGGCTGTGCGATGCCTCGGCGCGCGTTTTCCAGGAACTGACCGGCTATGATCGGGTGCTGATCTTTCGCTTCGACCCTGATGGACAAGGCGAGGTGATTGCGGAGCAACGCAAGCCCGGTATCGCCTCCTGTCTCGGTCAACGCTTTGGCGACTCCGAGTTACCGCCAAAGGCGCATCTGATGATCGAGCGTCACTGGATTCGTCACCTGGTCGATGCCGACGAGCGACCAGTGGCGGTGCGTCCGCGCCGCTCGCCGATCACGGATCGCGAGATCGACTTGTCCGGCAGCACCTGGCGCGGCATGTCCAGGCTCCATCTCCAGTTCCTGAAGCGCATGGGCGTGCGCGGAACCCTGGTGGCGTCCCTTCTGGTCGGTGGGCGTCCCTGGGGGCTTGTGGTTTGCCACCATCGCACGCCGCGCTTCCTTCACTATCCGGTCCGCGCCGCATGTGAGCTCCTGGCCGAGGCCGTGGCAACTCGGATCGTTGCGCTCGAGGCCGCCATGCAAGTCGAAGCGGAGCACAGGGTTCGCGGTCTGGAGGCGCGCTTGATCGAGGCGATCGCTCGGCACGGCGACTGGGTGCCGGCTGTCCTGGAAGACCCCTCGGTGCTTCTGCGCCCCATCGCCGCCACTGGGGCTGTGCTGGTCTACGAGGGTCGGCTCATGAAGGTCGGCGCAACCCCGGGCGAGGCATGCCTCGGCGAGATTCTCGCCTGGCTGGACGCCGAGCCGCGTTGCGGAGTCATCGCGACGGCTGCCCTCGGCGAGCGCGCGGCGAACGGGGAGCGGGTACTCGCCGCTCCGCTCTCGACGGGCGGGGGCGAGTATCTGATTTGGTTTCGTGCCGAGACGGCGGACAAGGATGCCGTGACCGCCGAGGCGTCTGGGCAGAATGCGCTTCCCGCGCAGCCGTCGGTCTCCATGGGGCAAGGCGCCTGGGGCCGGTGGAGTCCGCCGTGCAGCCGGTCGCTTCCGTGGTCGGTGGCTGACCGTTTGGCGGCGGGCCTGATCAGCACGTCCGTTTCCGATGTGATCCATCAGTTCCGCTCGGTGCGCGTCTTGATCGCCCAGGCGCAGCTCGCGCAGGCGCGCGCGAAGGCGCATCTCTCGGACCAGCCCATCCTGATTGCGGACGCAAGCGGGACTGTGCTCCTGACGACGCCTGCCTGGGACCGTCTTCCCAGTCTGAAGGATCGGTGCCTGGAGCGGCTCCATGACCTGATTCCGCTGTGCGCGGAGCCTCTGCTTGTCGAGCGCCACCTCGGCGAGCTGATCGGACGGCTGTACGCTTGGCGGGGGCACATCGGTTTCTGCGCAAACGGCGACGTGCCCGAGCGGTATTTGGTCCGCGCCGATCCCGTGCTGTCCAGTCCGGGGCATGCCCTGGGGTTCGTCGTCATCTTGATCGATTGCAGGTCGCAGATGACTGTGCGCGAGGCCGCGCAGCGGATTCAGGACAGCGTCTTGGGGCCAGCATCCAGCGATCGGCTCATGGAGACTCGCGCCGAGGCCGTTGATTACGCGGGAGTCATGTCCGCGGTGGCGGGCAACGTCCATCGCACGGCGCAGCAGCTGACCGACGCCGCGGATGCCGACCTCGGCGTCGCCTTGGCGACAGGTGTCGAGACCTCCTGCGCGAGGACTTTCGAGCTACTGGAGCGTCTGATCGCTTACAGCGGGAAGGCGGCTGGTGGAGGGGCTGATCCGCTGTCCTGATGACTGTTCCGATGCCGGCTTGGTGGCGCGGGTCCTGTCTGGCGGAGTGCGCCCTGGTCTTTCATGGCAACCCCGGTCAACGGCGCGCAGGTTCCGACGGAGCCGCTTGCGTGGTCACTGCCGCGACGGCGTCTTCCAGCGGCTCAAAAGATCTGCTGCGTACGTGACGAGGGCGGCGCTCAGGCAGCAGCCCGGCAAGCGAGCGCTGGCCATCTCACCGGTGCGCGTCCGTTGCAGGTTCGGCGGTGACAGAGCGCCAGCAAGGCGCCCTTGATGACCGGCATCAGCCGGATGAGATCGACGACTCGGCCACTGGAGAAACGCATTCAGCCATGTCGCAGCGAGTCGTCGCTTGAGGGTCAGCGGCTTGGGACGACGCCGAGCAGATGCGCGAGATCCTTGAAGAAGATGCGGAAGTGGGCGCCGGGACGGGCTTTGACGAGGCGCTTGTTCATGTAGGCTTCCCAGGTCAGGTACTGGATGTCTGGGTCGGAGCACAGGCTGACGAAGCGCTCGCGGCGCTTGTCGCTGGAGTACCAGAACTTCTGCATGATGCCGAGCACCCAGAACACCTTGCCGTGGGCCTTCATGAAGCGCTGGCGGGCCTTCTTGAGCGCCTTGGGGTTGCCCGAGGTGCAGAACTCGTTGATCGCCTCGCCCGCCAGGCGTCCGCAGGCCAAGGCATAGTAGATGCCCTCTCCCGATGCTGGCGCGACGCAGCCGGCCGCATCCCCGGCGAGCAGGATGTCGCGGCCGTTGTCCCAGACTTTGAGTGGCTCGAGCGGAATGGGCGCGCCCTCGCGGCGCAGCGTCTCGGCATCCTCCAGCCCGGCGCGGCGGCGCAGCTCGGTGCAGGCCGAACGCAGCGAGAAGCCGGGGATGGCCGTCCCGACCCCCACGCTGGTGGTCTCGCCGTGCGGAAAGACCCAGCCGTAGAAGTCCGGCGAGATGTCGCCCTGGTAGTAGACGTCGCAGCGGGTGCCATCGAAATCGCCGTTGCTCGGCGTGCGCACGATCTCATGGTAGGCCGAGACGTACTTGACGGTCTCGTAGCCCGGGATGTAGTGCTTTCCGACGAAGGAGTTCGCGCCGTCGGCGCCGATGATGGAGCGTGCGCGGACCGTTTCGGTCTCGCTGCTGCTGCGGCCTTGGCCTGGGCGGTAGTGCACGACCGCCGTCCCATCGCTGTCGCGCTCGATCTTCTCGAAGGTGCCCGTTCGCCGGGTGGCGCCGCTTTGGGCGGCGCGCTCTCTGAGCCACTCATCGAAGTGTTCCCGGTCCACCATGCCGACATAACCGCCGTCGATCGGCATGTCGACCTGGCGGTCCGAGGGCGCGATCATCCGCGCGGAGTTGACCTTGGCCGCCAGGATGGACTCGGGGATGTCGAAGTCGCGCATCGCCTGCGGCGGGATGGCCCCGCCACAGGGCTTGATGCGGCCGGCACGGTCCAGCAGCAGAACGGAGCGACCCAGCTTGGCCAGATCATTCGCGGCTGTGGCCCCAGCGGGCCCGCCGCCGATCACGACGACGTCGAAGGTATCGGGGTTTGACATGGGAAATCTCGTCGATAGCAAAAGGGCTCGCGCGAGGATGCGCGGGGGTTAATGGAGCAATCCGCGCACGGCGAAGGCGCTGATCATCATGCCAGTGACATAGACGCTCACGCCCAGACCGCTGAACCAGGTCGCGCGCTCGCGTGGGCTGCCGAGGAAACGGATCATGAGGCCGACCTGGATCAGCAGCACCACACCCACGGCGATCGCGTGCGCGGGCTTGTCCCAGGCGAAGAGCAGGGCGATGACGACGGCTTGCGGCAGTCCCATCACCAGACACAGGAGACGCGCCGCGCCGTCCACGCCGAGCTGAACCGGCAGCGAGCGGACATTCATCTGGATGTCGCCCTCGATCGCCTTGAAGTCGTTCAGGGTCATGATGCCGTGGGCGCCGAGGCTGTAGAGCAGGGCCAGAACGAGAATCTGCCACTCGGGCAGGGCGCCACCGATCATGACGGCCGCGCCCGTGATCCAGGCCAGACCCTCGTAAGAGATGCCGGCGGCCAGATTGCCCCACCAGCCGTTGCCCTTGAAGCGGAAGGGCGGTGCGCTATAACCCCAGGCGATCGCCATGCCGATCAGGGCGATGCCGAATACCCAGGGGCCGAGCGCATAGGCCAGCAGCAGTGAAACGGCGGACCAGATCAGCGAGAGATAGAAGCCCCAACGGCCGGGAATGCGCCCCGAGGGAATCGGGCGATTTGGCTCGTTGATGGCGTCGACATGGCGGTCGTACCAATCGTTGACGACCTGGCTAGTTCCGCACATGAGTGGCCCGGCGAGGATGATGCCGGCGATGACGATGAGCCATTGCTCGAGGACGGGCGCGCCGGAAGAGACCACGCCGCAGCTGAAGGCCCACATGGGTGGGAACCAGGTGATGGGGTGGAGGACTTCGAAGATCGCGGATGGCGCGGGTAAGGTCGGGGTCTGAGACACCGTGGTTTGATTCATGCCGGGAACCTGCGTCTGGCCGGAATGGCCACTCTATGCTGTCTGCGATTGAAAAGGAGGTGTCGAGTGACGCGCGCGGCGTCGATCCTGGTTCCGGCCACGCGTCTGTAAGGTGGGCAAGCGCCGTGCAGTCCACCAACAACGGCTCGGGATTCGTTGGACTTGGCTCGCGCTCGTCCACCTATCAGGTCCAACTGATGACCAAGGCCACGCGCACCCAGCTTGCCGCTGCCTGTGCGTACACAATATGGGATGCCCGGACGCACATCTTCCAGGTGCTCTTCGTGTGTCGGGATTGGGCCTTCCATCCAGGCATCGGGCTCGGGGCATCGGCGGCGAGCCTATTTCTTGCTTGGCCCCGATGACTCGGAGGTTTGATCAGCCACGATGCCGTAACGATCGATTTTGACGTAGAGGCTCTGCCGACTCAACCCCAGCAGTTCGGCCGCGGAGGCGCGATTGTCCCCGGTCAATTTCAGGGCGGCCTCGATGCAGAGCCGCTCGATGGTGTCGGTGGACTCCCTCACCAGCTCCTTCAGCGGTACCCGCCCGACGCGGTCCGTCAACTGGTCTAGCCAGCGCGCCTGCTCTGGGCTCGTCGGCTGCTCCGCGCTGAGCCGACGTCCGACGTCGCGGATGAAGAAGCCGAAATAGGGGCGTTCTCCGTTGCGGACGGCCGCGGCCGAGATCTCGACATCGGTCGTCGATCCATACTCGCCGCGCAACGTCGTCGCGAACAGCCTGACCGTCGTGTGCTGGCGCAGATTCGCCATGAGGACGTTGAGATCGACTCCGGGTCTGCCCAGCCAGCGGTCCAGGCTCTCGCCACGCGCCTGCTGTTCGGTCGCCACTTCGGCGAGGCTCAGGAAGGTGCTGTTGGCGGTGAGAATTCGGCCGTCCGCGTCCGTGATCACGACGCAATCCGGCGCGTTCTCAAGCACCCGCAGATAGCGTGCCTTGGCGTCCGGCATGGGTGCCGCCGCGGAGGTGTCCGGTATCACGGGCGAGAGGCGGACCAGCAGGAAGGACGCATTCTCTTGCCGCAGCAGCGAGGCCGAGACCAGGAACTCCTGCAGGCTGTCGGTCAGTCTCGCCCTGACGTCGTCGGCGCGCCCAGCGGCCCGCACGCCGGCCAGCAGGCCGTTGATGGCCTGGGTGCTTTCGTTGTCGAATCCCTCGGGGAAGGGTCTGCCGATGACGCGCGTTGGCGTCTCGCCGAGCATCTGTCCGGCGGCCGGGTTGGCCTCGACGACGCGCTGTGTCGGCGCATCGATGATGAGGATCGCCTCGGAGACCATGCGGAACAGCAGGCGGTAGCGCGTCTCGACCTGCCGGAAGCGCCAGTAGTCGCGCTCCAATGCCTGCTGCGCATCGACGAGCTGCTGCTGAAGTGCCGCCATGCCCTGCAGATTGCGTCCCACGGCGACCAGGCTGCCGGTCTTGCTCACTCTGAGCGCGCGGTATTGAACGGGAATTTCGCCGCCGCGCAAGGTCGGGTGGGTGACCTGCCGCCAGCGGGTGAGGGCGTTCTGCGCCGCGTCTTCCAGGAGTGCCTCAAGGCTTGGGCGGGTCTCGGGCGAGACGGTCGACAGCCAGGGCTGGCCGACCCAGTCGGGACTGAAGTCCGCGGCGAGGTCGTCGCTTCCATAGGCGATGTCGCTGATGATGCCTTTGGCATCCACGACGATCGCAATATCAGCCATGCCCTCGACCAAGGCCGCCGTCGTGTCGGCGTCGAGGACGCCGAGGCTCTCCCTCGGGGCTCTGAACGAACTCACGGCGACCAGACCCTCCAATGCCACGTAGGCGCACCCTCACAGACCAGACTCGCCCCGGGCTCGGTCCTCGGCGGTTACCTCGCCGGACCTGGGACGCATACTCATTAACACAAGCGTTTCGCGACGATCTTCCAGCGCGCAACCTGAAGCCTTTCGCTTCCGTTGCGCCCTATCGGTCGATGAAATCGGTCGACGAAGGCCGACTGGGTGATCTTCACATCACAGGTGCTCGCCTGCCCCGTGCCCGATGCCAAGTCTGCGTCGTTCCAGCGAGACCGCTTTTCAGTGCTGTTCGCGAACCCTTCGCCGCCACTCAGCTTCGGCTGGCTCGACGCGCACAGACCTTCAGCCCGTCGTGAGCGAAACGACAGCGGTTCCGGGTATTTCCCTCATGGGAATCACGAGATTGGTAGTCGAAATGCATGCCGATCCCCCAACAGGGACATGATCCCTATTGTGGTGGCTCGCGCGAGGTTGTCAAGTCAGGTTTACGTAAAGTTTGGTTGACGCATGCCGGAAAGCGGACTAGATTTCTGCCTACGATTTGAGTGAAGATCTATAGGATCTAAAGCGGATTCGGCCCGAGTAATGACCCATCACCCTACCGAAAAGACCCCGCATCGGCCTCTTTATACCCCAGAGGAGCGTCGGCGGCGGGACGAGACGCCGTGGACCCTCGTCCAAGGCATCCTTGCGCCCCTTCAGTTCGTGGTCTTCCTGTTCAGTCTTTACTTCGTCCTGCGCTACCTCGCGACGGGCGAGGGCGCCGTGATTGCGACGGGCTCCATCGTGGTCAAGACGCTGGTGCTCTATACCATCATGATCACCGGCTCGATCTGGGAGAAGGTCGTCTTTGGCCGCTATCTGTTTGCGCACGCCTTCTTCTGGGAGGACGTCTTCAGCATGCTGGTGCTGGCCTTGCACACGGCCTACCTTGCCGCGCTCTTCACCGGTTTCGTCGATACGCGCGGCCAGATGCTGATCGCGCTCGCTGCCTATGCGACCTATATCATCAACGCGGCGCAGTTCCTCATCAAGCTGCGCGCGGCTCGCCTGCAGGGCAGTCGGGGTGGCGTCGAAGCTGGCACGCTTGCCGAGGTTGCGGAATGACGGCGGCCGAAGCCTTGGCGCAGGCAGGCGACTGCGCGATTCCGGACATCAAGCGCGAGCGGGGGCAGAGGCAAGTCTTCTGCGGGCTCGCTGGCATCGTTTGGCTCCACCGCAAGATCCAGGACGCCTTCTTCCTCATCGTTGGCTCGCGGACCTGTGCCCATCTGATGCAGTCCGCGGCCGGGGTCATGATCTTTGCCGAGCCGCGTTTCGCGACCGCGATCCTGCAGGAGCGCGATCTGGCCGGCCTCGCGGACTGCAATCAAGAGCTGGATCGCGTCGCGGCCGACGTGCTCGAGCGGCGCCCCGACATCAAGACGCTCTTCCTCGTCGGCTCCTGTCCGTCCGAGGTCATCAAGCTCGATCTGGCGAAGGCCGCCGAGCGTTTGTCCGAGGTGTACCGCGGTCGCGTTCGGGTTCTCGACTATTCGGCCAGCGGTCTGGAGACGACCTTCACTCAGGGTGAAGATGCGTGCCTCAAGTCGCTGGTGCCGCAGATGCCGCAGCTCGCGGCGGGCGAACGCTCCCTGCTGGTCGTGGGAACCCTGCCGGATGTCGTGGAGGACCAGTTCGCGCGGATCTTCAAGGATCTCGGCATCGGTCCGGTCCATTTCCTGCCGCCCCGTCACGCGAGCGAGTTCCCTCCGGTTGGAAGTGGGACCTCGGTCCTGCTTGCCCAGCCCTTCGTCGGTGATACGCTGCGTGCCCTCGTGGAGCGTGGCGCAACGCTTTTGAAGGCCCCTTATCCGTTCGGGATCGAAGGGACGCTTGCGTGGCTGCGCGCCGCGGCGGATGCCTGGGGCATCTCAAGCGCGACCCTCGAGGCCGTCACCGCGCCAGCCATCGCGCGTGCGCAACTGGGGCTCGCCCGTCAGCGCGAGCTTCTGGTCGGGAAGCGCGTGAGTTTTCTCCCGGATTCGCAGCTGGAGATCCCCATCGCACGCTTCCTCCAGCGGGAATGCGGGATGGAGCTGGTCGAGGTCGCGACGCCCTTTCTGGATCGCCAGCTGATGGAGTCGGAGCTGTCATTGCTGCCGCGGGGGTTGCGGCTGACCGAGGGTCAGGATGTCGAGCGTCAGCTCGATCGCGTGCGCGAGGATCGGCCCGACATCACCGTCTGTGGGTTGGGCCTGGCAAATCCGCTGGAGGCCGAAGGGTTGCGGACCAAGTGGTCGATCGAGTTGGTCTTCACCCCGGTCCACGGCTTCGATCAAGCGGCCGATTTGGCTGAGCTCTTTGCGCGTCCCCTTGTGCGCGGCGCCTTGTTGAAGGTTTAGCGTCATGCAGCTGACTCTCTGGTCCTACGAAGGCCCTCCACACATTGGCGCGATGCGCATTGCGGTCTCCATGGAGGGTGTCCATCTGGTGCTGCATGCGCCTCAGGGCGATACCTATGCCGATCTGCTCTTCACGATGATCGAGCGCCGCGGCCAGCGTCCGCCCGTGAGCTACACCACCTTCCAGGCGCGCGAGCTGGGAAGCGACACCGCCGATCTGGTGAAGACCACGATTCAGGAAACCTACGATCGGTTCAAGCCGCGCGTGATCATGATCGGCGAGTCGTGCACCGCCGAGTTGATCCAGGACCAGCCCGGAGCGCTCGCTCAAGGCATGGGGCTCCCGGCGCCCGTACTGTCTCTGGAGCTGCCGGCCTATACGCGCAAGGAGAACTGGGGGGCGAACGAGACCTTCTATCAACTGGTTCGGGGTCTCCTCAAGGGCAAGGTGCCTGCGCCGGGTTCGGAGCGCGACCTGCGCGCGTCGAGTGGTCGCCCTTCGGCCAATCTACTGGGTCCGTCGGCGCTCGGATTCCGCTGCCGAGACGACGTCGTCGAGGTCACGCGGCTCTTGGATTCCATCGGCGTGGATGTCAACGTGGTTGCTCCCCTTGGCGCGAGCCCCGAGGACGTGCTGCGGATCCCCGAGGCCGACATCAACGTCTGCCTGTATCCGGAAGTCGCGGATCAAGCCTGCAATTGGCTGGAGCGCATGTTCGGGCAGCCCTGCATCAAGACCGTGCCCATCGGGATTGGCGCGACCCATGATTTCATTCAAGAGGTGGCGAGCACCCTGCAGTTGGATGTCGCCGCCACTACGGATCCGATCTCGTCTAGAATGCCGTGGTATTCGCGATCAGTGGATTCGACCTATCTGACGGGGAAGCGCGTCTTCATCTTCGCCGACGCAACCCATGCCGTCGCGGCGGCGCGGATTGCGGCCGAAGAGCTTGGCTTCACCGTCGTGGGCATCGGCACCTATGCGCGCGAGTTCGCGCGGGACGTGCGCGAGGCGGCCAAGCGCTATGGTGTGGAGCCGCTGATCACGGACGATTATCTGGAGGTGGAGGCCAAGGTGGCCGAGCTGCATCCAGAGCTGGTGCTGGGGACTCAGATGGAGCGCCACATCGCCAAGCGCCTGGGAGTTCCGTGCGCCGTCATCTCGGCGCCGGTGCATATTCAGGATTTCCCCTCGCGATATGCCCCGCAGATGGGCTTCGAAGGGGCGAACGTGATCTTCGATACATGGGTCCATCCCTTGATGATGGGGCTGGAAGAGCATCTCATCACCATGTTTCGCGAGGACTTCGAGTTCCATGATGCGGCGACGCCGTCGCATCTGGGCTCCAGTGCGACGCCTGGTCGTCAGCAAGAAACCCGGTCAGATCCGACGGAGGGCTCCGACCGGACCGATGAGACCGTCATGGCCTGGGCATCGGACGCCGAGCAGGAACTGAAAAAGATCCCCTTTTTCGTGCGCGGAAAGGCGCGGCGCAACACCGAGCGCTTCGCGGAAGAACGAGGGATCCAGACAATTACTGTGGAGACGCTCTACGATGCCAAAGCGCACTTCGGCCGCTAAAACACCTGCCAAGACCTCGGACGCGACACCAGTTCGCGTCGTCATCGTCAACCTCGATGGGCACCTGGCGGGCACGACCCAGCGCGCACTCCCCTCGGTTCGGCGTGATTTGCCCGGCTTCGAGCTAAATCTGCACGCCGCGACGGAATGGGCCGACGATCCTGCCTCGCTCGAGCGCTGTCTGAAGGACATCGCCGAGGGCGACATCATCATGGTCACCATGCTCGTCATGGAAGACCACTTCAAGCCCATCCTCCCCGCGTTGGCCGCGCGGCGCGACGCCTGCGACGCCATGGTCGTGTGCATGTCCGCGAGCGAGCTGATGAAGATGACCCGCATGGGCGGCTTCGCGATGGACGGTTCGCCGGGCGGCCCCATGGCGCTCCTCAAGCGCTTGCGTGGCAATAAGGAGCGCAAACAGAGCACCGGCGCCCAGCAGATGTCCATGCTGCGTCGCATCCCCAAGCTGCTGCGCTTCATCCCAGGCACGGCGCAGGACGTGCGCGCCTACTTCCTCACCCTCCAATACTGGCTCGCGGGCTCCGACGAGAACCTGGCGAACATGCTGCGCTTCCTGGTCGATCGCTATGCCGACGGTGACCGCCGGCATCTGCGCGGCACCATGAAGGTCGATCCGCCGGTCGAGTATCCCGAGGTGGGCGTCTACCACCCGGACATGAAGGGAAGGATCAGCGAGAAGCTCGCCCACCTGCCGATGCAGAAGCAGGGCAAGGGTCGCGTCGGTCTCCTGCTGATGCGCTCCTACGTCCTGGCTGGCAACTCCGGACATTACGACGGCGTGATCCGGGCGCTGGAGGCGCGCGGGCTTCAGGTGGTTCCCGCCTTCGCGAGCGGCCTGGATGCGCGTCCGGCGATCGAGACGTTCTTCATGCAGGACGGTCAGTCGACCGTGGATGCCGTGGTCTCGCTGACCGGTTTCTCGCTCGTCGGCGGCCCCGCCTATAACGATTCCCACGCGGCCGAGGAGATACTGACGCGCCTCGACGTGCCCTACTTGGCGACGCTTGCCGTCGAGTTCCAGACCTTGGATCAGTGGCAGGAGTCGAATCAGGGCCTGCTCCCGGTCGAGGCGACCATGATGGTGGCGATCCCCGAGCTGGATGGCGCGGCTGGCTCGCTGGTCTACGGCGGCCGCAACGGCGGCGGCCCGGAAGACGGCGCCCGCGACATGCACTCGCACAAAGAGCGCGCCGAGATGTTGGCGTCGCGCACCGCGAAGCTGGTTCGCATGCGTCGCGCCGCGCGTGCCAAGCGCAACGTCGCGATCGTCCTCTTCAACTTTCCGCCCAACGCGGGAAACACGGGTACCGCGGCCTATCTGTCGGTCTTCGCGTCGCTCTACCGCACCCTCGTCGCCATGGATGCGGCCGGTTACAGCGTCGATCTGCCCGAGAGCGTCGACGATCTGCGCGAGCGCATCGTCAACGGCAATGCCTCGCGCTTCGGTGCGCACGCCAACGTCCATACCCGGATCCCGGCGGATGACCATGTCCGCCGCGAGCCTTATCTGGCCGAGATCGAGAAGCAGTGGGGTCCCGCGCCGGGCAAGCAGCAGAGCGACGGCGCCTCGATCTTCGTGCTGGGCGCGCAGTTCGGCAACGTCTTCGTTGGTGTGCAGCCTTCCTTCGGCTACGAGGGCGACCCGATGCGCCTGCTGTTCGAGAAGGGTTTTGCCCCGACGCACGCCTTCTCGGCCTTCTATCGCTACATTCGCGACGATTTTAGCGCCCACGCCGTGCTGCATTTCGGAACCCACGGCGCGCTCGAGTTCATGCCTGGAAAACAGGCTGGTCTGTCCAGCGCCTGCTGGCCCGACCGCCTCATCGGCGATCTGCCGAACATCTATCTCTACGCCTCGAACAACCCCTCGGAAGGCACCATCGCCAAGCGTCGTTCTGCGGCGACCCTGGTCAGCTACATGACCCCGCCGATCGCGCATGCCGGTCTCTACAAGGGCTTGATCGATCTCAAGGGTTCCATGGAGCGCTGGCGTTCGCTTCCGCCGGACGACGTCGAGGAGCGCGGCGCGCTTGCAGAGATCATCCAGGCCCAGGCCGCCGAGCTGGAACTCGTGGATCTGGAGCCGCAGTGGAGCCATGACGTCGATGCGCGGGTGACCAAGCTGAACGAGGATATCCTCGAACTCGAGTACACCCTGATCCCGCACGGTTTGCATGTCGTCGGCGAGGCCCCGACCGACGAGGAGCGGGTCGATCTGCTGATGGCCGTTGCCGAGTCGACCAAGGACATCCGTCCGGACCAGGCGGCCCTTGAGGCGCTGGTCGCGGGCAAGTCGCCGGAGAAGGCGCTCAAGGCCGGCAAGATGAAGGCTACCGAGGCACATGTCACACTGTTCCGCGAGCTGGCCGAGATCGATCGGCTCCTGGTGCAGGACACCGAGATTCCGGCGATTCTGCGTGCGCTCGACGGCCGCTTCATCCCGCCGGCACCCGGTGGAGATCTTCTGCGCACGCCCGCGATCCTGCCGACCGGCCGCAATCTGCACGGCTTCGATCCTTTCCGGTTGCCCAGTGTCTTTGCGGTGAAGGACGGCGCTCAGCAGGCGGCGCGCCTCATCGAGCGCCATCTGTCGGAAGGCAACGGCTACCCCGAGACGATCGCCTTGGTGCTCTGGGGCACCGACAACCTCAAGACAGAGGGTGGTCCGATCGGCCAGGCGCTATCGCTCATCGGCGCCAATCCCCGATTCGACAACTATGGTCGCCTCGCGGGTGCGACGCTGATTCCGCTCGAAGAGTTGGGTCGTCCGCGGATCGACGTCGTCATGACGCTCTCGGGCATCTTCCGTGACCTGTTGCCTTTGCAGACCAAGCTGCTCGCTGAAGCCTCCTTCCTCGCCGCCTCGGCGGACGAGCCGATGGAGCAAAACTTCATCCGCAAGCACGCACTCGCCTATCAGGAAGAGCATGGCTGCGATTTGGAGACCGCCTCCTTGCGCGTCTTCAGTAACGGGGACGGCGCCTATGGCGCGAACGTCAATCACCTCATCGACAGCAGCAGCTGGGAGGAGGGCGAGGAGCTGGCTGAGACCTACACCCGTCGCAAGAGCTTCGCCTACGGGCGCTCCGGCAAGCCGGTTCAGCAGGCCGAGCTGCTCAAGAGCATGCTCGGCAAGGTCCAGCTGGCCTACCAAAACCTCGATTCCGTCGAGCTCGGCGTCACCACCGTCGATCACTACTTCGACACCCTCGGCGGTATCGCCAAGGCCGTCGGGCAGTACAAGGGGGACGAAGTGCCGGTCTATATCGGTGACCAGACGCGCGGCGACGGTGTCGTGCGCACCCTCGCCGAGCAGGTCGCCCTGGAGACCCGCACCCGCATGCTCAATCCCAAATGGTACGAAGGGATGCTGAAGCATGGCTACGAGGGCGTGCGCCAGATCGAGGTGCATGTCACCAACACCATGGGCTGGTCGGCGACGACCGGTCAGGTCGCTCCCTGGGTCTACCAGCAGTTGACCGAGACCTTCGTGCTGGACGAGGAGATGCGCAATCGCCTTGCCCAGCTCAATCCGACGGCCTCGGCCAAGGTCGCGAATCGTCTCATCGAGGCCCATGAGCGTAATTACTGGTCGCCCGACGAGGCGACGCTCGAAGCGCTACGCCGCGCAGGAGAAGAGTTGGAAGATCGGCTTGAAGGCGTCATCGAGGAGGCAGCCGCGTGACCATTCCGGAGTTTCCCGCTGACATGTTCAACAGTTTGCCCAAGCACCCCGACGGTGAGGGGAGTGTTCAGGTCCAGCTCGATCCGGACATCCGCATCGATACGGCCAAGGTCTTCGCCATCTACGGCAAGGGCGGCATCGGCAAGAGCACGACCTCGTCCAATCTGTCCGTCGCCTTCTCGAAGCTGGGCAAGCGTGTGCTGCAGATCGGCTGCGATCCGAAGCACGACTCGACCTTCACCCTGACCAAGTGTCTGGTGCCGACGGTCATCGACATTCTCGAGTCCGTGGATTTCCACGCCGAGGAGTTGCGCCCAAGCGACTACGTCTACGAAGGCTACAACGGCGTCATGTGTGTCGAGGCCGGTGGACCGCCGGCGGGCACCGGCTGCGGTGGCTATGTCGTGGGCCAGACCGTGAAGCTCCTCAAGCAGCATCATCTGCTCGAGGACACCGATGTGGTGGTCTTCGACGTGCTGGGTGATGTGGTCTGCGGCGGCTTCGCGACACCACTGCAGCATGCCGAGCGTGCGCTCATCGTGACGGCGAACGACTTCGACTCCATTTTCGCGATGAATCGGATCGCGGCAGCCATTCTCGCCAAATCGAAGCACTATGGCGTCCGTTTGGGTGGTGTCATCGCCAACCGCAGCGTCAATACCGATGAGATCGACCGCTTCAACGAGGCCGTCGGCCTGAAGCGTCTGGCGCATCTGCCCGATCTGGACATCATCCGTCGCAGCCGCTTGAAGAAGTCGACGCTGTTCGAGATGGAGCCAGGTCCAGGGCTGGAAGAGGCGCAGCAACAGTATCTGCAGCTTGCCGAGCGCCTGTGGGAAGGGGTTGAGCCCTTGGACGCCCAGCCGATGCGGGACCGCGATATTTTCGATTTCCTGGGGTTCGATTGATGCAAGACGCCTCCTATCAAGAACGTCGCGGGGAAATCGAGACCTATTTCGACCGCACCGCCGCAGACGCCTGGAGCAAGCTGACCTCGGATGCCAAGGTCAGTAAGATTCGGGAGACCGTGCGTGCCGGGAGAGACGACATGCGTCGTACACTCCTTGATTGGCTTCCGGCCGATCTCAGCGGCAAACGCTTACTCGACGCGGGCTGCGGAACCGGCGCCTTGGCGGTCGAGGCGGCCCGCCGCGGGGCCGAGGTCGTCGCCATTGATGTGGCCCCCACACTGATCGAGATCGCGCGTGAGCGTGCGCCGACTGATCTAGGTCAAGGTTCCGTGACATTTCAGGCGGGCGACATGCTCGATCCTGCGCACGGACAGTTCGACCATGTGGTCGCGATGGACTCGCTCATTCATTATTGCCCTGCGGACGTCGTGAAGGTGCTGGCGGGGCTCGCGGAGAGGACGAGCGGATCCATCCTCTTCACCTTTGCGCCGAAGACGGTTCCTTTGGCGATCATGCACGCTGTGGGTCGCTTTTTTCCGCGCGGAGATCGTGCCCCGGCCATCGAGCCGGTGAGCATTGGGAAGCTCGGATCCTTGATCGTCGCCGATCCCTGTCTGCGTCGCTGGGCACCAAAGCGGACGCGTCGAATCGCTGTCGGGTTTTATATGTCCCAGGCGCTGGAGTTGTTGCCGGCCTGAGACCTTGCAGTACCGCGCCTAGAGACCATCGTGGCGCGGAGTGTTCGAGCGCTTTTCAGCGCTGTGGAGGCCACGGCTCCGGCTGTGGTGATGGCCCTGAGAGGAGGCAGGTGGTTGCGACGCATCCGCCGTGTGCTTGGCAGGGTTTGTTGACCCGGCATCGCCCGGTTCTGACACCAGCTATGGAGTCGTCTATAGCACTGAGATCGTTTTGTTTTTCGCCACGCTGGTCGCCAATGGCCCCTTCGCGTGAACAGCGAATGGATTCGGTCCACGGCGGTCACCGCGTAACGGTCTAGCTGGCTTACCTGGCTAGCCATTTGTCCTACGGAGGTTACATCATGTCTGCTGCCATCACTGACTATATGGACGTTGCCCAATTGACGATTTGGGCGTTCTGGTTCTTTTTTGCTGGGCTCATCTATTATCTTCGCCAGGAAGATAAGCGAGAGGGTTATCCGCTCGACTCGGACCGCACCGAGATGTCCGGTGGTCGCGTGAAGGTCGTCGGTTTCCCGGTTCTCGCCAAGCCTAAGACCTTCATTCTTCCGCACAACGCGGGTACCCTCCAGGCGCCGCGTCAGGAGGCGATGGCCAAGGTGAACGCGACGCCTTCCGCGCCTTTCCCAGGTGCGCCCTTCGATCCGGTCGGCGATCCGATGCTTTCCGGCTTCGGTCCCGCGGCCTCGCCGGATCGCGCCAAGCATTGCGACCTCACCATCGACGGAGTGCCGAAGATCGTGCCGCTGCGCGTCGCGACCGATTTCAGCATCGCCGAGGGTGAGCCGGATCCGCGCGGCATGACGGTCCTTGGTCTGGACGGTGAAGTCGCCGGTGCCGTGACCGATGTCTGGGTCGATCGCTCGGAGCCTCAGATCCGCTATCTGGAGATGAAGGCCGCATCGGGTGGCAAGCAGACCCTGCTGCCGATCAACTTCTGCCGCTTCAACAAGAAGGCCCGCACCATCAAGGTCGCTGCCATCAAGGCCGCTCACTTCGCGAACGTGCCAGGCTTGGCCAAGCCGGATCAGATCACCCTCTACGAGGAAGACAAGGTCTGTGCCTACTATGCTGGCGGTAAGCTCTACGCCACTGAAGAGCGTGCCGGTCCTTTGTTGTGAAGGAATACGACTTCGAGCCTATCAAGGGCTTGCCAGAGCAGCTTCCTCCTGGTGAGGAACTGCTTTGGCAGGGCGCGCCGCGCTGGGGAGCCCTTGCGCGGCGGGCCTTTCATGTTCGGAAGATCGCGATCTATTTCGTGGTGCTCGAGGTCCTGGCGATCGCTGTGGACTGGTCTGATGGCCTGTCCATGGCGAGCGTCCTTTCAAGCCTTTCATGGATGTTGGTGCTGGCCGGCGTCTCCATCGGTGCCTTAGTCCTACTTGCTTGGGCGATGGCTCGGTCGAGCGTCTACACCATCACGAGCCAACGCCTGGTCATGCGGATTGGGGTTGCGCTTCCCATGATGATGAACCTGCCTTTCAAGCAGATCAGGTCCGCGGATCTCAGGGTCTATGAAGACGGCACCGGGGATATTCCGCTGCTTCTGGCGTCATCGGCCAAGCCTTCTTACATGATCTTCTGGCCGCATGCGCGTCCCTGGCACTTCTCGCCGCCCCAGCCGATGCTGCGCGCGATTCCGGATGCGGCCAAGGTTGCGGCGATTCTCGCTGGGGCGCTCGAGTCCTATGCGAGCGAGGTGGAAGATGAGTCGCAAACGACTGATTTGCCACCGCGTGTCGTGTCGGAGCCCAGGTTGGCCTCCGAGGGCGAGCCACTTTCCTGACGAGGTCTTTCCTGTGAGTGATGCATTTGGTGGACGCCCCTTTCCAAAGGGCGTTCTGATTGCTGTTGCGGCGTTGTTGGGCTTTACCATCATCATGATTTCGGTTGCCCGCCTGACCGGATTCATGATGCCGCAAGCGCCAGTGACGGCCGAGGTTCAGGCGAGGGACATTGCTTTCCTCGAGCAGACCGATGGATCCATGGCGGTCACCGACGTTGCGACGGGCGAAGTGATACAGACCTTGCCGGCGGGTAGTGAAGGCTTCATTCGCGGTGTACTCAGAAGTCTGGCGCGGCAGCGTCGGGGGTATGACGCACCCTTGTCGGAGCCTTTCCGCCTCGCGCTCCGGGAGAGCGGGGACTACACCCTTGAGGATCCCGTGACAGGAATCCTCCTCGACCTGCGCGCCTTCGGTGAAACCAACCAAGCGGCTTTTGCCGAGCTGCTGTCGGTGCCCGCCGCCGCCCGCTAGGCGATCCGCCGCGCGGGCTCTGCGCGGATGCCGCTGTCTATTCGCGACCGAGATCAGACGTCATGTAGACGGAGGATCGCGATCTATTCAACCCTGGATCGCAGATGCTCAGGTTGCTATCTGCTTGGGAGTCGGATCTAGTCCATGTCTGAGTTCGGTTTTCCAATCCTGTACGGCCTCGGGCTATGGTGGTTCAGCACCGGGGTCGTGCTCTATCTCGACAACCTTCCAGGGCGAACCTTTCGCTGGACCCTGCTTGGCGGCACCGTTGTCTTGGCGATCGCGATCTTCGGGTTGGTGGTGAGCAGTGCGTCCATGACCCCGTTTGCCGCCTATGCAGCCTTTTCCTGCGGCGTTGTGATCTGGGGCGTCCTGGAGATGAGCTACTTCACGGGCTTCGTGACTGGGCCGCGCAAGAGCCCCTGTCCGCCAGTCTGCTCGAAATGGAAGCGCTTCGGATTGGCGATCTTGACGAGCCTCTATCATGAACTCGCCATTCTGAGCACAGTGCTCTTCATGGTACTGATCTCCTGGGAGGAGCCGAATCAGGTCGGCACCTGGACCTTCATCATTCTGTGGTTGATGCGCTGGAGCGCGAAGCTCAATCTCTTCCTCGGCGTTCCGAACCTCAATGAGGAGTGGCTTCCGGAGCACTTGCGCTATCTCAAGACCTATATGGCCAAGCGGTCGATGAACTTGCTGTTTCCCGTCTCCGTGACCGCAGCCACGGTGATCGCGGTTCTGATCGTGCTCAAGGCCATGACCCCGGGGGTCGATGGAGCGCAGATCGTGGGTCTGATCTTGCTCGCGACGCTTCTCGCATTAGCCATTCTTGAGCATTGGTTCCTCGTGCTTCCCTTGCCGGACGAGGCTCTCTGGGCTTGGGCGTTGCCTTCGCGAGAGCCGGGATCCTCTAAGAACGACGATGCGCCACCGGATAACCTGGGCAAATCTTCGGTCCGCACCCCTGCGCGCTCATCGGCGGAGAAGACGATGGGCAGACTGCCCTCTGAGCGATGTTCTCTGCAGGGAGTCAGCGCCAGGGCCGTCTCCGGCCTTTGATGGAGCCGCGTGCGACGATCGAGGCCCCGTCAGTCGGCTGTCTGCAGGCTGTACACTTCTCGCGTTTTCGGGGAACTTTCCAGTAAACTCCGAGCGGTTGTGGAGGTTCGTAGCCAGTATCAGTATACTTCTTGGATACCAGCTGTGATGCCAGCGGGTCCACGGTTCGCTAGTGCTTCTTCGAGTCCCCCGGAATCAAGGACGAGGCTGTGTAGCGACGCTCAGAAGCGCCTCCCCGCCATGCCTTATCCTGACCTGGCTCTGGCAGCGTACGATGATCCTCTGGCTGTTGGTCGGGATGCCAGAGCCCGCAGCCTCGGGCAAGCCCTTCTGGGAGACCGATGATAAGAAGAGAGGCGACTGTCCCCGAATCGCACCGGTGGGCCTCGACAGGGTGGGCGCAACCTTACCGGCGTCCGCAAGATACAGCTTCAATCAGACTAGGCGGGTGACATCTATGGCGCCTCCACTTCCTCCGAGCCTTCCTCTTGAGCTACTCGAGCGGTATGGTCACTCGACCCATGGTTGCGCGATGCCGACAACCGGTCTTGTGGGAGATGAGACCTTCACGGACGCACAGTATGTTGCCGTGTTGGAATGCCTCGCGAAGCGTGTCGAGGATCCCCTTGCAGTCTACGTCCATGTTCCTTTCTGCCACGTCCGTTGTCTCTATTGCGCCTGCACGACCACGGTCACCCATAGTATCGAGAAGGTCGATCAGTACCTCGACGCACTCGATCACGAAATGGAGTTGGTGACGGAGCGGATCGGTCGTGGTCGCCAGATCCAACAGCTCCATGTCGGTGGCGGAACGCCCAATCATCTCAACGAGCCGCAGTTGGCGCGGCTGATGGAGATCGTCGAGCGTCACTTCGTTCTGGCGCCCAACGCCTGTACCTCCATCGAGTGCAATCCACGCCGAGCGTCCGTCGGTCAGCTCGAGCTGCTGTATGGGCTGGGGTTCCGGCGTATCAGCTTCGGCGTCCAGGACCTCAACAACGATGTGCAGCGCGCGATCGGGCGGGTGCAGTCGCTCAATATGGTCAGGGACGTTTTTCTGACCGCGCGTGCAACTGGATTCGAGAGCATCAACCTCGACCTGGTCTACGGCCTGCCCTTCCAGACCCCGTCTAGCTTCCAGGCGACGCTCGATCAAGTGCTCGATCTCGGGCCAGACCGTGTCGCCTGCTTTAGCTATGCCCACGACCCATCCAGCCGGCCGCACCAGCACGCCATCGATACCGCCCACCTGCCGTCCGCCAGCGAAAAGCTTGCCTTGTTCCATAGCGCCGTCCGCGTCTTCACCGAGGCAGGGTATCGCTGGGTCGGGCTGGATGTCTTCGTGCGCGAGGATGACGAACTCTTCGGCGCCCAAGCGAAGGGGCAGCTCTATCGCAATGCCATCGGCTATACCCCCATGCCGGCGAACCAGGTGCTCGCCTTTGGGCCGAGCGGCATCGGCGAAGTCGGCGATGCGCTGGTGCAGAACGACCCGGACCTGCGGCAGTGGCAAAGACGTCTCAACAACGGTGAGTTTCCGATTGCCTGGGGACGCCGTATGACGGCGACGGATCGCAAACGCCGGGAGGCCATTCTTTACCTCATGTGCAATCTGCAGTTACCGGCCAGCTCGGCCGCCGATCTCGATAAGGAGTACGACCGTTTGTGTAAAGAAGCCGAGCATGGTCTCGTCGAAGTCTCGGACGACGGCATTCGTGTGACCCCGCAGGGTCGCTATCTCTTGCGCGGCCTGTGCGGCGGCCCGGACACTCTGGTCGATTGGGGAAGCAGCCAGTGGCGCTTTCGAGTGTCGACGTGAGTCAGGCAGCGAACGCGGGGCGCGTCGGCCCCAACGCCATCATTCGTGTCGCCGAGGCCTTGCGGGCGAGTCGCGGCGAGGACGTCGTGGAGACCGTATTCGAGGCCGCCGGCCTGAAAGGCTATCTCGATCAGCTGCCGACGGAGATGGTCGACGAGCAAGAGGTGATCGCGCTGCAAGCAGCCTTGCGAGATCAGCTTGGGGTCGCCGAGGCCCGTCCGATCGCTCGCGATGCCGGACGGCGCACAGGCGATTATTTGCTCGCCAACCGTATCCCGCGTCCGGCGCAGTTCATCCTCAAACGTCTCCCGTCCAAGTTGGCGAGCAAGACCCTGCTCAAGGCGATTCGGGGCAATGCCTGGACCTTCGTCGGCACCGGCGTCTTCGACGCGGATCCGAGCTATCCGCCGAAGATCACCATTCAGGACTCACTGCTCTGCCGTGGCGCATCCGCCGACCAGCCGCTCTGCGACTTCTATGTCGGGACCTTCGAGCGGCTCTTCCGCGAGCTTGTCAACGCCAAGACCGTCGTGACAGAGGTCGCCTGTCACGCCACTGGTGCCCCAAGCTGTGTCTTCGAGGTTCGCTGGTAAGTCAGCGGGTTTCCCGTCACGGCTGAGGTCGTGACGGGAAGCCTACGCCGCCTTTGTCGCCGTCTCATGATCGTCAGTCCTGCGTTCGCCGACGCCCCTTGGTGCGACGGTCCTAACAACGCTGTCCTCTACCAGGGGAGACGGCTCGACTACCGCACACTCAAGGCGCGCGTCCAAGATCGGGTATTCGTGCTTGGCGCTCTTGGTCTCTTACCGGGCCAGGTCGTCATGGTGCCGGATGCGCCGGCGTTGGAACTGCTCCTCATGCAGCACAGTCTTGCGCGTTTCGGCGCGATCCTCTTTCCGTTTCGGGCGGACCTCGCCCGCATGGAGGTCGAGGAGCTTGCGCGCCTGACTGGCGCGGAGTGGCGATGGCTCCCGGAGTCTGGGCATTTGCGGGGCATCAGCGACGTCCCCCAGAGCGCGGCGCGGTGCGGCGACGCGAGAATCAGTCTCTTGATCAAGACGAGCGGAAGCACTGGCACGCCGAAGGTGGTGATGCTGACCGCGGACAACCTCCTGGCCTCTGCCCAAGCGACGAATGCCAGACTCGGGCTGGGGGCGGGGGATCTGTGGCTCGCCTGTTTGCGGCAAAGTCACATCGGCGGCGTCTCGATCGGATACCGGTGCGCACTGGCCGGAGCGGCGGTGCGGCTGTATGACGGATTCGATGCGCAGGCCGTGGGTCGAGGGCTCTGCGACTCGCCGGTGACCCATGTCTCGCTGGTTCCACCGATGCTCGCCCGATTACTGGAGCTTGGCGTCTCCCCGCCGCCACGGTTGCGGGTGCTGCTGGTCGGTGGACAGGCGCTCAGCGAGACGCTGGCGCGGCGCGCCGTCGAGCGCGGTTGGCCGCTGCACCTCACCTATGGGATGACGGAGACGGCCTCGCAGATCGCGACCACGACGACGCTGACGGGGCAGGGGATGGATACCGCCCTCGCTGGGCGCCTGCTCGAGGGCGTCGAGGTCGACGCGCGGCCGTGCGAGACTGGCGCCTCCATGCGCTTGAAGGTTAAGGGTCGAACGCTGATGGCCGGCTATGCGAATCCCGCGCGTCGTCCAGGTTTGGGTCTTCAACGCGGATGCTTCGAGACGCCAGACATCGCCTGCGTGTCCGCGGATGGGCAGCTACGCATCCTGGGTCGCGCCGACGACGTCTTAGTGGTGGGCGGGATCAATGTCTCGCTGCGGCGCGTCGAGCAGTTGCTTACGGGGGTGCCTGGAGTGCGTGACTGCGTCGTCCTCGGTCTCGACGACGACGTCTGGGGCCATCGACTGGCGGCCGTCTTCAGCGGGGAGATCGACGCGTCGGGCCTGGAACAGTGGTGCCGGCGTCACTTGCAGAGCGCGGAGCGTCCGCGGGTCTTTCGACGTTTGCGCGAGCTGCCGCTGCTCGATTCTGGTAAGCATGATCGCCAGCGGATCCGGGCGGAGCTGGTGCTCAGCGGCCCCTAGCGGGCGAGCCCAGGCTGAGGCGGCGGATGCCCGCGGGCAGCGTGGTCTGGATGCTCATTGCGTGAAAGCGAGGCTAGTCGGCGTGCGGGATCGGCGATGCCTTGTTCAGCAATCGCCGATCTCCGAGGGTCCTATCGGACTCAGTGGCCCGGTGCTGGCGGATGTTCGCCCGCCCCGCCAGGCATGCCCATTTCCTTCTGTGCGTATCCCTCGGGAATCTCGAAGAAATCCGCCGCCATGGGCTCTTTGCGGATGACCTTCACCTCGCTCTCGGTCTCCATGTTCGCGCCCATCATCTGCATCTTGGCCTTGGTCAAGATGGGGTAGCCCTTGACCTTGTCCATTTCCTCGCGCTGCGCCTTGGCCGCGGGAGAATCGCCCAAGAGGCCGGCCGGGCCGGACATGCTCATGAGATCCGTGTAGCGCTGCAGGTCGATGTCGACGTCCTCGGTGGCCCAGATCTCCTGCTCGATCTCCATCATGCCGGTCTTGTGAACCAGGTACTTCCGGCAGTTCCAGTCATTGATCTTCTGCGTCTCGTCGGTCTTCTCGACGCTGACTTTGTTCTGTTCCAGCATGGCGCGCATCTGATCCATGCCCGGTTGCGACATCCCTTCCATCATGCTCTTCGCATTGATCTGGTAGTACTCCTTGGCCGCGTCATTGAGGAAGGTCATGGTCCCGGTGGCCGGGTCGAGGATCATGTCCGACCCCTGGGGGTCCGAACTCACGACCTTCATCTTGTCGTGGGCGACATAGGTCTTACTGATGTCCTCGCGCGGTGTCTCGCCCGTCAAGCCCTTGCTGCGATTGATGGTCTCGATGTAAAGCCCGTCGTCGCTGGCGAGAGCGGCCGTAAGGCTCGACGCGACGATCAGGGCGGCGGTCAGCCCCAGGCTGAGGCTGAGCTTGGAGCCAGGCAGGCGATTTCTCATTCTTGTTTCCTTAGTAGTTGGTCAAAGGTTCAGTGGGAAGGGATCGCCATGCGTGAGGCGATTGATGGCTTTGGACCCAGGTATCGGCTCAGGATTCCTGTTCGGACACTCCGCGTTTGTCCAGAACCCGTTTGGCCTTGCCGACGAAGCGCTCGATGCTGCGCGGCTCCACCAGGTCGACATGGGCGCGAATGCCGGCGACGGCCTGGATCTCGCGGCTGATGCGCTCGCACAGCGTCTGCATGCGGTCCATGCGGTCGGAGAAGATCTCGGGGTGGATCTCGACCTTGACGTGGACCTCGTCCAGCGTCGCCGGGCGGCTCACCTCGATCAGATAGTGCGGCGTGGTGCCCTCGACGCGCAGGAGTGCCTCCTCGATCTGCGACGGGAAGACGTTCACGCCGCGGATGATCAGCATGTCGTCCGTTCGCCCGGTGACGCGGCTCATGCGCATGGTGGTGCGACCGCAGGCGCAGGGTTCGCGGTAGAGCCGGGCGATGTCGCGGGTACGGTAGCGCACCATGGGCATTGCCTCGCGGGTCAGCGTGGTGATGACCAGCTCCCCTGGCTCGCCCTCCGGCACCGGCTCGAGGCTCTCTGGGTCCAGGCACTCGACCAGGAAATGGTCCTCCTGGATATGCATCCCGGCGCGCGCCGGGCACTCCCCGCTCACGCCGGGGCCGATGACCTCGGACAGCCCGTAGTTGTTGAAGGCGGCGATATCCAGCGCGTCCTCGATCTCGCGGCGCATGTCCTCGGTCCAGGGCTCGCCGCCGAAGTGGCCGATGCGGATGGGCAGGGCGCGTGGGTCGATACCCAGCTCACGTGCGCCGTCGGCGATGGTCAGCGCGTAGCTTGGGGTGCAGATCAGCACCTCTGGGGCGAGGTCGCGCATGATCTCGATCTGGCGTCGGGTGTTGCCCGCGGCGGCCGGAATGACGGTCGTGCCCACGCGCTCCAGGCCATAGTGCAGGCCGAAGCCGCCGGTGAAGAGGCCATAGCCGAAGGCGACCTGAGCGGTGTGCTCTGGCTTCACGCCGCCGGCCACCAGGAAACGGGCGCAGAGCGTGGACCAAGTTTCGAGATCCTTGGCCGTATAGGCGACGAAGGTGGGTTTGCCGGTGGTCCCGGATGAGCCGTGGATGCGTGCCAGGGACTTGCGCGGGACGGCCAGCAGTCCGAGCGGATGCTGGCGGCGCATGTCGGCCTTGGTCGTGAACGGCAGCTTGCGGACGTCCGCGAGCGAGCGAATGTTCTGCGGTCCGATGTCCCGGTGGTTGAGCTGGTCGCGATAGAACGGCACGCGCGAGATGCGCACGACCAGGTCGCGCAGGCGTTCCAGCTGGAGCCTTTCCAGCTCAGCGCGCGGGAGGGTTTCCGCCGGCTCGTCCCAGATGGGGTATTGGTCCGGCCGCTCGAGGTTTCCGATGAATGCCGACATGCCCTGGGATTCCTGTCTAGGGCACGAAGCTCATCAGCTCGTCGCCATCGACCACGTGCAGGCCGTTGTCGAGCAGAACCTGAATGGCGCGATCCGGATCCTCGAAGCGGAAGATGAGGATCGCCTTGTCGCCACGGCGCAACGAGAAGGCGTACATGTACTCGATGTTGAGATTGGCGGCCTCCAGGATCTTGAGCGCCTCGGCCAGGCCGCCGGGTCGGTCGAGCAGATCGACGGCGACCACCTCGGTGAGGTTCACCACCCAGCCGGCATCCTCGAGGACCTGCTTGGCCTTGTCCCACTCGCGGACGATGAGCCGCAGAATTCCGAACTGGGCGGTATCGGCCAGTGACAGGGTCAGAATATTGATGCCCTCCGCCGCGATCGCCTCCAGGGGCGCGCCCAAGCGTCCCGGCCGGTTTTCGAGGAACAGAGAGAGCTGCTGCAGTTTCATAGTCTAGAGTCCTCGTAAAAGAGCATTCGAATCACAGAGGCGCAAGGAGCGCAGGCGTTCAACCCACGCCAGGAATCCCCAAGCGGCTGCCGAGGTCGGCAGCTGCCAACTGCCAACTGCCAACTGCCAACTGCCAACTGCCCTCAGTCATTCCGCCGATCGATCACTCGCTTCGCCTTGCCCTCGCTGCGCGCGATGCTGCGCGGCTCGACGAGTCGCAGCTCCACCCGAATGCCAAGGATATGCTCGATCGCCTGCGCGAGCCGCGCGCGGACCTCCTCCAGCGCCTTGATCTTGTCGCTGAAGACCTCGGGTGTGACCTCGACCTCGACCGCCATGCGGTCCAGGCCCTGATCGCGCGTGAGGATGATCTGATAGTGCGGCAGGGTCCCTTCGACCTGCAGCAGCGCCGCCTCCACCTGGGATGGAAAGACGTTGACGCCGCGGATGATGAACATGTCGTCCGAGCGTCGGCCGATGCGTCGCATGCGTCGCAGTGTGCGTCCGCAGGCGCAGGGCTCGGTGATGAGCGAGGTGATGTCGCGGGTCCGGTAGCGGATCATGGGCATCGCCTTCTTGCTCAGCGTCGTCAGCACCAGTTCGCCCTCCTGCCCGTCCGGCAGGGCCTCGCCCGTCTCCGGGTCGATGATCTCGGGATAGAAATGGTCCTCGAAGATGTGCAGGCCCTCTTGGGTCGAGCACTCGCTGGCGACGCCGGGGCCGATGATCTCGGACAGCCCATAGATGTCGTAGGCCTTGATGCCGGCCTCGGCCTCGATGTGCCGGCGCATCCCGTCGGTCCAGGGTTCAGCGCCGAAGATGCCGACACGCAGGGGCAGGTTGCGCAGGTCGACGTCCAACTCGCGCGCGCGCTCGATCATGTGGGTGAAGTAGCTCGGGGTGCAGCAGAGCGCGGTGACGCTGAAGTCCCGGATGAGCATGATCTGTCGGTCGGTGTTGCCGCCGGAGATCGGGATGACCGTCGCCCCGAGCGTCTCGCCGCCATAGTGTGCGCCAAGCCCGCCGGTGAAGAGCCCATAGCCGAAGGCGTTCTGCAGGATGTCGCCGCGGTGGAGTCCGCAGGAGGCCAGCGTCCGCGCCATGACCTCGGCCCAGACGTCCACGTCCTCGCGTGTGTAGGCGACCACGATCGGCTTGCCCGTGGTGCCGGAGGAGGCGTGCAGCCGCACGACGTCTGCCATCGGACTGGCGAAGAGGCCAAAGGGGTAGGTGTCGCGCAGATCCGTCTTCACCGTGAACGGCAGCTGCTGGATGTCCTCAAGCGACTGGATCGAGTCCGGCGTCAGACCGCGCTCCTCCATGCGGTCGCGGAACAGCTCCACATTCTGATAGGCGCGCGCCACGACCGCCCGCAACCGCCTCAGCTGGACCTCTTGGAGTGCACGCCCGGGGAGAAAGTCGGGTGCGCTGGCGGGGTGGAACCCGCCCTCGGCGTCGTTCCAGAGCTCAGTCAGCATGGGATGTCCTCGTTCTACTGGTCGGCAGCCTTGCGCTCGATCGCGGCGGAGCGTCCGAGCGCGAATGCCTGTTCGTTGATGGTGTGGAGCTTTTCAGCGAGGTTGGCGTACATGGCCGCGAGCCACTGCTCCTCGGGGATGTCCAGGACCGTCGAAACCGCCCCCAGAAGCGCGACATTGAGGCTCTTCTTGTTCTTGAGGGCCGCGGCGTTCAGGACATCCGGCCCGATCAGCACGCCGCCCGGCTTCAGGGTCGGTCGGTTGATCTCGATCTGGGTCTCTTCCAGCACCAGCAGCACGTCCGCCTCACCCGGCGGTACCATCGGGCTCAGCACCCGGTCGCCGAAGCGCACGTCGCTGCTGACCGATCCGCCCCGCTGGCTCATGCCGTGCAGCTCACTCTTCTTGACGTCGAACCCGGCGCGGAAGGCCGCATCGGCCAGGATATCGGATGCCTTGAGGACACCCTGACCGCCGAGTCCGGCAATCACTACGTTTTTCACCTTGGTCATGCGTTCAGCTCTGTCAGTCCGCCGTTTCCGCCGGGCAGTGCGTTTCAGACGCCTGCTCCGCGGCCGCTTTTTCGTAGAAACGAATCTTGGGCGCCGCCAGCACGCACGGCTGCCGGGTCACCACCAGCGAGGTTTCAGGTTTGGCGAGGAGGCCTGCGATCAAGTCCTGAAGGGACTGCTCCTTGTCTTGCGCGCTCACCACATGGACGTTCTGGACCCCCATGGCCTCGGCGAGTGCCTCGAAGCTGATCTTGCCCGTCGGCGAGTGGTCGAGCAGCCGTCCGGTGCCCGGATGCTCCTGCTGTCCGGTCATGGCCGTGGTGCCGTTGTCCAGGATCAGCACCAGATGCCCGGTCGCGGGCGGGTTGTAGACCATCTCGGCGAGGCCGGTGATCCCCGAGTGGACGAAGGTGGAATCGCCAATGACGCTGACCACGCGGCGCGCCTGGTCTTCGGGCAGGACGTGACGCATGCCCAGGCCGACGCCGATGCTCGCGCCCATGCAGACGCAGGTGTCCATCGCCGAGAAGGGCGGCAGCACGCCAAGTGTGTAGCAGCCGATGTCGCCGGCCACGATGCAGTCGAGATCCTTGAGCACCTGAAAGACACTGCGGTGCGAGCAGCCTTGGCAAAGCTCCGGCGGCTTGCCCTTCGGTGGGACGGGCTCCGGGCTGACGTCGCCGGCGAGAATGCGTCGCACCCGAGCGACGTTCAGCTCGCCGAAGCGGTACATCTCGGGCTTGCCCTCGGCCGGGAGGCCGGCGGCACGCAGGGTGTCGAGCAGCACCGGGTCGCCCTCCTCGATGACCACCAGTCGCTCGACGCCCTCGGCGAAGGCGCGGATGCGCTCCATGGG
Organism: Thiocystis violacea; assembly: GCF_016583565.1. Lineage (GTDB taxonomy): Bacteria > Pseudomonadota > Gammaproteobacteria > Chromatiales > Chromatiaceae > Thiorhodococcus > Thiorhodococcus violaceus_A. Next base: position 38,279 of record NZ_NRRF01000008.1, on the reverse strand, counting down.
CAATGGATAGGTCAGTCCGATGGTCAGCTGGCGCGCCTCGGGTGCTGCCTCGCGGGCATGCACGGCGGCGATACCCGTCGCGACGATCCCCAGCGCCGGACTGCCCTCGTCGAGCCGGATCGGACCCTCTGCCGCGTTCCAGGCCGCGATCTCCGCGATCTTCTGGCGCAAACGGTGGTGGGCCGGCTTGGCATAGGCCGGGATCATGACCCTGGACGGGATGTTGCGCTGAAACGCAGGCTCTGGCGTCTCTGCCGCCGCGCCCCGCGGGTGCACGATCGTCTTTGAGTGGCAGACGCGGGTCGTCAGGCGCAGGATCACCGGGATCTTCCAGCGCTCCGAAATCTCGAAGCCCAGCCAGGTGAAGTCGTAGGCCTGCTGGGAGTCGATCGGCTCCAGCATCGGCAGGGCCGCGGCCTGCGCGTAGTGGCGGTTGTCCTGCTCGTTCTGGCTGGATGCCATGCCGGGATCGTCCGCCGAGACGATGATGAGTCCGCCCTCGATGTCCGTGTAGGCCGCCGTGAACAGCGGGTCGGCCGCGACATTGAGCCCGACGTGCTTCATGGTGACCAGGGTGCGGGCGCCGGCAAAGGCGGTGCCCATGCCAACCTCCAGGGCCACCTTCTCGTTGGGCGACCACTGTGCCCGGCCGCCGAGCTGGTCGAAGGTTTCGAGGATTTCCGTGGAAGGCGTGCCCGGGTATCCCGTCCCGAGTCTCACGCCCGCGTGAAGTGCCGCGAGGGCGACGGCGTCGTCGCCGCTCAGTAGAAGTCGTTCGGAAGTCATGCGTTGCTGGTGATCTCGCTCTCGGGATAAGACCGCCGCATTATCCGCCGTAGGGCTGGATAGCAGCAACCTGCGTCGGTCAATCATTGGCATTGGGGCGGGCTTTGGCTTGCGCCGGCCGGTTTCATGCGAGAGGGCAGCCGTCGAGCGCGCGGACCTGTGTCTTTCCGCGAGGGGGTGTCGGTCGTTGGTTGCCTGGGGTTGATCCGGCGGAGGTCAGCGGCGAAGTTCGCGACGGGTGCCTTGCGGTAAGGTCGGCGATCATTGGGTCAGGCGTTGCGCGCTCGGCAGCGCCGTCTGGCGTCTGTTGGTTGGGGACACCAACCGCGGGAATCTGTGCATGTCGGTCTCGAGCCGGACCGAAGACGCGAGAGCGCGCGAAGAGGGGCCGAAGAGGGAGTTTGAGATTTGTTTGAGATAAGCGAGGCGGGTCGCTGGAGAATGGATAGGTAAGCGCCAGTCAGGCTTCCCAAACTCGCAGGAGCGAAGGCGCCAGCTCAAGCGCAGCGTGCTCACTGAGCAACACCATCCAGCAGATTGCTGAGCAACACCATCCAGCAGATTGGGGGCAGGTCTCGCCTTGCGCATCCTTACTCCCCGTTCTTTGCGATTCCGAACCAAGCAAGTGGAAGATTAAGGAAACGACGCCACCCCAGATGCCCGCCACCGCTAGACAGCCCTGTCCCCAAGACTAGGGACAGCGCAAGCGCGGGTCTGTGCTGAATTCGCAGTGATCGCGGTAAGACGCTTCTGTCCTGGAGACAAAGGACACCGAAGATACCGATCGATGCTCGCCGGTCCGAAGCTCGGCAGCACGTCCTCGCGCAAGGCTTGCCACGGTCTCCCGAACTGAATCGGCATGCCGTGGTAGAGCGCATCAGGGGAACCTCAGTCTTGACTGGTCACCAATACCCCAACATATTGGCAAGCGAGCCTCTTACAGGGACACATCCATCGTCATGGCACAACATCAGCATCGGCTAGATCGCGAAGGCATCGGCAACTACGACCAGGATTTGATCGCCTGGGCCATGAAGAACGCCGCTTTGCTTCGTGCGGGCCGGCTTGATGAGATTGACGCGGCACACATCGCCGAGGAGTTGGAGGATTTGGGCAAGAGCGAGCGCCGCGCTCTGGGGAGCCATCTGCGAAATCTGGTCATGCACCTGCTCAAATGGCAGTTCCAACCCGAGCGCCGAAGCGGCAGTTGGCGCTCCTCGATCGACAATGCACGCGCCGAGGTCGCTGAAATCATCGAGGACAGCCCGAGTTTGAGGCCCATTGCGAAGGAGCGGTTGGAAAGCGACTACGCGCTGGCGCGCAAGAACGCGATTTCGGAGACCGGGTTACCCCCTGACGTCTTTCCGACGCGCTGCCCCTACGAGATCGATCAGGTGCTGTCGGACGCGTTTTGGCCAGGCCCGAACGACATCTGATTCCCTCGCCGCGGGTCTTGCCGAACACCGATCCCGCTGGTCCCGCCGGGTAGCACTCGTGGCCGGGGGAGACGATCTCGCGGACTCAGTCCGGCGCCAGCCCGACGACGCCAGTCGGGCGGTGCGGCATGCGCTCGCGTCAAGCGCGCGGAATGTAGGTTCCAGCGGCGAGAACGACCGCAGCCAGCGTCGCAAGGAACTGCTACGCGAGCGCTTCCTTGCAAAGCATCCTCGTTGACAGGGCTCGGGCGATCTCCTTGCTGTGCAGCCCTTGAGATAAGAGACGAACCACCTCCCGCTCCCTGGGCGAGAGCATGACGAGCGGGTGTCCATTGCGCCGGAATGGACGCAGCTTCGCGCCCGGCATGGCGGGATCCAAGACGGCGACGTCAGGCTTGCAGGCAGTGATCACCTGCAACGCGTCCTCCCCGTCACCAACCTCACCGACCAGCTCGATGTCCGGCTCGCTGCGAAGCAGCGCTGCCAACCCCTGCCGGACGAGGGCATGGTCATCGGCGAGAACGACTCGCAGGCTCATGGTGTCGCCATTGTCCTTGGCGACGGCGCGCGGGTCGCGCGGGTTGCTCTGCGTGAGCCGCACTCCGGTTGGCATGAACGCCCGCATGGCCCGGATCGGCCCTGACAGTCCCAGGCAGGACGCTGATCAGAACCCCGTGCCGTCCTCATTTCCGGCTTGGGACAGCAGGTCGAGGTCCGAGTCGGTGCCGCTCTCCTTCTTGCGTTTCGCCTCCGTCTCCCGCTGCATCATCTCCGCGAGCAACTGCAAGGTGCGCCACGATTTTCGATCCGGCTTGAGCGCGAACAACAGGAGCGAACGCTCCATGACCTCGTAGGCGTCTCCCGTCCGGAAGGCCGGCGGCTCCTTGCGGTCCGGCGCGGCGGTGTCGATCAGGCACAGCCAGGTCTTGCCGCCGACCACCTCGGGCAGCTTGAAGGGCAGGGTTTCGTGATGGGCGTTGAGGATCAGGAGCAGGGTGGCGTCCGCCCCCGGTTTCTTGATGCCGGAGGCCTGGGCGCGGCCGTCGAGCAGCGCGCCGAGACAGCGCCCGTGGACCTCGCCCCATTGCTCCGGCGTCATCTCGGTCGCCTGCGGGGTCAGCCAGGTCACGTCCTTGACGTCCAGCTCGGGGTCATATTCGCCAGTCAGGAAGCGGTTGCGGTGCAGGACTGGATAAGACTGACGGATACTGATCAGCTCCCGGGTGAACTCCGCCAGCAGCTTGCCGTCCGCGTCGATGCGCGGCCAGTCGATCCAGCCCGTCGCGTTGTCCTGACAGTAGGCGTTGTTGTTGCCATGCTGGGTGCGGCCGAACTCATCGCCCGCGAGGATCATCGGGGTTCCGAGCGAGAACAGCAGGGTCGCCAGAAGATTGCGCTTCTGGCGCTCGCGCAGTGCCTGGATCGCCGGATCGTCGGTCGGTCCCTCGGCGCCGTGGTTCCAGCTCAGGTTGTGCGAGTGCCCGTCGCGGTTGTCCTCGCCGTTGGCCTCGTTGTGCTTGTCGTTGTAGGAGACCAGATCGTTGAGCGTGAAGCCGTCGTGCGCGGTGATCAGGTTCACCGAGACCCAGGGTCGTCGCCCGCGCCGATGGAAGAGATCGCCCGAGGCGCTCAACCGCGAGGCCAGCTCCGGCAACTTGCCTTCGTCGCCCTTCCAGAAGGCGCGCACGGTGTCGCGGTAGCGATCGTTCCACTCCGCCCAGCCGGGCGGGAAGTTGCCGAGCTGGTAGCCGCCCGGACCGATGTCCCAAGGCTCCGCGATGAGCTTGGTGTCGGCGAGCACCGGATCCTGCCGCACCGCGTCGAAGAAACCGCTGCTCGGATCGAAGCCGTGCAGCTCGCGCCCGAGGATGGTCGCCAGATCGAAGCGGAAGCCGTCCACGCGCATCTCCGTCGACCAATAGCGCAGGCTGTCCAGCACCAACTGCAGGACGCGTGGATGGGTGAGGTTGAAGGTATTCCCGGTGCCCGTGTCGTTGATGTAGAGGCGTGGGTCGTCCGGCATGAGGCGGTAGTAGGAGGCGTTATCGATCCCCTTGAAGGAGAGCGTCGGTCCCTGCTCGTTGCCCTCGGCGGTGTGGTTGTAGACCACGTCCAGGATCACTTCGAGCCCCGCGTCGTGCAGGCGCGCGACCATTTCCTTGAATTCGTTGACGAAGGGGCTGGCGAGATAGCGCGGATCCGGGGCGAAGAAACCGATGGTGTTGTAGCCCCAGTAGTTGCGCCGGCCCTGCACGTTCAGAAAGTGCTCGTCGATGAAGGCGTGCACCGGCAGCAGCTCCACCGAGGTGACGCCGAGCCCTTTGATGTAGGAGACCACTTCATGCTGCGCCATGCCCGCGAAGGTGCCGCGGTTTGCCGGCGGGACCAGCGGGTGCAGCATGGTGTGGCCGCGCACATGGGTCTCGTAGAGGATGGTGCGCTCCCAGGGGATCTTGGGCGCGCGCTCCTTGCCCCAGGTAAAGGCTGGATCGATAACGCGGCACTTGGGCATGGCGCGCGCGCTGTCGCGGCGGTCGAAGGACAGGTCCTCCTTCGTCGAGCCGTGTCGGTAGCCGAACAGCGTGTCGGACCAGACCAGATTGCCGACCAGCGCCTTGGCGTAAGGGTCCAGGAGCAGCTTGTGCGGATTGAAGCGGTGCCCGGCGCTGGGCTCATAGGGACCATGGACGCGGTAGCCGTAGACGGTTCCCGGGCGGGCGTCCGGCAGATAGCCGTGCCAGACCTCGTCGGTGTACTCGGGCAGCTCGATGCGTTCCAGCTCGCGCCGGCCCTGGATGTCGAAGAGGCACAGCTCGACCTTGGTCGCGTTGGCGGAGAAGAGCGCGAAGTTCACGCCCCGGCCGTCCCAGGTCGCGCCCAGCGGGTTCGGTGCTCCCTCCTGGACGCGCGACTTGCGTCGGAAGGCGGCGGTGGTCAACCGTCTCTGCGTGTTTGAAAGGGTCGTCAGGTCCATGAGGCGCGTCTCGTTGTGCTCCGGGGGAGTCTCTGGTTGGGTCGCCGTGGCGATAGGGGCGCAGGGTCATGCGTACTTCGATTGTCTCCCGCAGCCGGCTTTGGGTGGGCGTTCGAGCAGATCCGGGTCAATCCAGCGCATCCAGGCTCAAACCTGATTCAACCCCAACCGACTGCGCCAAGACTCACGAATCGATCACGGTCCGCTCGAGGATGCTGCGTGCCCAGCTGTGGTGTGTCGCGACCTCGCACATGGAGCCGTTGAGCTTGAAGACCGCTTGGTCCTCCGTGAGGATTCGCTGCGCGGCTTCCAGCTCCGCATCGGGGATCCGCAGGCCCGCTTCGATGATCGCGATCTGGGTCGGGTGGATCGCGGTCTTGCCGCAGAGACCGTGCGCGATGTCTTCGTTCAACTCGTCGCGCAGGATCTCGGGGCAGTCGATGTGCTCGAAGACCGGCGCGGTGAGCTGGAAGCCGAAGGGCTTGAAGACGGTGACGAGGTTGGCGATGGTGTGGCCCAAGGGGGTGCGGTAGACGGTTCTGTCACGCGGGCGGCGGATGCCGAGGAGCGCGAGCAGATCGTTCCCGCCGATGCGCAGGGCGAGGATCTGCTCCTGATACCCTTCATCCAGCAGATGGTTGCGCAGCCTGATCATCTGGGCCGGCTCGAAGACGTCGCGGGTTTCGAGCGTGGGCATGCACAGGAACTTGGATCCGCGCAGCGGTTTCATGTAGGCGTCGACGTTGCTGATGTCGAGCTTGGGCAGGACGAAGCCGTCCAGCTTCTCGGCGCCGGGCAGCGCGGTCAGCCAGGCGAGGATCTCGGGATTGCGCACGCGCACGAATCGCAAGGCCGCGGAGTCCTTGTCCATGCGAGCCAGGCAGGCGCGCAGATTGTCCAGTCCGGCGCCGAGGGCCTTGGCGGCGACGGCGTCCTCGGTGCAGAAGATGACGGAGCGCAGCTCCGGCCACTTGGTGCCGTTGGCGATGGGCAGCACGTCCTTGTGGGTGACGGGGACGTACAAGGATGCGCCGAGTCGGTAGGCGTTAAGCATCGGGTAACCCCCTGATGAGCGAGATGGCTTGATAGGGCAGGGTCGGATCGACCTCGCAGCGCACGGCCTTCTCGTGGGCAAGCTGTAAGAGATGTGCGACTTCCGGTAGGCGCGGATCCCGGATCAGGAGCCGTTCGGGCACGCGCCGCAGCAGCACCCGGGTGGCCTCGCCGATCCCGGGCTTGATGAGGTTCACATCCGTGATGCCGAAGCGGTCTTGGATGGCGGCGATCAGCCGGGTCGAGCGCTCGCGTGCCTGGCTCGGGTCGACAGCCGTCGCCTTGGGCGAGTAACCCGCCTGGATGCGGGCTCTGGCATCGTCGAGCAGGGTGTCGACGAACCAGGTGGACAGATCCTTGGGCGCGAATTCCTCGTAGAGCACGCAGCCGTGGAAGTCGTCGGGGCCGATCTGCTCGTTGAGCACGGAGCGGCTGATGAGGCCGGACATGGTGGCGTTGAGGATGCTGGACGGGATGAGGTAGTCCGCGTCGCTGGGTGCGATGCCGACGCCCGCGAGGTCCGCCAGGGTGAAGAGGTTCGCGTCCAGACGGATGTTGTGGCCGCGCTCGAAGTCCTCGACCGCGGCACTCAGCTCGCGGGCGATGACGCCCTTGCCGGTCCAGCCGTCGACGAAGACGAGCCCCGCCGGATCTCTGCCTGCGTCGTCGAGGATGAAACGAATGGCGTTCTGGTCGATGCCGCGGTCGCGAATGATGGAGATCGAGTAATGCAGCGTCTCGCGATCGAAGAGCTCGACAAGGATGTGCTTGAGGATGACGCCGATCGGCGTGCCCGCGCGGGCGAGCGAGACCAGGGTGATCTCGTCCGGCCGGCGCGCGGCGATGATGGCGGCGAGATCGAGCAGACCCTCCGCCATGCGCGTGCGGCTCATGGCGAAGGCGTGCTGGAAGACCTCCATGTACTTGGGGGAGGGCAGGGATTCGCGGCTCAGCATCTCGCTGTAGTGGCGCTGCCCGCTCTGGATGAGCCGCTCCTTTTCGGCGACGCTGGTCGGCTTGACGGTGATCGGCTTCAGCAGGAAGCGAACGTCCCTGGGGCGATAGCTGCCGGAGAAGTGGGGTGCGGCTTCGGTCGCTCGGCATGGCTTGGACATCAGGCCAGATCCCTCCACGTCGTCTCTGTTATGCCCATTCGGGTTCCTTGCTGCCCGCTCGGGGCTTGGGGCCTGGCTTGGTTTGGCCTCGTGCCTCGGCCTCGTCGCGCCGGGGCGGCGCTCCCGCGCGGCTCAGAGCAGGGGCTTGCCGAGGGTTTGCGCGAACAGCTGTGAGCCCCTTGGGGTCAGGGCGTAGTCGCACTCGGCCATGAAGGCCCCGTCGATCAGACTGTCTCCGACCCCGAAGGTTATCAGCTCGCCCCACTCCTGGCGCAGCCGCTCGCTCAGGTAGCGCACGGCGTGCTCCTTGCCGAGCGTGCGCGGCAGGACGGCCAGGTTGTTGCCGTTGCGATGGAGCCGAAAGCGCTCGCCGCGCGCTTCCGTCAAGGGCTGGAGCAGCTCGCGCTGCAGGTGGTCCAGGTCCGCCTCCTGGCCGTCGGTGTACTTTGCGACCAGGTAGAAGGGCAGATCGAAGTCCCCCACGATGCGCATACGTATCGCCAGTGCTTCGCGTTCGATCATGTCTTCGGCGGCCCCTCGCAAGAGGTTCAGCTCGTCGATGGTGCCCTCCGAGACCTTCCGCATCCGCTCCAGCCAGGGCTGGTCCGGCTGCCCGTCCGGCGTCAGGATGATCCCGCCATAAGCGACGATGCTCCAGCTCCGAAAGGGCAGATCGACCCGGCGCAGGGAGTCCAGATCCCGCGCCGTGGTCGGGATCAGGGTCGCGTTGCCCTCCAGGAGCCGCCACAGGGCCTGCTGTTTCGCCGTCATGAAGGAATGCGAGGTCCCGTCGCGCAGATAGGCGACGGGCTGCAATCCATCCGTGCTCGGGCACTTGCGGTGGCTCTGGAAGAGGGTGTCGTCCAGATCCAGGAAGACCAGCGCCCGCACGCTAGCCCAGCTCGAAGTCCGCCGGGCTGAGTCCCAGCTCCATGGCGATCTTGCGCGCGACCCGCTTCTCGTCCTCGTCGAAGTTGCCGTCCGCGCCGGCGATGGCGATGGTCAGGCGCATGATCAGGCGGGCCGCGGCGTCGTTGCTCTTCATCTTGCGGATGGCGTCGTAGGCCTTGGCCTCGCCCAGGTCCTTGTCGAACTCGATCTGGGTCATGGCGTTCTGGAAGGCGTCGATCAGCTCCTTGCTGGAGAAGACGGAGAGCGCCTCGTAGTTCTCGATGAAGCGCATCATCTTCTGCTTCTCGTCGGAGGAGACGTTGCCGTCGGCCATGGAGATGAGCACGGAGCCGCTGATGGCGGCGTTGAGGAAGTCCTTGTTCTTGAACTTGAGGGCCTCGTTCTTCAGCTCGGACGCCTTGCTCTTCAGGTTGTCGAGGAAATTCTGGAAGCTCATGGTGGTGACCTCTTGGGTTTCAGTGGTGATGGGATCGGGTGTCTTGCTCGCGGCAAGGATAGGCGCCTCGTTGGGCCTCGTGCCTCGGCCTAATCTTGGGCGCTGACGCCTCCTCGGGCTCTAAAAGCGGATGGGTTCGATGTGGTCCTCTGGCCTATTTCCTGCCGCGGACCCACTCCAGCCCCCAGTGATAGGCCCTGTCGACATCTGGGTGTGCGCGATAGTAATCAACGAGCTTGGTGATGCGTACCGAGCCGCCGTCGTTCTCCAGCAGGGCGATGGCGCACATCGGCAGGCTGTTGTTCTGCGAGTCGAGCCGCACCTCGATCTCCGGCTGATCCGGTGTCTTGAGGTTGATCAGCGCGTTGGCCTCCGCCCAGTTGGGCGTGCCCTCGTAGATGAAGGCGAAGACCAGCACGCGTTTGATCTCGTCCCAATGCTTGCCGTTGATGCGCAGGTTCTCGCCCTCGCTCCGGGTGCCGGTGCGATCGTCCGCGTCCAGCATGATGTAGGGCGGGCCGAAGAAGTTGCCGAAGGTGTTTCCAAGCGCCTGCACGACGCTCTTGGTGCCATCCCGCAGCTCGAACAGACAGCCGAGATCCAGATCGATGGCGTTGGATTGGGTGCCTCCGAAGAAGCCCTTTTTCACCGCCCCGGCACGCATCGTCCAGTTGAGATTGATGAGGATCTCGCCGTGGCCGCCGCCGCTCTTCTTGTCCAGAGAGACGCTATTGCCGCGCTTCTCCAGGGTGATCTTGCTGAGATTGACCGGCGGCGCCGGCGGTTTGGGTGGCGCGGACTTGGGTGGCTCGGGTGCGGCTTCGGCGACGGTTCCGCCAAAGTGCTTGACCAGCGCATCCAGGCCGCCGTTGAAGCCCTGGCCGAGTGCGCAGGTCCGCCAGATCCCGTCCTTGCGGTAGATCTCCAGCAACATGAGCGCGCGCTCGCTCGCGAAGTCCGCGCCCGTGAAGGCGAAGCGCGCGACCTCGCCGCTCGCGCCCATGAATCGAATATGCCCCCGGCTGATCTGCGACATGGTGCCCGCGCCATCCAGGGCCGCTGTGATGGTCAGGCGTTCGATGGTGGCCGGCAGCTTGCCGAGATCGATCGCAAAGCCCGTCGTGTCGCCCGGAGGCGTCTCCAGCCGGACGCCGCCGCAGGGGGTGGTCGGCTGGTTGAAGAAGGTCATGTAGCGCTCGTCGGAGAGCTTGCCCTGGGCGTCCAGGCCGAAACAGGCGAAGTCGATCACCAGGCCCGGCGCCTCGGCCGCGACGCCGAGGATGAGAGACTGGCCGCCGGGCACCAGGTCGGCAATCTTGGCGCGCTGTCCGCGTGTGAGGTTCATGGGATCAGCCGACGTTGACGCCATGCTGCAGCGCGAGCGCGTGCAGACCGCCCGCGTAGCCCTGGCCGACGGCCTTGAACTTCCAGTCGCCGCTGTGGCGATAGATCTCGCCGAAGATCATGGCGGTCTCGGTCGAGTAGTCCTCCGAGAGATCGAAGCGGACCACCTCCTGGTTGTTGTCACGGTTGACGATGCGCACGAAGGCGTTGCTGACCTGACCGAAGTTCTGCTTGCGCGCCTCGGCGTCATGGATGGTGACGACGATGACCAGGCGCTGGATCTCAGCCGGCACCTTGGAGAGCGTCACCTTGACCGACTCGTCATCGCCCTCGCCCTCGCCGGTGAGGTTGTCGCCCGTGTGCTCGACCGAGCCCTCGGGCGAGGTCTTCTGGTTGTAGAAGATGAAATAGGTGTCGCCCGGAACCTTGCCGTCCTCTTTCACCATGAAGAGGCTGGCGTCGAGGTCGAAGTCCTGGCCGTCGGTCGCGCGCGCGTCCCAGCCCAGGCCGATCAGGACATTTTCGAGGTTCGGGGCCTCCTTGCTCAGATTGACGTTGCCGCCTTTACCCAGGTTGATGGCCATTGGCTCCTCCGATCAGTGCGCTTGGGGTTTGAAGTGGCTGCTGCCGCGGCGCATGCGGCAGCGCCGCGTATCTGTAGGTTCGGCACTTGGGGCCGAGCATGTACACCAGTTCGTGCAGGGCGTCGACCGGGGTTTCGTGACAGACGATGATCCGATCCGGCCCGGCGGGGTCGACGTTGTAAAGATAGTTGGGAATCCCCTCGGCGTAATTGTCCCCAAAGATGAGTCGGCGTCCAACATCCGCGCCCACCAGGATGGGCGAGCGCGTGGTCGACTGCACGACGACGTCGAATCCCCTTGCCTCCAGGCCGAGTCCGACGCGGAAGGCGACATGCATGAATTCGCCGGTCCCCAGCACGAGCATCCGCGCGCCGGGCGGCAGGCCCTCGGCGAGCCGGTCGAGTTCCCTGGCCGGTATCGGCGTGTGCCCGGCGATGCCGAAGCGTCCCAGGTCGTCGGCGATCTGGCCGGGACGGCGCGCGTTGTCGCCGACTGCGCTGGGTGCCGCCTCGGCGTCCGGCCAGTCCGCGGTCTCGAAGGTGAAGTCGGCGTGGAGCGCGGCGACGCAGTCCACGGGCAGCCCCAGCCGCGCGGAGAAGCGCTGTGCGCTGCTCGCCCCGCTGAAGTTGGTGATGGCGACGAAGTGCACGCGCTCCAGGTGTGGGTTGCTGGCGCGGTAGGCCGCGACCAGATTGCACAGGGTCGAGCCCGTGCTGATCTCGTCGTCGATCACGACCAGCTCGCGTGCCTGGCTGAAGAGCGTCCGGTGGGCGGGCTGGATCGGCTCATAGAGATACTGATCCGGGGCGTGACAGTGCGCCTCCTCGAATTCGAGGTAGGGGCGTCCCGCGACGCGGTAGCGGGTGGAGTGCAGAAAGAGGGCTTCGGCTTCGGGGTGTCGGTCGAGCGTCGCCTCGAAGACGCCCTGGCCGAGGCCCGTGGCCGTCTCCGCCATGGCGATGAAGGCCCAGGGGCCGGGTCCGAGGTCCAGTTGGCCGGCCAGGTGCTCATGTACCTGGCGCATGAGCGAGGGGCGGGCTGGCCAGTGCTTGCCGAGCACCTTGCTCAGAAAGAGGAAGCCGCGCTTGCGGTTGTTGCGGGCCGCGAAGCCGCACAGGGTCTCCAGCGGAAAGGCCGCCTCGCGCACCTGGACCGAGAGCCTGCCCGTGGCGAGATCGATCTGCACGCGCCTGCTCACGCGAAGTCCTCGCCATGCTGGTACTCGCCATGCTGGTAGTGGAGCAGCTCCAGGACGCGCGTGCCTGCCCGCGCCGCAGTCGTCTCCAGCGCGTCGAAGCCCTGCGTCCAGCCCTTGAGCGCCAGGTAGGGGAGGTTGACGCCGGCTGCGCCCGTATAGCCGATGCCCCCCGAGAATCGGGCGTTGATCTCCAGCAGTCGGAGACCGTCGCGGCCCTCGCGGAATTGGACATTGAAGAGGCCGCGGAGGCCGAACGCCTCGGTCATCTCCTGGACGGCCTGCTCGATGGCGGGGACGGAGACGATCAGTTGACCATAGACGCTGGCGGTCGGCTTCTGGCGCTGGACAAGCGCGAGCACACGGCGTCCGTCGGCGACGCAATCGACGCTGTACTCCAGCCCGCCCAGGTGCTCCATCAGCAGCATGGGCTGGAAGCGGTCGGCCGCCGAGAGCGCGGCCTGGAGCCCCGCCAGATGGACCGAGTGCATGGCATTCTGCAACAACAGTTCTAGGGCGCCGCGGTGCTCGTCGATCATCCTGAATCCGGCTCCATTGATGCCAACGCTCGGCTTGATGCAGAGCACGTCGTGGTCCAAGCGCAGCTGGGCGTAGCAGGCGTCGAAGTCCGCCGCGGTGGCGAAGGTCAGCGACTGCGGTGGCGGGATCGAAAAGCGCCGCGCCTCGGCATAGAAGCGCGCCTTATCCTCAAGCAGTGCCAGCGTCTCGGGAGTGGCGACCGCCAGCACCCTGACGCCCAGCTCGGCGAAACGCTCACGCTCGGCGACGATCGCCTGGGCCGCTTGGCCGGGCCAGAGCGCGTCGATGCCGCGCTCGCGGCAGAAGTCCAGGCAGAACTGGACATATTCCGCTTCACTGAGCCCGCTGGGCTCGATGGCGTGCTCGTGCGCGCTCAGAAAACCGGGAAAGCTGGGTCGCGGATGCGAGCAGACCAGCTGGTACTCGCCGGTCTGATCGCCTTGGCGGACGAGGTCCAAGACGGCGCGGACACTGGAAAAGGCTCGATTGAGCCAGACGCGCGTCATGGTGTGCCGTCTTGGATGCTGTGCCGTCTTGGATGTGTGCTCAGAGATGTGGCGCGATTTGCCCAAGCAGCTGCTCGGCGGTGCGGCCCTGTCCGGTCTCGCCGATGGCGTGCATCTTCCACTCGCCGTTGTGGCGGTAGACCTTGGCCATGATCATGGCGTTGTGGGAGCCTTGGGCGCCAAGGTCGTAGCGGGCGATCTCGCTCTTGTTGGCGCCGTTGACGATGCGGCAGAAGGCGTTCTCGACCTGGGAGAAGTCCTGTCCGGTGAAGTTGTTCACCGTGAAGACGAGGCTCTTGATGGTGGCCGGGACGGCGGTCAGGTCGACGATGATCTGCTCGTCGTCGCCTTCGCCCTCGCCGGTGAGGTTGTCGCCCGTATGCTGGATGCTGCCATCCCGGCTGCGCAGCTGGCGGAACCAGACGGTATCCACCAGGGTGCCGCCGTCGTCGAACATGAGGCAGGAGGCGTCGAGGTCGATGCTGCCGCCTCCGCCACCGAAGAGTCCGCCCAGCATGCCGCCCTTGCTCTTGGCCGCATCCCAGCCCAGACCCATGACGATCTGGCTCAGGCCGCCACCGGCCTCTTTCTCCAGCGAGATCTTCTGGCCTTTCTGTAGATTGATACCCATGTCCTGGACCTCTCAGTGTGGTGTCTTATCGTCGAGTCGCGTGTGATGCGTCATTGGCCGTGGGCGCGCAGCACCGCGCGGTTGCGCGAGCAGATCACGACCTTGCCTCTCCCCCGGAAGCGGATGACCAGGCCCTCGCCAGAGGTGACCGAGTTGACGACGTTCCCAAAGAAGCCACCCCCGGTTTGGGGCATGCCGACCTCGAATTGCAGGTTGGACGACCAGGCAACGGCATGGCTGTTGTCGATGACGGTCTCGCGATCTGGGGTGACGTCGAGGGTGAAGATGGAGCCGAAGCCGGAGACGGCGAGTTTGCCCTGCCCGCTCGCCTCCATGATGACGAAGCCGCCGGTGCCGCCGAAGAGGCCGCCGCCCAGGGTGTTCATGCGCGCACGCACCTCGACCCCGGACTCGGCCGCCAGGAAGCTGCCGTCGGACAGGGTGTAGCGCTCGTTCGGGGTGACGTCCAGCAGCTCGATGGCCCCCGGCAGGGCGGGCGAGAGCAGGCAGTCGCCGTCTCCGGTGACGGCCTCGATCTCCTGCTGGAAGAGCGATTCGTCCGTGGCCAGCCGGCGCATGAGGGCACGCCCCAAGCCGCCACGCAGCTGGCCCTTGACCTGCAGCGGCGCCTCCATCATGACCATGGCGCCGGACTCGCAGAAGATCTTCTCTTTCTGCCGCAGGCTGACGTGCAGGAAGGGGTCGATCTCCCCGGTGATGGTGAAACTGGGCATGTCGGCTCCTCGCGGTCGGGCGAGCCGCGGCGGCGGGCTGCCGCCGCGGCTCGCGGGATCACCCGATATTGACGCCGTGATCGGTCGCCAGCGCCTTGAGACCACCCGCGAAGCCCTGGCCGACGGCCTTGAACTTCCACTCGGCGCCGCTGCGGTAGACCTCGCCGAAGACCATCGCGGTCTCGGTGGAATAGTCCTCCGAGAGATCGAAGCGCGCGATCTCGGTGTTGCTGTCCTTGTTCACGACGCGCATGAAGGCGTTGCGCACCATGCCGAAGTTCTGCTTGCGCGCCTCGGCCTCGTGGATGGTGACGGCGAAGACGATACGCTGGATCTGGGCGTCGACGGTCGGCAGATTGATGCTCACGGTCTCGTCGTCACCCTCGCCAGCGCCGGTGAGGTTGTCGCCGGAGTGCACCACGGCGCCATCGGGCGAGGTCTTCTGGTTGTAGAAGACGAAGTGCGCGTCGGACAGCACCTTGCCGGTCTCGCCGACCAGGAAGACACTGGCGTCGAGGTCGAAGTCGGCGCCGTCGGTGGAGCGGGCGTCCCATCCGAGGCCGACCAGGGCGTTGACCAGGCCGGGATCCGTCTTGGTCAAGCTGACGTTTCCGCCTTTTTGTAGACTGATAGCCATTGGGTCGTCTCCTTATCTCAGTGAGTGGAATGCTTGGTTGTCAAAAGGGTCGGATCGGCGGCGGAGCGGATGACCCGCTTGCTCAGATCCAGAGGTGAGCCAGCACGATCACCACAATGGCGTAGCCGGCTGCCAGCAGGTCGTCGAACATGACGCCGAATCCGTTCTTCCAATGTCGGTCGAAATAGCGGATGGGCCAGGGCTTGAGGATGTCGAAGAAACGGAAGGCCGCGAAGGCGGCGATCCACCAGCCCAGGCCAGCCGGGGTGAAGCAGAGCACCAGCGCCATGGCGACGATCTCGTCCCAGACGATCCCGCCGTGATCCACCTCGCCCACCGCCTGCCCCGCCAGGTCGCACAGCTTGACGCCAACGACGAAGGCGAGCAGCAGCGCGCCCAGCACGCCTGGCAGCGGAAGTACGGCCGCCAGGGCGAAATACAAGGGAAAGCCGACCAGCGTCCCCACGGTGCCCGGGGCCTTGGGGCTCAACCCCGTTCCCAGACCGAAGGCCAGGAAATGGGCGGGGTTGCTGGAGATGAGGCGCCAGTCCGGCTTGATTGATTCGCTCATGGCTGAACCCGGCTAAGCTGTTTCGCCGGCCTCATCGCGATGCTGGCGCTTGTAGCGAATCGACGAGATGACCGCCAGGACGATGAAGGCGACACCGATGAGGCCGGTGACCACCTCCGGGGTGTGCACGAAGATGTTCGCGAGCATGATGCCTGCCAGTGCGCCGATCGCCCAGTGCGCGCCGTGCTCCAGGAAGATGTATTCGTCCAGCGTGCCCTTGTTCACCAGGTAGACGGTCAGCGAGCGCACGAACATGGCGCCGATGGCCAGGCCCAGCATGATGATGACGACGTCACGGGTGATGGCGAAGGCGCCGATGACCCCGTCGAAGGAGAAGGAGGCGTCCAGCACCTCCAGATAGAGAAACCCCGCGATGCCGGACCGCTTGGCGGTCTTGACGGCCGCCTCGCCGGCCTCTTCGTTCTCGAAGAGGCTATCCAGGCTGCTGACGGCGACATAGAGGATGACGCCTCCAATGCCTGCGGTGAGCATCGTGGCGCGCTGCTCTGGCGTCAGCTCCACCAGCGCTTGCAGGAGAAAGAGGATGACCAGGGCCACCATGACCTGGATCGAGTCCAGCTTGCCCAGACGGGCCAGACGCTCCTCGGCGGCGCCCAGCCAGTGCACCTCCTTGGTGTTGTCCAGCATGAAATAGAGGAACACCAGGAGCAGGAACATGCCACCGAAGGCCGAGATGCCGATATGGCTCTCTTCCAGGTACTTGGCGTACTGCTCGGGCTGCTGGAGGGCCATGGCGGTGACCTCGCCCATGCCTTGCCCGGAGGCGACCGCGACGATCACGATGGGGAAGAGCAGCCGCATGCCGAAGACGGCGATCAGGATACCCACCGTCAGGAAGATCTGCTGCCACTTCTCGTCCATGTCCTTGAGCACGGAGGCGTTGACCACCGCGTTGTCGAACGAGAGGCTGACCTCCATAACGCCGAGGATCAGCACCAGGAACACGGCGGACCAAGCCCCTAGCGGTGACTGGATGCCCCAGTAGAAGGCTGCCAGCACGCAGGCAATGGTCACGATGATGGAATAGCGAAAGGCTCTCATTGACCCCTCTGGAAATCGTTGAAGGGTGCGGCTCACCGCCCGCCGGCCGTTGGTTGCGGCCGGGGCGGGTCCACACGCTGCTGTGTCTGTTGATCGGAATGTGTCTGTTGACCGGGCCGCATAGGGTACTCCGGGCGAGCGGCGCTCGCCAGCCTCCTTCCAGCAAACGTGATGCCGATCTCAAGGCTGAGCGGGGCGGCCTGCGCAGCCTGGCCGTTGAAGGCTCCGCGGCTAGCAGTTCTGGCAGACCTCATGCGCGAACTGCTCCAGCTTGCGGGTATCCGCGGCGAACAGCCGGATGCCCTCGGCGAGCTTCTCGGTGGCCATGGCCTCCTCGTTGACCGCCCAGCGGAAGCTCGGCTCGTCGAAGCTGACTTTGGGGATCTCCATGGTCTGCGCCTTGTCGGGGTCGAGCTTGCGGGGCACGTCACCCTCCGTGGAGGCCAGCTCCCCGAGCAGCGAGGGTGAGATGGTCAGGTAGTCGCAGCCGGCCAGTTCCAGGATCTCCTCGAGATTACGGAAGCTCGCGCCCATGACCACGGTGTCATAGCCGTGGCGCTTGTAGTAGTTGAAGATCCGCGTGACGGACTGGACGCCCGGGTCCTCGTCGGCCGGGTAGCCGGCGATGTTCTCGGCGTTCTTGTACCAATCCAGGATGCGGCCGACGAAGGGCGAGATCAGGGTAGCACCCGCATCGGCCGCCGCGACCGCCTGCGGGAAGCTGAACAGGAGTGTCAGATTGCAATGAATGCCCTGCCGCTCCAGGGCCTCGGCGGCGCGGATGCCTTCCCAGGTCGATGCGATCTTGAACAGGACTCGGCTGCGGGGATCGACGCCCGCGTCCTCATAGAGCTTGACCAGGCCCTCGGCGCGCTGCCGTGTCGCGGCGCTATCGAAGGAGAGTCGCGCGTCGATCTCGGTGGACACCCGTCCGGGGACGATCTTCAAGATCTCCGCGCCGAAATTGATCGCCAGCTTGTCCATGGTCCAGCGCGCTTGAGCCAGGCTGTCGGATCCGCCTTGCTCCTTGCCGAAGAGCACGGCATCCTCGACCAACTCCCGGTACTGAGGCATCTGCGCCGCCTTGTAGATCAGGGATGGATTGGTCGTGGCATCCTGCGGCTGGTAGTCCGCGATGGCTTGGAAATCGCCCGTGTCCGCGACCACGGTCGTCATGCTCTTGAGCTGGGCCAGCTTGGTCATGCTTGGGCACCTCCGGATTGGCGTCGACAAACGGATTGTCCGCCGACCTTAGCTCAGGAAGATGACGGTTTCGACGGGGTTAACAACGACCCCTCTGCAACTTTTCACGCGACGATAAAAGGGGGTAGTCATGGAACGAATCGGTTTCGAGCTGGTGGTCGACGCGCTCGGCTTCGCGGCGCTCAAGCACCGGGATCAGCGGCGCAAGGACCGCGAGGCGTCCCCCTACATCAATCATCCCATCGCGCTCATGCGCGTGCTGTCCCTGGAGGCGGGGATCGTGGATCCGCTGGTCATGGCCGGAGCACTCCTGCATGACACGGTCGAGGACACCGAGACCACTCCCGAGGAGTTGGAGGCGCGCTTCGGGTCGGAGCTTCGGGCGCTCGTGATGGAAGTGACCGACGACAGGTCGCTCCCCAAGGCGGAGCGCAAGCGCCAGCAGGTCCTGCGTGCCGGCGGCGCCAGCGAGGGCGCGCGCCTGGTGAAGCTGGCGGACAAGATCTGCAACTTGCGTGATATGGCCGAGAGCCCGCCGCACAGCTGGGACTTGGAACGGCGCCGAGCCTACTTCGATTGGGCGGCAGAGGTCATCGGCCAGCTGCGTGGCACCCATGCGGTTCTGGAGGCGCTGTTCGACCAAGCCTATGCGCGCAAGCCTCGTGAAGACCAGGATTGAGCCCGGCGGCCCAATCGATCGAGACTGTGTTGGGCCGCAGCCTGCTGCCTGCGCGCTGTGATGCGCGCTCGGACTTGGACTTGGACTCGGTGCTCAGGGTGCGCGTCCTATGACCCGTCGCAGCACGCGCCCCAGTGCGCCATCGCCAAACGATCTGCCTGGCTGGGCCGACACGGGTGCGAGCGCGTCCGGCTCATGCAATCCCGAGTCCTCCGGCTGAGCCGGCAACCGCTTGCCCGGTGGCTCACCGAGGCGCGCCAGGAGGGCGCCGGTTAGTGCCGCGCGATCCGCGTCCGTTGCCGGGCGTCGCGGGAAGGTGCAGGAGGCGCACATCGGATGGGTGAAGCGCGTCAGCAGCAGCTCTTCTTTGCTGGTGTCGAGATAGTCCCCGATGTCGAGGAAGTCGAAACTAGGATTGCCGCAGCAGAGCGTCACCTGCCCGTTGGCGCCGATGGCGATGGTGTCCGCGATCAGTGGGCAGATATCGCCCGGCTGTTCGTATGGTCGAGCGGCTGTAAATCCGCGCAAGCGTTCGCGGTAGGCGTCGGCCACCTTCAGCGCGCTCGCCGGACGCGCCGGATCTCCATTGGCCTGGAGCGCCTGGAACTGGAAGCCGAGGGTGTCGGCGTAGTCGCGCAGCCGGGCCTCCTCGTCGGCGTTGTAGTCGAACTTGAGGAAGCGCAGCACCACGCTTGTGTGAATGTTCCCGTGGCGCTTGAGTGCGCTGATCCGTTCCAGATTCGCCTTGACCAGCCTCAGATCGCCGCCGCGATGATTGATCGCGTGCACCTCTTGGTCGAATCCGGAGATGGAGACGATCATGCTGTCGAGTCCGGCCGCGAGCACCTGTTCGATGAGGTGTTCGCGGCCAGCGAAGGAGAGCGTGGTGGAGATGTCGCAGCAGAGTCCGCTGCGCTTGACGATGGCGACGTAGTCCGCGACCTTGGCGTTGAGGAAGGGCTCCGCCCAGTTATAGAGCCCGATGACGTCGTAGCCCTCGGACTTGGCCTTGGCGACGGTGCGCTCGAAATAGTCGAGCGGCATCTTGACCGCCGTATTGGGCATGACCCGGGTGCCACGGACGCAGGTCTGGCACTTGAGGTGGCAGGCGTCAATCAGATCGACATAGCAGATCGGCATTGGCTGGCGCCTCCACGATCGGGGATGTGGCACGGAGCGTCGGATGATCCGGTGGACGGTACCAGCTCAGCCGATCGCGCAGCTGCACGACCTCGCCGACGATGACCAGGGTTGGTGGCTCGGGCGGATCCTGGGCGACGATCTCCACGATGGTGCTCAGGGTTCCGGTGTAGACCTTTTGAAGGTGCGTCGTGCCCTGCTGCACCAGGGCGATCGGCATGGTCGGGGCGACGCCATGCGCCATGAGCCGCTCGACGATGATGGGCAGGCCAACCAGGCCCATGTAGAAGACGATGGTCTGATTCGGCTGTGCCAGTGCTGGCCAGTTCAGATTGATGGTGCCGTCCTTGAGGTGCCCTGTCACGAAGGTGACCGATTGGGCATAGTCGCGATGCGTCAGCGGGATGCCGGCGTAGGCCGCGCAGCCGGAGGCGGCGGTGACGCCCGGGATGACCTGGAAGGGCACGCCCTCGGCCGCCAGGGTGTCGATCTCCTCGCCGCCGCGTCCGAAGATGAAGGGATCGCCGCCCTTGAGCCGCAGCACCCGGTGTCCGTCCTTGGCCAGGTCGGCGAGGAGTCGGTTGATCTCCTCCTGGCGCATGGCGTGGTGGTTGCGCTGCTTGCCGACATAGATGCGCTCGGCGTCGCGCCGCGTCATCTGCAGGATCGGCTCGGCGACCAGGCGGTCATAGACGACCACGTCGGCCTGCTGCATGAGGCGCAGCGCCCTGAAGGTCAGGAGGTCCGGGTCGCCCGGTCCGGCGCCGACCAGGTAGACCTCTCCCATGTCTTGGTGTTGTGCATCCGGCGCCAGCTCCTGCTCGATGACGGCCTCCGCCTCCTCGAACTGCCCCGCGAAGATCCGCTCGGCCACGGCGCCCTGCAGCACCCGGTCCCAGAAGCGTCTGCGCTCGCGGTGGTCGGTGAAGCGTGTCTTGACGCGCTCACGGTACTTCCCGCTCAGCTCGGCCAGTCGCCCGTAGCCCGCCGGGATCAGCGACTCCAGCCGGGTGCGCAGCAAGCGGGCGAGGACGGGCGAGGACCGGCCGGTGGAGACGGCGACGGTGACCGGCGAGCGGTCGACGATCGAGGGCAGGATGAAGGTGCAGGCGTCCGGGTCGTCGACGACATTGACCGGGATCCCCTGCTCGCTGGCGAGCAGCGCGATCTCGCGGTTGACCGCACGCTCGTCGGTCGCGGCGATGACCAGCGTGTTGCCTGCAATGTCGCCGGGCTCGAAGGCGCGCGCGAGGTGCGTCAGCGCGCCGGCCTCGATCCGCCGGGTGAGGGCGTCGCAGACCTCGGGCGCGATCACCGTCAGTGCGGCGCCCGTGCGGACCAGGTTGCCGACCTTGCGTGCCGCGGTGGCGCCACCGCCGACCACGAGGCAGGGCCGACCCCGCATATCGAGAAAGATGGGGAGGAGTTGCATGATGCCCTCGATCGTGCTCGGCCAGTACCATCATTGAGCTGGCCTACAAAAGTCCTTAATATACTTAAATACTTAGTTTTAGGGTAGGACGACAGCGTGGTCAACGAGATCGATTCGGAATCCTTGAGCAAGCGCCTTCAGGAGGGCGAGAGCCTGCTGCTGGTGGATATTCGCACACCGGCGGAGATCGCCCAGGGCATGATCCCGGATTCCCTGCAGCTGCCCATGCATCTGATCCCGATTCGGATGAGCGAGCTGCCCAAGGACAAGGATGTCGTACTCTACTGCCGCAGCGGCGCGCGCTCCTATCAGGCCTGCGCCTACATGATGCAGCAGGGCTATGGACGCGTGCTCAACCTGCGCGGTGGGATCATCGCCTGGGCGCGGCACGGCTACCCGATCGAGGCGCCCAGCGCCTGATTTTCGGGCGTTTCTTCCGGCAAGAGGCGCGTTTCGAGCCTGCTTGCCTTTTCAACTGGATTCGCCTATAACCGCGAATTCTTGTGTCTACTGATATTCTAAAACAGACCCCTGACTGGAGGTATTCAATGGCAGATTTCGATCAAGAGCTGGATGCGAGCGGCCTCAACTGTCCCCTGCCGATCCTGCGCGCGAAGAAGACCCTGAACGCCATGGCGAGCGGCCAGATCCTGCATATCATCGCGACGGATCCTGGCTCGGTCAAAGACTTCGACGCCTTCGCCAAGCAGACCGGCAATGAGCTGATGGAGTCGAAGGAAGAAGGCGGGAAATTCCAGTTTCTGATCAAGAAGTCCTGATCGCCTAGCGTCCTTGTCTGACGGATTCCCTCGTTCAACAGATCGCTCATTCAACACAAGATAACCTGCGAGCCCGCGCGGCACGCGAGGAGGACTCGATGGAGCAGAAGAAGCTGGCGATCATCGCCACGAAGGGCTCGCTGGACTGGGCCTACCCACCATTCATCCTGGCATCCACGGCCGCGGCACTGGGATACGAGACGCAGATCTTCTTCACCTTCTACGGCCTGCAGCTGCTGAAGAAGAAACTTGCGCTCGAGGTGACTCCCCTGGGCAATCCGGGCATGCCGATGCCGATGGGCATGGACAAGTGGTTCCCCATCCTCGGAATGACTCTGCCTGGCATGCAGGGCATGATGACCTCGATGATGAAGAAGAAGATGCAGAGCAAGGGCGTCGCGAGCGTCGACGAGTTGCGTGAGCTGTGCCAGGAGGCCGAAGTCAAGCTGATCGCCTGTCAGATGACGGTCGACTTATTCGACATGAACACGTCGGACTTCATCGACGGCGTGGAATACGCCGGAGCCGCGGCCTTCTTCGAGTTCGCCGGCGAGAGCGACATCTGTCTCTACATCTGATCGCGAGTCCGACGTCAGCGAGACCGAACGCCGCCCCCTGGGCGGCGTTTGTCGTTGGGCCGCGGCGCTCTCAGCGTCTCCAGCCGGGCTGTGCCGGATAGGGCGGATAGGCCCCGCCATAGGGATGCGGCTGGACCGGGTAGCCCTGGGGATAGGGTGGGTACCAGTAGCCAGGTCGTGGTGCCGGCTGCACTGGGGTGCTGGCGGAAGGCGCGGGCGGGGCCGAAACAGGCTCGGTCGTCGTGATCTCGGCCGAGCTGGCCGTCTCATGAGGCTGCGCCGATACGGCAGCCGCGCCCCTGGGCTCGCTGGACGCGGCCGCTGGCTGCGCCGGCTCGGTCTTCGGTTGCGCAGGGGCGGGGGCTGATGCCGGCGCCGCCTCCGCGACGCCTGGCTTGGTCTGCGCCGGGCTGGCCGCGAGATTGAGCCTGCCGACTGGCATCAGACGCAGGCTGATGCTGTCCGCGCCCGAGGCCGCCGTGTCGTCCTCCTGTTTGCTGGGGCGCCGCTCGGCGACGAGGTTGAGTGAGCCGGCGACCACGGCGAGCGCAACCAGCCATGGCAAGGCGTGCCCCTTGTCGATCAGGGCGAAAGGCGCAAAGTGTCCTGCAGTTTTCATAGCATTCTCCTGTTCGGGCTATCATCACAGGCTCGACCCAGTGTCAGTGTTAAATCAATCACAAATGTCATGACAATCCCGACTCGAACCGGCGCGGCGCTGCTGCTCGACGTGCTCAACGACCTTGGTATCGAATGCATCTTTGGCCACACGGGTGGGGCGGTCATCCCCATTCACGTTGAGATCAACAAGCGTCTGCGTCGCGGCGCAAAGGTGCCTCACTTCGTCCTCTGCCGCCAGGAGGGTGGCGCGGGGCACGCGGCCGAAGGCTACGCCCGGGCCAGCGGGCGCGTGGGTGTCGCGCTCGCGACCTCCGGGCCTGGCGCGACCAATCTGGCGACGCCCATCGCGGATGCCTACAAGGATTCGCTGCCGACGCTCTTCATCACGGGCCAGGTGCCGAGCGGCGCGATCGGGTCCGATGCCTTCCAGGAGGTGGACACCGTTGGGATGACGCGCCCCATCTCCAAGCACAATTTCCTGATCAAGGACGTGCGTGACCTGGAGTGGGTGGTGCGGGATGCCTATGCGCTGGCCACGCATGGCCGTCCTGGTCCGGTGGTCGTGGATATCTGCAAGGATGTCCAGCTCGCCTCCCTGGAGGCGGGCAACCCGCCCCGCCGACGCCATCGGGAGTCCGTGCCCTTCGATGTCGAGCGGGCGGACGCCATCCTGGACGCCTTGACGGGCGCGCGGCGACCCGTGATCAAGGCGGGCGGCGGCGTCATCCACGCCAATGCGTCCCTGGCGCTGCAGCGCCTCGCCGAGCGCTTCCAGGTCCCTGTCACGACGACTTTCAACGCGCTCGGCGCCTTGCCCTTCGAGGCGCCCTACAACCTGGGCATGCCCGGCATGCACGGGACCATCCCGGCGAACTATGCCCTGCGCGACGCCGATTTCATCCTCTCCCTGGGGGGGCGCTTCGATGACCGGGTCGCGGTGCGCGGCTTTGCCGATGGCAAGCGCATCGCGCATGTCGATATCGATCCCTCCGAGATCGACAAGACCATCTCGACCCATCTGCACCTCATCGCTGGCCTGGACGAGTTCCTGGCGCACGCGCTCGCCTCCGGCCGCTCGGCCAGGCACGCGGATTGGTTGGCCCAGGTGCGGGAGTGGCGCACTCAGATGCCCAAACCCTACGAGGCGTCCGACTACATCAAGCCCCAGGCCGCCATCGAGATCATCTCCGAGCTGACGCGCGGCGAGGCGACCCTGGTGACGGGAGTGGGCCAGCACCAGATGTGGGCTGCCCAATACTACCGATTCCGTCGCCCGCGCCAGTGGATCAGCTCCGGCGGGCTGGGCACCATGGGCTTCGGTCTGCCGGCGGCCATCGGCGCCTGGTTCGCGCAGCCCGCCTGGCCCGTGGTGCTGATCGACGGCGACGGCAGCTTCCAGATGAACATCCAGGAGCTGGGCACGGTGGTGGCCAACCGGGTGCCGCTCAAGATGTTCGTGCTCAACAACAGCTTCCTCGGCATGGTGCGCCAGTGGGAGGACATGATGGACGAGGGTCATCACTACGAGACCTGCCTGGCGCGCACCGCCGATTGCGATCCCGAGTGCATGGAGCTGGATCAGACCTGCCGGCGGCAGATCCCCAACCTCACGGGTCTCAAGTACGTCTATCCGCGTCTCAAGACGATGCGGATCAAGGCGCCTGCGGAGCTGCGCGACGGGATCGCCGCCGCCCTCGCGGAGCCCGGCCCGGTGCTGGTGGATGTCTGGATCGACAAGGCGGAGAACGTCATCCCCATGGTGCGTCCGGGGCACGGCCTGGATCAGATGATCGAGTCCTAGGCGCCTCTCCGTTGGGCGAGCGGTCGTGACCGAGCGCCACGGGCGGCACTGGCCGCCCGCCGGCCGGTCTTGTGTGTCGCACCCGCAAGGCCCCGGCTCATTTTCTCTCCACTTTTTGCCCCACTGGCCGATACTGTGCTTGAGGAGCGTCGTGCGTTCTCGCCGCGCGGTGTCTGCCTGTCTGCCCTCCTGGTTCCTCGCGGTGCGTGCCGCGCCATTCGCCCCGCGACGGCAGAGAGCCGGGGGCCGCGGCTCCTCGGATGTCGGCGTCCCTATCGTCAAATCGGTGATCGCCATGGACATCAAAGCCAAGCTGAAGCTGATCGGGCTGCTGCCGCTGATCATGGCGGTCCTCTTTGGCCTGACCTTCTACCGTGGTCAGGACCGTCTGGACGTGCTGCGCGACAGCACCCTGCTGGCGGCGGAGATGCTCGACGAACTGCGCCAGCTCGAGGTGCTGAGCCGGCATATCGTCGAGACCCGCGCGAATGGCGGTCGGCGCGCCGGCTACCAGTTGCTCGAGGACCTGGATAGCCAGATGCTGGCCCTCCAGTCCGCGGCGCGCGAGCCCAACCTCGTCGGGATGCTGGACGAGATGGCCGGTCGGCTCCTCCTGACCCGCATCCACTTCATGAACCTCGACGGGTTGTCGGTGCCGGCTCTCGGTCAGCTCGAGCCGCCGCCCTCGTGGGAGGTGGCGGAGCGTCTGCGCCGGTCCATCGCCGTCCTGCAGCCGATGGCGCGGCGCCTCTTTCGCGACAGCGATGCCGCGGCGCTGGCCTACGGCCGGCAGCTCTGGATGGTCGAATTCTGGTTGCTCGCGGCCACGGCGCTGCTGGTGATGCTGCTCACCTACCCGACCCTTCGTCGGGTCGCGACCGCCATCCAGTCGCTCAGCCGCGAGACCCGCCACGTGGGGGAGGGCGGGCATCCGCGCGATCTGGTGTTGAGCGGCGAGGACGAATTCGCGCAACTGGCGCGGGACTTCAATCACATGGCCCATCGCCTGGCGGACGCGGAGCAGGCCCGCGAGCGCCGTGCCCGTGACTTGGAAGAGGCGGTCAAGGATCTGGAGAACTTCAGCTACTCCGTGTCGCACGACCTGCGTGCGCCCTTGCGGGCCATCGACGGCTTCATCGGCATCTTGGAGGAGGATTACGCAGCCTCATTGGATGATGAGGGGCGCCGGCTGTTTGGGGTCGTCAGCGCCAATGCGAAGAAGATGGAGCAGTTGATCGATGACATCCTCGCCCTGTCGCGTGCCGGACGCCTGGAGCTGGACCGGATCGACTTCGACATGGGGCGGCTGGTCGAGGAGGTCTGGGAGGATCTGTCCGCGCAGCGCGCTGGTCGCGCGGTCCGCTTCCTCTGCCCGCGTCTGCCGAACGTCGCCTGTGACCCCAGGGCGATTCGCCAGGTTTGGCAGAACCTCTTGGCCAACGCCATCAAGTTTACGCGCGGGCAAGATCCGGCCATGATCGAGGTCCGCGCGGAGCGTCGTCCAGGTATGGTGTGCTATCGCCTGAGCGACAACGGCGCCGGCTTCGACCCCGCCTACAGCAACAAACTCTTCGGACTCTTTCTGCGCCTGCATGGCATCGACGAATTCGAGGGCACGGGTGTCGGGCTGGCGATCGTCAAGCGTTTCATCGACAAGCATCAGGGGCGGGTCGAGGCGACGGGCGCCACCGGGGCTGGCGCGACCTTCAGTTTCTGTCTGCCCACGGGGCCGCCCAAGGGTTCGGAGGAGGAGTTCCATGGTGAGCAACGACTCGTTTAGCAACGATTCGGTGAACAACGATTCGGTGGTTGACATCCTGCTGGTGGAGGACAACCCCAACGACGCGGAACTCGCGATCCGCGCCCTGAAGAAGAACAACCTTGCGAATCACTTGGAGTGGGTCAGGGACGGCGCGGCCGCCCTGGATTTTCTCTTTCACCGCGGCGCCCGCGCCAACTCGCACAACCGCCTGCCGCGGGTGGTGCTGCTCGACCTGCGTCTGCCCAAGCTGGACGGCATCGAAGTCCTCACCGCCATTCGCGCCAACCCCGAAACCCGTGAGCTGCCGGTGGTCGTCCTCACCTCCTCGCAGGAGGAGCAGGACCTGGTTGCGACCTACCAGCTCGGTGTCAACAGCTTCGTCACCAAACCGGTCGGCTTCGACGCCTTCGCCCGGACCGTCGCCGAGCTGGGCCTCTACTGGGTTCTGGTCAATCGTGTTCCGCCCGACAGCAGGCGCGATCAATGACCGAGCCGCTGCGCCTCCTGTTGCTGGAAGACAATCCGCTCGACGCCGAACTCACCGAGCACGTCCTGCGCAAGGCTGGCCTGTCGTTTACCAGCCAAAGGGTCCAGGACAGGGAGGCCTTTCTCGCGGCGCTGGAGGCATTCCGCCCCGACCTCGTCCTGGCCGACTATCAGCTACCCCGGTTCGACGGTCGGCAGGCCCTTCGGCTGGTGCGCGAGCGCGACAGGCTGTTGCCCTTCATCTTCGTGACGGGCGCGCTCGGCGACGAGAGTGCCGTCGAGCTGCTGCGTGCCGGGGCGGACGATTACATCCTCAAGGACAGCCTGGTTCGTCTGTGCTCGGCGATCGGCCAGGCCCTCGGGGCGCGTCGTCGGCAGGCGGCGCTAGAGGCCGCGGAGCGCGCACTGAAGGAGAGCGAGAGTCGTTTCCGCGCCCTGGTCGAGACCACGCTCGACTGGATCTGGGAGGTCGATGCCGAGGGACGTTACACCTATGTGAGCCCCGTCTCCCTTGGCTTGCTGGGCTATGCGCCCGAGGAGATGCTGGGCCGCACCCCCTGGGCGTTCATGGCGCCCGAGGAGGGCGAGCGTGTCGAGCAGGCGTTCAAGGCCATCTTGGCCGAGCGAGCACCCTTTGCCATGCTCGAGAATCGCTGTCTGCGCAAGGACGGCGATGCGCTGATGCTCGAGACCTCGGGCACGCCCATCTTTGCCGCCGATGGCGCTCTGCGGGGCTATCGGGGCATCGACCGCGACGTGACCCAGCGCAGGCGCAACGCGGCGGCGCTCCTGCTGCAGACCCGCCGCGCGAGCGCCTTGCTCGAGCTGCCGCGGGCCGCCGAGCGCATGGGCGAGGCCGAGCTGATGCAGTGCGGCCTGGAGCTGGCGGAGGACCTGACCGAGAGCCGCATTGCGTTCATCCACTTCGTCAACGACGACCAGGAGACCATCGAGCTGGTGACCTGGTCGCGACGGACCCTCGACAGCGATTGCCACGCGGCCCACGACAGGCACTATCCCGTCAGTCAGGCGGGGATCTGGGCGGATGCCCTGCGCCGGGGCGAGCCGGTGGTCTTCAACGACTATCCAGCGACACCGCACAAGGCGGGTCTGCCGGAGGGGCACGCGGCGCTCGATCGCCTCATCAGCGTCCCGGTGATCGACGGCGACCTGGTGCGCATGCTGGCCAGCGTCGGCAACAAAGCGGCGGACTACGATGAGACGGACGTCGAGACCCTGCAGCTCATCGCCAACGAGATCTGGCGCATCGTGCGTCAGCGGCGGGCCGACCGGGCGCTGCGCGAGAGTGAGTGTCGCTTCCACGCGCTCTTCGAGAACATGCGCGGCGGCGTCTGTATCCTCGACGCACTGGACGACGGCGAGGATTTTCGCTTTCGCGATGTCAATCTGGCCGTGGAGCGGATCGAGAGCATCCCGCGCGCGGAGATCCGGGGTCGCCGACTCACGGAGGTCTTCCCCGGCGTCGCCGACTTCGGACTGATCGAGGTGCTGAGGCGCGTTTGGCGCACCGGCGTGCCCGAGCACTTCGCGCCGACCTTCTACAGCGACGCCTCACGCGCCGGCTGGCGCGAGAATTTCGTCTATCGCCTGCCGGATGGCGAGCTGGTGACCGTCTACGAGGACGTGACCGAGCGCAAGGAGCTGGAGCTGGCGCTGGAGGAGAGCCGGGAGCGGCTCTCGCTGGCCCTGGATGGTTCCGATCTCGGCATGTGGGATTGGCAGGTGCCGAACGGCTCCGTGCAAGTCAACGCGCGCTGGGCGGAGATGCTCGGCTACTGCCTGGAGGAGCTCCAGCCGGTCACTTACGCGACCTGGGAGCGGCTCTGTCATCCGCGGGACCTGGTGCTGGCGAAGCAGGCGCTGGAGCGGCATTTCGCTGGCGAGACGCCCTATTACGAGATCGAGATGCGGCTGAGGCACAAGGACGGGGGCTACGTCTGGGTGCTGGACCGTGGTCGCGTCGTCGAGCGGGATGCGTATGGGCACCCGCTGCGCGCGACAGGGACCCACCTCGACGTCTCTGTGCGCAAGCGCTCCGAGGAGCAGCTGCGCCAGCTCTCCCTGGCGGTGGACCAGAGTCCGGCGAGCATCGTCATCACCGACCTGGAGGGCTGCATCCAGTACGTCAATCCCGCCTTTACCCAGGTCTCCGGCTACAGCCGCGAGGAGGCGGTTGGCCAGAATCCGCGACTCCTCAGCTCGGGGCGCACGCCGGCCGCGGTGCATGCGCAGCTGTGGGAGACGCTCGCGCGGGGCGAGGTCTGGCGGGGCGAGTTCTGCAACCGCCGCAAGGATGGCGGCGAATACGTCGAACTCGCCATCATCTCCCCGGTGCGCCAGCCGGACGGTCAGGTGACGCACTATCTGGCCGTGAAGGAGGACATCACCGAGAAGAAGCGGGTCGAGCAGGAGCTGGAGCACTATCGCCTCAATCTGGAGGAACTGGTCGAGACCCGTACCGCCGAGCTGCGCCTCGCCGAGGAGCGCAGCCGTCTCATCCTGGAGTCGAGCGCGGATGGGCTCTTCGGCGAGGACACCGGGGGCCGCGCGACCTTCATCAACCCCGCCGCCTGCGCCATGCTGGGCTATGCGCCGGAGCAGGTGCTGGGTCGCTCGATGCACGAACTCATCCATCACAGCCGCGCGGACGGCTCGGCCTTCGTGCGCTCCGAGTGTCCCATCCACCATGCACTGGGCGATCATCGCGCCTTTCGCCAGGACGAGGATGTCTTCTGGCGCGCCGACGGCACGGCCTTCCCCGTGACCTACTCGTCGCACCCCATGTACAGGGATGGGCAGGTCGTCGGATCGGTGGTCAGCTTCTTCGATATCTCCGCTAAGAAGCAGGCGGAGGCGGCCCGCGAGGCGGCACTGGTCGAGGCCGAGCGGCTGGCGCGACTCAAGAGCGAGTTCCTGGCGAACATGAGCCATGAGATCCGCACGCCACTGAATGCGGTGCTGGGGTTCGCGCAGGCCGGAGAGCGGCATAGCCAAGGCCGCAAGGGGCGGGACTTCTTCAAACGCATCCTCGAGTCGGGGCAGTTGTTGCTCGGGATCGTCGATGACATCCTGGATTTCTCCAAGATCGAGGCAGGCAAGCTGGCGATCGACGCGGGCGAGGTCGATCTGCGCGGGCTCATCGAACGGACCACGGACCTGTTCGCGACCCGCATCGAAGAGCAGGGGCTCGGCTTTTGCGTGGAGGAGTCCCCGGATCTGCCGGCCAGCTTCCGCGGCGACGATCTCAGGCTGGCGCAGGTGCTCGGCAACCTCCTGTCCAATGCCATCAAGTTCACCGCGCGGGGCGAGGTCAGACTCCTGGCCGGGCGACAGGACGAGACCCTCGTCTTCAGCGTGCTGGATACCGGGATCGGTATGAGCGAGGCGCAGATCGCGAACCTCTTCAGTCCCTTCGAGCAGGCGGACGGCTCCATCACGCGCCGCTTTGGCGGCACCGGGCTGGGGTTGGCGATCAGCAAGCGGCTCGCCGAGATGATGGGCGGCGACCTCCAGGTGCGGAGCCAGCTCGGCAAGGGAACCCGCTTCGACCTGCGAGTTCCGCTCATCGACCCGCGGGGCGTCATCGGCCCCCACCGCATCGCTCCCCGGACGACGGTTCTCGCGCAGACGCGCCAGCGTCTGCGCGGGCTGGTCATCCTGGTCGCCGAGGACAATCCGGCGAACCGCCTGGTGCTGGAGGAACTGCTCGACGACGAGGGCTGTGCGCTGGTTCAGGTCGAGAACGGGCTGGAGGCCGTCGAGCGGGTGCGGAACGACGCTCCCGGCGCTTTCGATCTGGTGCTCATGGACATCCAGATGCCGGTGATGGACGGGCTGGAGGCCACCGGGCGCATTCGCGAACTCGCCCCCGCGCTGCCGGTGATCGGTCTGACCGCCCACGCCATGCGGTCCGAGCGGGAGCGGTGCCTGGCGGCTGGGATGCTGGACCATGTCGCCAAGCCGGTCGATCTGGAGATCCTGATTGCGACCATCCTCAAACGGGTCGCGCGCCAGCCCCAGCCCCAGCCCCAACGCGAGGCTGACAGCCTGGTTCGCCCAGGGGTGGACAGGAGCTCGGCCGAGGCTGTGGATGAGGCTTTCACCACGGGTGCCGAGGGGGTGGATGCCTGGGTCGACTGGCCGCTGCTGGAGTCGCGCTATGCGCACAATCCCAGCTTCCTGCCCAGATTGCTCGGGGCCGTTTTGGACTCCGGCGCGGGCCAAGCGGCGGCCCTGCGGCAGGCGGCGGATCGCGAGAATTTCGATCAGGTGGCCTTCATCGCGCATCGGCTCAAGGGGACGGCCGGCAACCTCTTCGCCTCTGGTCTCTCGCTCCTGGCGGTCCGTGCCGAGACGGAAGCGCGCGAGCGGCGCATTGGCATCGCGCGCATCGCCGGCACGCTGGCCGACGCACTGGATGCCACCATGAGCGAGATCCGCGCCTCGCGCTGGATTGCCGTGGCGGCTCCGGCGGGCGAGGCGGCATGGCCGGAGCAGGCGGCGGATGGGGTCTCGCTGTCCGAGGCCGTGGATCGGCTCCAGGCCTTGCTCGAGATGGACGATACGGCGGCCAACGATGCCTATGAGCGCGACCAGGGCGTGCTGCTCCAGTCCTTTGGGGCGGATGCCGAGCGCTTGGGCGCGGAGATCAAGGGATTCGAGTATCAGGCGGCGCTGGAGACGCTGAGGGCCTTGATGGTGGTGCGCATGCGGACCTAGGCGTCTGTCGGACGTGGGGTGAATCGGCTGTGCGGCAAGGTCTCGCGGTCAGCGCCCCCTGTCTCGGCGTTGCACTCGAAAAGCCATGCGGTCGTGTGGTCTTTCGCGCGCGCTGTTATTACAATCCTATGCTTTAGGTAAATCAATCGACTTGGTGTTGCGCCTGCGAAAGCACGGCCCGATGCTATCCACTCTTCCTTGGATCGGGTCGCGGGGTGGCCTTGTCTCCCTGTTCCCCGGCCTAGACTCTTCCTGCCCATCAGCCTTTGCGTGACCCTCCATGTTCGGGGGTAACGGAGGTCGACACCTATGACTGAATACCTGGATGTGGGCGGCCTCAAGGTCGCCAAGCCTTTGCACGACCTCGTCAAGGACGAGGTGGTGCCGGGGACGGGAATCGACGCGGATGTCCTTTGGCATGCCTTCGCCGGGATCCTTCGCGATCTGGCGCCGCGCAACCGTGAACTGCTCGCCAAACGGGATCAGCTCCAGCGCCAGATCGACACCTGGCATCGCGAGCACCGCGGGCAACCGCTGGACCTGAGCGCCTATCGCGCCTTTCTCTCGGAGATCGGGTACCTGGTCCCCGAGGGGCCGGATTTCTTGGTGAGCACGGCCAATACGGATCCGGAGATCGCGGAGATCGCGGGCCCCCAGTTGGTGGTCCCGGTCAGTAATGCCCGCTATGCGCTCAACGCCGCGAACGCGCGGTGGGGCAGCCTCTACGATGCGCTCTATGGGACCGATGCCATTGCCGAGGATGAGGGTCTGGAGCGCGGTGCCGAGCTGAATCCTGCCCGCGCCGCGGCCGTCATCGCGCGCGCGGCGGCCTTTCTGGACGAGGCGGTGCCGCTCAATCGGGGCTCTCAGGCCGATGCCTGCGGCTACAAGTTGGAGAACGGCAAGCTGGTGGTGCTGCTGCCGGACAACAGCGAAACCATGCTCAAGGATGCGACCCAGTTCGTCGGTTTTCGCGGCAACCCGGACCAGCTCAGCGCCGTCCTGCTCGTCAACAACGGTCTGCACATCGAGCTACGGATCGACCGCGAACACCCCGTCGGCAAGGCGAGCGCGGCGGGTGTTGCCGACATCCTGCTGGAGTCCGCCGTGACCAGCATCCAGGACTGCGAGGACTCGGTCGCCGCCGTGGATACCGAGGACAAGGTCGGTGTCTATCGCAACTGGCTCGGACTCATGAAGGGCGATCTCACCGCCAGCTTCAGCAAGGGCGGGCGCATGACGGAACGCGCCTTGGCCGCCGACCGGACTTACAGCCGCATCGGTGTCGGCTCCCTGACGCTGCCCGGGCGCTCGCTCATGCTGGTGCGCAACGTGGGCCACCTCATGACCACGGATGCCGTGCTCGACAGCGAGGGCAAGGAGGTGCCCGAGGGCATGCTCGACGCCCTGATCACCGTGCTCTGCGCCCTGCATGACATCCATCCCGAGCATGGCGCCAAGCGCAACTCACGCTCCGGCAGCGTCTACATCGTCAAGCCCAAGATGCACGGACCTGAAGAGGTGCAGCTCGCGGTCGATCTCTTCTCGCGGATCGAGGATGCCCTGGGGCTGGCGCCCAACACGCTCAAGATCGGCATCATGGACGAAGAGCGCCGCACCACGCTCAATCTCAAGGAGTGCATCCGGGTCGCGCGCGAGCGTGTCATCTTCATCAATACCGGCTTCCTGGACCGCACGGGTGACGAGATCCATACCGACATGGAAGCGGGTCCGGTGCTGCGCAAGGGCGACATGAAGAAGGCCCCCTGGCTGATCGCCTATGAGGACTGGA
Organism: Thiocystis violacea; assembly: GCF_016583565.1. GTDB lineage: Bacteria > Pseudomonadota > Gammaproteobacteria > Chromatiales > Chromatiaceae > Thiorhodococcus > Thiorhodococcus violaceus_A. The sequence goes on along the minus strand of NZ_NRRF01000008.1, from coordinate 4,750 downwards.
ACGTGGATACCGGTCTGGCCTGCGGCCTGCGCGGTCATGCGCAGATCGGCAAGGGGATGTGGACCATGCCGGACGAGATGGCCGCCATGCTCGCCGCCAAGTCCGCCCACCCCAAGGCCGGCGCCAATTGCGCCTGGGTGCCCTCGCCGACGGCCGCCACCCTGCACGCCATGCACTATCACCAGGTGCGGGTCGACGAGGTCCAGGCGGAGCTGGTCAAGGGTGACCGGCGGACGACGCTGGATGAGCTCTTGCAGATCCCACTGGATCCCGCGTGCGCCTGGACACCCGAGGAGCTCCAGGAGGAGCTGGACAACAACTGTCAGGGCATCCTTGGCTACGTGGTGCGCTGGATCGACCAGGGCATCGGCTGCTCAAAGGTGCCGGACATTGCGAACGTCGGCCTCATGGAGGACCGCGCGACCTTGCGGATCTCCAGTCAGCACGTGGCCAACTGGCTGCATCACGGCATCGTCTCCGAAGCGCAGGTGATGGAGACGCTCAAGCGGATGGCGACGGTGGTGGACGAGCAGAACGCCGGCGACGCCCTCTATCGCCCGATGGCGCCTGACTATGAGGGCATCGCCTTCCAGGCCGCCTGCGAGCTCATCTTCAAGGGCGGCGAGGTGCCGAACGGCTACACCGAGCCCACCCTCCACGCCATGCGCAGGCGTTTCAAGGCCGCTCGGTAACGGAGCGCACCTGGTCTTTTTCGCCGGCTCTCAGGCGTCCGGCGCGCCTGACCGCCGGCATTGCCGACGCCGGCGATGCAGCTTGCATCTTTGTGAATTCGAGCCATGCTTGAACCGGTCCGGTTGACAATTGTCAATCGAATCGATAGCCGTCAGGCGTGTCCTGGCAATAAGAAGGATCCAGGCCACGGGAAAGGCGCCAACCACCAAGCTGACTCGACCCACCTCAAGGTGGTGGAGGCAATGATGTCAACCGCTCAGATCGCGGGCCGCGACCTGCGGCTCAACAAGCAGGGACTCCTCGTCGACTTCGACGCCTGGGACCGCGAGGTCGCCCAGGCCATGGCCGAGGACGAAGGGCTCGACCTTTCGGAGTGCCACTGGAGGGTGCTCGACTTCCTGCGCAGCTACTACGACACCCACGAGATGCCCCCCTCGCCCAGGGTCATCATCAAGGCCATCGGCAGCCAGCTCTCCGAGCATGTGCCGTGCACGCGCAAGCACCTGGAATCCCTCTTTCCAAACGGCGGGTGCAAACAGGCCTGCCGGCTCGCCGGGCTTCCCAGATACTATTGCCACTCCTGCTGATCGGTCCATGCCGAGGCCGCTCGCGACGGGCGGCCCTGCCGCTCTCCGTTCTCCTCCGCCGCACCTGCGACCAAGCCGCGAATGCGTCATAACCGCGCGTCCTGCTGGGCTTTGCGCGCGACTCTGGCTCGCCTATAATCGTGCGCATTAGCGTTTATCGATATTCGACGGAGATCAGAAACATGCCAACCTACGACTATCGCTGCGAGACCAATGATCGCGTGATCGAGGTGTCTCATCGCATGAGCGAGAAACTCGCCAATTGGGGCGAGCTGTGCGAGCGCGCCCACATCGAGCTGGGCGACACGCCCGCCGACGCCCCCGTGCATCGTTTGGCGACGGGCGGGAACGTCATCACGAGTTCGAGCCTCGGCAGCGGCAATGCGCCCGCCTGCGCGACCGGCTCCTGCTGCGCCGGCGGCATGTGCGGACTCAACTGACCGCGCCGCACCGTCCGCCGCCGCTGGCGGCTCGCACGACAAAGCGCCCCGCGAGACCCAGTGTCTCGCGGGGCGTTCTCGTTTAGGTCTCGGGTCTCGGCGGCTTCGCCCGCGGGACTCAGTCCGCGACGGGTGGCGGCTCGATGACGCGCTTGGGCCAGGCGGTGAGGATGGCCTGTACCAGGGTGGCCAGCGGGATGGCGAAGAAGACACCCCAGAAGCCCCAGAGTCCCCCGAAGACGAGAATGGCCACGATGATCGCGACCGGGTGCAGATTGACGACCTCGGAGAAGATGAGGGGGACCAGTACGTTGCCGTCCAGCGCCTGGATGATGGCGTAGGCGAAGGTGAGCCAGACGAACTGCGAGGACCAACCCCATTGGAACCAGGCCACCAGCAGGAGCGGGACGGTCACGAGGGCGGCGCCGATGTAGGGGATGATCACGGAGAGTCCGACCAGCAGGGACAGCAGCATGGAGTACTTGAGCCCGAAGGCGGAGAAGGTCGCATAGCTCACGCCCCAGACGATGAGAATCTCCCAGGCCTTGCCGCGCACATAGTTCGAGATTTGCCGATCGACATCCCTCCAGACGTTGCCGGCGATGCCGTGGTGTTTGGAGAGATGTCTGCGGAACCAGCCGAGGATGAGATCCTTGTCCTTCATGAAGAAGAACACGAGGATGGGCATGAGGATCAGGTAGACCATGATGGTGATGACGCCGACCACGCTCGCCAGCGACCAGGACAGCACCTGTTGCCCGAAGGAGACCGTCTCGGAGCGCAGGGAGACGATCACCTGATCGAGCTGCTCGCGGGTCACGATGTCCGGATAGGTCTCGGGCAGATCCGTCAGCACCCGCGTCCCCTCCGAGACCATGTTGGGCAGCTGTTGCACCAAGTCGGTGATCTGGCGCGACAGCAGCGGCATGACGCCGACCAGCACCAAGGCGACGAAGAGCAGGAAGAGCACATAGACCAGCAGGACGCTGGTCAGCCTGGCAACGCCGCGCATCTCGAGCTGACCGACCAATCCCTCCAGCAGATAGGCGATGACGATGCTGGCGAGCACGGGCGCGAGCATGTCGCCCATGGTGAGGACCACGGCGAAGACGGCGAGCAACAAGACCGCGAGAAAGACGACCTGGGGGTCGGAGAGATTCCGCTGGAACCAGCTTGCAACGATGTTCATGACGAAGACGACTAACCTTCCGAGGCGTGCCTGTTCCGATAATCCGAATAGTGGCGGGCGAAGACTGATTCCAGCTCGTCGATAACCTCGGGCGCGCGCCGGCCCTGCAGCACATGCGCGGACATCAGGGCCGAGGTCTCGTTGAGCAGGGCATCGCGATCGAGCATGTCGTAGGTCTTGGAGAGCCGCTTGATTGCGCCGACCACGCTCTCTTTCTCGGGGCGCGGCTCGGGCTTCGGCTCACGCGGCTCCACGGGCGGAGGCGTCTGCTGGACGCCTGGTGTCTGAGCGTTTTGTGTCTTAGCGCGTTGGATCAAGAAGTCCGCGAAGGCGAGCAGGGTCTCGCGATCCGCGCCGGACAGTCCGCGGAAACGCTTGACCAATTGTCGCTCGTCCGCCGATCCGGGAAGTGGTCTCAGCACATGACCTGCCTGGTTGGAGGATGCATTGCTCCTGTGGATGACCCGGACCTCTGGCGAGGCGCGGGTCCGACGAAGCGCGATCATACTCCGAGCCGTGTCGACAGTCTGCGTCATAGGGCGCATTTTGGCGCCCGCGCTCGCCCTCAGGCCGCCTCTTCGTTCTGGGTGCGGCAATAGGCGCGCGCGAACTCCAGGAGTTCCTCCATCACCCGTAGGCGGAACTTCTGCTTCTGATGCACGAAGGAAAAGGGGCGCTTGAGTGGTGGATCCAGCTGAAGGGCGACCAGGGTGCCTAGCTTCAGCTCTTTCTGGATGGTGGTCTGGGAAACCACCGAAACCCCCATGCCAGCCTCGACGGCGCCCTTGATCGCCTCCGGACTGCCGAGCTCCATGGCGATCTTGAGCGCGCTGCCGCCGGCGGGTCGCAGGTGTAGATAGTCGCCAATGACCTCGCGCGTGCCGGAGCCTTCCTCGCGGCAGATGAAGGGGTATTCCAGCAGGCGGTTCACCGGAATCTCGCCGAGCCCGGCCAGCGGGTGCCGGGGGGGGACGATGGCGACGAGCTGATCCTGCTTGCAGATCTCCACCACCAGGTTTTTGTTGGCGACGGGCGCCTCCACCACGCCGAGATCGATGGCATTGCTCTCCACCATGGCGACAATGCCCTCGGTGTTCGAGACCTTGAGGTGGATGGTGACGTCCGGAAAGCGCTCTTTGAAGTCGCCGAGCAGGGTCGGCAGCATGTATTCCGCGATGGTGGTGCTGGCGCCGATGGTGAGGGCGCCGCTGATCTCGCCAGTGATCTCCCGCACCCCATTCTCCATCTCCGCATAGAGCTCGAAGATGCGCTCCGCTGATCGGTAAACGATGGCGCCGGCCTCGGTCAGGCTGATGCGGTTGTGGGTGCGATCGAAGAGGCGGGTATTGAAGTGGTCCTCGAGCTGGCGGACCTGGAAGGTGACCGCCGGCTGCGTCATGTGCAGCGTCTCGGCGGCCTTGGTGAAGCTCAGCAGTCGAGCAACGGTGTGGAACACCTGGAGTCGGCGATCGGCCATACAAATGTCGCTCGCGAGTGTATGCCCAAATAGAAATTACTTATATCACAGCCCGCTCGCCTCGTCATGGCGCCTGGGGTATTCACGCCTCGGGGCGCGGGCGCCTTCCGCTACACCGCGTCTGTGACTTTTCACATACATGACAAGAAACCGCAACAAAGTATGGAATTGAAGCACGCCTTCACATAGAGCTCACGTTTCGGAGTTCAAAATCGGCCCTAAAAAGGATCCAATAGGTTGTTTATTAAGGAATAATGTCCTCAAAAATGGTAAAATGTCATGTGCTTGAATCATGACAACCACTCAAGAGGCCACGATGAAGACGCCCACATCCCAGACGGCGCTGCCAAGTCTCACCAGCGGT